>DATJCX010000016.1:0-80626 GCA_035497735.1 Brumimicrobium sp. | reverse complement strand
TCCTAACCCAGCTAAAGACGTAGCTACAGTTAAGTACGAACTTACTTCTTCTAATGCTTCTTTAGAAGTATATGATTTATTAGGTAAGAGCTTATTTAAGCAAAACTTAAGCGTTGCTAAAGGAGAAGTGCGCTTAAACACAAGTACTTATACTTCTGGCGTTTACATCGTTGTCATCAGACAGGAAGATGGACACGTATTGCAAAAGAAATTAGTTATTGATTAAACAACTAACCTAACCACATAGCTACATAGAAAAAAGACTATGTAACTATGTGGTTAATAAAATATAAGATTATGAGAAAGACCAATTTAACGCTTCCGCTACTTACTTATTACCCATCTTGTTTAGCTCTTCTATCGCTCTTTTGATCTCTTTATCTCTTTGATTATAAATATAATAAGCACCTAGTTCCAACCAGCCTTGACGGGCAATTTCAGCCTTTAAGTTACTTGCTATTAGTTCCTTAGACATTTCAGCTTGTTCCTTGTTGAAAACGATTTTTAGGTTTTTCTCTGCGTATTCATAAAAACTTTGTAGCAATGGTTCTACGACTTTAAATTCTCTATTAAATTTCTGAACACTTCCGTATTTATCTAAATCGTGGAACCTCGCAAAGTAGTACGCATATTCATTAAATGCATTGGCGTAGAACAACTTTCTATAGTAGAAAGAATTCCCAGAAGTATCCATAGGAATAAAGATGTCTGGCATGATTCCCCCACCGCCATATACGACCTTTCCTTTCGGTGTTACATACTTCAAAGAGTCCACCATTAAAGTACTATCCACTTCGTATAATTCACCCGTTTCATATCGCTGCATCTCGTCCATTAGATACTCTTCATAACTCCCCTCATACGGTTTTTGAATACTTCTCCCAGTTGGCGTGTAGTATCTAGAAACAGTTAAACGAAGATTACTACCGTCTTTTAAACCAATATCTTGTTGTACCAACCCTTTTCCGAATGAACGACGACCCAAAATTATTCCTCTGTCATTGTCTTGAATTGCTCCTGCAACGATTTCCGATGCCGAAGCTGAACTACTGTTGATTAATACAGCAACTTCCACATCTTTTAAGAATGGTTTGCCTTCTGCATAAATAACTCTTTCTGGACTGTTTTTCCCTTTCGTAGAAACAATCGGTGTTCCTTTATCTAATAAAGTTTCTAAAATGCTAACAGCACTTCCCAATACTCCTCCACCGTTGTAACGTAAGTCAAAGAGCAATTTTTTCATTCCTTGATTTTTAAGATCAAAAGCTGCTTTGTAAAATTCATTGGCTGATAACATACTAAATTGACCCAATCGGATGTAACCTATATCTTTGGTTATCATATAGTAAGCGCTAATCGATTCAACTGGAACACTTCCTCTAATGATTCTCTTGTCCATTGTCTCTCCCTTACGAAGAATTGTTACATCAACAGGGGTTCCTTCTTCTCCTTTAAGCATTTTTCTAACCTTGTCATTGGTTAGTTTTACGTTCGCTATAGGTTCTCCGTCAACTACTATTATTTGGTCAAACTTCTGAATACCCTCTCTAAAAGCAGGAGAATTTTCTACAACGTTTACAACATTTAATGTATCGTCATAAATAGTAAATCTAATTCCAACACCACCAAATCGACCTTGAATACTTTCACTCATTTCAGCTAAGTCTTCCGCCGCGATATAGTTGGAATGTGGATCTAAATCATGAAGTAAACTCGTAATAGCCTTTTCAAAAAGTATCTTTTTATCAACACTATCAACGTATTCTTGGTCGATAACATCAATAATGTCGGTCAACTTTTGGTTGTAATTTCCAGCACTTCTGATTGATTGAAGATTTCCACCCTTGTTTTTTGCTAGGAATATTCCTAAAAATAAGCCAAACACAACCAGTGCAATGGCGATTAAAGGGATGGCAGCTTTGTTGTAATTATTCATTAAATATCTTTTATTTGCGTTACTTCAATTCCTGCCTTTTGTAAGAAACCAATACCAGAAATGTCTTTGTAGTCTTCAGTATAAACCACTCGTTTGATACCTGCTTGTAGCACTAGTTTGCTACATTCTTTACAAGGAGAATGCGTTAAATACAAGGTAGAACCTGCTCCAGCTTGTGTGGATTTTGCAAGTTTCAGAATTGCGTTTGCCTCTGCATGTAAGACATACCAATGAGTTTTATTATCATCGTCTTCACAACAATTGTCAAATCCGGATGGCGTTCCATTATATCCGTCAGAAATAATTATACCATCCTTAACAATTAAAGCCCCAACTTGTTTTCTCGTGCAATGTGATAATTCTGACCAAGTAGTGGCCATCTTCAAATATGCCTTATCGTACCTAAGTTGTTTTTCTTCTCTCATTAAAAAATGTTTCGCTTAGTTGTTTGTAAATTTATAACCAACCCCACGGATACTGTGAAAGTACTCTGGGTCTTTTGCGTTCTTTTCAAATAGCTTTCTATAAGACAAAATATAGTTGTCAATTGTTCTTGTAGTTGTAGAAGAATCTTTCCCCCATAACTGATTAAGAATGTATTCTCTAGAAACAACCTCTCCTTCTTTTTCATGGAATAATTGAAGAAGTTCAATTTCTCTTTTCGTCAATTCAACAACCATTTCGTCTCCTTTTCTTACTTCGTAAGTGGTGAGATTAACTTCCAGTTCTCCTATCGTTAAAAGATTTGTCTTATTTGAAGCACCTTGTTTTCGTTGAATCAAAATTTGAACACGAAGCAATAATTCCTCTAAATCAAAAGGCTTGGGTAAAAAATCATCAGCTCCCAACTTCAATCCATGAATTCTGTCAGAAGTAGAACCTTTCGCAGACAAGAAGAGAATAGGAGTGGTAGGAGAATGTTTTTTGTAAACATCACAAATACTCCACCCGCTAACTTCCGGAAGCATAACGTCCAAAATTACCAAATCGTATTCAGCAACGTTTGAAGCATAATCAACAGCAACTCTACCATTGTCGATAGTTGTTACTTCGAAGCCATCCATTTGAAGATTGAGTTGAACTACTTCGCTTAAACTCTTTTCGTCTTCAATAAGTAAAATTTTACCGCTTGTTTTTGCCATTTACCATAATTTATCACAACAAATTTAAGAAAATTTTAATCGTAAACCGTAATTAATGTCACTGAATGGACTGTCAAGTGACGGTATTAACTTGGATTGCTAAAAAAAACAGTAATTTTGAGAAAATCCACCTCAAATCGAGTGGAAATGTTTTAAAAACGAATAAAAAATGATAAAAGCAGATATTGAAAATTTCGAAGCAGTAATTTTTGACATGGATGGAGTGTTGATCGACTCTGAGCCTCTTTGGAAAATCGCGATGGAAGATGTTTTTCATGAAATTGGTTTTAATTTAACGCGAAAAGATTTTCAAAAAACTGTCGGCTTGCGTATCGATGAGGTAATACGTTTTTGGTTTGACTATAAACAATATGTCGGAGAAACTTGGGAAGCCACAGAACAGAAAATCGTTCAAAGAATGGTGCAGTTAATTCAAGAAAATGGAGACCCATTACCAGGTGTTTTGGATACCTTGGAGTTTTTGAAAAGTCGAAAAATAAAAATTGGATTAGCCACCTCTTCCTATACAATTCTAATAGAAACAGTCTTAAATGAATTGGGCGTTGCCGCTGCTTTTGATTACACATATTCTGCCGAACATGAGGAGTTTGGTAAGCCACATCCAGCTGTTTATCTGCATGTTGCAAATAAGTTGAATGTCTCGCCAAAGAAGTGTTTGGTGATTGAAGATTCTCTTAATGGAATTATTTCAGGTAAGGCAGCGCGTATGACAGTTGTTTGTATTCCAGAGAAAACGCACCATCCTGAACCGAAATTAATGGTTGCCGATGCACAGTTTGAAACGATGGAAGAGTTATTAAATTTTTGGAAAAAATAGGTGAGTGTAATCATGAGCGAAGTTTTTAATCAACTTTCGAGACATGCTTATAAAAACGAGTAGCGGAAATAAGGCCTTGGGTTATAGTTGAGACCTTCACCCAAACATTTAGTCTTAAATGAGTTATTTTTCGGTTATTTCCATTAACTTTGTAGGTTGTATATGCTGTACAAAAGCATTTAAAATTTTAGCACATAAAATAAATGAAAAATATCCGTAATTTTTGCATTATTGCGCACATTGACCACGGTAAAAGTACCTTGGCAGACAGGTTGTTACAAGCAACAAACACCATTTCCGAAAGACAAATGGAGAATCGTGCGTTAGATGACATGGATTTGGAAAGAGAACGTGGAATTACGATTAAAAGTAAGGCGATCCAAATGGATTATACGTTTGAGGGAGAGGATTATACGATTAACTTAATTGATACACCAGGACACGTTGACTTCTCTTATGAAGTTTCTCGTTCTATCGCTGCGTGTGAAGGAGCTTTATTGATTGTTGATGCAACTCAAGGAATTGAGGCTCAAACGATTTCAAACTTATATTTAGCATTAGAAAATGATTTGGTAATTATACCAGTTCTTAATAAAATGGACTTGCCAAGTGCAGAGCCTGAAGTAGTAACAGAAGAAATTGTAGAATTAATTGGTTGTGATCCTTCGGATATTATTCCTGCTTCAGGAAAAACAGGTTTTGGCGTAGATAAAATTTTAGAGGCGGTTATCAAAAGAGTTCCAGCACCAAAAGGAGAGCCTGATGGACCACTTCAAGCGATGATTTTCGACTCGGTTTTTAATACCTTCCGTGGAATTATTGCTTACTACCGTATTATGAATGGTAGTTTGAAAAAAGGCGATAAAGTAAAATTCGTAAATACAGGTGAAACCTACTATGCTGAGGAAATTGGTGTGCTTAAAATGGATTTGTTGCCAAAAGCAAAGGTTTCTGCTGGGGATGTTGGTTACATTGTTTCAGGTATTAAAGAAGCAAAGGAAGTAAAAGTAGGAGACACGATTACGACAGTTGCCAATCCTTGTAAAGAAGCTGTTCAAGGTTTCGAAGATGTGAAACCTATGGTTTTCGCAGGAATTTATCCAACAGATTCTAACGAGTTTGAAGACTTGAGGTATGCAATGGAAAAGTTGCAATTAAACGACTCTTCTCTTGTGTATGAGCCGGAGTCTTCGGCGGCGCTAGGTTTTGGTTTCCGATGTGGATTCTTAGGAATGTTGCACATGGAAATCGTTCAAGAAAGATTGGAACGTGAATTTGGAATGTCGGTAATTACAACTGTTCCAAACGTTTCTTACTACTGTTATACCTTAAGAGAACCAGATCATCAAATAATCATTAACAACCCTTCAGAATTACCTGACCCTTCGACAATTTCTACAATTGAAGAGCCGTATATCAAAGCGCAAGTGATTACGAAATCAGAATATGTTGGTCAGATTATGACGCTTTGTGTTGAAAAACGTGGAGAGTTAAGAAATCAAATTTACCTGACGCAAGATAGAGTTGAAATTACATTTGATATGCCTTTGGCGGAGATTGTATTCGACTTCTATGATAGATTAAAATCAGTTTCTAGAGGTTATGCTTCTTTTGACTACAATCCAATTGGATATAGAACATCAGATTTAATTAAGTTAGATATCTTACTAAATCACCAACAAGTAGATGCGCTTTCTGCGTTAATTCACAGAAGTAATGCTTACGATTTAGGAAAAAAAATCTGTTTAAAATTAAAAGAATTGATTCCACGTCAACAATTCGAAATTCCTATTCAAGCTAGTATCGGAGCGAAGGTAATTGCTCGTGAAACGATTAAGGCTTTACGTAAGGACGTTACCGCTAAATGTTATGGTGGGGATATTTCCAGAAAAAGAAAATTATTAGAAAAACAGAAGGAAGGAAAAAAGAAAATGCGTCAAATTGGAAAGGTTGAAGTTCCTCAAGAAGCATTCCTTGCTGTTCTAAAGTTAAACGATTAATCAGGAGTATTTACGGTGGAGAATTTGATTTTAAAAGCAATAGTTACAGGTTTAATACTTAGCGTCATGCTTGGACCTGCCTTCTTTGTGCTTTTAGAAACAAGTATCAAAAAAGGTATTAGAGCTGCTCTTGCTTTTGATGCAGGCGTGTTAATAGCAGATGTGATTTACATTGTTATTGCTTACGTATTTATTCAGCAGGTAGAGGAACTTTCCTACGGTGATGACAATGCCATAATCCGAGCAATTGGCGGGATATTATTTATTATCTATGGATACTTCACTTTCTTTCGGGTGGTTTCTAAAGTTGATAAAGTGAAAATGAAAAACCCTAAGTTCGAGGGTACAGAGAACACCAAGGATTATTGGATCCATTTTATCAAAGGACTTTTATTAAATCTTGCGAATCCCTTGGTCGTATTCTACTGGTTTTCTGTGATGGCTTTTGGCCATTCTGGTCATAAAGAAGCTTTATCGGCCTTTGAAATTTTCCTGTTTTTAGGCGTTGTTCTTGGAACATTTTTCACAATTGATGTCATTAAAATATTTGGCGCAAAGCGATTGAGACCTTTTATAACAGTGAATTTCTTGTCTTCTTTGAATAGAATAACAGGAACTATCTTAATGGCTTTTGGAACTTTTCTTTTAATCAATAGTATAGTATTGTTGTTTAGGTAATGTAACCAATAACAGTGTCTTTAGTTATATAATAAGAGTTTAAATTATGCAAAAAACAGTCCTTTTCCTTTTTCTTTTCTTGTTCAGCTTGAGCACGTATGCACAGCAATCAAAAGATAAGAACTTATCAAAAAAGCAATTCTTTTACTTTGATCCAGGTACTAAAACAAAAGTGGAAAGTACAGGATATTACTATTCAGATGAGTTAGGAGAAACTTCGGAAAGACACGGTCAATGGACATATTTTAACCTAAATGGCGACAAGGTTGAAGAACGCCAATTCAACAGAAATAAACTGCACGGTGCAGTTACTACTTACTATTCTGGAAATCGCGTAAAGAACATGGGTTTTTTTAAAAATAACGTACAAGACAGTATTTATGTTTCTTTCAGTACGCTGGGAGATACCCTAGAGTCAGGAACCTATAAACTAGGAGAACCTATTGGCTTTTGGCGTTATTTCTATTCTGATGGTGCATTGAAATCCATTGAAGAAATTAAGGACGGTGTATCTTACATTTGGGAATTTTATGCTGCAGACTCTCTTCATTCTCATATCGTGAAAAATGGAAATGGAGAAATGGTAGATTACTACGGAAATGGTTTATTAAAGTCTTGGTATAATTACAAAGATGGTTTAAAACATGGCGATTTTGAAGAAGCATCTGTTTATGGTTATTATACCTTAAAAGGAGCTTTTAAGAATAATAAACCAGAAGGAAAATGGGAGTATTACTTTATTAGTGGCGACCTAGAAAAAGTTGCACACTATAAAGAAGGACTTTTAGATGGAAGTTATATCAACTATTACGACAATGAGCAAATCCGTGTGCAAGGAGAATACCAAGCGGGAATGAAAGTTGGGAAATGGACTTGGTTCACCAATACAGGAGTTGTTGATATGGAAGGAAACTTCAAGAATGGTCTTCAACATGGTTCATGGATTTACAACTATCCTGACGGGAAAGTTTCTTATCGTGCGAAATTTAAAGACGGTAAAAAAGACGGGAAATGGTCTTACTACTATAGTATGGGTAAGAAGTTTAAAGAAGGGAATTTTAAGGATGACAAAAAGGACGGACCTTGGAAAACTTGGTATGAAAGCGGAACTTTATTAATGGAAGGGGATTATAAAGACGATAAGGAAGAAGGAGAATGGAAAAACTATTGGGAAAATGGTCGTTTAAAAAATCATTCAACCTTTAAAGATGGTCAGTTGGACGGAGAATGGACTTCTTTCTATGACAATGGCACACCTTTGTTAAAAGGAAAGTACAGCGCAGGTTATAAGACAGGCGAATGGATGGCTTTCTTTGCGAATGGACAGGTTAGTGATATCGACACATACAAAGTGATGATTAAGAAGAATAAAGTGGATAAAGGGTCTTTAAAAGGTCGTTCTTCCAAAGTGAGTGCACTACATGGTAAGTCAGTTACTTATTCTCAAAAGGACTTTAAGAAAATCGAGGAAGGGAAATATAAAAACGATAAGAAAACAGGTAAATGGATTACGTATCATCCAGGAGGATTATTGCCAGCAGTAATTGCCAACTATAAGGATGGTAAGTTGAATGGTAAAATGGAAACTTATGAGTTCTTAGGTAACAAAATGATTACTTCAGCGGAGTATAAAGATGGGGTAAAGCATGGGAAAACTCTGATTTATGATAAGAATGGTAAGGTAAAGCGTGAAATGAAATTTGAAAATGGAGAGCAGGTGATTGAAGGGACAAAGGGTGATACAAAGTTTTCACCTAAGAGATAGTTTCCATGGAATATTTGCCTTTCTTTAAACAACAGTCATTCTTAAAGGGAACGCGTTTCAAAACATAAACGATTCGAATAAAATCAATTAAAGATACAATCTTTTCATTAATACATTCGTTGGGAAGTAAGAGATAACTGCACCTAAAAGACCAACTGTAAAGAGTATTAAAGTGGCATCCGTCCAAGTTGCAAACATTGGGAAACTTTCTCCCGGTACACTCGGCATCGCTACAAGTCCAAATTGTATTTGTGAGAAGGTAACGATGTAACCTATAAATAAACCGATAATAGCACCTCTTGCAACAATCAGTAAACCTTCATAAAAGAAGATGTTTCTAATCGTGTTTTTGTCTGCTCCAATGCTAATTAAAGTTGCAACATCATTTTTCTTTTCTACGAATAACATCACAATCGAAGCAATCAAGTTGAAAGAAGCTAAGATGAAAATAAACACGAGAATAAAGTAGATAATCAATCTTTCAGACTGACTAGTTTTAAAAATCAGTTCGTTTTTCTCTAAGTGCGTTTTAACTTCAAAGTCAGCACCTACAAGCGCTTGAACTTCTTTTTTAACCTTGTTTAAATTGACTTTTTCATTTACTTCTAAGTAAATAGCCGAAATATCTTCATTGTATTCCAATAATTCCTGTGCTAGTTCATATGGAACAACAACACTCTCTGCGTTAACCTCTCTATTGAAGTTCATTCTGGCAGAAACATCTACCGCGCGAACATTTAAAGGTGTTTTTCCAGGTCTAATTTTTCCTTCTCTCAAAGGCGCATTAAAAATAATTTGTTCTCGCAGGTGTTCTGAAACGGGAATATATCCACCCAGTTTATCTAGTAAAACAGCCCCGAATATCGCCTGTGGTTCATCCACACGATAAAGTAAAGCTTCTCCATCTACAAGATGATGCTTCATCTTTGTCATGCTTAAAAATGTAGTATCCACACCAATCATTTTGGCATGCACCCATTTATCTTCATGTTTTAGAATTACCACTTCTTCAATGGCGCGAGATAAATTGATTACTCCTTTAACCTGCGTTATATTTTCAATTTCTAGAAAATTTTGGTTAAACGTCTTTGCTTTAGCAGAACGAATTGTAAGCGATGAATCAAAGTCGGAGTATAGTTTTATAACCATTTGCTCAATTCCATTAAAAGCAGAGAGTAATATCACCAAAGCGGCTACAGAAATCGCAATTCCGCCAACGCTTATCTTAGAGATGAGGTTGATGACATTGAGCGATGTTTTTGCTTTAAAGTATCTCCGAGCTATGAAGCGAGCTACATTCATGGCTTACTTTTTAAGCAATTCCTCGATTTTCATTGCATAATCCAAAGAATCGTCGATGAAAAAAGCCAAACTCGGAAGTTTTCTCATCGTTTTTAGTCTTTTTCCAACTTCTCCACGAATCCTTCCTTTGTTTGCTTCGATGTTTGCCAAAACTTCTTCTTTCGGCGGTCCAGCAAAGATGCTCAGGTAACAACGAGCCAAGCTTAAGTCTTGCGTAATCCTAACTGTTGTTACAGAAACCATCGCACCCAAGCAGATTTCTCGTGCATTTCTTTGTAAAACAATAGCAATTTCTTCTTGAATTACTTTTTCGATTTTTTGTTGACGTATTGAACCCATAAGACAAAGATAGTTCATTAGATGAAAATTAAGAGCGGAAATATAAAAGATTTTTTGCGGAGCTCTTTCGGTCAGCCTTCTATCTTATAGTTGTTAACGCTCAAATTGGATGAACTTTAGTATTTGAATTCTAGATTATTGACTATAAAAGTTTAAGAAAAGTTTTTTATTTACAAATAC
This sequence comes from Brumimicrobium sp., assembly GCA_035497735.1. Lineage (GTDB taxonomy): Bacteria > Bacteroidota > Bacteroidia > Flavobacteriales_D > Crocinitomicaceae > Brumimicrobium. The sequence continues at coordinate 70,446 of DATJCX010000016.1, read as the reverse complement.
TTCTTTATCTTTGATTAAATTATTGTCAAAACAATGTTTAAATTAATATCAAAATGATAAAATTAAAGAAAGGTGATAAGGCTCCAATGTTTGTTGGAAAAGATCAAAACGGGGAAGAAATCTCTTTAGTTGATTACAAAGGTAAGAAGGTTATTTTATATTTCTACCCTAAAGATATGACTCCAGGATGCACGAATCAAGCTTGTAATTTGAGAGATAATCACGATATGTTATTAAAAGAAGGCTTTGTTGTTATTGGTGTTAGTCCAGATGATGAAGCTCGCCACCAGCGCTTTATTGAAAAGTATGAACTTCCTTTTCCATTAATAGCGGATGTTGATAAAACTATCATGAATGAATATAGTGTATGGGGACCGAAACAGTTTATGGGGAAAACGTATGATGGTGTTCATCGAACGACTTTCTTAATCGATGAAGAAGGAAATGTCTTTGATATCATCACTAAACCAAAAACAAAAGCACATTCTGAAGAAATTTTAGAACTTTGGAAGTAGTGTGACACGATTTGTCACACCGACAACTTATCTTTGTCACAGATCAATGATTCAGCAGGGTCAGAAATCGAAAATATAATATGCAATTATAAATTTTTTTAAACTTAAACGAAAACGATATGGCAGAAAAAGTAAAAGTAGATGAAGCGAAATTAAAAGCGCTACAGTTAACAATGGAAAAGTTGGATAAAACTTATGGTAAAGGTTCAGTAATGAAACTAGGAGATGGAGCAATCGAAGATATGGAAGTAATTCCATCGGGTTCTGTTACCTTAGACTTAGCATTGGGCGTTGGTGGTTATCCAAAAGGAAGAGTAATTGAAATATACGGTCCTGAATCATCAGGAAAAACAACCTTAGCAATTCATGCAATTGCCGAGGTACAAAAACAAGGAGGTATTGCTGCGATTATTGACGCGGAGCATGCTTTCGACCAATTTTATGCAAGAAAATTAGGTGTAAACACAAGTGATTTAATTATTTCTCAACCAGATAACGGTGAGCAAGCATTAGAAATTGCGGATAACTTAATTCGTTCAGGTGCTATCGACTTACTGATTGTTGACTCTGTGGCGGCTTTAACTCCAAAAGCGGAGATTGAAGGAGAAATGGGAGACAGTCAAATGGGCTTGCAAGCTAGGCTGATGTCTAAAGCATTGCGTAAGTTGACTGGTTCAATCAATAAAACAGGAACATGTACAATTTTCATTAACCAATTACGTGAGAAAATTGGAGTTATGTTCGGAAATCCAGAAACTACAACAGGAGGGAATGCATTGAAATTCTATGCTTCTGTCAGAGTGGATATCCGTAGATCTAGTCAGATTAAAGATGGAGATTCAGTGATTGGAAATAGAACCAAGGTAAAAGTGGTTAAAAATAAAGTGGCGCCACCATTCAAAACAGCAGAGTTTGATATCATGTATGGAATGGGAATTTCTAAAACGGGTGAGATTCTGGATATAGGTGTTGACTTAGATATTATTAAGAAAAGCGGTTCATGGTTCTCTTATGGAGAAACGCGACTTGGACAAGGTAGAGATTCTGTAAAGCAAATTATTGCTGATAATCAAGAATTACAAGATGAACTAGAAAATAAAATTAAAGAAGCTCTTGCTTCTAAACGGGAGCAAGCGTAATTGCATATCGTTTAAGGAAAAAGCTGTCTTTCGACAGCTTTTTTATTTTAGTTTAATCTCTAACTGGTAATAGAGACAACCTAAACGGTTTGTAAACGTTATATTCTTATGCAAGAGAGCTACCGTTATGAACGATTTACTATATTTTATAACATTCAGTTTATTCTCGGTATATTTGCGCCAAATTTTTAATTAAATTATGAGATTTCAATACCAGCATATTGTTTTTATTATTCTTTTATTTTCACAGAACATATACGGTCAATGTACGCAATTTCAGCCTATTAGTTTAGGAAACGATACGATTCTATGTCCATCGGATAACTTACAGTTCAACTTTACAAATTTACAAAACTTGGTAGATGAACTAACTTGGGAAAATGGTTCACATGCTTTTACGAGAACCCTCAACAATCCTGGAACCTATTCAGTAGAAGTTAAATATCTTGCAAATAATATCGTAGTAAATGGTGATTTTTCTCAAGGAAACACTGCTTTTAACACGGATTATACTTTAGGGACCGGAGGTACTTGGGGACCTTTATCAAATGAGGGAACTTACGGAATAGGAACCTCTCCAAGCAACTTGCATAATAATTTTAGTTTCTGTCAAGACCACACTGGTGGTGGAGGAAATATGTTGGTTGTAAACGGGGCCAATACACCAGGAACAAACGTTTGGTGTCAAACCATAACTGTTGAACCGAATACCGACTATGAATTCAGTACATGGATTACCAATGCTTTGTTTGAATTGAACGTAGCGCAGTTACAGTTTTCAATCAACGGAATTCCTCTAGGAGATGTATTTACAACTTCTGTAAACGGCTGTAACTGGCAACAATTCTTTGAAACTTGGAATTCTGGGACCAATTCTTCCGCAACGATTTGTATCGTAAATTTAAACACCTCTGGAGGAGGAAACGATTTCGCAATTGATGATATTTCATTCTCACCTATTTGTGTCTTTTCTGATGATATTACCATAACTTATAATTCTAATCCTACGTTTACTTTGCCTACAGCTTATAATGCTTGTGAAGGTGAAACGCTTGTTTTGGATGCAGAAAATCCTGGTTTTGATTTTGAATGGGAAGATGGTAGTGCAACGCAAACAATTGGAGTGACTGCAACAGGAACTTTTTCTGTTAACGTTTCCGACGATGGCTATTGTGGAGAAGAGAGAATTTTTGATGTGACTTTTCATGAACCGCCAAATGCAGGAGCAGACCAAGAACTTGAGTTTTGTAATACCGATAATCAGATAAATTTATATGATTTGATTGCTGATCCAGCGATTGATTTGAATGGTGCTTGGTACAATCAAAATGATGTTGAAATTGTAAATGGAAACTTCAATATAGCTCAACTATCTGGTGTTCAGATGGTGAAATATGTTTTAACTTCAGACTTTTGTCCAGCAGACACTGCTCTTTATAGCTTGGATATCAAAACGTTTAAGCACGCAGGAAATGATATTCAACTGCATGAATGTAACGAAGGGGATTTGATATTGAACGATTTTCTAACCACCAACCACCTCGGTGTTTGGTCGGCTATCAACCCTACTAATGAGCAGTATTTGGATGTTGCTAACGGTGTCTTTCATTTATCAAATTTAGATAAAGATGTTTATGATTTTCGATATGTCGTTTATAATGAAATGCCTTGTCCAAACGACACTTCATTTGCTCACATCGACTTAAGCGAAGTTCCAAATATTCTTTTCGAAGCTGATAAATACGAAGGCTGTAGTCCTTTAACGGTCGAATTTAATGATTTAACAGAAGTGAATGGGAACAAAGAATATCAATGGTACGTCAATGGTCAAGCAGTGGCCAATACGCCTCAATTTTCTCATACTTTTGAAAATGTTTTTTGCTATGATATCTCTCTGAAAATGACGACAGACAATTTATGTGTTAATCAGTTTACGCATAATGATATGATTTGTATCAACCCTGATCCGATTGCTAATTTCACCTTTGAACCAACGCATATTTTTTCTGATGATCCGCATGTTAATTTTCAGAATAATTCAGAAATGAATAATGAAAATGAATGGACATTTGGAGCCTTTGGTGAAAGTACGGAAGTGCATCCTAGCTTTGATTTTCCAATTGGTAAAGAAGCCAACTATGCTGTTAAATTAATTGTAACTTCCGAAAAAGGTTGTGTTGATTCTATTATCAAATTGGTGCCAGTTAAAGATCAAACATTGTTTTATGTTCCGAATACATTTACACCAAACGATGATGAGTTTAACACGGTTTTCTTACCGGTTATGACCGTTGGAATTGACAAGTACAACTACAATATGCAAATCTATAACCGTTGGGGTGAACGTATATTTGAAACATTTGATCCAGCAATAGGATGGGATGGAACGTATAACGGAAAAGTAGCACCGGACGGTAGCTATTTCTGGAAAATTCAATTTACAGAGTACGATTCATCGAATGTGGTATATGTGAATGGATTTGTAAATCTAATAAGATAGACCGCTTAATTGATAGCTGTCTAATGCTACTTGAGTAATGCCTTTCTTACGTTAGTGATTTCGGATATTGCGAAACGTTTCAACGGTTTTGTGATTCTGGCTGACTAGTTACTTCTCTTTTTAATAAACTTCTTCGTAATCGACCGCTCCTTATCATTCACCCTTAAAAGATAAACCCCGTGAGAGAAGGTAGAAACATCTATGGTTACCATTGAATTGTTTGTATTTGTATCAATTACCTCAATCAATCGTCCTTCTAAATTGTAAATTTCTATTTTAGGATTAGTAAAGAAATTACCGAAATCTACCGTTATTTCTTCATTCGTTGGGTTAGGGAACAAAACAACTTCAGGTTCTAATGATTTTTCTTTAACAACCGACAAATACTCTTCAACTCTAAAAGTAATTGTATCTGCATCAGCAAGACCACCTTCATATAGCCTAGCAATAACAGAGTACGTACCTACATTAAGCGGGCTAATCAAAACAGAATCAATATCAGTGTATGGCATAGCTTGACCTCCTCCGGAATGATACAAATCTATTATCAGCGTGCTACCTTGCCACGACAAAATCATCGTATCTCTGGGAGTTACCCCCAGAAAAAACACATCAGTTATTAAATAAATATCATCCTCTATAGTTGGTTCACTCGGTCTTATCTCAATCGACACGCTTTGTGCAGAAAGATTCATAAAACTACTAGCTATAAATGCCATTACTATAATTAAATACTTCCCGTTTTTCATAATCGTTTGTTTTTATTTTCCAATTTTTAAATATACCCCAAAGTAAAACCCTGAAAAGTCTAGATTGATTGGGTATTTATCATTTACTAACCATTCCTGTCCTGCGGCATCACGTACAGTTCCAGTTTTTAGAAATTGATAACCAGCCCGCAAACCTAAAGTTGTAAAAATAGGTTGTTGGGTGAAGTCGTATTCTATTTTTAAGCCGAGTTGACCGTGGAAATTTTGACTGGTGTAAATATCATTTCGGTGAAACGCCATAAAAGTTTTGATTGAATGAAATATAGAAATTTTAGAAAAAGAAATACCCCCATTTAATTCAATACCATAATGAAATCTGTTTGGAACAGTATCTTTTAAATTAATTAATTCGCTCAAATACAAAGTACTGTTAATTCCTACGCTTATCGCTTCTGTTCTTAATTCAAAATCACTTTTATTATACACAGTTTTTCCTAAATCACTATCATAATAATCTTTCCAAGGGGCAGAGGTCAAACTTGAAAACTGGTATCCGCCATAAAACCCAACATCTATCCAAGAAATTGGAATGTAGTTAACTCCTAATCTAAAAGACTGCCCATTCTTAACATACTCCCGTAAATAGTCGTTTTTAGGTGTTGCTGCAAATGAATCAATATAAAAATCATTAATACTGTTCATGTTGTACCCATTTATTCCATAACCTAAATCAAATGAAAAAGTTTTTGCTTCTTGTCCAAAGGATAGAGAAGATAAAGCTATAACTAATATAATAAATAATGCTTTCATTATTTCCCTATTTTTAAATATACACCATAATAAATGCCTGAAAAATCTAGGTTTATTTCTTCATCTGCCGAAGTCCATTCATAATTAGAATCACCCCATTTTATGCCAAATCTATCTTCTAAGGAAGAAGTATTATAGAATTGATACCCCAATCTTACGCCAAGAGCAGTTATGAACGGAACTTTAAAAAAGGAATATTCAAAACTCAGTCCAACTTGACCTTGAAAACCATCGGCTTTTCTAATAGCAGAGCCTACGCTTGTTGGAAAAAATGTATTGTAATGAGTTTCCGAATAATACTTGGAAAATCCTATCCCTACTTGAATATCTAAACCGAAATAAATTTTCTCTAATATTCTATTATCATTCTTGAAAAAATGATCTAAATAAAGAGTAGAAGCAAATCCAATATCCAATGAAGTGATTTTGTTTTTATGATACCCTAGTACATCTGTGGTTGTAAGATCAGGATTAAGTTTTTTTTGAATTGGAAACCGTTCCACGGTTATTTGTTGATTACCAAAATACACACCAAAATCAAATAATGATATGGGTTTTACTTTTATTGCCAGTTTAAAGTTATTTACATAATCAAGCCGATCATCTAATTTAAAAACATCAGTTTTAATTAAATCTAGATGATGATTAAATTTAGTCATGTCAGTGCGCTGGTAGTTATAACCCAATTCAACAGATATTTTCGGATAATTGTCTTGTGCAGTATTATAATACGATACCAAGAATATTATACTAACAATAATATATTTATACATCATACTAATCTTTAATAAACTTCTTCGTAATCGACCGCTCCTTATCATTCACCCTTAAAAGATAAACCCCGTGAGAGAAGGTAGAAACATTTATGGTTACCATTGAATTGTTTGTATTTGTATCAATTACCTCAATCAATCGTCCTTCTAAATTGTAAATTTCGTCTAAAATACAAAATATATGTTAATTTACAAAACTTTTAGATAGATTTTTTATAGTTTATAAATAACTAAATTTTCAAACTCTACAATAGGTTTTCAACTTACTTCATTGCTTTATGGTGCAGTAGTTACAGCGGTTTATTGTACGAATTAACACTGGCTGAATTAATAGCACACGCTTATTTTTTAAGGATGTAATTTCTATACGAAGTATCAATCCCTATTTTCTTCAATAGATTTTTAATCTTATGCTTTTTCATCGTCTTGTTAAAACTGATGTCGTAGTCGAACTTCCAATTTAATTTTTCAATTCTGTCTTGCATTACTTTCGGATGCGTTCCTGTAAACTTTTCAAGAGAATCAATATTCTTAAAATAGTCGAACTCTTCTACTTTATCAATGTTTTCTTCCATCCAATTGTCGTCGTGCCATAACTTGTTGAAAGTTTCTTGCTTGGCTTGCATAACGCGTGGGTCTTTTACCCATCCATAATGGTGCATATAGGCTGGAATAGCCACTACATTTAGTTTTTCATTGTCTCCCTTTCTAAAACCTTGTGCATCCTTATATGAGTAGATAGATTTATTATTCTTAATAACCCTAATTTCATGTGGATACCAACGCAGTGAATTTCCTATATAGTCATAAGAACCGAAAAAGTGACGGTAATTGAAAAGTAAACCATCGATTTCTGGTCTGTTTAACTGCTTTTCCATCGCTTCTTTGATGATAGGTAAATGTTCTTCATGAACTACCTCATCGCCTTGAATGTAAAAAGCCCAATCATACTCGTCTGGAATAGCTTGAAATGCCTTGTTGGTTTCAACTGCCAAAACAGCGCCTCCTTCTCGTAAAGAATCGTCCCAAACTGTCTCGATAATTTTGATTTTGTCGCTGTCAATGGACTGAATAAGGGTCAATGTATCATCTTCAGAGTCGCCAACAGCAACCACTAATAAGTCGCAAATTGGTAAGATTGATTTTATTGCCTCTACAATAGGATAGTCATATTTTATACCATTTCTTACAAAGGTAAATCCTGCTACTTTCATCTAAAATAAGTTTATTTGGTAGTGTATTCTTTAAAGACTTCTTCTAAAGATTTCTCTTCTCTACGAATTGTTAAAATCAATAAATCTTCTTTCTGTGCCCAATTGGCAATGGTTTTTCTTAAATCTACTGTTGCATTTGAGCGAATTAAGAAGGTACTCTCATTTACTTTTTCTATTTGAGAAACTTGAGAGATACTCGACAAGCGATTCTTAGCTACTTTTCCTTCAAATTCAACATATATAACCTGACTCCTTTGGTCTAACTGTAGTTCGCTCGGCTTACCGTCTGCTACTAATTTCCCATTGTCAATTATGATAACTCTATCACATATCGCTTCTACCTCTTGCATGATGTGCGTAGAAAGCATCACCGTTTTTTCTTTTCCAATTTTTCTAATTAATTCACGAATTTCAACCAATTGATTGGGGTCTAACCCTGAAGTAGGTTCATCCAAAATTAATACTTCTGGATCGTGAATAATTGCTTGCGCCAGTCCAACTCTTTGTCTGTACCCTTTTGAAAGAGTCTCTATCACCTTGTGTTGCTCTTTTTGCAAGCCAACGAGTTCAATTACTTCTTGAACTCTTTCCTTGATGTTTTTAATGCCGTAAATACTACCTACAAAATGAAGGTATTCCTTTACGTACATGTTCAAATAGATAGGATTATGTTCGGGTAAATAACCAATTTTTTTACGAACTTCTAGAGAATTCTTTTTGATATCAAGACCGCATACTTCTACTGTCCCCTCTGTTGCTGGAATAAAAGTGGTGATGATTTTCATCGTAGTAGATTTCCCAGCTCCGTTTGGACCTAAAAAGCCTAGTATTTCACCTTTTTTCGCTTCAAAAGAGATGTTGTTTACAGCAGCTTGTTCGCCGTAAAACTTTGTAAGATGTTTAACTGAAATTGACATGAACAAAAAATATGAGCTACGAAGATAACAGATAATTTATAATTGACAATGGACAAGTGATAATTGACAATTATCCATTGCCAACCTTAATTGCCCATCATCAACTGTCAATTAAAATTTGTATCCTATAGTTAATTGTACGTAAAAATTCTTGTAATTCGGGTCAGAAGAAGTTCCGTCTCCGTTGTTGTCTAAGAAGTCAATCGCTGCACGTGGAGAAATCACAAAGTGTTTCACGTTTATGTCCAGACCTAAATGCATTCCTAATTGATTCTTTCTCCAGTTGTTATTTTCGAATTTTTCTGTTTCCGAAGCTGAAACACCACCTACAGTAATGTCGTCTTTTTGACTTAATAAAAAGCTAAACTGAGGTCCGGCTACTATGCTTAAGAAAGGAAAGGGACGAACAGCTAATAAGATTGGAAATTCTAAGAAGTTTGTTCTTCTTTGCATTTCATAATCAATACCCAATACCTTTCCACTACCTCTAAATCCTTTTTGAGAAAACATAATCTCTGGTTGGATAGCAAGAAATTTTCCCAAAGGAATAACAACAAATCCACCACCAGCAAAACCAATCAGTGGATCGGAAGTGAAGTTTTGTGCTTCTCTATCCCAAATGTTTGACATGTTAGCACCTGCTTTTAATCCAAAGTGAAAACCTTCTCTTAAATCCTGTGCATAAGTGTTGTTTACCAAAACTATACTAAGCATGGCCAACAGAGTAATTTTTAATTTTTTCATAACGTCGTTTTTTTTATAAATGCTGAATAACAGTATATATTGTTTTTCAGAGATTATAAAGTTATGATTTTTAAGAGGGAATAGAAGATTATAAAGTGTGAAAAACTGTTAATCAGTTGAACTAAGATCAACGGGAAGGTGATTTGGTCTGCTTTTAATGCCCTGAATTCCTTATCAGACCATCTTCTGGTAGAAACTTGTTGTATGATGCCAATTAAGACAATACTTAAAATAGTATAAAAGATGAGATAAAAGCCAAATATCACTAAGACCGTATCGTCTTCAAATGAACTTGCGTATTTATAAATTGGAAGAAGAGGAAGTATAAATAGTGGATAAAATAAGAAGCGGTTAACTTCAAAATTTGCCGAAACCATATTGCTGCTTACAATAGTTATGGCCATAAATGGTCGCTTAAAAACATTCAAAATACTTTTTTCCAAAATAGTAACATTCTAAATTTTAGTAAAGGAAGTACTAAAAAGAGTCTATCTACTGATAATTAATTCTTGGTATTTGTTAATTGCATTTCCTGCTTCATCCTCAGCAACAATTACATAAACATACCTTCCATCTTTTACTGGATTGCCAAATCTATCGATTCCATTCCATCTAAAATCTGGATTACTTGTTTCATAAACAACATTTTGATGGTTGTCCATGACAGTTAATTTGAAGTTCTTTAAGTATTTTGTTTCAATAAAAAACTCATCGTTTCTTCCATCACCATTTGGCGTGAAAATATTTGGTAATTCACCTATTTCTCCTTGAACTCTAACATCAACCATTGTTGACTTCGCAATATGCTGGTCTTCTAGTCGAACGTCTAGTGTAACCTTATATTCTCCTGATACATAATAGAAATGTTGTGGAGCAAACGATTCCTCAAATGTACCATCACCAAAATTCCAAATAACTTCTGCGCCCGAAGGGATGTTTAAAGCAGAGAAAGAAACACTTTGATTGTTTGTCTTATTTACTTGTATTTCAATTTTTGATAAGTCAACCTTAGCTTCTTGCTCTATTGTAACAATAGGCTTTGCTGTTTTTTCAACTTGTGGTTGCATAACGATAGGCATTAATTGACTTACTACCTCTTGCGGACTCGTATTTATTGGTTCGCTTGTATTTGAAGTCGAAGAAGAAGTCTGACCCTCGTTTCTTTCTGCTACATCCGCACTTGAAATTCTTTCAATTGCTTGATTTTCAGTTATGTTTCTCACTACTTCCGACGGATTATCATTTTTCAATTCGATGTTTTCATGAGTAGAAAGCGGTGTTTTTTCAACTGTATTGTTGATTCTTTCTGAATCAGAAACCACTTCTTGCGGCAAAGGTTTTTCAACACTTGTTGTGTTGTTATTCGTAAATAGAACCGTTCCTATGGTAATCGCAGCAACAGTACCAAGACCAATAGCAACTTTAGCTGCCAGACTCATCGTCGTAGCAACACCAGTCGCACCAGTTGTGATACCAGCTTGAATACCATTCCATAAATCAGGCCTTACCTTTGCTTGGTAATTCCCCAATTCCTTTTGGAACAATTGTTCTATTTCGTCTTTACCTTTCAATGTTATATTTCTCTAATAAATCTCTTAAAAATGCTTTGGCTCTGGAATATTGGGATTTTGAAGTGCTTTCAGATATTTCTAACTGTTCAGCAATTTCTTTGTGACTATACCCTTCAATTGCATACATGTTGAATACCATTCTGTAGCCATCGGGTAACTCTTGAACTATTTTTAGCAAAACTTCTGCTTGTAGTTGACTTTCGACATTGTCATTTTGTGCAACCAACAAAGAGGAATCTTCTAATTCAACATCGCTTCGATATTTTTTATTTTTACGAATCTGATCTAAAGCTGTGTTTACAATAATTCTCCTAATCCATCCTTCCAAAGAACCTTTATTCTCAAATCGATGTAAATTATTAAAGACTTTGATAAAACCTTCTTGAAGCACATCTTCTGCTTGCTCTACATCTTTCATGTAACGCATTGCAACCCCCATCATTAGGGGCGAGAAACGTTCAAACAACTCACGCTGTTTAATTGCATTCCCAGAAAGACATTCCTTTACAAGAGTTTCATCAGTCATTTTACATCTCAACTTATAGACTACAATGATAATTAAAAGGTTGCACACTTGGACGAAAATTAAGCTTAAGCTTTAGGAGAAAGGAATAAAGTTTGTAATTTAGAGGCATGTTTATCTTGGGAAATTAAACTTTTGCGTGATACTCATTGTTATAAACACATTGTAGGAATTAAAACATCGATGATTTTGAAAACTTTTAAATACTTCGCTTTCTTTATATTAATGAATGCTTTGGCTTCTTGTTCATCAGAAGAAGTGCTTGAAAATGCAGAAAAACCTACCATTTTGGAGAATGGATATTGGCAAGGAAACTTAGTAATGCAAGGCTATGATGTTCCATTTATTTTTCATGTCGATGAACAACAAAACCTTATTATCTTCAACAGTGATGAAAAGATAAAAATGCAGGAGTTAAACTTTGAAGGGGATAGTACATTATTGTCTTTTCAAGATTATCCAACCTACATCAAGTTTAAAAAGAACGAAGAAAATGAATTGAATGGCTATTACATTCATCCAGATATTGGTTCTGACTTACAGTATCCTTTTCACGGAAAGTATATAGGGAAAGAAGAAGTTCGCCAAGGGAGTGGAGAATTAGATTATGATTTTTCAGGGAATTGGGAAACTTATTTCCGACCGAATACAGATAGGCAATATCCATCAGTTGGTCAATTCCGTCAAGAAGGAAAAGTAATTAAAGGAACATTCTTAAAGCCTTCTGGTGACGCACGATTTTTAGAAGGAACTTTTGAAAACAATGTGTTTAAGTTGTCAAGTTTTGACGGTTCCTATGCGGCCTTATATCTTGCAGAATTAAAGAATGATACCTTGTTTGGGAAGTATATCAGTAGAAATACGGGTGAAATAGAATGGTTTTCTGTTAAAAATGATGATTTTCAATTGGAAGATTCTGATAAGCGAACTTTTTTAGTTCATAACGAAATTCAGCTAAATCTAAAGACGCTTCAAGGTGAGAGTTTTACTTATCCCAATCCATCATTAGAAGGAAAGACAGTTATCATACAAATTTTGGGTACATGGTGTCCAAATTGTCTAGATGAGGGAGATTACTTTAAGGAACTTTACGAAAAGTATCAAAGTCAAGGTTTGGAAATTATTGGAGTTGCCTACGAAAGACCAACGGAATTCGAAGATCAAGTAGCTCGCGTAGAAAGAATGGTGAAAAGTCGTGAACTTCCTTATCCCATCCTTATTGGCGGTGATTTAAAAAGCAATAAAATAGCGGAGGATTTCTCTATGTTGAATAAAATAAGTGCTTTCCCAACAGCCTTGTTTATTAATAAAAAAGGAGAGATTGTAAGAGTTGAAACAGGGTTTTCAGGACCGGGAACTGGAGAACTCTATGAAAAACACACGAAGGAAATTACAAGATTCGTAGAAGAACTACTTGAGTTATAAGAGAAATTAAATTTATTTGCTGATAATATTCTAATTTTCATTATCTATGTATTTCAATCAATACTGATATTATGAACTTAATACAAAGAATTCTTAGCTGGCTTTCTAAAAATCCTATGCAAAAAGGAGTAGGGAAAACAATGCAAAAAGTAAGTAAAACCGTTAATGCAGTGAATCCAGGAGCTAGTAAATCTACTGCTTCAAGTACGCGGTTTGGTACGGCAACGATCTTGTCCTCTCAACAAATTCCCCAAGCATCAGGCGATACCGTTCAAGTGTCAGTAAAACTTTCTGTAAATGATGGAAAGGGAAATACCTGGCCAGCGCAGATTATGACGATTGTACCAACGGCTGGATTGACAAAATTCAGCAATGGAAATGTAATTCCTGTTCAATACGATGCAAAGGATAAATCCAAAGTAAAAGTGATGCCAGGATAATACCTGATGGTAGCGATTCAAGTTTTATCCGATCATTTACCCTTGTTTTCCACCGAATAAAATTTCCATGAAGTTAATTTCTTCATAACTAAATTGCTTTTATTATCTTTAGCGTTCAATTCAGAATTAATAAAGAAGAACATGAATCAATTCAATAAAGAGTTAATTGCAAAAAGAGCTGATGCAAAGCTTGGAGGAGGTGAAAAACGTATTGAAAATCAACATAAAAAAGGAAAACTAACGGCGCGTGAGCGTTTGGAACTTTTATTAGATGAGGGTTCTTTCCAAGAAATGGGTATGTTGGTTCAACACCGCTCAAAGGCTTTCGGATTAGGTGAAATGCAAATTCCAGGAGATGGAGTAGTTACTGGATACGGTACGATTCATGGCCGACCAGTTTATGTTTTTTCTCAAGACTTTACTGTTTTAGGAGGTTCTCTTTCTGAAACGCATGCAGAAAAAATCTGTAAAGTGATGGATCTGGCGATAAAAACACAAACACCTATTATTGGACTAAATGACTCTGGAGGAGCACGTATCCAAGAAGGTGTTGTTTCTCTTGCTGGTTATGCTGATATCTTTTATAGAAATACAAAAGCATCGGGTGTTATTCCACAAATTAGTGTAATCATGGGGCCTTGTGCCGGAGGAGCTGTTTATTCTCCTGCATTGACGGACTTCGTTTATATGGTGGAAGATACTTCATATATGTTCGTTACTGGACCAAACGTAGTGAAAACGGTAACCCATGAGGAAGTGAGTTCTGAAGACTTAGGAGGTGCAAAAACACATGCTACTAAGTCGGGAGTTAACCACTTTACAAGTCCAAATGACGTAACGGTTTTAAAAGAAGTACGTGATTTAATGACTTATTTACCACAAAGTTATGAGTCTCTAGCGCCTACCAAGCAAAGCTTTGAATTTAATCCTAAGAAATTAGAGGAAATAGAAAATATTATCCCAGATAATAGCAATATACCGTATGATATGCGTGCGGTTATCGACTGTGTGATTGACGACGAGTCATTCCGTGAAGTGCACAAAGACTTCGCAACAAATATCGTTGTTGGTTTTGCGAGAGTAGAAGGAAGAAGTGTTGGAGTCATTGCGAATCAACCGATGTCAATGGCGGGTGTTTTAGACATTGATGCTTCTCGAAAAGGAGCACGTTTTGTTCGTTTCTGTGATGCGTTCAATATTCCTTTATTGGTGTTTGAAGATGTTCCTGGATTCTTACCGGGTACCGACCAAGAGTGGAATGGAATTATTGCACATGGAGCGAAATTGCTATATGCATTCAGTGAAGCAACTGTTCCAAGAATGACAATCATTACAAGAAAAGCATACGGTGGGGCATTCGACGTAATGAACTCTAAAAACATTGGTGCCGACTTAAACTTTGCTTGGCCAACTGCAGAAATTGCTGTAATGGGAGCGAAAGGTGCAGCTGAAATTATCTTTAAGAGAGAAATCAGTGAAGCTAAAGATCCAGCTGCTAAATTATTAGAAAAAGAAGCAGAATACGCTGAAATGTTTGCGAATCCTTACCGTGCAGCAAAACATGGTTTTATTGACGATGTGATTTTACCGTCAGAAACGAGAAGCGTAGTTGTAAATGCATTTAAGATATTAGAAAATAAAAAGGAAGAAGGTCCAGCTAGAAAGCACGGGAATATTCCAATGTAAAAATATCTTTTTTGATAAGATATCGGATGTCTTAAAAGTGGGGAATAATTATGTTGTTCCTCAGTTTTGAGACATCCTTTTTTTTTGTTTATTTTTGAAGTATCCGCAATCATAGAATTATGAAAGATTTAAAAGTAAGCTTGGTTCAGTGTAATCAAATATGGGAAGATAAAGAAGCTAATTTAGCTCACTTCGATGAATTGTTGAAGGCGGTGCAGTTGCCAACAGATATCATCATTTTTCCTGAAATGTTTCAAACGGGTTTTAGTATGAATCCTGCATCTATGGCGGAATCTATGGATGGTGAAAGCATAAACTGGCTGAAAGAAAAAGCCAAGAAATACGATAGTGCTATTGCTGCCTCCTTGATTATAAAAGAAGGTGATTACTATCAAAATCGCTTTGTATTTGTCCTGCCAAATGGGGAAGTGAAAACGTATAATAAGCGCAAACTTTTTACTTTCTCAAAAGAAGAACAGCACTATCATGCGGGCAACGAACAAGTGATTGTTGAATACAAAGGTTGGAACATCCTTTTGCAAGTTTGCTATGACTTACGTTTCCCTGAAATTCAAAGAAATAATGTAAAAAACGGTCAATATGCCTACGATTTAATGATAAATGTAGCCAATTGGCCTGAAAAGCGTAGCTTACATTGGCGAACTTTACTTCAAGCCAGAGCTATAGAAAATCAATGCTATGTAATCGGTGTTAACCGCGTTGGAGAAGGTGCAAAAGGTTTGCTTTATTCAGGCGACTCGATGATTGTTTCCCCGGCAGGTTTAATTGAAAATCATGTTAGTTATGACGAGATGATTATCAACGACGAAATTGAAGTCGAGACACTAAAAGAAGTTCGAAAACTACTACCCTTTTTAAAGGACCAATGAGAACTAGATTACCGAGAAGTGGCAATTTCTTAATTATTTAGAAAAACAATCAATGTGTTTCTAAATTAATTATAGTTTTGCGCCTAAAATATTGCTATAAATGAAGCTGTTGGTATTACTTATTCTTTTGTTATTCTTTATTGGAAGTCTAAACTGTCAGTTAACTTTCAATTGCGTTATTAAAAATCAAAAGTCTTTAAAGTTTCAATCGTCTCTTGTTGCAAATGATTTAACTTTTGGTGGTCATCGTTCAAAAGACACATACAATCACCGAAAATGGAGAAACTTTATTCTTCCTTCAACTTTTTTGGTTTATGGAGCCGCTATCAATGTCATCCCAACATTTAAAAATACAGATTTAGAAGTTAGAGAAATGGTATTATCGAATTTTCATCGAAAGTATCACATCGATGACTGGTTTCAATATGCGCCAATGGTCAGTGTTTTTGGTTTAGAAGTTTTCGGCATAAAAGGTCGTCACAAGTTGCTTGATAAAACCTTGATCACTGCTTCATCTGCACTATTTATGGCAGGAATTGTCAATGGCGTTAAGTACAGCACAAAAATTTTACGACCAGATAATTCATCACGTAATTCCTTTCCTTCGGGACATACGGCGACCGTTTTTTTTGGCGCACACATCTTGTATAAAGAATATAAAGACACGAAGCCATGGATAGGAGTGGCGGGCTATGCCTTGGCCACAGCAACTGCTATCTTTCGAGTAATCAACAACCGTCATTGGTTGAGTGATATTGTTGGCGGTGCAGGTGTGGCAATCATAAGTGTTGAATTAGGCTATCTTTTACTTCCTACAGTTAAGAAATGGTTGCATTTCGATCAACCAAAAGTGAAAAGATTGATTCCAGCTTCTTTGCCAAATCATTTTGGTTCATGGCAAATGAATTATGGTGAAATAGGCTGTTAGTCTTTAAATTCCTTGAAAACTAGTCAGAATAGATAAGAAGCAGGTGAAAATTAGTCCTTTTATTTTCTATTCTTCTTCTACTTCGCACTATCTTTGTACATCATGGAAAAGTTACAGCAAATTTTAGGAGAAGAGAAGCCAATACTGTTGGATTTTTATACGGATTGGTGTAGTCCATGTCAAACTATGGACCCTATATTAGATGGAATTCAAGAGCATTTTGGGAGTCTACTGCATATTCAAAAGATAAATGCTGATAAACTACCTGCAATAGTTCAGAAATATAAGGTAACTTCCGTTCCTACATACATTTTATTTGTCAATGGAGAAATAGAATGGCGTGTGGCTGGCGTACAAACGCGTACAGAAATGATTAAAGTTATTCAACAATTTGTAGCAAGTCCGCAATAGCATTTAAAAGAAAACTGATAAGAATGAACGAAAAATTCGGGAAAGAATACAAACTATGCAGTAAGAAATTGATTGCTGAAATCTTTGAGAAAGGCAAGCATGTCAAAGCATATCCCTATTTTCTTCATTATCTACCTGCTGAATTAAATTCAGCAACTTCCTTTCAAGTGGTTATTTCTGCGCCTAAAAGAAATTTCAAAAAAGCAGTCGATAGAAATAGAATCAAACGATTGACAAGAGAAGCTGTTAGAAAAAATAAACACCTACTAGAATCAGCTTTTTCTGAACGAAATCAAAAGTTTGCACTCTTTTTGATATACACAGGGAAAGAGGAAGAATCATTTCAAACGATCATGCATAAAATAGAAACCCTTTTTATGCGTTTAGTAGAGAATACGAAGTAAAAATATTATTATCATTACATTTGAAGAATAAAATAAACAAGCACATGCGCATATTTCAACAATTTATAATCATTTCGCTGTTAGTTTTAAGTCAAAACTTAATGGCTCAATCCAATCGTTTTGAGCAAATTAAAAACTTAGAATTAATTGATTTAATCTACATGAACTTAGATAAGTATTATGTGGATGAAGCGAAAGTTGGAGAGATTTCAAAGGCAGCGATTGATGCGATGCTAACGGAATTAGATCCTTATACGGTATATTACCACGAAGCAAATATTGAAGATTATCGTTTAATGACAACGGGTCAATATGGTGGAATTGGTGCTATGATTCGTAAAACAGGGGATTTTGTTGTAATTGCTGAACCCTACGTGGATATGCCAGCACACAAAGCAGGTTTAAAAGCGGGAGATAAAATTATTTCTATTGATGGAAGAAGCATGAAGAATGTTGACTCTGATATTGTTTCTGAAGCTTTACGCGGACCAAAGGGGTCTTCTTTTATATTGGAATATGAAAGGCCTGGTGAAAAAATCACTACAGTTAAAATCGATAGAGATGAAATTAAAGTTCCTGATGTTCCTTATTCTGGAATGATAGACGAGAGCAATAAAGTTGGATATATTCGATTGAGTTCATTTACTCAAACTTCTTCTAGAAGTGTACGTGAGGCGTATATGAAATTACAAGAAGAAGGAATGAAGAAATTCGTTTTAGATTTACGTGGAAATGGTGGTGGATTGTTAATGGAATCAGTTAACATTGTCAACTTTTTCGTTCCAAATAACACCGATATCGTAACAACAAAAGGACGTGTTCTTGATGAAAACAGAACATATAAAACAAGAAATACTCCGATAGATTTGGATATTCCTATTGTTGTCCTTGTTGATGAATACTCTGCTTCTGCTTCTGAAATTGTTTCAGGTTCATTACAGGATTTAGATAGAGCGGTTGTGGTGGGTTCAACGACTTTCGGGAAAGGATTGGTTCAGCGAACGATTGACTTAAAGTACGGTGCGAAAATGAAGTTAACGATTTCTAAATATTATACGCCCTCAGGAAGATGTGTTCAGAAATTAGACTATTACCATAAGAATGAAGGAAAGGTGGATGAAGTTCCTGATTCATTGATTAAAATATTCCATACAAAAAATGGGAGAGAAGTGATTGACGGAAGAGGTATCGAGCCAGATGTGAAAATTGAAAACGAAAAGTTCTCTCGTCTAACGGGAACATTGATGATAGAAAATATTGTGTTTGATTTCGCAACAGAATTTGTTCAGAAAAATCCAACGATTGCCCCGGCAAAGGAATTTCAAATCTCAGATGATCTTTATAAGGAGTTTAAGACATATGTTCTAAAACAAGATTTCGATTATAAGACTGCAGCGCAAGAACAGTTAGAAGAAACGTATAAAGTTGCTAAAGAAGAAGGTTACGCCGATTTAATGAAGAAAGAATACGAAGCTTTATTAAAAGTTGTGAGTGCTTCTAAAGAAAAGGATTTAGATTTATTTAAGTCACAAATCAAAGAGTTGTTATCCAACGAAATCGTTTCTCGTTACTATTTTCAGGAAGGACGTGTAGTAAATGCATTCCAAGATGATAAGGCGTTAAAAGAAGCGCTAGACGTATTGAACGATAAGAAAAGATATACTTCTCTTCTAAAACCATAAGACAAATGTTTGACCGCTGGACTGGGTTAAAATTGCATGATTACCTCCAAGCATTGGGTCTATTTATTTTGGCCTTTGGCGTTCCTATGAACAAGGTTTTGATGTCCATTGGTACGATTTGGTTGGCAGCAAACCTACTTTTAAAAGCGGACTTTCAAAGTTATTGGACTAATTGGCGAAAAAGCTTTGTGTTTTGGACGATTTCCGGACTGTTATTGCTTCATTTACTTGGCTTGCTTTACACTGAAAATTATGGCTATGCATTAAGCGATTTGAATGCGAAACTACCGTTGTTTGTGATTCCCATTGCACTGATAGCTTATCCGATTGAGAAGAAGTACTTTAATTTTATTTTAATTGGCTTTTTGTTGTCATTGGTGATTACTTCTGGAATCAACTTCAATTATATGCGTCAACATGACTCGGTAGATTATAGAGACTTCTCACTGTTTGGTTCTCATATCCGCTATGCCTTGATTGTTGTTGGAGGAATTTTGGTGTCTTTACATCTGTTTTTCCAGTTTAAAAAGTGGAGAATACTTTTCCTGCTACTAATGGTATGGTTTACCTATTACACCTTTATTAGTCAAGTGCTAAGTGGATTTATCGTCTTTTCTTTTCTAATTCTTGGATTAATTATTCACTTTATCGCTACTCGTAAAAATAGTATCATTAAATATACCTCTACCTTTATTTTTCTCTCTGCTTTTCTAGCTGTTGGAATTTTTGCGATTTACTTATTCAACCAAAAAGAGCCGAAAATAGACTTTGAAAAACTTCCGCTAACAACAAAGTACGGTGAAAAATATTACCACGATGCTGAGAGTGTTTGGTTTGAGAATGGACATCATATTCGTTCTTTTATTGCAGAAAAAGAACTGAAGGAAAGCTGGAATGAACGTTCAACAGTAGATTATAAAACAAAGTTTTCAGATGGTTATACGATACGAGAAATTTTGATTCGTTACATGACTTCTAAAGGTTTGACAAAGGACAGAGAGGGAATGGAAAGTATGACGGAGGAAGACATTATCAATGTGGAAAACCAGGTTTTTTCAGTCATCAGGACTTATCCATTAATTCAACGAAAGACAGCACTTTTAAGGAATGACATTTACCAGTTTAAAGTAAGTGGAAATCCGAATGGGAATTCATTCCTGCAACGTGTGGAACATTGGAAAGCAGCAAAAGGTATTATTGCTAAAAACTGGATTTTTGGCGTGGGAACAGGTGATGTTCAGCAGGCTTTTAATCAAGAATATGAATTGTTAAATACACGCTTAGACAAAGAAAATTGGAACAGAGCACACAATCAATTCATGACTTTTTGGATATCTTTTGGAATCATCGGCTTTCTGCTCTTTACTGGCTTTTGGTTCGTTTTCTTACAATGGAATATTCAACTTGGGAATCTATTTGGTGTTGGATTTACCATGATAGCTATAGCATCTTTTCTTTCAGAAGACACGATAGAAACGCAGCAAGGGGTTACCTTTATTGCCTTGTTTATCGGTTTGGTATGTTTGCTGAATAGATGGATTGTTTCTCCAAAAGAAAACTAGTTTTATTCAAATAAAGGACAAGCATCGCCTGATCTTCTCTTTTGCCAACAACCATTGTATTGAAGAGATATTTCATGACTATGAAAGTTTCCACCTCTAATGGATGAGGTAATAAAATCAAAGCTATATCCAACAGTAAACTGTTTTATATTCACCTTTAAAAAGCCGATAAGTGCATCGATATTTCTGTATCCTAAACCGAGCATGAAATTGTTCTTAAAGTCCACCATCAGATTAAAGTCAATGCTTGGCGGACCCGTAGGTGGTATTCTAACTAAAAGTCCAGGAAGTAAAGAAATGTTATTTTCGAAAGTGTATTTATAACCTCCTTGAATATTGGTATGTAGCCTAAATCGAGATGCAAAGCCTACATCTTTCCATTTGTTTTTAGCCAATTGATCAATGGCAACTCCAACATAAAAGTGTTCCGTATGATACCAAGCCCCGAAGCCTATTAAAGGAACTAGAAGCTTATTCGCAGATTGAGCTACGGCCATATCCGGATCGATGGTTGTTACTTTCGATTGGTCAAAACCAAACTGTTGAATTCCCGCAGAAACACCAAAGCTCAAGCGTTGGTCGGCTTTTGTTTTTCCTAATGGAAAGTGCATTGCATAAGCTACACTCATTGCGAAATTATTGAAAGGACCGAAAAAGTCTTGCTCAATCTTTCCACCTATTCCATGGAAAATATCAATCTTTTTGGTTTTCATCTTTAGCGGCGCATTTGCCGTTAACATTCCACTAATTGGCGCACCTTCTAGGCCAATCCACTGTCCTCTAACTGCCGTTCTAACATCCAAGCACCTTTTCAGTCCGGCCAAAGCAGGATTGATAGCAAACTGGTTATAAGACCACTGAGAATACTGTGTAGTTTGCTGGCTATATCCCAATTGGAATACAAAAATGATTGATATGACAAAGATTAAGTTTCTCATTTAACAATGGATACCATTCCTTTTAGGGGTTTTTCATAATTACTATCACGCAAGTTAATTACATAATAATAAGCTCCAGCAGACAGTTCTCTTCCTGATTTAGAAGTTCCATCCCAATGCTTTTCTTTTGGATATCCTGTCGTTTCAAAAACAAGTTGTCCCCAACGTGTATATACTTGAACATGAACGTTTGGAAACTCATCTATCCCTAAAATTTCCCAAGTGTCATTGGCGCCATCTCCGTTTGGTGAGAATGTATTTGGAATTTCTAATTTATCATCAACGAAAACAGTCATTTCATCCGTGATAGTACAAATACCATTGCTTACTGAAAGGTAATAGGTTGTTGAATATTCTGGATGAACAATTGGATCTAAAATATTCGGATTATTTATGTTGTAGGCTGGTGACCAAAGAATGTCGTTTTCAGTTGAAAATCCATCTAATTGTAAAGATTCGCCTTTTCTTATAGTCTTGTCGGGTCCAGCATCAACAGGGAAGTCAATAACTGTAATTGTAAAACTATTACTGGTTAAAGTATCTCTACATTGTTCATAACAAGAAACTTTTGCATTTATAATATCCCCATCATTTGCATTCGCATAAACCCATAAAGGATCAAAAGTGCTTGTGAAGTATTCTCCATTAACATACCAATCAAACTTAGATTGTTGGTCACATTCTTCAGTTGTTGCAAAAAACACCGCGTTTTCACCTGTACAAATCGTAGGATTGTTTGTCCAAATTCCAAATTGAGGATTGCGTTGAACACCATCTCCCATTAACTCCACATCAAAAGTAGCTTCAGCATTAGCACTAGCGCCCATCGCACCATTCACAATTACATAATAAGTGGTATTTTCTTCTAGATCGTTTGCCTGTAAAGTGAAATTTGTCGTCGCATTTGACACACAGTTTGAAACCAAAGAATAAGAAGAAGAGATACAAGGAACGGTCGCTTCAATGATAGCTGCCTGCAGTTCATTTCCTTGACCCGCACCGTTTTGGAAAAGCAGAGCACTAAAATTAATACTCACATCTCCACCAAATCCATTGGTTGTAAATTTCATCCAAACAGTGTTTTCACCCGTAAAGCAAAAATTAAAATCATCTTCACAGTTTGCACAAACAGTAGCATTTGCTGAAATGTTATTTAAAGTATAATTCGTATTTGGACATAATTCAAAAGCATTTGAACAGGTGTTATACGTTTCTTGGCCATAGGAAGTACCATAGAAAGAAGTGAAAAATAGGAAAATGATAAACACTTGTTTTTTCATAAATTTGAATTGTTAGTTCAATATAGACAACGAAGATAAAACTATTTTATGTTATGAAAGTATATAAAATCAGTAAAGTAAAAGTTTATCTTCTTCCTCCAAATTTAACAAATACTCATTAAATAAGTAAAAATGAATTACTTTTGTGCTCAATTTCAATTTTTGGTATGGCATAATTTATGCTTACACTAAAAGAAACATGTCAATTATGAAGAAAATTTTACTAGCTACAGTTTTTTTATTTGTCACAATTATTCAAATAAATGCACAACGTCTCGATTACGAAAACACTTCAAAGTACTTCTGGGGTGCTAATATTGGACACACATGGCATACAACTGATGTGCGTAACATCAATGTTAAAGATAGGTTTCCTTTAGGAGCCAGCCTTATTGTTGGACGTTCTTTTAACCAAGACTATGGAAAGACAATTAGTTTTGATATAAGAGGAAGACTTTTATATGGAAGATGGTATGGACAGGATAGAGATACAACTTCTATTCTTCCTCCTTATGAACCATATAAAGGTTTAAGTGACTCCCTTGGTTATGGAATCAAGAACTTTAGAGCATCTCAATTGAGTTTAGATCTAGAACTTTCTATGCACTTAAATAGTTTAAAAGAAAGGACGGGATGGGACCCATATATATTCGCTGGAATTGGAATTGTGGGAACAAACTCTAAGTCTGAAATGACGGCGGATAAGGACCTTTCTGTAAAAGACTATAAGTACGAAACACCTTTAACAGCCAATGTGGTTGATGGTTTGGATGAAAGCTATAAAAAAGAAGGTCTAAAAGGAAATATTCTGCCAAGTTTAGGAGTCGGTATTGGTTATTATTTCAATAGCCGTTTTTCTTTAGGTTTAGAACATAGAACAACTTTCTTTCGTTCAGATTACTTAGATGGAACAACAGTTAATAATCTAGGAGCTGAAAGTAAAATCAAGAATGATTTATACCATTATACAAGTATTTACTTTAAATGGTACTTCAAACTGAAAAAGGATAGACAACCGCCTGTTACACCAGATGTAGTTGATCCTGTAGTTACTGACAACCCAACTGTTAGAACACCGCCAGTTGTTCGTTTTACAAACCCTAACGTATCTGGAACAACGGTAAATAATCCTAATTATACGATTCGTGCAAACATTCAAAATGTTTATAATTCAAATGATTTAACATTCTTACAAAATGGGAGAAGGATTACTTCTTTCTACTATAATCCAAGTAATAGAACCTTTGAAAGTGCAGTTGTACTTCAACTTGGGAGCAATACATTTAAATTAACAGGAACGAACAACGACGGAACAAGTACAGATCAAACTGTTGTTATTTACAAGGAAGATGAGCGTGCTTATCCACCGATTGTAAATATCGTAGATCCTGCTTCAAGTCCACATACGGTAAGTCAATTGAGCTACATTGTTAAGGCAAGCATTCAAAATATTCAAAACAAGAATCAATTGAAGGTAACTTTTAATGACAAGTCATTTACTGCGTTTAGCTTTACGCCAACCGGGAATATCAATTTCTCTGCTAACTTAAACTTAACAGCTGGAGTGAATGTTTTAAATATTGTAGGAACAAACGAAGCAGGAGTTGACTCTGACCAAACGGTGCTTATTTACAATCGTCAGCCAGCTGAAAATGCATATCCGCCGACAGTGAATATTGTTATTCCTTCAATTAGTCCATACAGCACAACTAATCCGGTAGAAAACGTTGTAGCTACTGTTACAAACGTGAATAATAAGAACCAAATCGGAGTGAAAGTAAACGGCGTAAATACGACTAACTTTACTTACAACGATAACAATAAAACGGTTCAATTTAGTGCTCATTTGCTAGAAGGAAATAACGTGGTTAGCGTAAATGCTGCTAATAACTATGGAAGTGCAACGGATGATGCAAACATTATTTACAGAGCAAAAGTAGAGAATTACCCACCAGCGGTGACAATCACTACGCCAAACGTTAATCCATATAATTCAAGTTTACCAACTGCGAATGTAACTGCTGTTGTTCAAAATATTGATAATAAAAATCAAATCGAAGTTCGAGTGAATGGTTCGTTAACGACAAACTTTACTTTTAACAGCTCAACTAAACTTGTTCAGTTTACTACGAACTTATTAGAAGGAAACAACAACGTTCGTATTCAAGTAGCGAATAATTACGGAAGTGTATCGGATGAACGTCAGCTTATTTATAAAAGAGCGGTAAAAAATCCACCAACAGTAACGATTACTAAGCCGATTTTGAATCCTTATACGACTTCAAATACTAGTGAAGTTGTAACTGCAATCGTGACGAACATCACTGCGAAATCTCAAATAGAGGTACGTGTAAATGGAGCTGCTACAAGTAATTTCGCTTTTAACAGCGGAACGAAAACAGTTCAGTTAACAGCCAACTTAACAGGTGGTAATAATGTTATTCGTGTTACAGCGACAAATAATGACGGCACTGCTTTTGCGGAAACAAACATCACTATGCGTAAGCCAGTTCAAAATCCACCAACAGTAACGATTACTAAGCCGATTTTGAATCCTTATACGACTTCAAATACTAGTGAAGCTGTAACTGCAATCGTGACTAACATCACTGCGAAATCTCAAATAGAGGTACGTGTAAATGGAGCTGCTACAAGTAATTTCGCTTTTAACAGCGGAACGAAAACAGTTCAATTAACAGCCAACTTAACAGCTGGTAATAATGTTGTTCGTGTTACTGCGACAAATAATGACGGCACTGCTTTTGCGGAAACAAATATCACTATGCGTAAGCCAGTTCAAAATCCACCAACAGTAACGATTACTAAGCCGATTTTGAATCCTTATACGACATCAAATACTAGTGAAGTTGTAACTGCAATCGTGACTAACATCACTGCGAAATCTCAAATAGAGGTACGCGTAAACGGAGCGGCTACTAGTGATTTCACCTTTAACAGCGGAACGAAAACAGTTCAGTTAACAACAAACTTAACAGCTGGTAATAATGTTGTTCGTGTTACTGCGACAAACAATGATGGTACTGCTTTTGCGGAAACAAACATCACTATGCGTAAGCCAGTTCAAAATCCACCAACAGTAACGATTACTAAGCCGATTTTGAATCCTTATACGACTTCAAATACTAGTGAAGTTGTAACTGCAATCGTGACTAACATCACTGCGAAATCTCAAATAGAGGTACGTGTAAATGGAGCTGCTACTAGTGATTTCACCTTTAACAGCGGAACGAGTACAGTTCAGTTAACAACAAACTTAACAGCTGGTACTAATGTTGTGCGCGTTACTGCAACAAACAATGATGGTACTGCTTTTGCGGAAACGAACATTACTTACCGTAAGCCAGTTCAGAACCCGCCGATTGTAAAGATTACAAAACCTGCAACAACTGGTATGACAACGCTTAACAAGACTTATGCTTTTGAAGCAACAGTATTAAATGTAGCGTCTAAAAATGATATCACTGTCGAGTTCAACGGAACACTTGTTCCTGCAGTTAACTTTACATTCAACAATAATAAGGTAAGTTACACAGGATCTTTAATTCCTGGGAAGAACACGATTAAAGTAACAGGTAAAAACAATGATGGAACAAACTTCGATACATCTGAAGTAACACAGTTTTCAGTGAATGTTGGTGGGGATATCAAACTTCCATGCAAGGAGTCTGAATATCCAATTATCAATTACAATTTCCCTACAACGACAGTTACGAGCGTATCTTACAGCGATTTTAAAGTAGATGGCTCATTGGTGAATATTGATAATATAAATCAAATTACTGTTTATCTAAACGGTGTTAAGAAAACAGACTTTTCTTATAATTCACAATTCAATCGCTTTAGCCACAGTATGACATTGAAGCCTGGAGTAAACACGTATAAAATAACTTTAGAAAACGACTGTAAAACGATAGAGAGCGTTTTAACAATTAACTACAATGCACCAAAGTGTGGGGTTGAATTTGAAGCTTTCAAAAGTAGTGAATTTTGCTTGGTTACTGCTTCAGGAACATTCAATATGAGCAATTTGTTAGCGAATAGTAATTTGGCTTATAACGGTCCAGCAACATCCCTTTACTTTAAAGCAAAGGAAAATGGTTATGTACTGATTAACAATGTTGAAACAGCAATTGTTAAAGATAACTTCTACAGTTTCTCAGGAATTTTCACAGTAGATTTAAAACGTGTTAATAACAAATGGACTATCTGTGTACAATCTGCAAGAAAACCTGTTTTTGGTAAGGGTGCTACGAAGCCAGCGAACCCATGTGTAGTGAATAAACCAATAAATAATAAAAAGCCAGTAGTTGCTCCTAGTAAGCAACCAAAGGAACCTGTTATCGTTCCAGCTGACGCACCAATCAAGGAAGGTACAAGGAAAACATTGCCAGATATTAAACCAAATGAATCCCAACCGGATAGAGGTACAGGTAGAAGATAAAAATTAGAAAAAGGGGCGCAAGCCTCTTTTTTATTTATTTTTTTATATTATTAACAAATTCGGCAACTATTTTCTATATTAGTCGTTTATTGATTATACATACACTTATATAATTCGTCCTGACCTACTACTCAAAAAAAAATTGACACTAAAATACTTACATCTCTACTAACCGAATAACTTAAATTGAAGGCGATATGGTTGGTAATTATTTTCGAATTAGTTTGATAGGGTTCTTTTGGAGTTTGTCATTTTTGTCATTTTCTCAATTCCCTGGATGTCCTGCTGTTGATGCAGGTCCTGATGTAACATTAGATTGTACAGAAACTTGTACAACGCTGACTGCATTTCCTTTTGAAACAGGTGCAACCACATCTTATACTGTTGCTTCTATTCCGTATGCGCCACCAATTCCATTTAATCAACCTGGAGGAACAGCGGTTTCTGTTGGAACGGACGACGTATGGAGTCCAGTTATTAATTTACCTTTTTCATTTTGTTTTTATGGACAAACTTATACCCAAGCAACTATTGGTTCTAACGGTGCCATCTCTTTAGGAAATGGTAGAACAGGTGGTCAACCTTGGAGTTTTACCGCAAGTTGTCCGTCTGCAGCATTGAATAGTATGGGGAACATTTTTGGAGTACTGCACGATATGGAACCAGGTACTTCTGCAGGAGGTTCTGTTAGGTACTACCTCTTAGGGGAAGCACCATGTCGTATTTTAGCTGTAGTATTTGAAAACTTACCGCATTATAATAGCGATAATTGTCCTGGAGCCAGAAGTTCATCTATGATGGTTTTATATGAAACAACGAATGCTATCGATGTTTTTGTTCAAAGAAAGGACTTGTGTACAAACTGGAATTACGGTAATGCTGTTATTGGAATTCAAAGAAATGGTGGTGGAGCTGGAATTGCTGCACCAGGTAGAAATACTGGTACATGGGCTGTTAATACTAGCAACTCTGAAGCGTGGAGATTTAGTCCAAATGGAGCTTCAATCTACACATTCAGATGGTTAGACGAAAATAATAACGTAATCAGTACAGACAAAACGATTACTGTTTGTCCAACTATTTCCACAACTTATACCGCTGAAGCTACTTATACACCCTGTGCAGGAGGAGCACCAATTGTGGTATCAGATCAGGTTGTCGTAAATCCTGCAGCTGATTTACCAAACATTTCTGCACCTAATGACTTTTCAGTTTGTTTGGGTTCACCTGTTAATTTACAAGCGAATAATCCAGATGGACATACAGTAACTTGGGATAATGGAGTTGTGGACGGTGTACCTTTTACGCCTACCGCACCTGGAACAACCGTTTATTCGGTTTCAGCAACAGTCGGGACTTGTACCGCCACAGACGATGTAGCAGTTACAGTAAATCCTTTACCAAACGTTGATGCAGGAGCAGATTTAGCTATTTGTAATGGTGAATCTGTTACTTTAAGTGGGAGTGGAGCTACAACATACGCTTGGGATAACGGCGTGGTTGACGGCGTACCTTTTACAGCAACGACTTCAGCAACCTATACTGTAACAGGAACAGATGCCAACGAGTGTGAAAACACCGATCAAGTTTCTATCGTGATAAATCCAGATCCAACTGCTACAATAGATGGAGCTGCTGAGGTTTGTCAAAATGGTGGTAATCCAACGATTACATTCACAGGAGGAAACGGAACTGCACCATATACGTTTACATACAATATTAATGGAGGTGCAAATCAAACGGCAACTTCAACAGGAAACATAGCAACAGTTGCAGCGCCAACAGGAACAGTAGGAACTTTTACCTACAACTTAGTTTCGGTAGTAGATGCAAATGGTTGTTCGGTTCCAGTAACAGGAGACGCGATCATTATAGTAAATCCGCTGCCAACAGCTACGGTTGCTGGTACAACTGAGGTTTGTTTAGGAGAAGCTGCACCAACAATTACTTTTACAGGAGCAAACGGAACAGCACCTTATACATTTACATATTCGATAAATGGAGGTACTTCCCAAACGGTAACTTCAACTGGTGACGTAGCAACTGTAACAGTTCCAACAGGTACAGCAGGATCATTCGAATACGAAATTTCTTCAGTTGTTGATGCAAGTTCTACAACATGTTCGAATACGGTAACGGGGCAAATTGCAACGGTAATCGTAAACACACTTCCAACAGCTACAATTGCTGGGACAACAGAAGTTTGTCAAGATGACACTGCGCCAACAATTACCTTTACAGGAGCAAATGGAACAGCACCTTACACATTTACTTATACGGTAAATGGTGGTGCGCCACAAACAGTAACTTCAACAGGAAATTCAGCAACTGTAACCGCACCAACTGTAACAGCAGGAACTTTTGTTTATGAATTGACCAATGTGGAAGATGCAAGTTCTTCTATCTGTGAGAGTACAGTAACAAGTCAAACAGCAACTGTAATTGTGAATCCTTTGCCAAGTGCAGTAATAGATTCTGATGCAACGATTATCGTTTGTCAAGATGATGCTGAACCAACAATTTCATTTACAGGAGCAAATGGAACTGCGCCTTACACATTTACTTATACAATTAATGGTGGAGCTCCACAAACAGTAACTTCAACAGGAAATTCTGTGACGGTATCTGCACCAACAGGAACAGCTGGGACTTATGTTTACGCATTGACAAACATTGAAGATGCTAGTTCAACAACTTGTGGTGACGTAGTGCCTCCAACGCAAACGACAACGGTAACAGTAAATCCGTTACCAAGCGCAGTAGTATCTTCTGATGCAACAATTATCGTTTGTCAAGATGATGCAGAACCGACAATTACTTTTACAGGATCTAACGGAACTGCACCTTACATATTTACTTATACAATTGATGGTGGAGCTCCACAAACAGTAACTTCAACAGGAAACACAGCAACTGTAACTGCACCAACTGGAACAGCAGGAACATTTGTTTACGAAGTAATTTCAGTAGTAGATGCAAGTACAACAGTTTGTGAAAACACGATTTCATCTCAAAGCACGACAGTAATTGTGAATCCATTACCTAATGCGGTAGTAGATTCAGATGCGACGATCATGGTTTGTGAAAATGGAACAGCGCCAACAGTTTCTTTCACAGGAACAGACGGAACAGCACCTTATACATTTACCTATACGATTAATGGCGGTGCACCTCAAACGGTGACGTCAACAGGAAACACAGCAACAGTGACTGCGCCAACAGGTACAGCAGGTACTTACGTGTACGAATTGACAAATGTAGCAGATGCTAGTACTACAATTTGTGGGAACGTAATTGCTTCAGTTCAAACTACAACTGTAATTGTAAATCCATTGCCAACAGCGACAATCGCAGGAACAACTGATGTTTGTCAGAGTGGAACCGCACCTACATTAACTTTTACTGGGGCAAATGGAACTGCACCTTACACTTTTACTTATACCATTAATGGTGGAACTCCACAAACAGTTACTTCAACAGGAGATATAGCAACTGTCAACGCACCAACAGGTACAGCAGGAACATTTACATATGAAATTACTTCAGTTGTAGATGGAAGTTCAACTACTTGTTCAAACACTGTAACAGGTCAAACTGCTTCTGTTCTTGTGAATCCTTCACCAAGTGCAACAATTAACGGGACGGTAGATATTTGTCAAGACGATGCGCCACCAGTAATTACTTTTACAGGATCAAATGGAACTGCACCTTACACTTTTACTTATACGGTTAACGGTGGTGCGCCACAAACAGCAACTTCAACTGGGAATACAGCAACAGTTTCTGTTCCTACAGATGTTGAAGGAACTTTTGTTTATGAAGTGATTTCTGTTCAGGACGCAAGTTCAACAGCTTGTATCAGTACTGTAACAAACCAGTCAGCAACGATTATCGTTAATGTAGCACCAAATGCTTCGGTAAGTAGTAGTGCAACGATTACTATCTGTCAAGATGATACTGAACCAATAATTACTTTCACAGGAACGCAAGGAGAAGCGCCTTTTGTATTTACTTACACAATTAACGGCGGGGCGGATCAAACTATCACTTCGACTGGGAATAGTGCTTCGGTAACAGTACCAACAGGAATAGCTGGAACTTTCGTTTATGATTTAGTTTCTATTCAAGATGCAAGTTCAACAGCTTGTTCAAACACAGTGAATTCTCAAAGTTCAACAGTTATTGTTAATCCATTACCAACAGCGACGATTGCAGGAACAACAGACGTTTGTCAAGACGATACTGAGCCAACAATTACTTTCACTGGAGCGAATGGAACTGCACCTTATACATTTACTTATACAGTTAATGGCGGTGCAACACAAACAGTGACTTCAACAGGAGACGTAGCAACTGTAACTGTACCAACAGGAGCAGCAGGAACGTTTACTTACAACTTAGTATCAGTAATAGATGGAACTTCAACAACTTGTTCGAATGTAGTAACAGGACAGACAGCTTCTGTTCTTGTAAATCCTCTACCGAGTGCAGTTGTAGATACGGATGCCACAGTTATCGTTTGTGAAGACGATGCTGAGCCAACAATTACGTTTACAGGAGCAACAGGAACAGCACCATATACTTTCACTTATACGATTAATGGCGGAACTCCACAAACAGTAACTTCAACAGGAAATACAGCAACAATTACTGCACCAACAGGAACTGCAGGAACGTTTGAGTACGTTTTAACAAATGTACAAGATGCGAGTTCAACAGCTTGTGGTAACGTAGTGCCTTCGACGCAAACTACAACGATAATTGTAAATCCATTGCCAACTGCTTCAATTGCAGGAACAATCGATGTTTGTCAAGACGATGCTGAACCAACAATTACTTTTACAGGAGCAGACGGAACAGCACCTTATACTTTCACCTATAATATCAACGGTGGAACGGCACAAACAGTGACCTCAACTGGAGATGAAGCAACGGTAACAGCACCAACAGGAACGGATGGAACATTCATTTACACACTTATTTCTGTAGCAGATGCTAGTGCTACTGTTTGTAACAATGCAGTTGCTGATCAATCAGCTACGGTAATTGTAAATCCATTGCCGACTGCTTCAATTGCAGGAACAATTGATGTTTGTGAAGACGGAACAGCACCAACGATTACTTTCACAGGAGCGAATGGGACAGCACCATATACATTTACATATAACATCAACGGTGGAACAGACCAAACAGTAACTTCAACAGGAAATACTGCAACGGTTTCTGCGCCAACTGGAACAGACGGGACATTCGTTTATGAGTTGACTAGCGTTCAAGATGCGAGTTCAACAACATGTATTAATGCAGTTGCTACTCAAACAGCAACGGTAATTGTTAACCCATTGCCAACTGCAACAATTGCAGGGACAATCGATGTTTGTCAAGACGATTCAGCGCCAACGATTACTTTCACTGGAGCCGACGGAACAGCGCCTTACACATTTACTTATACTATCAATGGCGGTGCTTCACAAACAATTACAACACCAAGTAATTCAGTTACTGTAACTGCACCAACTGGAACAGCTGGAACATTCGTTTATGAATTGACTAGCGTTCAAGATGCGAGTTCTACAACTTGTTTAAATGACGTTGTTGGACAAACTGCAACAGTTCTTGTAAATCCATTACCAACAGCAACTATCGCTGGAACAATGGATATTTGTCAAGACGATACTGAACCAACAATTACATTTACAGGAGCGAATGGAACTGCACCTTATACATTTACATATACAGTTAATGGTGGTTCAGCAATGACAGTAACTTCAACTGGTAACACAGCAACTGTAACTGCACCAACTGGAACTTCAGGAACGTTTACTTACAATTTAACATCTGTTCAGGATGCGAGTTCAACAACATGTTCAAACGGAGTTTCAGGTCAAACAGCTACCATTTTAGTGAATCCACTTCCAAGTGCTGCTATTTCTTCATCTGCAACAGTAATTGTTTGTCAGAATGATGGAGAGCCAGTAGTTAGCTTTACAGGTACAGGAGGAACAGCACCTTATACGTTCACTTACACCATTAATGGTGGTGCACCTCAAACAGTAACTTCAGTTGGAAACACTGGAACTGTTTTGGCACCAACATCAACGGCGGGAACTTTCGTTTATGACTTAATATCGTTACAAGATGCGAGTTCAACTGCTTGTTCGAATACAGTGAGTGCTCAAAGTACAACAATCATTGTTAATCCATTGCCATCAGCAACGATTACAGGTTCAACAGATGTTTGTCAAAACGGAGCAGCTCCAACAATTACCCTTACAGGTTCAGAAGGAACAGCGCCGTATTCATTTACTTATTCAATTAATAATGGGCCGGCACAAACAGTGATTTCGTCAGGAAATACGATTACACTTTCTGTTCCAACTTTTTCACCAGGTACCTTTACTTACCAGTTGTTATCAGTGCAAGATGCGAGTACTACAACATGTGTAAGTAACATTACCAATCAAACAGCAGTAATTGTTGTGAACCCACTTCCTTTAGCAACTATTTCAGCTTCGGGAGATGCTTGTTTTGGTGATATTAATTTACCGACGGTAATCTTTACTGGAATGAACGGTACTGCACCTTATACATTCACTTATAGTGTTGATGGTGGTATCAATCAAACAGTTGTTTCTTCTGGAAATACTGCAGTGATTCCAGTTCCAACAAATGCTGTGGGTACGGTAACTTATGAATTAATTTCTGTTCAAGATGCAAGTTCAACTTCATGTTCAAATGACGCATCAGGAACAGTTTCAATTACAGTTAACCCATTGCCAACAGCAACAATGTCTGGTTCAACAACGGTGTGTGAAAACGAAGAGTATCCGCATATCCTATTTAATGGGGCAGACGGAACGGGTAACTACCTATTCGTTTACAACATCAACAACGGTCCAGATAAGACAGTTCAAACTTATGGAGGGAATACTTCAAGTGTTGGTGTGCCAACAGAAAACCCTGGAACATATGGATATTACTTAACGACGGTTATTGATGTGGCAACAGGATGTAGCAATAATGTAAATCTTGTTGAAGTAGTTGAAGTTGCACCAGGGCCAATTGCAAGTTTCTATCCAAGTCCACAAGATCTGTATTCCTACAACTGGACGTCACAAATGGTGAACCAAACGCAAGGAGGTAGTACCTATCATTGGGACTTTGGTGATGGTTTAGGAACTTCAAATGAATTCTCACCTGTACACAACTTCCCGCACAATGAAAGCAACTCTTATGTTGTTACACTGACGGCAACTTCAGCTGAAGGATGTGTGGATACAACATCAGTTGTAGTTGACTTTACAGAAGAGCTATTGTTCTATGTTCCGAATACATTTACACCAGATGAAGACGGTGTTAACGAAACGTTTAAACCAATACTTACAGCAGGATTTGATCCACAGAGATATACTTTGTATATCTTCAATCGTTGGGGTGAATTAATGTTCGAGTCACACAACGCTGAGGTTGGATGGAACGGAACATACGGAGTGGATGGAGAGCTTTGTAGAGATGGAACGTATGTTTGGAAAATTGAAGTAAGAACAACGATGGATACACGACATGTGAAAACATTTGTAGGTCACGTGAATTTACTTCGATAGTTCATAACTAACTTATAAAATATTAAAAGCGGTGGAAAGTAACTTTCACCGCTTTTTTCTTGGTCAAAACATATTTAATGGAATAATCGTAGTGGTTATAGAAGACGCTTAAAACAGGCGTTAAATTACGAATTAGACCCTAAGTACAACTCCTTCTTCAAGCGAAGGCATGTTTGCTAATAATTCTGTTAAAAGTTGGGCTACCTCTTCTGGTGAACGAAGCATATTCTCTTCTTTTAGTTCGATAAACTTCTTGTTCTGCGAGAAGTTTTCTTCCCCACTTTGGCGAATGGTAACCTGCATTTGAGTATCTACTACACCAGGAGCAACGCTAAATATTCTAGTTGAATAACCTAGTTCTAGTATTTCTTCTTGCAATGTTCTTGAGAACAAATCAATCGCAGCTTTCGAAGCGCAATAAGCAGCCCATGATGGTATTGGTCTCTGACCTGCGCCAGAAGAGATGTTTAGTATAAATGAAACGTTTTCAAATCCGAAAGTTTGCAACACTAAAGTGCTTAAATACTGCGGCGCAACGATGTTTAAATTTGCTACTTGTGTATAATGACTCAAGCTAAGTTCGTGACTTCTATTGATATCTCCGATTGTTCCTGCATTGTTGAATAAAGCAATTGGAAAGTCCTGTTGCGTAATGTGTTTTTTTAACTCTAATTGCTCCAGTTCTTTTATATTCGACAAGTCGCACGGAATATGAGTAAACAATGCATCTTGAAGTGTATTGCTTCTTGAAATACCTATTACACGTTCTCCTTTAGCTAAGTAATGTTCTGCTAAAGCCTTTCCTATTCCTGACGAAGTTCCTGTTATTATTTTCATTTTTTATGTATAAAAAACGACCATACTACTGATGAGGTGTATGGTCGTCTATATGTATCATTTATTTTCCAGTGTTTTTATCAAGATTCATTGACATCAATAAATCGTTGAACATGTTTGGCAGTTCCAAACAAAACCAATGTATCTCTAGCTTCAATAACCGTATCGCTTTTAGGTACACCGATAACATGTTGCTCTACCTCGTAAACACCTTTCTTTTTGACGTCATATTCTCGTCTCATCGTTACAAGTGTCAATTGATATTTATTTCTAAAGTCGATATCTCCAATCGTTCTATTGATGGTTCCTTTTGGCGGTCTAATTTCAGCAATCTCATAATCATCTGACAATTGCAAGTAGGAAAGTATTGAAGGATTCAGTAATTTCTCTCTAATCACGAAGGCAACTTCATCTTCTGGTGCTAAAATTTCTCTAATACCAATTTTATCTAGAATTAATCGTTGGTCTTCTCCGTTTGCTCTGGCAATAATACGCTTTACATTTAAGTCAATTAGATGAACTGCTGTTAAAACAGTTGCCTCAAAATTATCTCCAATCGCAACAACTACTGCGTCTAAATCATCCAATTTCTGTGAAGAGATTGCCTTAAAATCGGCGCTATTTAATGTCACCGCAAAAGCAACGTCGTCTTTAATGTTTTCAATCTTATTTTCATCGATATCAAAAGCGAACACTTGTGCCCCTTTTTCTGCTAGACGTCGCGCGATATTGGAACCATACTTCCCAACTCCAATTACTGCAAATTTACCACTTCCCATCTGTTTGTTTTTATGCTAATGCTTGTTTTAAATCTTCGATTAAATCCTCGGCATCTTCTACACCGACGCTTAAACGAATTAAAGAATCCACCACTCCAGCAGCATGTCTTTCTGCTTCTGGAATCGCAGCGTGTGTCATCGTTGTTGGATGACAAGTTAGTGATTCTACTCCTCCTAATGATTCAGCAACAGTGAATATTTTTAATTTTTCCATGATTGCATGGGCTTCACTCATACTGTCTCCTTTGATAGAGAAAGAAACCATTCCTCCGAAACCACGCATTTGTTTTTTTGCGATTTCATGATTGGGATGGTCTTCAAATCCAGGCCAAAATAGTTTATCTACTTTGGGATGTGTTTTTAGAAATTTAGCAACTTTCTCTCCATTTTCACAATGTCTTTGGATCCGTAAATGAAGTGTTTTTAGTCCTCTTAAAACCAAGAAAGCGTCCATTGGACCACATACTGCTCCCGAACTGTTTTGAATTCGGTAAATCTCTTTGGCTATTGCTTCGTCTTTTGTTACTACAGCTCCCATTATAACATCCGAATGCCCTCCTAGGTATTTTGTAACCGAGTGAACGATGATATCGGCGCCTAAATCGAGTGGCGTTTGTAAGTAGGGAGTAGCAAAAGTATTATCTACTGCTACTAAGGCATTGTATTTTTTTGCAAGGGAAGAAATTTTTTCAATATCCACGATATTCAACAATGGATTTGTTGGAGTTTCTACCCAGATTAATTTCGTTTTTTCATTCATTAGCCCTTCTAAAGTAGCCAAATCATTCAAATTTAAAAAGTGAAACTTGATACCGTATTTTTCAAAAATAGTTTTGAATATTCGATAAGATCCACCGTATAAATCATTCGTTGTGATAACTTCATCTCCTGGATTTAGCATTTTAAGAACGGCATCCGTTGCTGCTAATCCACTTCCAAAACAAGCACCATATTTACCATTTTCTAATTCAGCTAGTGCCTTTTCTAAAGCATGGCGAGTAGGATTTAATGTTCTTGAATATTCATATCCCTTGTGAACGCCGACTTTCTCTTGTGCGTATGTACTTGTTTGGTAAATAGGTGTCATAATTGCACCAGTTGTTGGGTCTGGATCAACTCCTGCATGAATTGCTTTTGTTGCGAATTTATAATTCTTATTTACCATTGATGATGTGTTTTATCGTTGTCAACAATGACAAATATACATAATGTAAACGTGTTTGAATAAGTATGGAGATTTTTTTTGAAAAGGGCGGTTCTCCAGTTTTGAAACATTCACTTTTCTTGGATATTTACTTAATGACCAATAGTGGAGTTTTTAGGTTCCTAAACAGTAAGTCATTGGTTATACTTCCAATAAATAAAGAAGTAATTTTATTTCCTCCCCGGGCTGAAAGCACAATAATATCAAAATCTCCTTTCTCTGCATGGAGTTCGATAGCATCAACTACTGACAAATATTCTCTTTGGGTATAGCGAAAAAGAATGTTTTCAGATAGATTGAATTTTTTACGGAACTGTTTTACTTTTTCTTGTAAATGCGGCTTTGTTTTGTCTGTAACTTTCTCAGTATTGATGTAGGGATAGAAAAAAGAAGGTATATTATATACATTCAATGCTTCAATTTTACCATTAGAATGAGCTACTAGATTTTCAGCGACTCCAAAACACTTGGCTGAAGCAGAACTGAAATCGGTTGGTATCAAAACATTATTCAGAGTATGTTTGGCTTCTTCAGGTACCAATAGAATGTGTGTATCAAGCATTCGAACGAGCTTCTGACTTAAGGCACCTGTTCCCTGAAGTTCATCTTTATTTCCTGTAACTACTATGTCTATACCGTATTTTTTAGCAAGATGACTCAGAATACTTTCTGTATAATCATCCGTTGTAATTAAAAGTGTATGTGGAGCTGAGCCGGTATAATGAGTTTCAATAGTTTTTTGTAAACCACGATCCACAATATCTTCTACAGTAATTCCTTCTTCAATAAAGTCATCGTATAAATCGTATAATTTATTTTGTTTGATATTATGAGTAAAGTACAAATGTTCAATACCCCATACTTTACAAAGAAAGCTAACGTAGTTTAACAGAATGGAGTCCATCTCCGTCAGGTCTAATGAGATCTAAAAAGTTTGAAGTGTTGTTTTTTCTAGTAATTTTAATTGACATAAAAAGGATGTTTTAAATGAAAAGTATTGTTCACTATGTGAGACCTTTTTATACTTCTTTTTCTGTTCAATAGATAGTTCCTACAAATTAATAATCAAATGTATAAGCATAGCAACTAAGCCCTTTCTTTTTATTATTTTTGTGCAACGAAACAAGAAAAATATTCGTTATTATTAACAAAAGAACAACATGAGACGGTTACTGAATTTGATTTTGGTATTCTTTGTAAGTTTAACTTTCGCGCAACAAGGTGACGGTGGAACTCCTCAAGGGATAATGCACTTTTCTAAAAATGGTATTGCGATTCCATTTGTTTCTTTTCCCCAACCGGATATTGAAAAATTAATTGCAGAAGATCAAATAAACGATTCATCGAATAATGCGCCATGGAGGTTCGGTTTTAATTATGAAACAGACCTAAATTTTAACAATTCTGGAGAATGGGTAACACGTGAAAACGGAGATAAAGTTTGGTTTTTAAAGATTGTTTCTAATGAAGCAAAAACAATTAATTTAACTTTCTCAAATACGGTTATTCCCGAAGGAAATGAATTGTATGTATATGCGCCAGATCGTTCTTTTGTACTAGGAAAATTTACCGAAAAGCATATTTACGAAGGAGAATTGGGAACTGAACTAATTCCTGGAAATGAAGTCATTGTTGAATATCTTGTTCCTTTCCGAAATACCTTGAATAAGGGGAATATAAACGTGTCAAAAGTAACGCATGGTTATAGAACAGCGAGCGAATATGAATTAAAGATATTTGGTTCTTCAAAAAGCTGTAACATGAATGTTAATTGTCCTGATGGAGCACCCTATAAAGACCAAAGAAACAGTGTTGTGATGTTGGTTTCTGGTAGTAGCGGATTTTGTACAGGTGCCTTAATCAACAATACAGCATACGATGGAAAACCGTATGTGTTAACTGCCAATCACTGTTACAACCAAAATATTGCAAGTTGGATTTTCCGTTTTAACTGGCAGTCGGCAGGTTGTGATAATCCTACTGAAAGCCCTGGCTTTATGTCGCTTTCGGGTGCAGAATTAAAATCAAGAAGACAGACAACAGATTTTTGTTTAGTTGAAATTATGGGAGGATTAGAGAATGGTACCGTCCCAGAAACACATACACCTTATTTTGCTGGATGGGACAAAACTGATGCAATTCCGCAAAGAACCATTGGTATTCATCATCCAAGTGGAGATATAAAGAAGATTTCTTTTGACGACGACGCGCCTATCGTTCAGCAAGTTCACATTAGTGGAACAACGAGTGATGTTGACGGTGTTTTTAAAGTAACTTGGGATAGAAATACGGTTACAGAAGGCGGTTCTTCCGGTTCGCCGTTGTTCAACAATAAAGGTCAAATTATTGGCCAACTATGGGGCGGTTCTTCAGGATGTGGAAACGCAGGAACCAATAATGCTTATGACTTTTACGGACGTATTCATAAATCATGGGAACCAACAGCAAGTACGCAGGCCAATCAGTTAAAACATTGGTTAGACCCTAATAATACAGCACAACCTTCTATTTATGGTTTTGATCCTTATGAAGAATTACTGACGTATGATGTGGTTGCGCTGGCTATTTTGGAAGAAGAAAATGTAACTTGTTCGGAATCTTTCGCACCAAAAATTGAAATAATGAATAAGGGAACGTCAACTTTGACAAGTTTGGAAATTCATTATAGCTATAACGGATTTGCAAATGTATTTAACTGGACAGGAAGTTTGGCAACATATGATATTGAAGTTGTGACATTGCCTGTGATTGTAAATAACTCAGGGAACAATGTAATTCAAGTAACTTTAATTGCTCCTAACGGTAACACGGATGAGGACAGCAGTGATAATTTATTAAGCTTTTCTTTCGAGGCATTCCCAGAATATATGGCGGTAGATTTTGAGTTTTACACCTCTTGCTGGCCCGAAGAAAATTCTTGGATATTAGCTGATGACAATGAGAATACCATTTACAGTGGCGGTAATTATCCGACAGGTTCAAACGCTAATTTCTTAATTAAAGAACAGTTTTGTTTGGATAATGGTTGTTACGAATTGATACTGCTGGATAGTCAAGGTGACGGTGTATCTGGAGGAACGTATAACAACTGTGATTATTTTGGAAGTATGACTCTTACCCAGGCAAGCGACGGTACTATTTTAGCACACTTGGCAGAAGAAGATGGTAATTTCGGTAATGAGATTAGTTACAACTTCTGCATAGATGAAGCTGATTTGTCTGACAAAGGAGAATTGATGGAAGTTGCTGTTTTTCCGAATCCTTCTTATGGGGAATTTAATATTGTAATGGCCTTTCCAGGCGAAAAAGAATTGGTGTTAACGAATTTAGAAGGTAGAATAATTACCTTTGTTAAAACTGCAGAAGAGTTTTTTACAATCAATGAAACAAATTTAAGTTCGGGTATTTATTTACTCACCGTTTCTAATGCTTCGGGTAGTACAACTAAAAAGTTGGTTATTCAATAACTATGGCGGGTATTTATCTTCATGTTCCTTTTTGTAAGCAAAAATGCACTTACTGTGATTTTCATTTTAGTACGACCTATGCTGGATATAGAAATAAGATGATTGCTGCATTAAAGAAAGAAATAGAAACACGCACGAATTATCTCAACGGCGAGCAGATAGAAACGATTTATTTTGGTGGAGGAACACCTTCTTTACTAACGGAAGAAGAGTTAAAATCACTCGTTGATGCTATTTACGAAAACTACGATGTTCAGTCGGAAATAGAATTCACTTTAGAGGCCAATCCAGACGATATTAGCAGCGAACAACTAGCAGCATGGAAAAGAGTAGGAGTTAACCGATTAAGCATCGGAATTCAGTCCTTTTATCAAGCCGACTTAGATTGGATGAATCGTGCACATTCTGTAGAAGAAGGACGCAACGCTTTGAGATTAGCCAAGGAAGAAGGTTTCTTTATTACTGCAGATTTAATTTATGGTTTACCCAATCATACTTTAAAAGAATTAGACTTTAATATTCAAGAAATGCTGAAGTTATCTCCCGACCATATCTCGGCTTATTGCTTAACGGTTGAAAAAGGTACGGGTCTTCACCACTTGATTAATACGATGCAACTACCTTCGGTAGGAGAAGATGAACAAGCTGATGAATTTGAGTTTTTAGTGACTTCGTTGTTAAAAGCTGGTTACGACCAATATGAAATTTCAAATTACGCTAAAAAAGACGCCTATTCTAAGCACAATACCAACTATTGGTTGGGCGTGAAATACTTAGGAATTGGCCCTTCTGCACACTCATTTAACGGTGAGGGTCGTCGTTGGAATGTCGCTAATAATACCCTTTACATAAAAGCACTTCAAAATTCTGAAAGTTATTGGGAAGAAGAAATTCTAAGTCCTAGCGATCGATTTAATGAGTTGATTTTAACCGGACTTCGTACAAAGTGGGGAGTTGATCTTTCCGATCTTTACGGTATAAAACCAGAGACGCCTCGTTTCCGAAATCAATTGGATAAATTCATTCAAAACGATTTACTACGTGAAGAAAATGCTTGTGTATTTCTAACTAAGAAAGGAAAACTTCAAGCCGACTTTATCGCTTCAGAATTATTCACAGAAGAAGATTAAGCTAAATTTATCGAGCAATCCAAAGCGTCGGATTCAACTGTGTTACGTTGTTTCCTTTCGTCTCATGCACTTCAAAATGCGCAATAGAAATGTTTCCTGTTGGACCAGGAAGTAATCTTCCAATTGGTGCTTTTGTTTCCACTATTGTTCCTTTTGTAACGAATACTTCTTGTAAGTTGGAATATACTGTTCGGTAGTTTCCGTGCTTTACAATTACTACTTGTCCAGCTCCTGGAATATTGATAACTGTTGTTACTTCTCCTTTAAATACTGCTAGAACATTTGCGTTTAAATCAGTACTAATATCAATTCCGTTGTTCTGTAAGAAAACGTTTGGTAAAGTTGGATGCTGGTTTTTACCGTAGTTTTGCGTAATCGTTCCTTTTGCAACTGGCCAAGGCAATTTTCCTTTGTTAGAAACAAAATTCTCTCCAATTAAACTCGCTTCGGCAGTCAATGAGAAGTCTGGCTTTGGTGTAGTTGGCTTTTTAGGTTCTTCAACAGTTGCTATTGGACCTTCAGGAACTGGTTTTTCACCTTTTTTCCTCGCCTCTTCCGCTTTCTTTCTAGCTTCTTCAGCCTTTTTTCTTGCCGCAGCTTCTTCAGCTTTACGTTTAGCTTCTGCTTCTCTTCTTAATTTCTCTAGTCTTGCTTGCTCTTCAGCAATTTCCTTCTGAATCGCTGCTGCAATCTCTTGCTTTAAGCGTTCGCGGTTTTCTTCTTGCTGTCTTAATTCTCTCAGTAATTCATCTTCCTGCTTC
The DNA here is from genome assembly GCA_035497735.1 of Brumimicrobium sp. Taxonomy (GTDB): domain Bacteria; phylum Bacteroidota; class Bacteroidia; order Flavobacteriales_D; family Crocinitomicaceae; genus Brumimicrobium. Next base: position 27,140 of record DATJCX010000016.1, on the reverse strand, counting down.
TTTAATTCCTGGTAAACTCTTTCTTTCTCTTGTTTGGTTTTTAGAATTTCAGCGCGTTCAACTTTCTTTTGGTCGGCCAATACCAATTGCTTCTTTTTTTCTTCGTTTAATTCCTTTATTTCATCTTGTAACAAGATTTTATTCTGTTGAATTAAGCGCATTTGCTTTTTCTGAATTTCCGTTAACTTTTCTAGGTAAAGCTTTCTTTTTAAGGCCTCTTCAACACTTTTTGCACTGAATATATACATTAAATCTCCGTACTTGTTACGCTTTTTATAGGCGTACATCAGTAACTTTTGGTATTGCGTTTTAAGTTGATCTATTTCAGCGTTTAACTCAGCAATTCTTCCTTCTTTTTGCTTTACTTTTAATTCCGAAGAACGGATTTGATTGTCGATATTTCTTAATAGTAACTCACGGTACTCAACTTCCTTTTCTATTAAGCGAACTTCTTCTAGAGAAACCTTTGTGTTTTCTCTAGACTTTTCCAGTAATGATTTAGTATTGGCAATTTTTTGTTCCAGTGTTTTTTGTTCATTTTTTAGACGTAGCGAACTGTTCTGTGCCCACATGCTGTTGGATACAGTGAAAATTAATGCAATAATGATGACAAAAATTTTATTCACAATGCTCATACTTTTCTGGAATTGTCAAATATAATGTTCTTGGTGCGTTAATTTCTACTTTTGCATATTTAAAATCTGCGAAAATTTCATTTCTGGCGGTTTTGATTTTAACTTCTACCATTTTAGGAATAATAAAGTCTTCAACTTGTTCGTATTGAGCGTAATTAACAGTGATAGAGGTTGTGTCCTTTGGACTGTCTATAATCACTCTTTTAATGTTTTTCGTGTCTTCTGTTAAAAAATAGCGAATAATAATTCCATCTTTCCCAGCTTCTAAGCTTTTTATATCCTTTTCATTTGTTTGTGAAATGACATAATTATAAGGATCCTTTAGTTGTTGATATTCCTGTTTTTCATCCCATGCAATCGGCAAACCTAAAAATAATTCCTCAATGTTCTTATGTGAGAAATCCACATTAAATTGCTGCTTTAAATACGCTACCCCTTCCTTGATATAACACTTATTACGTCTATCGAGTAAGGTCAAAGTATCGGGCGTGATAACTGCGTTATAAATAGGAATATTTGCGAAAGTGATGTTGGCCTGTAATGCGCTATCGGCAGCCATTGTTATAGTTGTCTTAAACGAAACGTTTGTATTATTATCAGAATATTTTGAATTAATTCTTGCGAAAAAATGATCCGGTCTTTGCTTTGAAAGACTGTCTAGACGTTGAATCAATAGCTCTTCTTTGACTTTTGGCAATCTCTCAAGTTCCTCTGTAGCCTTCTTTCCAGCGCCACAACTTGATAGAACCGTAATTGTTGTCGCTAAAAGAAAGAGTTTAATAATACTTAGGCGCATAATACTTTCTTTCTTTTATTTTCTGTTCTAAAACCTTGTTTCTAGATTCTTTCAAGAGTGCTAGATTCCATTCTTCTAGTGCCTCTCTTTCCAATCCACTTTCCAGCAAATAGTCTCCGTATAAGTCATGAATTTCCGCTGTAAAAAACCATGTGTTTTGTAACGCTACGTTTAAAATCTCTAAGGCGCTAGATAGTTTATTCTTGTTTTTAAAAACTTTCGCTTTCGTAGTAAAGTAAACTTCGTCTTGGTCGTCTTTCGGTATGTCTTTCAATAAATCCTCAGCCACATCTGTAGCGATGTTTGCATTGGCTAAAGCACGCGCATAAAAGATTTTAAAATAGCTGTTATTTTTATCTGTGCTGAGTGCTTTTTCGAACTCTACTATTCCTTTTTTGAAATCTTTTTGTAGGAATAATAACTGACCTTTGTATAAGTTGAAATGTGCCTTTAACTTTGGATCATCCATTACGTACATTTCTCCAGTAGCCAACAATCCGGGAGCCTCATCCAAACGATTTGTAAACATAGCTCCTTCAGCTGCAAATAAGTATAAAAACGCCATCGAGGGGAAAGTAGATACTGCCTCCATTCCATGGATATAGAGTTGATTGTACTCTAGTGTTCTACTTTCGAAGAATAACACTTTTACCCAAGTATCAATATTATCACTTTCTTGTTCTAGTGCTTTACTAAATATTTTCAATGCTTCCCTAGTTTTACCTTGAGCAGCTATAACGTTTCCGAAATTAAGGGCTGCAGCTGTATTGTCAGGGTATTCTAAATACATTGCTTCAGTTATTTCAAAGGCCTCAACTTCGCTCATAAACATGGCATACGCATCGTAAATCTGTAGTTTTTGGTCTATTGTAACATCTTCTGATTTGAATACTTTGGGTGCAACTTCTGCTAGATTATTGTAATCCTTAAATTCTATATAGTAAGTAGCTAAAACATAATAAGCGACACCATTGTCTGGGTCATTTTTCGCTAATTCTTTTATGAGTTCAATTGCTAGTTCTTGTTCGCCAACTTCTTCGTAAAAACCAATCACATTTTTCAATACTTCTAGATCGTCAGGATATTCTTTTTTCAAAGCTAGCATTGTTTCTTCAGCGGCTTTTCTGTCTTTTAGTTCTAACTGTAAGTCGGCTTTCATATTGGAAAGCTCAGGCACCATTCCAACTTGACCTTGTAGCACATCAATTTGACTGATTGCTTCTGCGTACTTCTTGTTGTAGATTAAAATACGGATGTATCCATACCTATAATCAACATCTCTGCCGTCCTTTTCGATTAGTTTTAGATACAATACTTCTGCTTGCTCAAAATCCGCACGTTCTGCATTAGCAAAGGCATATTCTTGTAGGTAACTAACATTATCCTTGTCTAATTCGTATGCTTTTTGGTAATTTTTTAGCGCTTCAGATGAGTTGTTTTCTTTTGCAGCAATTTCTGCCAAAGCAAAATAAATCGCATCATCATCCTGTCTGATAGCCAGACATTCATTCAGTAATTTCTTGGCTTCTTTGTAATTCTTAGAGATTTTCTCTCTTAAAGCTTGGTGAAATTTCTCAATATATGGATAGTCAGCAGAGGAAAAAACCTCGACTGTTTCCACACTTTGAGTTTGCTTCTCCTTCTTTTTCTTCTTTCTTTGTCCCCAAACAGAAGTAAAAGGCAGCAATAAAATGAGCGCTATAAAAATTATTCTATTCATTAATGTTCTATTGTTGTATAATCACCAACGCTTAAATCTTGTGGTTTATTCTTTATGACTACATGATTTCCTACCATAGAGTCTTTCAGGTTTGTATGTTCTATTGTCGATTTCTCTTGAATAATAGTGTTTGAAATAACACTTCCTACCACTTTTGAGTTTGCGCCAACAGATACATGCGGACCTATTACTGAATTACTTATAACAACATCTTTGCCAATATAACAAGGCGGAACAATAACACTGTTCGTGATGGTCGCAGAAGCATCGATTAAATCAATGTTTCTTTCCTTATCAAACTCTAAAACACGTTGGTTGGTGTGAACCGTAACGACTTTGTTTCCGCAGTCTAACCATTCATTAACTTCCCCAGGTTTGAATAATTTTCCTTTTTCAGTTAATCGCCTTAAAGCATCTGGTAATTGGTATTCTCCACCCTTAATAATGTCATTGTCAACCAAATAATTGAGCTCTGTATGTAAATCCTCTCCACTTTTGAAATAATAAACACCGATCATTGCTAAGTCTGAAACGAAGGTTTGAGGTTTTTCAACAAAGTCGATGATTTCCCCTTTTTCATTCATTTTTACAACTCCAAACGCGCTCGGGTTCTCAATTTTCTTGACCCATAAAATCCCATTATCTTCTGGGTTAATCGTAAAGTCAGCTTTGAATAATGTGTCGGCAAATGCAACAACTACTGGACCTTCTAATAATTCTTTTGCGCATAAAACAGCATGTGCTGTTCCTAAAGGTTCTAATTGGTGGAATATTCTTCCTTTTGCGCCAAGACTTTCAGCAACTTTTATTAATTCCTCTTCAACTTCCTTTCCGAAATCTCCAATCACAAAACCTATTTCATCAATAGGTTCATTTAAAACTCCGGCGATGTCTTCCACCAAGCGGTGAACAATAGGTTTTCCTCCAACTGGAATTAATGGTTTTGGGACAGTTAAAGTATGTGGTCTTAAACGGCTTCCTCTACCAGCCATTGGGATAATTATCTTCATGCTTTTATTTTTTTCCTGTACTACCGAATCCTCCTTCTCCTCTTTCTGTTTCCGTTAATTCTTCCACAACAATCCATTTTGCTTGTTTCACTTTTGAGAAAACAAGTTGAGCAATTCTATCTCCGTCTTCGATGATAAAGTCACTTTGAGAAAGATTAATAAGAATCACACCTACCTCTCCACGATAGTCAGCATCGACTGTTCCTGGTGAGTTAAGAACAGTAATTCCATGTTTTATTGCCAAGCCACTTCTGGGTCTTACTTGTGCTTCATAGTTTTCTGGAATTTCAAGGAAAAGACCTGTTTTTATCAAAGCTCTTTCTAGCGGCTTTAAGGTTACGGTTTCTTCTATATTTGCTCGTAAATCAACACCCGCAGATGCCTCTGTTTCGTATTGCGGCAAGTCGTGTTTTGAACGATTGATTACTTTCACTTTCATACCCATATTTCTACTTTTTTAAATTAGCTTCCATCTCATAGAGATAATCTCCAAAAATAAGGAAATTTTCCTTCAATTATGGGTTAAGGATTAAAAATTACAAAGGTGAAGGTTCAAGTCTAAAATACGACAAAATCATAATTTCTTTTTATAAACCTGATTTCGATTCTCTTTTTGGATTCATGTCGCTGGCTATTAGGGTTATGTGTGAGAAAAATATTTTTTGTATATCAGTTTTCAACTAAAAGCAATCTACTTCATGTTTTCAATCAAAATAGCCCAGTATTTCTTCTTGTAAAATCTTCGTATCTTATTTATTGAAATATGGATCTCAATTTTATAGTCGAACTCAGGTTAAAAGCCATCTTTAAGACTTCAAAAGACAAAAAGCACAAACGCAACATAGTGGTAATTATGGCTATGAAGTGGGGCTTTAAATGTCTTTGATTATTAATTATTTTGAACGCAGCTAGACGGATAAAAAACATCTTCTATGTTATTTAACAATGTATTAGGTGCAAGAGTTGGCAAAACAAAATGAAGACGCTGATTTAAAAGCGAAATTCACTGTGTTGGCTGATGAGTTAACTCAAAATGAAGAAAAGATTGTAGCAGAATTAAATAATGTTCAAGGTCATCCAGTTGACTTGAAAGGATATTACAATTCTCCATCAGCTCTTCTTTTTGAAGTAATGCGATCAAGCGTTACATTCAAAAAGATTATTGACAAGTAGAACATAAATAACAACTCTTTTAAAGGTGTTGCGATTGACGTAACACCTTTTTTATTTATTCAAAACCATTATGCGCCTTGCTAAGGGAAAACAATTTCTTTATCTTGATCAAGTGTTATAGAACTTTCTTTTATTGTAGGATAAAAAGCATACCCTGATTGTTGAGTAACTTTCCATGCGTATGTACCTTTCTTTAAATAATATTCTCTATAAGTATTCCCTTGAACAACATTACTATTTCCATCGATTTGAACTAGATAAGGATTATTTGATGTACACGTAAATCGCAAAGTATACATTGAGATATTAGAATTTCCAGAACCTATAGAGTGCGCTCCATCACCGCTTGCGGAACCTGCAATAGAGGTGACATCGAAAAGGTTTTTAATTCCTATGGTAAACTTTAATTTTTTCTTCCATAGATATTTTGAAATTGATAAATCGGTCATGTGATAATCATTGATTTATGTATTTCGATCTAATGAGATTAGAATAATGACTTCACATAACAAACAACACTTAAACCCAGCGAAAGCCACCCAAACTAACGTTTAACAACACCAAATGGTGAAAGAGTTTAAAAACAAAAAAGCGGAAAATCCATGAAGGAAATTCCGCTTTGAAGATGGATTGAAAAAGAGATATTATTTACTTATCATCAATTTTTCAACTGATTTACTTCCGTTGTGCTCTACGTGAACAAAATAAATTCCATTGTTGAAGTGAGACGATTGAACAACTGTTTGATTATCCGTAACAATTGATTCATAAATTGTCTTTCCTGTTACATCCAAAACCGAAAACTGAGCGCCTATTGGTGCGTTGGAAATGGTGAATGAGGTAGAGCTTGGGTTGGGGAAAAGTCCAAAACGATTTTTCTCAAAATGCTGGGCGGAAAGATCGCTCATAACGAAATCTTCGCACGTTGTAATTTCAGTACATGTTCCCGCTGTAATTTGAACTGCATACTTTCCATCTTGACTAGGAGTAAACGTTTGAGCAGTTTCCCCTTGAATTGGAGCATTTCCGTTTGCACAATCTACCCACTGATAACTTGCTCCATGTTGGTTGGCAGTTAATGTTCCATTTGCATTTGAAATGGTATTGTCAATGCTTGAAATGATGGTTAAGTCAAGTGTTAGCAAACTATCGCACCCAATAGCATTGGAAAGAGTGTGCGTGGCAGTATTGTTGTTAGTAGTGTATGTAATGTTATCCTTCCATACGTAATAACCACAAGCCACTTGAGTATCTGTGAAGGTTATTGGACTTGGACTACAATTATAAGTTCGTGCAATATTAATATTAGAATTTAAACCACCATGAAAAGTATTAAAATATCCACCAAGAATAATTTTACCATCTGGTTGTAAAGAAAGAGTATATACATTACCACCGCTCCAATTGACAAAAGACGTATCTATTGTTAAATCAGGGTGAAATCTTCTAATCACGTTTCCTCCCATAACTATTTTTCCATCTACTTGAATTAGAATTTTGTTTCCTATAATATCATTTAGGAAAGAATGATCATAAATAGTCGTTCCAGTAGATGAAACTTTTTTTAAATGTGCTCTTTCATAAAGTGTCGAACCAATAGTATAGTTAAAGTAATACAAAATAACAAGTGAACCATCACTCAAAATACTTATGTCGCGTATCTCTTTTACGAAAGAGGAGATATTACCATCATAAACAGTAAATGTATTATCAATTGTACCGTCTTCATTAACTCTTACTATGTATTTAGCTTGTTGATATTGCACTTGGAAATCTCTTCCTGCAAAGATTATTTTTCCATCAGGCTGAATCACAATTGATTTAACATAAGGATAACTACCAACAAGTTGATCATCAAAGTTTAGATCTAATGAGCCATCTGCATTTAGCCGAGCATTACCAGTTCTATTAACTCCATTGTACTCAGAGAAAACTCCTCCCACCACAATTTTTCCGTCCGTTTGTAAAGCGATGCTATTTAAACCGTCGTAGTTGCTGTTGAAACCCAAACCTGTGCCTACTTGAAAGGTATTATCCAATGATCCATCAGCATTTAAGCGTGCTATACCATTGCTAGAGGTGCCGTTATATGAGTTAAAGCTTCCTCCAATGATTATTTTACCGTCTGGTTGAATGCAAATTGCTCTTATTAAACCTTGATCTATCCCTAAAGTACCAGGTGCGAATGAATTATCTAATGATCCATCAGGATTAATTCTTGCAATCGACTTACGAGGAACTCCATCGTATGAATTGAACATCCCGCCTATGATGATTTTTCCATCGGCTTGAATAGCGCTAGAATTGACGGGGGAATTTTGGTGATACCACGCGTCAATCCCTGAATTAAAAGTTGGGTCATTTAAACCATCTTGGGCACTGATGTAGTTGCACGTTAGTGCGAGAATTAAGGTGAATATTGCTTTTTTCATAATGTTATTTATTATTTTAATTTTGAATATTTATAAATTCATTAAATCTTCTTAGCGCATTTATATTTGCTCTGTGACTACTAGCGCCAAATTCTGCTTCTTCACCATGAGTGTCATATTTTCGTACATAATCATCAATGTTAAGAGCAAGATCTTCAGGGCTTACTCCTTCTCTCTCACAAATTTGATTAATTCGCTTTCTGTAGTCATAAGCTGTAGAAGGATTCCCAACAGGGGTTTCTTGACTATAACCTTCTTGAATTAGATATGCTTCAAAGTTCTCTAACATAGTATTTTGTTTTTTTAGTAATTAATATTTTAAATTGGTTCAATAATATAGTTTAACGTTCTTGCAACATCAATGAATCTTTGGATATTTCCAATTCCCCATTGATTAGTAACAACAATTTCTTCTTCATTGCATAATTGAATAGGATTGTTAACAAAATATCTTTTTCTTAATTTTTCTGAGTTTTCGAGGTCTTTACTGTTTTTTACTAGAGAATAAGTTCCTTGTAGAGTATTTTGGAATGTATGATTTAAGGTTTCTATTGTTGCTGAATTATCCTTTTTAATATAATCTTCAATCACCGCCAATACTAATCGTCCTTTACCATAGTGTTTCCCGTTGAAACTGTATTTCGTAAAATCTAATTGAAGATTATTAATTTTTGGTTTTACCAAAACATTAGAAGTTAAAAATAATTGATCGTTTTTAGTTTGATGTTGTTGAAGGATAATAATATAGATTTTAATAGAATTTGGTTCCTCATTTTTATTTAAAATTTCTCTTAAAACACTGCCTTCGATTCCTGTACCGACTAAAAGTCCAAAATACTTTCTTTGATCAAATCCCGTATCATCAATTAACTCATTATCAATTAATTTTTGATTTATTGTTTCACAATCTATTAAATAGTTATTGATTTGTTCATAAGCATTGTGGTCAATTAAGCCTCTTTTCAATTCAATAATTCCGATGTTGTCATCAACCTTGATGATTAAATCTAGTTTTCTAGAGTTATTGTTATTGTTAAAGGACAATTGCGACGCCAAAATATCAGGCTCTGACCCACTATCAAAAGCAACTAGCCCTGGGTTTTGGAGAATTATACCTTCCATATATAACTCACTTGGAAACGATACGTGCTCAGTATCAAATGTGTTAATCTTTAATGTTTGGTGAAATGTTGAATTCATATTTAAATAGTATTTAAGTTAATCTTACCCAAATTTCAAAAAAATTCAATCTCTATCTTGGTGGAAAAATATTTGAACGACAAAACTATTTCAATTAAAGCACTTTATATTAATATTTATTTCTAACTTAGGCGCACAGTAACTAATTTAGGCACAATGACAAATCAAGAGCTAGGAGAAAACATCCGAAAAATACGTGAGCTAAAAGGTTTTTCACAACAAAACTTAGCTGATGAAATTGGGGTAGATCAAAAAACGGTTAGTCGCATTGAAAAAGGAACGCTGTCGCCCAAATTTGAATTGCTGGTGAAAATAGCCAAAACATTGGCTGTAAACATGAGTCAATTGTTGTCGTTCAATGAAAATATGATTTTCAATAATTACAATCAAAATCATCAGGGTGGTCATTTTGTGGCGTATAACAACACGGAAATCGAGAAAGTAGAAGAGTTATACAAGCAGTTGTTGAAAGAAAAAGATGAAATCATTACTCTCTTAAAAGAAGAAAAAAACGCAAATTAAATTATCCGCTAATTTAATTGTGGATATAGTTCTCTTAATAAGTATTAGTATAAAAGGGATACGAATATTTTCAGGGTATAGCTCTATAGAGGAGACTAAGAGGGAGGATAATAAGTAAAATGAACCAATGTGCTACTTCCAACTGCCCTTTCTGTTTCCTTCTACAACAAGAAAAAAGTACTACTTTTAAAGCCCGTAAGTCAATGCAGAGAATTCCAACATTGCTCACTTTTATTTTGATTAGTTTTTTGTTGAGTACTAGAACGGCAGGATCATGTATTAATATGTGATTGAGTTCGAAATTTGTCAATCTATTCTGAACTTACCGAAGTCTAGTAGTTCTACACTTAAAAAAAACATCTCCAATTCTAATAGAAACGTTTTGTAATACTATAATAAAAAATTCTAGTACAAACTTTCTTTAAGAGCTGTACGGTATTCTTTAATTTCTTCTCTGTTGAACTTATTGTCTGAATTTAGCATTAAGTCTAATAAAAACAATAAGTTTTCATCGTCTTCAATTTCGATTGGGAATTCTCCACCCTCTTCATCTTCCTCCCATTGAGCTTGAACATCATAAGCTTCGTTCTCTTCAAGATATTCGTAGCTTAATCTTGTTACTTTAGCTAAAAGTGGATCTTCTTCTTTTAATGCGTATTCTCTTAATTCTTTTAGTTCAGAAATTAAGTTTTCAGCTAAGATTCCATCTTTTTTAATGATAGCTATAATCGTCTCAATTTGTCTATTTGCTTTTCCCGTTTTCATAAATTCAAAAATGATTTAATGCACAAATGTAATACCTTATCTTCAAATTAGGTAAAAAAATAAATTTTATTTAACAAAATCAGGCATGTTGACCTATTTAGTGTTTTCTAAAATATAAGATTCGACAGTTTTAGAATAGTTTTCATGTTCCAGCTTTAGCACTTTTTGCTGGATTTTTTCTGGACTGTCTTCTGGTAAAATAGGCGTAGTGAACTGTGCCAATATTTTCCCTTCATCATAATTCTGATTCACCAAATGGATGGTAATTCCAGATTCTAATTCCTTGTTTTCTTTTACAGCCGTATGAACATTCATTCCGTACATGCCTTTCCCTCCGTACTTTGGCAATAAAGCTGGGTGAATATTGATGATGTGATGCGGATAAGATTCGATTAATAATTCTGGTATTTTTCGTAGATATCCTGCCAATATAATGTAGTCAATCTCGTAAGATTTCATTATTTCAGTTAATAAAACCCCGTCATCTGCTTGCTCGTTGTTGATGATAAATTGTTCTATTTGGTGACTTGTTTTTTCAAGTACTCCAGCGGTAGCGTTATTGGTTAATAATAAAGCCGTTTTGATAGTTTCAGAACTTTTAAAGTATTCTATCATCTTTACAGCGTTACTTCCAGAACCTGAAGCAAGAATGGCGATACGTTTTATTTTCATAAGGCAAAGATAATTGTAATTATTGAAATGATTTAAGGTAAACTAAAAGTTTCCTTTTTAAAGGTTGGGGCTTTGTAACTTTTGAAACAGTCTATCTATAAAGCAATGACTAATTTTGTTTTAGATAATATAAGATATGAAAAAGATAAGTATAAAAGCTTTTAAAGAGATAGTGCAAGGAGACACGCCTGTATTAGTTGACTTCTATGCCGATTGGTGTGGTCCGTGTAAAACCTTACTTCCTATTTTAGAAGACGTTGAGATGCATTATGGTGAAAAACTTAAAGTCCTTCGTGTAAATGTTGAAAGAAGCGAGGATTTATCAAGGAAGTACAGCATCTTTAGCGTTCCAACGATGATGCTCTTCAATAAGGGGAAACAAGAGTGGAAAGTGGCTGGTGTTCGCTCTAAAAACGAAATTATTAAGGTGGTAAATAAAACCTTGGGTATTGTACCTGAGCCTAAACCAAAAGGAGAGGGGATGATTTCGAAATTAATGAAGGGTATGGGCCTAAAGAAGTAACTACTTTTTGATAAGTTTGAACACTTCTTCAGGCGGACGACCAATGACAGCTTTGTCGCCATCTACGATAATCGGTCTTTCTATTAGTTTTGGATAATTAACCATTGCCTCAATCCATTCCTCTTCAGAGAGTGACTTTCCTTTGAAATTGTCTTTAAAGTCTTGTTCACCTTTTCTAATGAGTTCTTCTGCTTTTATTCCTAATTTTTTAAGAATATCACGAAGTTCTTCTTTACTCGGCGTTTCTTCTAAGTAATTAACTACCTCGAATGCAGCACCTTCGTCTTCCAGGTACCCCAAAGCACAACGGCTTTTAGAACATCTTGAATTGTGATAAATTTTCATGATTAAAAATGGTTTATCCTAACTTACCTTTTAGGCTTTTCATAAATTTAGAAGCGTAAACAAAGTCAATGATTTCTTTGTTTTCTGTTTTGATGATTTCCTCTTTTGTTCCTGTCCACCAATTATATCCTTGGTGAATAAAAGTAATGTTATCACCAATTTCAATTACACTATTCATGTCGTGTGTAATTACAATGGTCGTCATATTATACTCATAGGTCAATTCCTGAATCAAGTTGTCAATCAAGATTGATGTACTTGGGTCAAGACCAGAGTTGGGCTCATCACAGAAAAGATATTTTGGATTCATTGCAATGGCTCTAGCAATCGCCACACGCTTTTGCATTCCCCCACTACATTCTGCAGGCATTAGTTTATTTCTTCCTTCTAGATTAACGCGTTCAAGACAAAAATTAGCCCTGTCCAACATTTCCTTTTTAGACATTTTCGTAAACATGCTTAAGGGGAACATAATATTCTCTTCCACTGTCATGGAGTCAAATAGCGCAGAACCTTGAAACAGCATCCCGATTTCCTTGTGAATTTCTTTTCTTTCCTTTCTATCCATTTCGGTGAAGTTCAGGTCATCATAAAAAATGTTACCCGAAGTTACCTCCATTAAACCTACGATACATTTTGCCAACACCGACTTTCCTTGTCCAGACTGTCCGATGATAAGATTGACTTTACCGGATTCAAAAGACGCTGAAAAGTCATGTAAAATATGGTTTTCGCCAAATACTTTATTTATATTTTCAACTCTAATCATTATAGTAAAAGTAATTGGGTTAATATAAAATTGGCCAATAAAATCAATATACTACTCCATACCACCGCATCTGTAGAAGATTTCCCTACTGCTAGTGCTCCACCTTTTGTGGAATATCCATAATAGGAGGAAACGGAAGTCATGATAAAAGCGAAAACGGCTGTTTTCTGTAAGGCATAGGTTACGTCACTTATTTTAAAGAAAGAACGTATTCCAAATAAATATTCTTCTGTAGAAGCTAATCCAGAAAAGTAAACTGCCATATAACCACCGATTAAACTCATTCCCATTGAAAGGACGATTAAAAAAGGAAAGAAGAATACAGCTGCTATAATTTTTGGTAGAATTAGAAATGAAGCTGAGTTGACACCCATAATTTCTAAGGCATCAATTTGTTCGGTTACCCGCATTGTTCCAATTTCGGATGCGATATTTGAGCCTACTTTCCCTGCTAAAATTAAAGAAATAATAGTGGGTGAAAACTCTAGAATGGTACTCGACCTAGTAATATACCCAATGGTATAACGCGGTAAGAGCGGACTGTCCATATTGGAGGCCGTTTGAATAACGGTAACAGCACCCATAAACACAGAAAGAATAATAACAATGCCTATAGAACTAAGTCCTATGGTCATAATCTCGGTGATTGTTCGCGAGTAATAGACCTTAAAGCGCTCAGGTCTAGAGAACACCCTGCGGATTAAGCCTACATATTTTCCTGTACTTTCTATATAACTCATAAAGCCTGCTAAAATAGCATTAATTCCTAATACAATTGGATATTAGGAAGGTATATTTATATAAATATAACCATTTTTTTTAAAGTTTATTTTGTAGAATGGTTTTTTTGATTTACATTTACTTTAATATCAGTGATAGTTAAATATACTGATAACACTAAGAAACTAATACGTAACCAACGAAAACCTACGAAATTCACCATAATTCCGTCGATATTCTATCGTTGTATTTATACTAAACCAATGTATTGGTCCTTAGTTAAATAGATGAATTTTTAGCATGGCGCTTAAATTAATAAATGAGTGGTGAATAGAAAGATTAAGAAATTCCTCTTCCTATTTATACGTTAGTAATGTGACGTTTGTATAACCACCAAAGAGGGAGGAGTCCTTCTATAAGAGGTACTGATTTACAGTACCTCTTTTTCTTTTCTAATATACAGTCCTTTCAATACCTATTCTTGCACTGAGTTGCTTTAAAAGTTAAGCACTAAAGTCGTAGAAATACTGGCTTGAGACATCCACAAAAAAAAACGGTTGGATGACCAACCGTTTTTTAAATAAACTAAAAGTTTTATTCAAACTATTTTTTGTATTTCTTTTTCAATTTATCGATTTTCTCTTCAATTGATTTAGACTTTTCGTCTAACTTCGAATGTTTAGCATTAATCTTTTCTTGAGATGCCTTTGCTTTTTCTACATCAATCTTTCCTTTCGCAATTTGCTTGTCAAGTTTATCTTGTGAACTATCAATTTTTTTACGACTTGAAGCAACTTTTTGTTGTTGTTGAACCAACTTGCTTAATCCAGATGTATATTTCTCTTCTGCTTTAGCCTCTTTCGCTGCTTCTTTCGCCGCTTTCTCTGCTTCTTTTCTCGCTTTAGATGCTGCTTTAGCTGCTGCTTTTTCTTCTTTTAATTTTTGCTTTTCTGCTTTGGCACTTTCTTTTGCTGCTTTTGCTGCCTCTTTTTGCTCAGCTGCCTTTTCCTTAGCAATTGCCTCTTGCTTCTTAGCTACAGCTTTAGCTTCTCTCTCTGCCGTTTTAGCATCTTTTTCTGCTTGCTTCTTAAGTTCTGCTGTTGCTTTAGCTGCTGCCGCATCTGCTTGTTGAGCTTCTAATTCTTTCAGTTGCTTTTCTTTTTGTTCTGCATTTTGCTCTCTTTGCTTAGCATCAGCTGCCATTTTTTCTTTTTGTTGCTCTAGCTCTTCTGCTTTTTTTCTAGCTGCCGCTGCCGCTTCTTCTTGTCTTGCTTTTAACTCTTCAGCTTCTTTTTGCTTTTCAACTTCTTTTGCAGTTCTTTCAGCTGCTTCTTTTGTTTTATCAGCGGTTTGATCAGCTTTCACTTGTGCCTTTTCAGCTTCTTGTCTAGCTTTCTCCTCCTTCTCTGTAAGTTTATCTATTCTATCTCCTGATTTGTCTTCTATGTTCTTTACACCTGTAGCAAGGTCAGTCGTAACTATACCATCTCCTTTTAGCATAGAGAATTTATATTTTGCGCCATCCTTAACGTATAAACCAGTCATGATTTGTGTTTGGTAACCCTCTTTCTTGATTTGAAGATCTACCATACCTAAATTAGCGTTATCTAATTTTAAGATAGCTTGACCTTTAGCGTTACTAACAACCTCAACGATTGTTTTACCATCTTTAAGAATTGCAACACTAGCTCCTTCGACAGGCTTGCCTAAGTATTCAATATCTATGGTTAAAGAAGCCGCGTCACTCACGATATGGCTTGCGGTTATTACATCTGTACTTGCAAATGTAGTAGCTACTGGACTGATCGCTAAACCAAAAAGTAAACTAGCGATGATTGTATAATTTTTTTTCATAAACTTTATATTGTTTTCTTTAATACGAAACAAAGTACGGAAATATTATGTGATTTCATAGAAATTGTGGTCTATTTTATGAAAAATTAAGAGATAGGTAACAAGTGAGACAGTGCACTTATTAGGATTCACCGGCTAAAAAACCTATTTCATGTTTGCTTATTTCACTTGATTTGTCATTTCTATGTCAACAAAACGGTCAAACTATATGACTTTTGTCAGTTTTTTCAGTCATGCATTTGTCAGTTGTCACTTAATCAACGAATTGACAGTCCTATGACAATCCAGAAAGTTTGATTTCAGAGGCTTTAATCAGTTTTTAGCATATAAATTTGCAGTGTTAAAAAATTCAAGTGTTAAATATAAAATACATAATTATGAGAAAATCTTTATTTGTTTCGCTTCTTTTGGTGGGTAGTCAAATGATCAGCGCACAAGAAACGGTAAGTATTGGCGGAGGCTACGTCAATGAAAAATGGTACAACCTAGAAGAAGGTGAAGTTGGAAGCAGCGTTGCCCTAGATTGGGAAATTGCTTTTGACTTAAAAGCCCAAGATGCAGCACTGAGAATCAATGATGGAAATGGGGTGAAGTTATATGAATACGCAGGTGGAATTGAAGCTTGGGACGATGTTGATACAACAGGTATGGCTACATGGACTCCTCTTTACAACTCTTCAACAGAGTGGAAAACAGGAGCATTTAATCAGATTAAAGACCCAGAAGATCCACAACCAATGTTTGATTACGGTTGGGGAACGTATGATATGGCTTCGCACTTTGTAGTGGGTAGTAGAATTTTCGTTATTAAGTTAAAAGGTGGAGCAGTTAAAAAAATCTGGATTAAACAGATGGCTGGAGGTGTTTATACTTTTACGTATGCAAACATCGACGGAACGGAAGAAGTTGATGCTTCTTTAGTTAAAGCGGATTTTGATGGAAAACAATACGGATACTATTCAATCACAAATAATGAGGTAGTTGATCGCGAGCCAGTATTAAAGTCTGAATGGGATTTGCTTTTCGTAAAATACATGGAAGAAGTTGATTACATGGGGAGCATGGTTTCTTCTGCCGTAGCTGGTGTTTTAGGAAGTGAAAACATTACTGTTGCTAGCGTAAGCGAAGTGGCTGATGTAGAAAACTTTGACGCTTGGTATGGTCAAGATTTTTCTTCAAATATCAATACGATTGGTTGGGAATGGGAAGGATATAACTTCGAAACGCATTCTTATACTATTCTAGAAGATCAGGTTTACTTTGTAAAAGCTCAAAGTGGAAATGTTTATAAGTTAGTTTTCACTGATTTTGGTGGAACAGCAACTGGTGACTTCGTATTCACAAAAGAATTGATGTCAACGGCTTCTATCACTGATAATGGAATTCAAAATCCGGAAGTATTGGTTTACCCAAACCCTGCTACATCAACAGTTTCATTGGTGTTAAATAATCTACAAGACCAACAAGCTGAAGTTCAAATTTTAAACCTTGCCGGACAAGCTGTTTACCAAAACAATGTTGTTGGAGATTCAAATTTTGAAGTTAAAAATATTGCTATCGATCACTTAAACGCTGGAGTTTACTTTGTAAAAGTAGTTTCTGGAAATCAAGAAGTGACTAATAAATTGATAGTAAGATAAACTAGTTTTTTCTAGTTCTTTTTGTTAAAAAAACTTCGATAGAGAGTTCATGTTTTCGAAGTTTTAAAATGTTAATTATTGAGTTTTGTCCCAGTCTGCTATTATGTAGATTGGGCTATTTTGTTAAAACAGAAATATTATAATAAATGTCCATCTTAAAGTTTAAGTTTTTAATTTTTACTTTTTTGCTTTGTCTTTCTTCAATAGGATTTTCACAAAAAATCACTGTTGTTTCCCTGGAAGACAATCAGCCTATCCCTGGGGCAAAGTTGACTGTTTCTACAAAAACACAACAGGAAAATTATCTTTCAACTAACAATGGTACATTTCAAATCGATTCGGCTTTCTATAACCAAACTGTTGATTTGGAAATTAGCTTTTCAGGGTTTGAATCAAAAACATTAAAGCAGATTCATCTTGAAAAAGATACGGTTATCGGACTAAATAGCGATGCGAAACTGTTTGAAGAAGTTGCTGTAACAGCGCAGTATAAATCTATATTGGTAGAAAAAGCTGTACACAATATCAGGGTGATTGATAGAGAAAAAATTGAAATGATGGCAGCACAAGATTTAAAAGATGTGCTTTCAAATGAGTTAAATATTCGAATAAATGAAGACGATATCCTAGGAAGTGGAATGCAAATTCAAGGAATAGGAGGAGAGAATGTGAAGATATTGGTGGATGATGTTCCGCTAACAGGACGTTTGAATGGAAACATTGATTTATCTCAAATTCCATTGGATAATATCGAAAGAATTGAAGTGGTAGAAGGACCGTTATCTGTTAGTTATGGTACCGACGCTTTAGCGGGAACGATTAATATTATTACAAAGAAAAATCAAGGTAAGAAATTTGAAGGGGTTTCTAATAACTACTTTGAAAGTAGCGGGAAAGTAAACAATACTGTTTCCTTAGGTTGGCAAATCAAAAAGCACCAAGTAAGAGTAGAAGGTGGTCGTCACTTTTTTGACGGTTGGGATCCTTCTCACAGTGTATTCCATTTTAATTCAAAACCACTTGCAGATAGTTCTAGAGTGCAACAATGGAGTCCTAAAATTCAATATTTTGCTGGTGCCAATTATCGATACAACAGAAGTAATTTTGTTTTTAACTACAGTGGACAATTCTTTAACGAAGATATTATCAATAAGGGAATGCCACGACCGCCTTATCAAGAGATAGCTTTTGATGATTATTACAACACGAAACGAATTAATCAACGCGGGTTTTTTGAATATAGATTTAAGAATGATTATCGCTTAAATATTATCGCCGCTTATAACGGTTACTTGAGACAGAAAAATACGAAAGTTAGAGATTTGACCGAAATTTCTGATGTCCTTTCTACAGATATAAATGACCACGATACTTCCCAATACCACAGTTTTATTTCTAGAGGAAGAATGATTCAGGCAAAAATTGATAAAAACTTTAACTATGAAGTGGGGTATGATATTCTTTACGAAATTGCCAAAGGAAGAAGAATGTTAAATGAGCGCCAAGACCTAGGAGATTACGCGGTGTATGTTACTGCAGAATATTCTCCATTGAAAACTTTAACGTTCCGCCCAGGACTTCGTTACTCTTATAATACGCAGTATAAAGCTCCATTAACGCCTTCTTTAAATATGAAGTACGATTTCTATGAAGGAGATAATAACCGTTGGACTTTAAGAGCTTCTTATGCAAGAGGATTTAGATCGCCTTCGATTAAAGAATTGCATTACACTTTTGTGGATGTCAACCATAATATTGTTGGAAATCCTGACTTAAAAGCGGAAACAGCAAATAGTTATAATTTATCATTCCATCATCAATATTCTAAAAAGGAATTGCGTGTTAGAAACAAAATCTCTGGTTTTTATACAGATATTAATAATCTAATCACATTGGCACTAAAGGAAGGTTCGGTGACCGAGTATTCTTACTTTAATTTGGAAAAGTTTGCTTCAACTGGAGTGCAACTAGAAAGTAGTTGGAGTTATAAAAACCTTAGTTCTACAGTTGGCTTAGGATATATCGGTCGCGACAATCATTTGTTGGAAAATGGGGAAGTGGCTTCAGCAGGATTTGCTTTTTCACCAGAAGTGAAGTTTAACCTTCAGTATAACTTTAAGAAGATAGGATTGCAAACAGCTGTTTTCTATAAATATACAGGAGCTTTACCTACAATTTACAGAAACGAAAATGGTGATATATTCGAAGGACAGGTGAGCGACTATCATACAGCTGATATTACATTTTCTAAAGGATTCTGGAAGAATAGAATCAAAATTACTTTAGGTGTGAAAAACCTGTTTGATGTTAAAACAGTAGAAGGAGATATGGGAAGCACAAGTATTGCTGAATCAGCGCACTCTTCAGGTGGTTCTGGTTTTGCAGTTGGAATGGGAAGAACCTATAACTTAGGAATTAGATTACAAATAAATTCAAAATAAAATGCGAGGAATTATCATTATACTATCCGTTTTCATGCTTAGTTCTTGTCTAAAAGAAGAAATTGCTATTCCTAAAAAGGACTTGGGTGATTTGGCTTTGGCTGAAGTGAATATCGGCGGAAATTATCAATATCAAGCTTACTTTGACTTTAATACCGGTGAAATTGCAAGAAAACACAATAGAGATATTTGGGATATCGCTTTTTCTTCGGATGCATCATCAAATTATATCATTATTAACGGTGCTAAAAACATGTTTGTTTACCCTACAAATAAGACTGATTTAAGCGATGTAGTAAGTAAAGCAGGTTATCTTTCAGATCAGCGATTTGACAGTCCTTATGGGGAATTAGATTCTCTTGCAATGAGAGGTTGGGAAGATGGATTGGTTCGTTTGATTGATTTGGGTTATAATTCTAATAACCAGCAGCAAGGTTGGTATAAAATCAAGATTTTAAATGCAACTTCTACGGCCTATACTTTTGAATTTGCAAAGTTGGAAGCAACAACTTCCACTACCGTAACCATAGAAAAAGCGAGTGGTCATAATTTTGTTTATTATAGTTTGTTGAGTAATTCAGAGCAAGAGGTAGAACCAAAGAAGAATGAATGGGATATTCTGTTTACGCAATTTACACAACGACTTTATCAGCCTTTGGTAATGCCATATTTGGTTACTGGCGCTATCTTGAATCGTTCAAATACAACTGCTAAAAGGATAGATAATGTTGATTTTGAAAGTATAGATTTAGAATATGCCTTGTCTTTAGACTTTACAGATACATTGAATGTTATCGGTTATGACTGGAAGGAATTTGACTTTGATACAGAAACCTACACCATTTACAATAATGTGAACTATGTTCTTCGCAATAGAGATGGAAAGTATTTCAAGATTAAATTTGTTGACTTTTACGGTCCAACTGGAGAAACAGGTAACTTTAAGTTTGAATACCAACAAATAGGGTAGTAGAGCGAATCTTTTTCGTTGTTTTATGTTAGTTTTGTTATAGAAATAGAATTATCATGAGCAAACTATATGTTGTACCGACACCAATCGGAAATTTAGAAGATATCACTCTTCGTGCGCTTCGCATCTTAAAGGAAGTAGATTTCATTCTAGCAGAAGATACGAGAACGACGGGAAAATTGTTGAAACATTACGATATTTCTAAGCAGTTGGTATCTCATCACATTCACAATGAGCATCATTCATTGGATAGAATAATTGACCAAATTCGTAGTTCAGCTTATGGTGCCGCTATTGTCTCTGATGCAGGTACGCCTTCTATTTCTGACCCTGGTTTTTTGCTGATTAGAAAATGTATTGAAAACGATATAGAAGTTATTGCACTACCGGGTCCTTCTGCCATTATTCCAGCAATTGTTGGTAGTGGTTTTCCTTGTGACTCCTTTGTTTTTGAAGGATTCTTACCGCACAAAAAAGGCCGTCAAACCAAATGGAAAATGATAGGAGAAGAAGCTCGTTCTGTTGTACTATATGAGTCTCCTCATCGATTAGTTAAGGCATTGAAAGAAATGACGGAATTTTTGGATGAAGAAAGACAGATTTGTGTTGCACGTGAGATTTCTAAAATCTACGAAACATATCATAGAGGAACGCCTAAGGAATTACTAGCACACTTTGAGAAAAACGATCCAAAAGGGGAGATAGTAATTGTAATTAGTGCAAAAACGAAACCGAAGAAAGATGAGTAAACTAGCGATACAATTAGTAAAGTACGGACCGGCAGAAACTGCTTTCAACTTTACAGAAGCAACACCTATTCCACTTGAACACGATGAGGTTGAAATCGCTGTAGAACGTTTTGGAATCAACTATGCCGATGTGATGGCAAGAAACGGTTTATATAGAGAAGCACCACCGCTTCCTTGTGTTTTAGGTTATGAGGTTGTGGGTGAGGTTACTAAAATCGGTAAAGATTCTCCGAAAGAATTATTGGGTAAACGTGTTGTTGCTTTTGCACGTTTTGGCGGCTATAGTCAAGTGGTAAATACTAAGTACTACGCTGTTGCACCTATCGCCGATTTGGATGGAAACAAAGCCTTGTGTTTGGCTACGCAATACGTTACCGCTTATTATATGAGTGAAATTGCTCTGTATATAAACGAAGGCGATAATATTCTTATTCATGCAGCTGCTGGTGGCGTTGGAACTGCCTTAATTCAGTTGATGAAAAGCAAAAATGTAAATATCATCGCTAAAGTTGGAAGTGATAATAAAATAGCGCATTTAAAATCCATGGGAATTAAGCATATCGTCAACTATAATAAAAATGATTATGTAGTGGAAGTTCAAGCCATTTTAGGCGATGAGAAATTAGATGTTTCTTTTAACCCTGTTGGCGGTTCAAGTTTTAAAAAGGATTGGAAGTTAATAGGGCCAACGGGAAAATTATTGCTTTACGGTGGTAGTGAGCGTTCAGGGAAAAAATGGGGTATATTATCCGACTTAAACTTTGTTCGTAAGATGGGAATACTTATTCCTATCGGACTAATGGGAACTTCTAAAAGTGTTATCGGTGTGAATATGTTACGCGTTTCTGAAATGAAGCCTTTGCTATTAAAGAAATGCTTAGACGCTGTTGTTGCACTGGCTATAAAAGAAGAAATTCAGCCACATGTTGACAAGGTATTTAAGGCTACTGAAATTGCTGCGGCACATGCTTACTTGGAATCCGGTAAAAGTGTCGGTAAAGTAGTTCTTGAATGGTAAATTAAAATTGATTATTTATAATAACAATAAAAAAAAGGATAGTCTCAGTGAAACTATCCTTTGCTATTTCCTAAAATTTTGTTTTGTAAGCCTACGCCTTACTTTACTTTCATTCCTTTTACTACACGGTCTGAACGCTTGTTTTTGTTGAAGTTTTTCAATTTCACCATCAAGTAAGCTGAAGAACTACCTCTTACTGCATAGTAAACACTTCCACCGTAGTCTAATTCACCTTTACCGTTTTCCCATTGTGCCTCTAAGTAAAGTCTTCCATTTGAAAGATTCGTTCTTTCAGCGAATCGTAAAACGCGACCGTTTCCAACTTCAAAACGAATTAAAACTGTTCCATTCTCTTCTCTTCTTTCGAATACACAAGGTCTATTTGCTGGAATAATAATTCTTTCGGACATCGACTCTTCTGAACCTACTAGCTCACCAGACTTTCCTGTTGTAGTTACTTTTCCTTGCTTATCACTTCTTTCTAATATGATAGTTTCAGATGTGTAAAACTGAACCTTGGACATTTTTTCTGTCGTCAAATTATATTCTTCTTTGATTTTAGATGTGTAAGGCACTTTTGTTCCGCAACTAGCGAAAATCAATAAACCCAATAATGCAACTATAATTTTCATATCTATCTTTTTTTAAAGTAATTACAAATTTATAACAATATTTAAGCCACAAAGCTTAACTGATTAATAAATTACATCCTCTGATGTCGCTAAAGTCAAATCTACCTAAAATTTTAAACTTATTATTCGATAATGAACCTAAATCGTCTGTTGCGATAAATGAGCAACTGTAAAGGTTTGCCAAATCTATTACATTTACACCACCTGTTTTTCCTTCTTTTATTAATTGTAAAGGATCATTGATGTCACGAATGACTATTTTCATCCAGTTGGGTGTCGAGAAATACTCAGTTCCATCTGTATAAGCTTGTGAAAGTAGTTCAGACATCCCATATTCTGAGTAAATGTGCGGTACATTTAACCCATCTTTTAGAATTTCATGTAACTCTTCCTTAATCATTTCCTTTCTACGACCTTTCATTCCTCCTGTCTCTATTATTATAACACCGGATAGGTCTGCTTTCTTCTCAGCAAAGTCTAGCAAGGCATATGAAACGCCAAATAGCACGACTTGTTTTCCTGTCTTCTTCGCTTTTTTGATAATATTTATTAATTCTTCAGGATTTGATAAATAAAAGCCAGAAAGTGGATCTTTGGTTTCCTTAATTAGATAGTCAACCATATAAACCAAGGAAGAATTCCCCTGTTCGAGATAGTTGGGCAACAAGGCTAAAATAATCGCCTCTTCGGGTTTGGCTATTTGCGCACTAAAAGTGGTAAGAAATGAATATTCGTATACCTTTTCATCAGCTACATAATGCTGACTTCTTTGTGCTAATGTTGTTCCTGAACTTTTGAAAAGCAGTAAATCATCTGCCGAATATTCTTCTGACAATACGGTATGTGTTTTAAAAAATGAAATCGGTAAGAAGGGTATTTCACTAACTTTCTGCGGACTATTTCTTCCTAAGATATCGCAAAACTGACGATAAACCGGATTTTTACTGTATTGATATTGAAACACCTGTAGTGCAATAATGTCAAACTCCTCTGATGTTTGGATATTGAAAATGGATGAAATTAAACTTTGCGTATTTTCCTGCACAACTGTTGGATATGGTATTCTACAAAGATAATTGAAAATTATAGAAACGATTTAAGATTATATAGCTTAATTGGTTTTGAATGCTTTATTTACCGCTTCATTTGCTGTATTGGTATAGCTATAAAAGAATAAGAGTTCGGAACAGGCGTTCCAAACTCTTATCACACTAATCAACCTAACCTACTACTACTGCTTCAAATATACAAATTTGTTTTAAATAAACAAGAGACTACATCAACAAATTCTTAAAAATGTGTTAAATATTAGATGAACCTTTGGTTTCTATCTACGAGTTTTCGAATTAAGCGAAGACCTTCCTTTAATTTTTTAAATTTTCGTAAATTTGTATCAAAACGATTTGATATGGGAGAACATAAATACAATGCCTTGACTCCAGAGGAGCAAAGTGTTATTTTAAATAAGGGAACAGAGCGACCTTTTACAGGAGATTTACTGAATGAAACGGCAAAGGGAACCTATATTTGCAAGCAATGTGAAGCACCTTTATATCGATCAGAAAGTAAGTTTGACGCTCTGTGTGGTTGGCCATCATTCGACGATGAAATCGAAGGTGCGGTGAAGCGTGTGATGGATGCTGATGGTAGGAGAACTGAAATCGTTTGCAATAGTTGCGGCGGCCATTTGGGTCATGTGTTTTTAGGAGAAGGCTTTACTGATAAGAATACGCGTCATTGTGTGAATTCAATTTCGATGAAGTTTGTGGCTAGCTAATGTAAACCTAGTATAGCCAAGTCTTTAGTTTTATAGAAAAAACAAAGGGCAACCATTGGTTGCCCTTTATTATTATATCCGTTTAAAATTTACAGTTTGAAAATTGAATTAAACGTTGCGCTTGGACGCATAATTTCAAATAGTCTATCTGAAGGTGCGTTGTAGTAACCTTTTAAATCTGCAGGTTTACCTTGAACACCATTCATTTCAGCCATTATTTTTGTTTCGTTGTTCGTTAAAAACTCAGCAATTGGAGTGAAGTTCGCTTTTAACTCAGCATTTTCAGTTTGAGTAGCTAATTCTTGTGCCCAGTACATTGCTAAATAAAAGTGACTTCCTCTGTTGTCGATGTCTCCAATCTTTCTTGAAGGCGACTTGTCATTCATTAATAACTTAACAGTTGCTTCGTCTAGTGTTTTAGCCAAAACTTTTGCTTTTTCGTTATTTGTAGCAAAACCTAAGTGTTCGAATGAAACTGCTAATGCCAAGAATTCTCCTAATGAATCCCAACGTAAGTAATTTTCTTCTTCTACTTGTTCAACGTGCTTTGGTGCAGAACCTCCAGCTCCAGTTTCGAACAAACCACCACCATTCATCAATGGAACGATAGAAAGCATTTTCGCACTTGTTCCTAATTCTAAAATTGGGAATAAATCTGTTAAGTAGTCACGTAATACGTTACCCGTTACAGAAATCGTGTCCTTACCTTCTTTTATTCTCTTTAATGAGAACATTGTTGCATCGAATGGATTCATGATTTGGATATCTAATCCTGTTGTATCATGATCTTTTAAGTATGTAATTACTTTCTTGATTAATTCAGCGTCGTGTGCACGATTTTCGTCTAACCAGAAAACTGCAGGAGTTTCACTTCTTCTTGCACGTGTTACTGCTAATTTAACCCAGTCTTGGATGGGAGCGTCTTTTACTTGACACATTCTCCAAATATCACCAGCTTCTACAGTATGCTCTAATAAAGTATTTCCATTTGCATCGATTACTCGAACGATGCCGTTTGTTGGAATTTCAAATGTTTTGTCATGTGAACCGTACTCCTCTGCTTTTTGTGCCATAAGTCCAACGTTAGGAACACTTCCCATTGTTGCTGGATCGAATGCACCGTTTTCCTTACAGAAGTCGATAGTGGCTTGATAAATACTAGCGTAGCTACTATCTGGAATTATAGCTTTTGTATCTTGTTGTTTTCCGTCCTTGTTCCACATTTGACCTGATGTACGGATCATTGCTGGCATTGAAGCATCAATAATCACGTCACTTGGAACGTGTAAGTTAGTGATACCTTTGTCAGAATTCACCATTGCGATATCCGGTCCGTTCTGCATTGCAGTTTTCAAGTCTTGCTCGATTTCTGCTTTTTTGTCTGCTGGCAATTTTTCAATACGAGAGTAAACATCGCCTAAACCGTTTCTAACGTCAACACCTATTTCTTTGAATGTCTCAGCATGTTTAGCAAATACATCTTTAAAGTAAGCAACTACTCCATGTCCGAAAATAATCGGGTCAGACACTTTCATCATTGTTGCTTTCATATGGAAAGAGAATAAAACACCTTTCGCTTTCGCGTCTTTTATTTGCTCTTCAAGGAAGTTCACTAAAGATTTTTTGCTCATTACTGTAGCATCGATAATTTCTCCTTCTAAAAGACCTAAATTTTCTTTTAAGATTGTTTTATTTCCGTTTGAATCTAATTCAATTTTAACAGAAGTTGCTGCAGGAATCGTAACTGATTTCTCGTTGTGAGCAAAATCCCCTTCTGTCATTGTTGAAACATGCGTTTTAGAATCCTTGCTCCATGCACCCATTCTGTGTGGATACTTTTTTGCATATTCTTTAACTGCTTTCGGCGCACGACGGTCAGAGTTACCTTGACGTAAAACTGGGTTTACCGCACTTCCTTTTGCTGTGTCATATTTTGACTTAATGGTTTTTTCTTCTTCTGTTTTTGGCTCCTCAGGATAATCAGGCATTGGATATCCTTGAGATTGTAGTTCAGCAATCGCTTTTTTAATTTGCGTTTCTGAAGCTGAAATATTTGGCAATTTAATGATGTTAGCTTCTGGCTTTAATACTAATTCACCTAATTCTTTTAAATCATCCGCTCTTTTTTGAGCATCTGTTAAAATTTCAGGGAATTGTGATAAAATTCTTCCCGCTAATGAGATGTCTCTTGTTTCGATTTCAATTCCCGCTTCTCTTGCAAATCCTCTAATAATAGGAAGTAAAGAATGGGTAGCTAACATAGGAGCTTCATCCGTAAGGGTGTAAATGATGTTTGATTTAATTGCCATAGTTATATTTTTTAATGAGCGTTGTGCTCGTTGCATAAAAAAATTAGATGCGCAAAGATAGCAAAAAATCAAATCATTAGCTAGGGAATTTATATGAGATTTGTCAGCTAAAAGAGGGGAATGTCTCAAAAATGACGAACTGCTGCGTTATTGAAGAATTTCGAACTAAGTCACATACTAAAGTATGCTCCTGTCGTTCTCATTTTCAATATCTTGCATTTCATTCATTTTTGAAACATTCCCTACTTTCATTGATAGACTGACGAACTGCTGCGTTATTGAAGAATTTCGAACTAAGTCACATACTAAAGTTTGCTCCTGTCGTTCTCATTTTCAATGCTCAGTAGATGTGAAAACTCAAACTTCGTTTTCATTTTCAATGCCTTGCATTTCATTCATTTTTGAAACGTACCGTACTTTCATTGATAGACTGACGAACTGCTGTGTTATTGAAGAATTTTGAACTAA
>DATJCX010000015.1:0-1571 GCA_035497735.1 Brumimicrobium sp. | reverse complement strand
CATACGGTCGGTCAGTGTAAAGTCGGAGTTTCCATTGTCGACTTTGCCTAATCCATTTTCCAGCCACGCAGATGAATCTGAAAACAAAGCGTTTCATTCTTGACCTTAAGAGAATATCCGTAAAACCTCTGACACCTTCTTGATGAAATGGTTATAGAAGTTTTTCATCATAGAGGTCATAATGAGAAACACAGTATTGCTGTTCATTTCTGATGTGGGAAGACGCCTCCAGCCAAAATCGTTGTTTTGGATATCGAACAACTTTTCGCTTGCACCTCGCATATTGAAATACTCGATAATTTCTTTTTCACTTGATTCTTTGTCATTGGTTAGAATTGAGCGATATGTGAAATTATCTCCCGTAAACAGGTTTAATTGAGCACTATCTAATTTTTCTCGCATGATAACCAATCGGTAATTCCGTTCCTCGAAGAACTGACGGAATGGGATTGAGGCTACTTCATAGGATTTAAAGTTTATTTCCACTTCCTTCCAATCATCTATTTGGCATATTTGTTCTAACATACTGTTGGATCTGTTTGCCCGGATATAGAATAACCTGCTATGCTTTGAGACCATATCAATAATGTCTTTTCCATATGAGCCGACATCCATACGTGATCGATTAATTTGTACTCCATTATTTTGAAGTAGCTCATAAGTTCTTTCAAGTGTTTTATCCTGTTCGATTTTCACATTGGCGTTCCCGTCACGGTTTTCAACGTAAACAATCATATCGTTTATCGTGGCTACTCCCGGAAAGTAGCCTGTAGTATTTTTATAGGTGCGTTTAGCGTCCCATTTTTCATGCTCAATAATTTGATTATCGTAATCAAGATCATACATTTCACCCTTTTTGAGCTGTTTGGTTAGCAGCAAAGATTTGATGTTCAGATCGTTCATCTTTTCATTAATGTTGAAGTCGTATTCTTTCCCGCTGGTTGAGGTGACTCTTGTATTTTCTGTTGCTAATTCAGTTAGTACACGTAGCAATGTGTCAGGGCTGGCTACCTTGTTATTGGGTATATTCTCAAGGGTCCCGCGCAAATGTTTTTGAACATCTTCAGCAACTTCACCACCACAAAAGAACACCTCAAACCAAGTTCTAAAGAGCTCTCCGTACTGATAACCGGTTGTGTTTCTAATGCCAAGGTGATTGTCAATAAGATTGGATAAACCGGACTTGTTAAATTCTTCATGAACGAAAGAAATTCCGGCAAATGGAGTGATTGTTTGAGAAACTTTTTGTAATTTCATTCTTTAGTAGATTTCAACTTGTTTTGTTGTTTAGTATCATAAAAATAGGTGAAATTTTACACATGGCAAAGCGTTTGATAAAGTATTTCTTATCAACGCTTTGCTTATTTAAATATGCAACATGCTTGCGGAATTAAGGTAATTTATCATTTCCATTTCTCTAAATTCGATTTATAAGTTTTGGAAGCTCATTAGAATGAAAATAACTTTTTTAGGAACAGGTACATCCAACGGAGTGCCTGTGCTAGGTTGCGATTGTGCTGTTTGTAAATCAAAAAATCAAAAAGATAAACGTTTGCGCTCATCGGTATTGA
>DATJCX010000014.1:0-6527 GCA_035497735.1 Brumimicrobium sp. | reverse complement strand
CTATGGAAGTGTATATGGATGTGTGGATAGAAGATCGTGAATCTGGTGTGAAAACAAGGGCCAATGAAGCCATTTATACTTTTGTAGCTGTTGATGAATCCGGAATTCCGACACAAATACCAGCTATTATTCCTGAAACCGGTTTAGAAAAAGAGCGTTTTAATGCTGCTTTACGACGCAAGCAATTGAGTTTGGTGTTGGCTGGAAAAATGAAGCCACATGAAGCGACTGAGCTCAAAGCTTTGTTTCAATAAGTAAGATGGTTTTTTGAGCTTTTGAACTGGTGTTTTTGATCATCTAAAACAGCTTCAAGTTCTTTTTAAACGGTTTTATCTATATTTGGATCTATTGAATTTGCCAATCGCTCTATCCTTCTTTTCAGCCACAAGCAAAATCCACATATTTAAAACAAACGGAAATGTGAAAATCCTAATCTTTTTTAAGAAGGCCAAATGCATCATTACTGTCTTTACCAATGCCGATCCTACAATCCTTCCTGCCAATTCCCTACTCTGTCCAAACTGAAAAACGATAATAATCTATATCAAGGCCGCAAAGACGTACCAGAAATCGCCCCAACCAACAAGCCTACGGCCTATATGCCCCGAACAATACACGATTGCCAATAAAAAGATAAAGCCGTTAATGGGTTTTTTTAAAGAATTATTTGTGCAATACCTCTAAAATGCTCCTTACGAATTCCATAATCTTCTCAATTAGAACACTACATAATAAGTTATTAAATTTCAATAATCTTCTTGATTCACCTTAGAAAATGAACAGCATATTCACAATTAAATACCTGTTGTACTGTGGCTAACTAAATTATCTTATTGAATCTGATCAAATGGACTAGTGCAATATACCACAATCATTGTGTGCAAATAGAACTGCAAAACAATATTCAAATTCATAATGCGATGACTAACAAACTATGGTAAAACAACTAGCTCTAGGGAATGAGTTGGATTAATCATTGTGTTTTAAGTTAGATTTGAGATAAGAATATCAATAATTTATCATCATATTAAGATTATCTCAAAAACAAAACTAGCCATCCTAAATTAGGATGGCTAGTTTATGTTCTAGCTAGAAGCCTGAACTTAATCGACTAAATCATTGTTATCCGATTCTCTTTTTGGTGTTCTCCAGGTCCACTTATTCTTCTCTTGTGGCTCAACTTTAACTGCCATTGGCGCAAGGAAGTTTCCTCCGTTATCTACACCTTTTCGATCAATTGGGTCACTCCAACGTTTTGCATCAAACCAGTCAAAACCTTCTCCCCAAAGTTCAATAGCACGGTATTTCTTTATCTCAGCAAATAAATCGTCACCAGTTAAGGTACAAGTATAGTCAGGATCTCTTTTGGTCGAAGCAGTAAGTTCTTCCAATAAAGCAGCAGCTTCTCCATCTTTTTGTAGGAAGTGTTTGGCTTCCGCTTCAATCAATACCATCTCAGAAGAACGGAAGTGATTTAGGTTTCCTACCCCAGGCATATCATTTGCATTAATTTTAAATTGCATGTGTGCATAAACAGTAGCGTTACCTGGTAAATCTGGATAACGACTACGGGCATTAGCATTTAAATCCGCTCCTGCTTGTCCCGTATTCGCATTGTAAGTAAATCCTTCTGGATCTAAAAATAAATCTCGACGAATATCTGTATCAGGCACTTGATCATATAACTCTTTACTCATACGTTTAGGATAAGTACGTACCGCACTAGCAGTAGAGTTATAAGCAATATAAGCGAAGTAGGAATAGAAATATAATGTTTCATCCAGAGCGCCATAGCTACTCCAAATCCACTCTGATGTTGGATTAGCAAAGCCTTCTTTATATGCAGCTACACTCATCAATGGATAAGATTGACGTGCTTCTGCAGCATATTTTTCAGCTTTTAGATAATCTTTCTTAGTAATCGCAGCACGCGCATAAACTGCTTTTGCTACGCTAGCATCGATTTCGAAGTTTTCCTTACGCTTATAATTGGCCGCATCAAATAAAGAAAGAGCAAGATCTAAATCGGCATAAACCTGGTTATATACGTCTGCTAATGATGAAAGCGGAATTGATTCTCCACCAGATTCCAAACGAATTACCAAGGCTTTGGTTTCTCCATTATTAGAGTCATCCCAACGATTACCATACAATTGAGCCAACATAGAATAGCTGTAAGCACGATAAGTAAGTCCTTGTGCTTTGATATAATCCTTTTCACTTTGCGGCCCTTCGGCATTGTCGATGTTATTGATGACCTCGTTGGCATTATCGATTAATTTATAATAATAGTACCATGGATAGTAGTTATAAATACTAGTGGTATTATCATAATAATCACCATTTATAACGTTTGACCAACCTGTAAGTCCAACATTAAAATGATTTCCCGGATAATTTCCATAGTACATTTTAATGGTTCCTTCACCATTAAAGCCCTGTGAGCCCATGTGTTGATTGGTCATTAATCTTGCTATACCATTAATAGCAAGCTTAGCATTATCGGTCGATTCAAATACAGTACCTACTCCTGTTTGGTTTGTCGGTTCTGTTTCTAAAAAATCAGTACTACATGCTGTAGTAAGCAGCAATGCTCCTGATAAGGTGATACATTTTAATATATTAAGTCTCATAATTTTATTTTTCTATAGTCCAACATTAACTCCTAAAGTAAACACTCTTCCTACCACAAAAGCATTTTGGCTACTACCTGCAAAAGATTGCTGTGGATCCATTCCTTTTAATTTTGTAAAAGTAGCTAAATTCTCTACACCTAAAGAGAAGTTCATTGAAGACAACTTCATTTGTTCCATTATACGTTTTGGTAAGTCATAGCTTAATGAAATATTCTTTATAACTAAATAAGATCCATCTTGTAAGAATCGGTTGGAAGTGGCATTGTTATATGTACTTGTTGCATAGTTTACCACTGGGATTCCGTTCGGATTGATTCTATCAGCAGAAGTTGCCGTCATTCCTTCCGGTGCTCCATTCCATGATTTCAAAATATCTGAGTGTAATGCCCCCGGTGTTCCAGACATGGCCATCAATGAGCTATAGGATGAATCATATACTTTTCCGCCTACGCTATAGGTAAACAATCCATTTAACGTAAAGTTTTTCCAACTTAAAGCCGTTGAGAAACTTCCAAATACATCTGGAATTGCACTCCCAGACCAGTCTCTTCTACCATAGGTAGTGTTTGTGGTATAATACACTCCATTGATTTGCCTTAAGAAATCTATTGGAAGATCATCTGCCTCTGGATTTGATCCATTTACGTTATATGTTTCTGCATCCGCCTCATAAAGAGCTTCTCCAGTCATTTGATCTACTCCAGCAAATTGAACCATATAGAAATCGTAGATACTACGCCCTTCTGCACGCTTAAAGTTTCCACTAATTATTCCATTTTCACGGTTCTCCTCTGGAAGTTTTTTAATTCTATTTTTCATAAAGGTAGCATTTGCTCCTACATTCCAACGCCAATCTTCGTTACGGATGATATCCACGTCCATTGTCAATTCCAAACCACTATTGGAAATTGCTCCAATGTTTTTAGTGATTGTAGAAACTGCAGAACTTGTAGAGGTAGCTCCAGAAGAAAGTGGAAGATTCAGGTCGAACTGTAAGTTTTGGGAACGTTTATCGAAGTACTCAATAGTAAAATTCAGACGATCAAAAATTCTACCTTCCAATGCTGCACCAATAGATGAAGAAGTTTCCCACATCAAATCACTAGCTGCATTCTGTGATTTATATAATGCTGCCAGATTGGCGTTCTGACCAATATTATACAAAGCATGATAGGCATAACGTCCTGCACCTTGATCACTTCCTACTTCTCCATAAGAAGCGCGGAATTTTAAATCATCGACAAAGTCGTAATTAAAAAAGTCTTCTTTACTGATAATCCAACTTCCTCCAATTGACCAGAAACTTCCCCAACGCTTATCCTTTGAAAACTTAGAAGAACCATCACGTCTAAAAGAAGCTTCGGCAAAATACTTATTGTCAAAATTATACTTCACTCTACTTAAATAACCTTCGGTTGCATAGGTTTGTTTGTAATCATAAAGTTGGGTAATATCTGTAAAGTTGATCATATCTTCCTTGCCGGCAAAGGTTTGTGTAGTCTTATAACCATAAAGATAATTATAGTCATCATAAAAGTTTTCGTGACCTACAAGGGCTTCAACATTGTGATCTCCAAAACTCTTCTTCCAATTTAATAATTGTTGCGCTGTATAATTTTTATAACGATAGATGTTTCTAGAAGCTCTTCCGTTATTACCTGCTCCATCTCCAATTATAGCGTTGTTATATTTTCTACTTTCTTCGTTTCTAACGTTCAAGTCTCCAAGAACAGTAAAAGTAAAGTCTTTTAGAAATGTAAAGTCTAAATATACTTGTCCATTAAGTGTGTTTCTAAATGAACGGTCACGATCTAACTCATTTTCCCAAACGGTATGACGTCCTACATACTGTCCACGCGTTCCTTCACCACCATCATAAACTCTATTGCCTTCTTCGTCCAAGATATACGCTCCTGTTGCTTTATCGTGTAAATGAATAGGGTAGATTGGTGCAATATTTCTAGCATACATAAATGGATTAACAAACGAGCTTGAACTCCCTGTTGTTGCAGATAATGTATTGGATTTTTGATGGGACCCATTTAAACTCAATCCATATTTTAGCCAATCATTAGCTCTATAATCTGCATTCACTCTAGCATTGAAGCGGTTAAAATCAGAATTTTTCAGATAACCTTCTTCATTCATATAACCTGCTGAATAGTAAACGCCTCCTCTATCATTAGTATTTCTAGCACTTATATTATATTCTTGTCGAAATCCTGTTCTTTCTAAAGGCTTAAACCAATCCAAATCACCTCGATATCCTTCTAAAATTTCAGCATTTGAATTTAATTTTCCATCTGCAGAGAACAAGTTGTTATCTGGAACATTATAAATGTTCAGTATTAAATAATCCTGAACTAAAGAACTTGAAGCTTTAGCATTGGCATCAGCAACACTCATTGAAGGATTCCCTGTCAACAACGAGTTTCTATAACCTTGCCACATGACTTCCATAAATTCATTAGGACCTACTTTACTATACTCCGAAGAGCCACGGTTGTAAATTCCTTGACGAACGGATACGTTCATCCCACCTCTTCCTTTTCCGCTTTTGGTTTTAATCATGATCACACCATTGGAAGCACGGTTTCCATAAAGCGTAGAAGCTGATGCGTCTTTAAGTACAGACATACTTTCAATATCCGCTGGATTAATATCTGAAATATTCCCACCAAACGGCACTCCATCTACTACATATAATGGAGAGTTACTTCCGTTTATTGTAGTAAATCCTCTAATACGAACAGAAGGCTCAGAACCCGGCTGTCCAACCGTATTGTTGATTTGAATCCCAGCAGCTGCTCCTTCCAAAGCGCCAATAGCGTTACTAACCGACCGTTTTTCTATTGTTTTGGAGTCAATAGAAGCAATTGAACCTGTAATAGATTCTTTACTTGCAGTTCCAAAGGCTACAACCAATACTTCATCCAAAATATTAGAATCTTCTTCCAACACTATGTCATAGGTGCTTTTGGAGTCTATTGTTACTATCTTTGTAACATATCCTATATAGGATATTTCCAACTTATCGCCTTGGTTTACCGTCAAGCTAAAGTTTCCGTTAAAATCTGTACTTGTTCCATTGGTTGTACCTACTACCATAATGGTAGCCCCAAGCATAGGTTCGCCCGTGGCTTCAGTAACTTTACCTGTAATACTCTTACTTTGTGCAAAGGCACCTTGAGTAATAAAGACAGCTACTAATGCAAAAAATCTCAGTAATTTTCCACTCATAATCTCATATATTAATTAAACATGTGTTAAAAACATGCTAATTTAATAATATTATAATAGAATCCTAATCGGAAGGAAATTTTAAAATTGTTAAAACAAAATCACATTTTATAAAAAACCAATTTCCGGCATCGATTTCGAAAAAGAACGTTTTAATGCCACCTAACGATGCAAACAATTAAGCTTGGTCTTGGCAGGAAAAATGAAGCCACATGATTCTACCGAGCCAAAAATTATAATTTTGATAGAGCGATTTACGTAATGGACTTAAGCTGATAATGTTAATTAAAAATAAGAACAATCGTAAAATTGGTTTCCTCATTTTACCTTACGATCCAAAGTGCAGGATCGAGAAATTTTGAATCTTTATAAACATAAAAACCTAACCAACATTCTCCTGTGACGGCATCGGTAAAAACTTCACCTATTTCTTGATTGGTTGTTACTTTATCACCTTTGACAACATGTACTTTAGACAGGTTTCTATACACTGTAACATAATTACCGTGTTGCACCAAAATAGCTGGATTTCCCGTTCTTGTTGCTTGAACAGCTAATACTTCTCCATTAAACACAGCACGCACTTTTGCATTTTTATCTGTGGCTATCCGAATACCATTGCTATTTATTTCAATCGTATTATCAATAGAA
>DATJCX010000013.1:0-13806 GCA_035497735.1 Brumimicrobium sp. | reverse complement strand
CACACGACCTAAAACGCAGAGATTTAATTTTTGCCCACTGTATCGTCCTAAAAAAAGTTTACACTTTTCTAACTTAAAAGGGATAATTAATGCGATAATCACCAGTACTTCTAGCGCAAAACATGAAAATAAAAATGGAGCAATTCAATCAGTCATTGCAAAAGCAAGAGGATTTAGAAATTTTGAACGATTTAGGATAAATACACTATTCTATTTCGGAAATTTAAACCTCGTTCCACAAAATATTTAGTAATGCCTTTATTTTGTACTTTATATAATGGAAGGAATAATTCAGTTTCAAATATAAGCTTGGAGCTGCTTGATAATTAAAAAATTACAAAAATTTGTTAGATTAAAAAAAATGAACTATATTTGCAACAGTTTTTGATAGAAATGGATAGAACGAGGGGACGAAAGTCCCCTCTTTTTGTAGAAATATGATAGATAAAAAGGAAGTTATAAAATTAGCGCAGGAGCGTATTGATGAGCTGGATAAAGGCTTGTTTATTGTAGAGATATCAATATCTTCAAGCAATGTCATCCATGTGGAGATAGATGCTGAAGAAGGATATGTTTCTATTGAAGATTGTATTTCCGTATCTAGAAATATAGAGCACAATTTGGATCGAGAAGAAGAAGATTTCGAATTGTCTGTTTCTTCGGCAGGTTTAGACAAACCATTCCGTGTTTTTCAACAATACGTTAAAAATGTTGGTAAAGAGGTGAAGGTGTTGCTTCAAGGGTCGTCGAAAGCGATTGAAGGAATACTTAAGCAAGCTACTGAGGATGGGATTGTCCTTGAAACTTCTTCGAAAGAAGCGGTGGAAGGGAAAAAGAAAAAAGAGACTGTAGTTCGTGAAAACGAATATAAGTACGACGAAATAAAAGAAACAAAAATTGTAATATCATTTAAAAAGATTAAATAATGAATAGTCTGAATTTACTTGAGTCATTTTCCGAATTCAAAGAATTTAAGGATATAGATAGACAAACGATGATGCGTGTTTTAGAAGACGTATTTCGTTCTATCCTAAAGAAAAAGTACGGAACTGATGAGCACTGCGACGTTATTATTAATATCGATAAAGGGGATTTTGAAATTTGGGTAAATAAAGAAATCGTTCCGGATGGAGAGGTAGAAGATCCAAATACTGAGATAGCTTACTCGCAAGCGATTAAAATTGAGCCTGACTTTGAAGTTGGAGAGTCAGTTTCAGAGGAAATTAAGTTTGAGGACTTTGGTAGAAGAAATATTCTTTCACTACGCCAAAACTTAATGTCTCGTGTATTAGAGTTAGAAAAAGACAAATTATACAAACTATACAAAGACAGAATCGGGGAAATTATCTCTGGGGAAGTTTACCAAGTTTGGAAAAAAGAAATTCTTGTTCTTGACGACGAAGGAAATGAGTTGATTTTACCAAAGTCAGAGCAGATTCCATCGGATTACTTCAAGAAAGGAGAAAACGTTCGTTCGGTTGTATCTAAAGTAGATATGAGAAACAGTACGCCTGTTATTATTCTATCAAGAACAGCACCGGAGTTTTTAGAGCGTTTATTAGAACTTGAGGTTCCAGAAGTGTTCGACGGATTAATTACAGTTAAAAAAGTTGTTCGTAATCCAGGAGAACGTGCAAAAGTTGCAGTGGAATCTTACGATGATAGAATTGACCCAGTTGGGGCGTGTGTAGGAATGAAAGGGTCAAGGATTCATGGAATAGTTCGCGAACTTAGAAATGAAAATATTGATGTTATCAACTACACAACAAATAATGTTTTGTATATTCAGAGAGCGCTTTCTCCTGCAAAGACTACATCAGTAGAAATTTTTGAAGAAGAAGGTCGCGCAAATGTTTACTTGAAAGTTGACCAAGTTTCTTTAGCAATTGGTAAAGGAGGTAACAATATCAAGTTAGCTTCTCGTTTGACAGGATACGAAATAGATGTGTTTAGAGAAGGAGCGGAAGACTTTGAAGATGTTGATTTAGAAGAGTTTGCTGACGAAATAGACTCATGGATTATTGATGAGTTAAAAGCAGTAGGATGCGATACTGCGAAATCAGTTTTGGAATTAGAAGTTTCAGATTTGATTAAGAGAACCGATTTAGAAGAGGAGACTATTAAGGAGGTTATGAAGATTCTAGCATCAGAGTTTGAATAAGTTGGGATATAACCTTAACTTTGCGTTTTGTACGCGGCAAACTGAATTAAAATATAAAGGAAGGACGTAATTATAATATGGCAGGTAAAATAACAAGATTAAGTAAAGCAGCACGAGATTTAAACGTGGGAATTTCCACGCTTATTGAGTTCTTAAATTCTAAGGGGGTTGAAATTGATTCTAACCCTAATACTAAGTTAGAACCTGAACATTATGATCTTCTACGTGTAGAGTTTGCTGCAGACCAGTCCTTGAAAGAGGAGGTGGAGAAGAAAAAGGGGAGCAGAGCCGAAAAAAGAAAAACTATTTCTTTAAGAGGACCTGAAGAAGAAATGGAAGTAGAAGAAAAGGCTGTTCCTGCTGAGCAAGCGCCTGTGGTTGAAACTAAACCGGAACCTGCTCCAGTTGAAGTGGTGAAGGAAGAAGAAAAAGTAGAGGAAGTTAAAGAACCAGCTAAAGCTGAAAAAGTTGTTGAAACTCCTGCTACTAAAGAAGAATTACCGAAGCCAGAAAAAGTTGAGGAAAAACCTGCTGCTGAAGTGAAGGAAGAAGTGAAAGCTACTCCTGAAGCTAAGGAAACCAAAGAAGCTGAGAAGGGCGATGTTGGACCAACAGTATTAGGTAGAATTGATTTGGATAGTATCAATACGAAAACGCGTCCGGACAAGAAGAAAAAAGATTATAAAAAGGAGAAGGAAGCAAGTAAGAAGGTGGAACATAAACCAGCTCCTGCTAAACCAGAACCTAAGAAAGAGGTTGAAAAACCAAAAGAAAATGTAAGAGCAACTGATCCTGAAAGAGAGTTTATTCCTACAAGAGTTCAGAAGTTAGACGGTCCAGTTATCCTAGGGAAAATGGATTTAAGTACAACTCCTGATCGTAAGAAGAAATCAGCAGCGGACAACAAACGTAAGCGTACTAGAATTAAGAAAGTTGACCCTGCTAAACCAGGACAAGCAACAACAGGTCAAACAGGAACTACTAGTCAAGGACAACAAAGAGGTCCTCAGAGAGGTGGTCCTGCAAAAGGAAGACCTGCTGCAGCGAAAGGTGGTAATAAACCATTCGCGGGTAAAACTGAAATTACAGAACAAGATATTGAAAGAGGGATTAAAGAAACTCTTGCAAGAATGGCCGGAGGTGGTAAATCAAAGGCTGCCAAAAATAGAAGAGCAAAACGTGAAACTTTTGCTGAAAGACGTGAAAAAGAAGCTTTAATAGAAGAAGTGGAAATGTCAACGTTAAAGTTGACGGAATTCGTATCAGTATCTGAACTTGCCATAATGATGGATGTTCAGGCTACAGACGTAATTTCTACTTGTATGTCTTTAGGAATCTTTGCTTCTATTAACCAACGTTTAGATGCGGAAACAATTCAAATCGTTGCTGATGAGTTTGGATTTGATGTAGAATTTGTTTCTGCTGATATTCAAGAAGCAATTCAAGAAGTTGAAGATAAACCAGAAGACTTAGAGGTTAGACCTCCTATTATTACGGTGATGGGACACGTTGACCACGGTAAGACTTCATTATTAGACTATATCCGTAAGGCAAATATTGCTGACGGAGAGGCTGGAGGGATTACTCAGCATATTGGTGCGTATTCAGTAAAACATCAAGGAAGAACATTAACTTTCCTAGATACTCCGGGTCACGAGGCCTTTACGGCGATGCGTGCTCGTGGTGCACAAGTAACAGACGTTGCAATTATTATTATTGCTGCGGATGATGATGTGATGCCTCAAACAAAAGAAGCTATATCACACGCACAAGCGGCTGGTGTACCGATGGTATTCGCACTTAACAAAGTAGATAAGCCAACGGCAAATCCAGATAAAATTAAAGAACAACTTTCTCAAATGAATATCCTTGTAGAGGATTGGGGAGGAAAATACCAGGTACAAGAAATTTCAGCGAAGTTTGGTAAAAACATCGATGAGTTACTTGAAAAGGTGTTGTTAGAATCAGATTTATTAGACTTAAAAGCGAATCCTAAAAAGAACGCTGTTGGTACAGTACTTGAATCTTCATTAGATAAAGGTAAGGGTTATGTGACCAACATGCTTGTTGAAGCAGGAACGCTTAGAGTTGGAGATATTGTACTTGCTGGTAAATTTACCGGTAGAGTTCGTGCAATGTTGAACGAAAAAGGTAAAAACTTAAAAGTTGCACCACCTGCAACACCAGTTTCTATCTTAGGTATCAACGGAGCGCCAAGTGCAGGTGATAAATTCCACGTGATGGATGATGAGCGTGAAGCTAGAAACATCGCTACACGTAGAGATCAGTTAATGAGAGAGCAAGGATTGCGTACTCAGAAACACATTACACTTGATGAGATTGGTCGTCGTTTAGCGATCGGAGATTTCCAAGAGTTGAACTTAATTATTAAGGGAGATGTGGATGGTTCAATTGAAGCACTTGCTGACTCATTATTGAAATTATCTACTCCTGAAATTCAGATTAATATCATCCATCAAGCAGTTGGAGCGATTACAGAGGCTGACGTTAACTTAGCATCTGCTTCGGAAGCGATTATTATTGGTTTCCAAGTTCGTCCGACTACAACAGCTAAGAAAATGGCGATGGATGAGCAAATCGATATTAGATTGTACTCTGTAATTTACAAGGCTATCGACGAATTGAAAGCTGCAATGGAAGGAATGTTATCTCCAGATATTGAAGAAGTGATTGTTGGTACTGCAGATGTTCGTGAAACATTTAATATTACTAAGATTGGTACAATTGCTGGTTGTTACGTAACCTCAGGTTATATCCAACGTAATTCACTTATTCGCGTGATTAGAAATGGAATTGTGATTCATGAAGGTACTTTAGGATCTCTAAAACGATTCAAAGACGACGTGAAAGAAGTTAGAAACAACTACGAGTGTGGATTGAACATCAACAACTTTAACGACCTTAAAGTAGATGATACGATCGAAGCATACGAAGAAAGAGAAGTGGCAAGAAAACTATAATAGGTTGATTGCGTAAAAAATACAAGGAAAAAGCTGTCTGTTAGGCAGCTTTTTTTTATTTTTAACAATTGTATATTGTTTACCTAAACTTTTCAATTTGGTTTTCTTAAGTTTGAATAAAAAAAGTGTGATGATCATGAAGTCAAGATTGACCTTAATGTTTCTTGTTTTCTCTTTTCTTGCAGGATGTGGAAACGATGCAAAGAAGGAGTACTTGATGCAAATTGATCAGCTAGAAAGTCAATTAGATAGTTTACACAAAGTTATATTCAATTCTGAATCGGATCGCAACGCTGAAATTATTGCTTCTGTTAAAAAGACCTTACAAACTATCAAAGAAGGATATCATTCTGATACCATTGAGTTTGACTTGGCGAAAAAGCTTGATAGTTATAAGGAAATCGAAACTGCATTATCTACCAACTCAGGAAATTTAGCCAAAACAAAACAAGCTGTTTTAGAAACACAAAAAAGTCTTGGCGATTTAAAACATGATATTGATAACGGTGTAAATAATCGAAGTGAATATGATGGCTTTATTGAATTTGAAAAAAATAAACTATCAGATATCACCAAACTGTGGGATTATTACACTGAAACTTCAAATGAATATCAGAAGAGATACGATACCTTGCATTCATACGTTTACGATTACAGCTTATCTTTAGAAATTGAACATGAATAATTGGTTCGTAAATATCGTTTTTATTCTCTTTGTCTCTTTTGCTTTTACGCAAGATACAGACGAACAGCTGGCCAATTACTATTTTGACAATGGAGATTGTGAAAAAGCCGTTCCTTATCTTGAGAAAGTGTACGGACAAAAGCCAAATGAATTCATCTATAATAGATACTTGTCTTGCCTGCGTGAAGTAGGAAATGATAAAGAAATTTTAAAGTTGGTTGAAAAGCAAGCATCGAACTTTCCTTTATCGCCAAAGTACCAAGTTGCAGTAGGACTTGAACTGGAACGACAAAATGATGAAAAGAAAGCACAGAAAATTTATCAAGGTCTTATTAATAACTTAAACGGAAGTGCAGGAAATGTTTTAAATCTATATAAAGCATTTCATGATGTTGGGAAATATCAAACAGCCCTTGAAGTTTTACAGAAAGGTGATCAATTGCTTAAAGGAAGCTATCCTTTGAATGTTCAATATGCGCAAGTTTATGGAGCGTTGAATCAAACAGATAAAATGATTCAAGAATACATCAATTTATTGGACCATAGACCGGATATGATTTATTCATTAAAGTCCATTATTCCGCGAATGATTGATTTCGAAGATGAGGATAGTGAACGTTTTGTCATTTTTCAAAATGAATTAATTAAGAAAATTCAGAAAAATCCGAAAGAGAACGTCTTTTCTGAGTTATTGATTTGGGCTTTAGTTCAACGTAGAAATTTCCCAGCTGCACTGATTCAATCAAAAGGGCTGGATAAAAGAACATCAAATGATGGGCGGGAAGTTTATATCATTGGTAATAATTCCTTAAAAAACGGCGACTTTTCTACCGCTAGAAATGCTTTTAAATATATCGTCGAATTAGGGGAAGGCAAACCTTACTATTATGCTGCCGAGCAGTTGTTGTTGAATGTTCGATATGTTGAGATTACTTCTAAACGGAACTATACGAAGCAACAAATACTAGAAACCATTGAAGAGTATAAAACGACACTTTCAAAAATGCCTAAGAATGGAAAAGCGTATCCAATCATGAGAGAATTGGCGTTTATTCAAGCTTATTATGCCAATCAATCTGATGAAGCGATAAAACTGATGAATGAAGCACTGTCGTATCCGCGTTATAACGATTTAGAAGAGGCAAGGAACAAATTGCTCCTGGCCGACGTGTATGTACTTCAAAACGAAATTTGGGAGGCTTCATTGCTTTATATGCAAGTAGAGAAGAAGTTTAAGTTTGAACCAATAGGAGAGGAAGCTAAATTTAAGAATGCACGTATCTTCTATTATGATGGCGACTTTAAGTTTGCACAAGCACAGTTGGACATTCTGAAAGAAGCAACGACAAGATTAATTGCCAATGATGCTATTAATTTATCGATACTAATAACAGATAATTTAGGATTAGATTCCAACTTTAGAGCGATGCGTTTATTCGCAAAAGCAGATTTATTATTAGAGCAACATCGCTACGATGAAGCTTTTGTACTTTACGACTCAATTGTTTCTTCTTTTCCGACCCATAACTTAATGGATGACATTCTTATGCGTAAAGCAGGAGCGTTACAAAATCAAGGGAAATGGGATGAGGCAATTCAATTGCTGTTGGAAATAGTTGAGAAACATGGAGATGATATATTAGCAGACGACGCCTTGTTTCAAATTGGTCAAATATATGAAAATCATTTATTTAACAATAAGAAGGCTGCAGAATACTACTTTCAATTAATGCGAGACTATCCGGGTAGTTTATTCGTTACAGAAGCCAGAAAAGCCTACAGAAGTATTAATTAAATCGTTTATTTCTCCATTTTTTATTTTTCAAATAGAATCAGGAGTTTATTATTTCTATCTCTAAAAACAGCCTTTTAAAATATATTTTTACTTAAACTACTTTTCTTGTAGTGTTAGACTAGGTGAATTGTTATTTTTGCAAAAATTACTATATAATATATTATGGAAGGAAAGGTG
The DNA here is from genome assembly GCA_035497735.1 of Brumimicrobium sp. Classification (GTDB taxonomy): domain Bacteria; phylum Bacteroidota; class Bacteroidia; order Flavobacteriales_D; family Crocinitomicaceae; genus Brumimicrobium. The sequence continues at coordinate 6,007 of DATJCX010000013.1, read as the reverse complement.
TCTCAATTAGCCGAAAATATCATCGGTTCAGAAATTATAAAACTAGCTGGCGAAGTAAAGGCATTGATTGCCCAAGGGAATAAGATTTACAATCTAACTATTGGTGATTTTGATCCAAATGAATTTCCAATTCCAAAAGAATTAGAAGAAGCAATTGTTGAATCTTATCAAAATCAAAACACGAATTATCCATTGGCTAATGGAGTTTTGGAGACAAGAGAAGTTGTTTCTAAATTATTGAAAGTTAGAGGGAAAGTTGATTACTCTCCGGAAGAAATTTGTATTGTTGGAGGAGCGAGACCTATTATTTATAGTGTTTACTCAGCAATAGTTGACCCAGGAGATACCGTTGTTTACTCAGTACCATCTTGGAATAATAATCACTATTCTTATCTGCATAGAGCAAAACCATTTGTTGTAACTGGTACACCGGAGAACAATTTTATGCCGTCAGCAAAAGATATTCTTCCTGCAATTCAGGAGGCGTCTTTAATTGCACTTTGCTCACCACAAAATCCAACAGGAACTGTTTTTACAAAAGAAGGTTTGGAGGAGATTTGTGACATGGTATTGGAAGAGAATAAGAGGAGAGGGCCAAACGAGAAGCCAGTTTACATTATGTATGACCAAATCTATTGGGAGTTAACAATGGATGGGGTTGAACATTACAATCCTGTTGAATTGCGTCCAGAAATGAGAGCTTACACTATTTTCGTAGATGGTTTGTCCAAGTCACTTTCAGCAACTGGAGTGCGAGTAGGATGGTGCTTCGGACCGAAGCATGTTGTTGATAAAATCAAGTCTATTAATTCACATATCGGAGCGTGGGCACCTAAAGCGGAGCAGATTGCTTTTGCTAATTATATGAAAGACTTAACTGCTTATACTACTTTTATTGAAAACCAACGCGAAAGAATCTTTGAAAGATTAAATGGTGTTTACAAAGGATTTAAAAAGCTTAAATCTGAAGGTTTTTCAGTTGAAGCTATTGCACCTCAGGGAGCTATATACTTAACTATTCAGTTTGACTTATTAGGGAAAGTAACTCAGGAAGGAAAGGAGCTAAGCGAAGCAAGAGATATTACTGAATATATTCTAAAGGAAGGTAGATTGGCAGTAGTTCCTTTTTACGCCTTCGGAACAGATGCTAATTCAACATGGTACAGATTGTCAATCGGTACGTTAAAAGTAGAAGATATTGATGCGATTATTGATAGCTTAAGATCAGCTTTAAGTAAGTTGAAATAAGATTAAGTGATATATAAAAAAAAATGGAAGACAGATGTCTTCCATTTTTTTATTAAAACTAACTACTCTATAAAAAAGTCTTTTAAGTTCAATGAGTAAAGCTTGGATGAAAAAGAAAAACACAGGAGACGAGCGTCTCCCGTGTTTTAAACCTAACCTACCTACCTATTACTCATCTTAAATATTTTTAACCAGTGTCACTTCAGTTATTAGAAACTGTCGTCACTTGTGTTTTTTACTCTTACCTTATCATCCCCAGTAGAGATAACTCTGAATTCTGTACGTCTGTTAACTGCATGTTCTTCTTCTGAACAAGGAACGATTTTAGTTCCCTCACATTCACAGTGATTTAATAGACGAGACTCACCATATCCTTTCCCGTAAATACGATCTGGATCAGTAATCCCTTTTCTAATGTATTCTGCAGATGCTTTAGCTCTATTGTCTGATAACCTCATGTTGTATGCTTTCGAAGCACGGCAGTCAGTATGAGCACCAAGTTCAATAATCATGTTTGGATATTTATTCATAATTTCCACAATCTTATCTAACTCAATTGCAGCGTCAGGTCTAATGTTATATTTGTTCAAATCAAAGTTAATTGGATTAATCTGAATCATTTCAGCTAAGTCCTCAACCATTGGGTCAAGCGCCTCCTCGATTCTATATTGTCCTGGCTCTGTAAAGTGAATGTTATGTGTAACTGTTTTCGTAAAGTAACCTTCTTTTTGTAGTACAATGTTGTAGCTACCTCTATCGTCAATACGCTTAGAGTAAAGTGGCTGAATTAACTCTCCAGAAGCTGGTGTTAAGTCATTTCTAGTTCTATCAAGTAGGTTATCTGTTAAACTTACTTGAACCGCTTCTAAGAACGCACCTGTTTTAGCATCTGTAATGATTACTAGAAGTGAAATTCCTGGGTCTTTTTCTAAAACAACGTCTACATAAACTACATTCTCATCTGTGAATGTATTCGCTTTGTTATTACCTTCGAAATACTCCTCTTTGTTACCTGTTAGTGCATAATTCTTTTTGTATTCAGCTGCAAAACTATATTCTCCATTTTCATTCGATGTTACTGTAGCTATAACATTTCCATCCTCATCCTTTAAGTCAACTGAAGCAAAAGGAATCATTTCTCCTTCCTTGTTCTTAGTTTTTCCTTTAATAGTTACACCAAATGTAAGTGGACGGATAGATTCTACTAAATAGATATCATCACCTCCTTGACCACCTTCTCTATTTGAAGAAATAAATCCTTTCTTAAAGTCTTTTGACATCGTGAAAGCAAAGTCATCTCCTTTACTATTGATTGGTAAACCAAGATTATGAATGTTTTGTACAACTCCTTCTTCTGTTAGAATCGCAACAAACACATCCAATCCTCCTAAACCAGGATGACCATCTGTTGAGAAAAACAATCTTCCTTCTGCATCAATAAAAGGGAACATTTCCTGTCCTTCTGTATTGATTTCAGCTCCTAGGTTAATCATTTCTCCAAACTCACCATTTTCTTTCAATTCAACTTTGTAAAGGTCTGCTCCACCAAGACCACCTGGCATGTCAGAAACTAAGTACATCGTTTTTCCGTCTGCTGTAATCGTAGGGTGACCAACAGAATACTCTTTAGAGTTATAAGGGAATTCTTTTTCCTTTATGTATTTGCCTTTCTCATTGATTTCAGCATAGTAAAGTTTAAGGTTTTGAATTTTATCCCCATCTCTACGCTTTTTACCCGAGGCAACGTTGTTACGGGTGTAGTAAACATATTTTCCATCTGGTGAAAAAGCCATAGGCCCTTCGTGGAATTTTGTGTTTAGCTTAGAAACTTGCTTTGGTTTTCCAAACTCATTTTCTTGATTTACTTCAACTTTAAATAAATCTAAGAAACGGTTGGCATCCCAAGCCCATTCATTTTTAACAAAAGCACGGTTTCTTCTTGCTGTAACGAAATATACTTCGTCCATTGCTAAAGAATAGTAACCACCAAAGTCTGAATGTTTAGAGTTTAAATCCCAGTTTTTAATGGCAAAAAATGGTGCCATGTCTTCTATTTTAGACTTGTAATTTTTGTTGGCTAAATATAGCTGACTTCTTTTGTCTGTTGAAGCGTCTGTTGCATACTTATTCATCCACTTATCACTTTCAGAATATTTTCCTACTAGTTTAAGTACATAAGCATAATTGTAGTAATCTTCTACCGTAGCTTGTGAACTATTGATCATCCCAGCATAGGTGTCGATTGATTTTTGAGTTTCCCCCATTTTGAAGTAGGAGAAAGCCAAACGTCCCTGCATTGCTGGACTGTCGAATTCTGAACCTAATACTTGCTCATACATTTCTGCAGCGTATGCGTATGATAAACGTTCAAAGTAATTGTCAGCCTTCTTTAATTTACCTCCTTGTCCGACTACCGCTAATGTTAAACTTATCGCTAATATTGTTGTTAATATTGTTCTCATTTTCATTGGTTAAATTAAATTAGAAATAACGTGGTGAACGAATACCTTGTTTCTTAAATGTGAAGTCATAAGACAACATAAGTTCGTATGTTCCATAGTTGTGGTTTCTTATTTCTTGCAATCCATAATCACCTGCAATACCAGCTTTAAACTGTGGTGAAATTTGGAACTGAACAAAACCTCCAACTGCTGCTAATAAACGATAGTTTACACCAAACCAGAAACGGCTGTTATAAATCGCTGCCATTGTTAGGTCTAAACTCATTGGTGCTCCTTCAGTAATTTTCACCAAAGAAGTAGGACGCAACTTCCATTTTTCACCTAGTGAAATAACCCCACCTACCGAACCGAAATAGTGACGTCTTTCAAGGTTTGATGATTTTTCACCATCATAACCATTCTCTAAAATCTTAGGCGTACTTACACCAACGAAGAATCCTGGTGTGTGGAAATAAATACCAGCTCCAACGTTAGGGTTAATATTATTTCTGATGTTTGATAACAACTTAGGGTCATCAGGTGTTCCTGTATCTAATCCACCTTTGTTGATGTTGATTAAATTTATTCCTCCTTTAACTCCGAAAGATAACTTAGCATTGCTGTTTTTAAAACGCAATGTGTAAGAGATGTCTCCATAAATCATGGTTTGATTCATAGGACCAATCTTGTCATTCACAGCGGTTAATCCTAATCCAATTGCCTCATAAGACAAAGGGGAGTGGATACTGAATGTTGAAGAACGTGGACGTCCGTCAAAACCAACCCATTGCTCACGGTGAATAGCAGTCATGTTTAACATTCCATTACTTCCTGCATAGCCGGGATTAATGAATAACATGTTGTCAAAATACTGCGTAAAGTGTGGGTCTTGCTGAGCTTTAACACTGGTGCTAGCTGCTAGCACCAATGTTAACCCTAATATATACTTTATTGCTTTCATTTCCTTATTTTTATTATTTGAAATCAATTCTTATCGTTGGATATATACAAATCCTTTTATTACTCCTGGTTTATCTTCCTTAGTGTCTAATACATAGTAATATGTACCAGTTGGAAGTTCGTTTCCACCAACGTTTAAGTTGTTATTAGAAGTACCATTCCAGTCGTTTAAGTAACCTGTAGCTTCATAAACTATGTTACCCCATCTGTTGTAAACAATCAACACACTGTTAGGGTATAGCTCTATTCCTTCGATTACCCAAGTATCATTTTGACCGTCACCATCTGGTGTAAATGCGTTTGGAACTTTAATTATCTCAAAGTCATCTTTTGGAAGTGGAGTCACTGTACAATCTGGACAGTCTTCATCATAGTAAGGACTTGTCGGATCTAATGGGTCTGGATCTTGTGAATCATCATACACAGGTGTTCCACTTGGATCTTCACCCTCTACAGTTGCTAAGTTGTAAACTACTCCTTCGTAAATATCAGCGTGTGTTAGATAATACGTTGCTGTAAAAGTAGTTGAATCCACCTCTCCTGGAGCCAGTGTAATTGGTCCTCCATTAACAGTTACCATTGGGTCAGTTACATAGATATCAGTTATTGTCGTATTTCCTGTGTTTTCAACTACAAAAGTATATTCAACAACATCTCCAATGTTCAACTTACCGTCACCATTCTCATCTACATATACTCCAGACTTCCAAAGCGTAAGCTCAGGGTTAGCATCTAGTTCTGTAAATGTACAGTCTGGACAAGCTGGGTCGTAGTTTGGATCTGTTGGGTCAAGTGGGTTTGGATCATTTGAATCATCTGTTACAGGGTCATCATTTGAATCATTTCCTGTAGCTAACGCAATGTTGTAAACTCCACCATTGTCAATATCACTTTGTGTGATTCCGTATGTTACTGTAAATGTAGAAGATTCGCCAGCATCAAGAGTTGCAGGACCAAACAATGGGTCGTTTCCTAATAATGGGTCAGTTACAACTACATCCGTTAAGGTCGTGTTTCCAGTATTTGTTACTGTAAATGTGTACTCAATAACATCACCAACATTCACATTTCCATCGTTATCGAAGTCAACGTATAATCCTGATTTTGTTAAATCAATTCCTGACTCTTGCTCTAATTCTGTAAATGTACAGTCTGGACAAGCTGGGTCGTAGTTTGGATCTGTTGGGTCAAGTGGGTTTGGATCATTTGAATCAACTGTTACAGGGTCATCATTTGGATCATTTCCTGTAGCTAACGCAATGTTGTAAACTCCACCATTATTGATATCATCTTGTGTGATTTCGTATGTTACTGTGAATGTAGCAGATTCACCAACATTTAAGTTAGCAGGACCAAAC
>DATJCX010000012.1:0-54600 GCA_035497735.1 Brumimicrobium sp. | reverse complement strand
TCCGTTTATATTTCCTGTTCCGTCAATTGTCGGTCCAGCAGGAGAGAAGGAATATGTCAAGGTATTATCATAATTTCCAAGCATTGCACTTCCATCTGAAACACAAGTTGGATCAGTTAAAGTGATTACGGGTTCGTCTGGTCCGCATCCCGTATAAATAGCATTTATTTCAAGATTTCCCGCTTCTCCAGAAGGACAAAATTCCTGATTAGCAATTCCTAAATATTCTATTGTAAAAATTTGATTTCCACTTTCGCAAATATCTTGTGCGGCTGTAGTTGAAGGGTCAGGTGAAATGGTAAATATGTTTCCAATATCCAATATGTCACAATCATTATTTGTAGAAACATCCCATGAACAGGTGTTGTTATTCCATGAAATATTAATGATATCCTCAGCAAGTGTAGGTTCTTTTGGAAGAATTACCACATTGTGTATTCCGCTAGATATTACAGCATTTGTAGAGTCACATTTTATTTCCCAAGGCAAGTCAACTGCAACTGTTGTGCAATAATTAATTTCATTAAAAGGTACGTCTATGCTAAAATCCTCACAGTTATTAACTGTTTGTGTAATATCTCCCGATGGTGTTGTAACAGTTATTGTAGCAGGGCTATTAACAGGAGCGGGGGTAAATGTTCCAGAGCCACTTCCTGCACCTCCACTGAAAGTTCCTTTAACAATCACAGTTTGAATAATACTTCCTTCTTGAGAGATATCCATTGTGGTCGTTCCAAACTGTCCTTGGTTTGAAGAAACTGTAAAAACTGTTCCATCAGACTCGCAAAAGGGTCCGTAATCTTCATTTATCTCATAGTTTCCATCAACCCCATTATATCCTTCCGCACCACCGTCTATTATCGTTCCGCTTGGCCCTTTTAATTGCCAAGATCCACCAAGTGTTACTTTAACATTTAGGTTGAAGTAAATAGCTCCCTCACAAGCTTCATTAGCAACTGTCATAATATAAGTTTCTCCACTACAAACAGAACCACTTCCTGTTGCTACATCAGAATACTCAGGACATCCATCGCAGTTATTTTGTGCTATTACAGAAGATGTTGTTAAAAAAAAGAGTATAAAGAAGGATAAAAACCTAGACATTGGCAATGGGTATTAGATAGAATTTTAAATATAGGGTTTTTAATATAATGTTAAAAAAATAAGGTCCAACCCTTGTAGAAGAGCTAGACCTTATTTTGTATGCTATAAGTTCGTTCTCCTACTTATTTAATTATTACCTTTTTGGTAGTAGAAATTTCTCCGTTGTTAATTTGAACGAAGTATAATCCTTGATTAAGAGAAGAAACGTCAATAGACTGTGTATTTCCTGTTAACTCTGCGTTATAAACGTTACGTCCTGAAGCATCAGTAATTGTAACATTTGCCGAAGTAATAGTTGAAGGCAACTGAATGTTTAATGTGTTTTGAGTTGGGTTTGGATAAACTTTTGTTTGATCCATTTCAACTGTTGATAATCCAACTTCTGCAGGATTCTCATAGCTCAACACAACACTGTAGTTACTGATGTTATTGCTATTTCCTTTGATCTTGTAGATAAAGTTAGCATGAATGAAAATTGGTAAGTTACTAGTCTCTAAATCAAAGTAAGTAAATTGAGTACCAATCATTAATACTTCGTTACCCAATAGGTTTGTTTCAATTGTATCAACTAATTTGTATCTAATTACATTTTCGTAATCATTTAAAGCTAATTTCAATGTTCCAATTCCGTCAATTTCAGAATGAAGAACAGCTTCTGTTGGTGCGTCAGTGATTTGGTTTCCGTTAAGTTCGAAACTTACTGTTCCAGCAACGTTGTTTGAGTAAACTGGAGAACCGTATCCGAATGGGTAGTTATAAACATGTGCGTTATCGAATGTACCAACAACCTCATCAAATGTAGGGTCGTTAAATACAACTCCTTGTGTCTTACGTCCGTTTGCATCTTCTGTGATGTACATTGTAAGAATATCTTCGTACACCAATGCTTTTTCTGATTGTGTGAACTTAGCTGCATTTGGTGTGTTTGCTGGGTTAACAACTTCTGCAATACGAGATTCGCTGTCATATCCATTTAATTGGCTATAATCCCATTCAACCCCACTTCCAATAACCGCTTCGTAGTTAACAGCATTGCTATCAACAACATATAAAGTTAAGTTATCACCAATTATTGGCGTGTTTGAAGATGTAAAATGTGGTCCTTCAATTTCAACAGCTGGATTCTCATAACTTAAAACAACCGTATATTCAGAAATTGGTTGTGCCGCTCCCACTAATCCGTAAGAAATATTCGTGTACATGAATATAGGAAGGTTGCTCAATTCAAATGAATAGTATGCATATTGTGTACTGATCATTTTAACGTCTAACCCTGAAACGGTTGCATTTAACGTATCAACAACTTTATATCTAACAACATTGTTGTAATCGTTGTTGGTTAACTTAAGCGTTCCTACTCCATCAACTATTGAAGTTAGACTTCCTGCCATTGTCGCATTGTTTATTGGTGTACCATTAAAGTCAAAACTTAATGTTCCTGTAACGTTTCCGTTATAAAAAGCAGGTGAGCTGTAACCGAAAGGGAATTCATATGAAGGAATTGTATTAAATGCTCCAACTAATTCTCCATACTTTGGGTCTTGGAAAACAACGCCGTGGCTGTTTTGACCTGTTTCATCATCAGAAGTGTACAAAGTTAAAACTCCTGGAATATCTAATGCTTTTGCTGCATCAGCAAATTTAGAAGCGTTTGGCGTGTTAGAAGGATCTAAAACTTTCATCATACGAGCATCACTATCATACCCTGTAAGTGTACTGTAATCCCAAATAACATCTTCACCTGTAATAGCAGCATAAGAAACCGCAGCGCTATCAACAACGTACATTGATAATGAATCTCCTAAGGTGAAGGTATTTGACGCTGTAAATTCAGTGTCTTGTGAGTAAGCAACAGTTCCGAAAAGAATTGATGCTACTAAAAGTAATTTTTTTTGCATAATAAATTTTAATAGTATTGTTTAATAATATTTGTGAATCTAGTTGGGATTATTTTAAAACAAATCTTCTAGTATTATTAGGATTTAGTTATAAGTAGATAATCACGTCTAGGTTCAAAGTATTCCACAAAAGTAACAAACTTTAATTTATTTATCAAGCTATTTTAGGGATAACACCGTCTTGTCGTTGTACTTGCTTGACTGTCAATGAGAAGTTTTTGTTAATTATGAACATTATTAGTTACAAAACTCGTGTAAATAACAAAAGCACGAATCAACGTGCTTTTGTTGCTTTTTTCGATTTAACCTAAGTTATTGCATATCGAATTTTTGATTTAAGGTGGTAAAACTCCCGCAGTATATTAAGCCAAAACACATGCTAACCTATCTATGCATCATCCACTTTTTCACCTAAAAACCTTTGACTTTTACCTTGGGAGTTTTGATTGATAACGAGAGTTGTTTAGTTCAACGCAACTACATTTTTTGCTTCAATAGAAGTGTAGGTACGTTGTTGTCCGTTCTTCGAAAAGTATTGATAAGTCACCATTTTACCTGTTAGTGCAAGTTGAGTTCCTTTTTTTGCCGACTTAGCAATGTAATTTGCAGTGTTACCCCAAGCGATAATAGAATGCCAGATCGTTTTTGTTCTCTTTTCACCGCTTCTATCGAAGTAAGGTTCCTTTGTTGCTAAAGTAAAGCGTACTTTCTTTTTGCCATTTTCAAAGTTTGTAATTTCTGGGTCTATTCCCATGTTGCCGATTAATTGCACTTTATTTTTCATATCATTTAAGATTTAAGTTTCTAAATTTTACCCATGTTACTTGGGGTTTGTTGTTTGTGTTTTTTAGATTTAAAGGATAACCAAGTCATTGATCTCTATCTCTGTGATAGCGTTTTTGTAACCGTTCATGCTAAAGAACTTCGAACGTAAGCGTCCTTCTATAGCGATGGACTGGCCTTTTTGACAAAGTTGTTCTAGAATTGGAACCCACTTGCCCCAGGCTGTTACACGGTGCCAGTTCTTAATCTCTTTTGTATTTCCTTTTTCGTCTAAATACATTTCCTTTGTGGACAATGCGAACTTTGCAATTTTTCTTCCATCCTCTGTTAGGATTATCTGTGGTTCATTCGTGATTTGTCCAATTAAGTTCACGAAATTCATTTGTTGTACTCTCATAGCTGTTTGTTTTTTAATGTTTTTATAAAGGGCGCAGACTTGTTTCCACGCCCTGATCTTTAATTTGTTTTAGTAGGTATTATTTCTTCTGATTAGAAGCAAATTCTTTCGTCGCTTTCACGTCTTGTACCTCTTTTTCTTCACGCTCAATTAAGTAGAAGTCTCTGATTACAATTTCTGTGTTATAGCGCTTCTCGCCTTCTTTTGTTTCGTAAGTGTTATTCGTGATCTTACCTTCAAGCATGATCTCCGTGCCTTTCTTTAATAGTTTCTCGCAACGTTCTGCATTTTTGCCCCACGCCACGATATTGTGCCATGTCGCTTGTGATATCCACTCACCATTCTTGTCCTGGTAGCTCTCGTTTGTCGCTAAACTGAATCTCGCTACTGAGTTGTTGTTTGCGAATTGTGTAATCATGGGATCTTTTCCTAAGTTCCCGATTAACTGTACTGTGTTTGTTTTAAATGTACTCATGTCTGTAAATTTTAATTAATAATAATTTGAGTTTGTGTCTAACTGCTTATTCAGTGATTGACATTGCAAAGATGAGGTGACTTGATTTCTGGAATCGAATATTAAATGATTGTTGTCGAATATTAGTCGTTTGTAAGTGCTTAAAACCGCCTTTAAGCCTGATAAGACTATGAATGTTAGAAAGTAGTAAAAATGAATAAAAAAGTGAATTTATTTTAGAATATGGAAAATAGCTAGTTTTTTTGTTTGGTAGAATGGGGATCTTATGTTGGAATACAGGGATAAAATGTGGGAAATATTCTCTTTTTTTAGACAAAAGGGAGGAAGTTTTTAGAAACTTGCTGGATATTTAGATAAAATTTTTAAGTTTGGTGAAGGGAGGAGCTAAATGCTTATGGAAAATATTATAGTGAAGAGATAGGGTTGGGCTGAGGCGTTTGTTAATTATTATAAGTGGATTAGGTGGATGATGAGATGTGACGTTTAGCCGTTAGTAATAACCAATTAAAACAAAATACAATGAGAAAGATAATTCCGTTTTTATTAATCCTATTTGCAATCCCTGCTTTCGGACAAAACCATTTCATCGGTCTGAAAGGTGGAGTTAATTGGACGAATGTCATTTCGGAAAATTTTTTAAATAATAATGATTATAAAAATGGATTTGTTGGTGGGTTAGTATACGAATATGAATTCAAAAAGAAATTTCATATTGGACTAGACCTCGTCTATGCTCAAAAAGGATTTAAGAATGATGTTGTTTTTACTGACATGTATGGAAATCCGATTGGTGAAAAAGTAACAAGTCATTTTAATTATGACTATCTCTCACTACCATTAAAAGCCGGATTTTCGCTCGGGAATAATTTTGCAGGATTTTTAAATATAGGCGTTGTTCCATCATTATTAATTAACGCTAAAACTATAATGCCACAATTCAATAACCCGAATGATAATACTGTTGATGTAACTGATAAGGTGACAAAATTTGATTTTGGTGGAATTGTTGAAATAGGTGGAAGTTATAAATTCAGAGAACGATTTTTGCTATTTACATCATTTGCTTATCAACAAAGTTTTATGACCTTTACAAATGAAAATTATTTTTCAAATGGAAGAGCAAGGCATTTTGGAATGATGCTATCGGTTGGATTTAAGTACGTATTGAAAAATGGACAAAACATCACAACCCCTTGACAACAAAACAAGATAGGTGAATATAAAACAATACTTCTAACGCTATCTTTCTTTGCGGTTTACCTGTAAATTTCTTTTTATTTAGAATAAACTAATGTCCTTTTAACCAATTTTTTTCCGCAAATCTATTCTACCAAGGAATCCATTTAAATTGGTCACTCCACCTTTTTGCAAGATTAATAACTGTAAAGCGCATTCTTCCACGCCTTGAGCATACCTTTTTTGTGGTATTTATCTCCACCTTAGCCTATGTTTGCTATTTTTTCAGAATATTTTTTCTAAATTTGTCTTTATTTAGATTAAATCTAATTAACGATGAGAAAATTTATATTTGGTTTTTCGCTTCTATTTGTAAGCACGCTTGTAATTGGTCAGAATGCGTTTTTAAACAGAGCTTTCTGGAATGAGAACACATCTATCGAGGCTATAAAAATAGCCATAGAAAAAGGAAATGACCCAACAGAAATGAACTTTTCTGGTTTTGACGCGACAACTTTTGCCGTTTTAGCAAATGCACCTGTTTCCGTAGTAGAGTTTTTATTGGACATCAAAGGAAATGATATCAATAAGGTAACGCACGATTCAAGAAATTACTTGATGTGGGCCGGAATGAAAGGGAACTTTGAAATGATTGCTATGATCATCAAAAGAGGTGGAAATGTGAATGTAATTGACAGTAAGGGTAATAATCTGCAAACTTATACCGCAGGTGGTGGAGTTACAAATCCTGAAGTTTATGAATTGTACAAGAAATACGGTTTACGTCTGGATCAGACTAATCGAGTAGGCGGAACGATTCTTCACAGTTTAGCTCAAAATGTGAATTCCCTGGATGAGATGGATTACTTCATAAAGGAAGGACTCGACTTAAAAGCGAAAGATAAAAAGGGAAATACATTGATTCATTATGCAGCTAGTCAAGGAAACATCCAATTAATAAAGGAATTAGTTTCCAAAGGTTTGGATATTAAAGCTAAAAATGAATCTGGTGAAACGGCCTTGTTTTTTGCAGCAAGAGGGAAAAGAGGACACCAAAATAAAAAGGTTGTTTTTGAAGACTTGGAAAAGTTGGGATTGGACATACAAGCTGTTAATACGGATGGTCAAAATCTCTTACATTTTGTCGCTGCAATGAACCACAATCATGATGTTTTTGATTTCTTAATTGCGAATAAAGTAGATGTTAACAAAGTTGACAATGCTGGAAATCTTCCTTTAATGAATGCGGTAGATAGAAATAACGCTACTGGATTTTCTGCTCTTTATGCAGCAACAAAAAATAAGTTCCAAGTAAACAAGGAAGGTCATTCTTTATTTACTTTTGCTTTACGTTCTAAAAATTCGAAAGTAACCGCGAAAATTGAAGCCGACCTTGAATTGAAAATCAATTATAATTTAATAGACAATCAAGGAAACAATTTGATTACGCATTTGGTAGAAACATACGATTCTAAACAATACGATTTCTTTAATAATTACTTCTCTTTATTACTTTCGAAAAAAGTAAATCCACAAAATCACAGTTTACATATTGCTGTTTTAAAAGGAGATACGAGATTAATTGAAAGCTTGCTGAACACAAAAATTGATATTAACGCCAAAAACAGTGAAGACTTAACGCCTTTACAACTTGCGGCAATGAAAAGTCATGACTTAACGGTACTAAAATTGCTTATCGCTAAGGGTGCTGATAAATCAATTCAAACTGACTTTGATGAAACAGCCTATGATTTAGCAAAAGAAAACGAATTGCTAAAAGGAGATATTGAGTTTTTAAAATAGTTACCATGAAAAAATTATTGACATTAAGTTTAGTAAGTATTACATTACTTTTTTCATCTTTTACATCACAAACGTCTAACGGCGGGGATTACAAATGTTTGATTCAATTAAAGAATTATTCAGGTAAGGCAGCTTATGTTGTCGTTTCTATTGTTGATGCAAAAGGGGAATACCAAAAGACCTTACGTGTTTTGGGTGATGACAAGGAATGGTATCCAGATATCTATTCGTGGTATGCACATAGGGAAAAAGTAAAACATCAGCCATCTATAGACGGTGTTACTGGAGCTTCAATTATCAACGGTGGTAGAAATGTTGTTTCTTTTAAAATTGACGATAAATACATCAATAAGGGTTATTCCATTCGATTTGAAACGGCCGTAGAAAATATGGAGTACTACAAAGATGATGTGGAAGTATTGTTAACGGATGACAACCTTAAGAAAGGAACTTTTACTGCAGCAAAAGGATATATTCGTCAGGTTAGATTGATTCCATTAGCAAAATAAAATGCTGACAAACTTCTGGAGATTTAGTCACTTTTTACTAGCGCTTTTATCAAGTGTGTTTTTGATAATTGCTGCTGTTACTGGGATTGTTTTATCTACAGAACCCGTTGCCGATTTCGCAAATAGTTCGGCCGACACAAAAGCTAACGATACGATCACCTTAGCTTCTTTTATTCCGCATCTTCAAGAAGAGTATTTAGAAGTTTTTTCTATTGAAGTGGAAAAATATGGTGCTGTTCGCGTGGATGTAATCGGAATGGACGAAGAGGCCGATGGTGAATTCTATATTCAACCTGCTTCAGCCGCCAAAGTCGCAGATATTCAAAGTCAGAACGCAGTTTACGCATGGACAACTGCCTTGCACCGTTCTTTGTTTTTAAAACAAACTGGTCGCTACTTGATGGGAATCTCAGTGTTTCTATTGCTGCTGATGACAATTTCCGGAATGGCCTTGGTTTTTAAGCAAACACAAGGATTTAAAAAGCTTTTTTCGAAGATTAAAAGACAAAATACAAGTCAGTATAACCACACCGTTTTAGGGCGAATTTTCTTTCTATTTATCTTTCTGATGTCCTTAGGGGGAGCACTCATGTTTTTGAATACACAATTTCATTTCCAAGCAAACGAAACGCAGTATTTTCCAATTCAAAACAAAAGTGCACTGACTGTTGAAGAGTTTCCGGTGTTTCAAGAGTTAACCTTATCAGAAATTAAACGCCTTGATTTTCCATTCTCTCCAGAAGAAGAGGATTATTTTATTTTGGAACTGCCTGATAAAACATTTGAAATTCATCAATATTCCGGTGAAATTGTTTCACAACAAGATGTCAGTTCTCTACAAAAAGCTTACGGATGGGCGGAAGTATTACATACGGGTAGGGGTAATATTATTTGGGCCATCATTTTGGGATTAATTTCTCTCAATATTCTTTACTTTATTTATTCTGGTGCAAGAATTTCTTGGAAGCGTATTTCTTCAAAAACTGGGAATAAGTTCAAAGTAAATGATGCTGAAGTTATCATTTTAGTAGGAACAGAAAACGGATCGACTAGAAACTTTGGTTCCTTACTTTATAAAGCCTTACTAAAAGCGAGATATAAGGTATATATCGACAATATGAACCAGTATCAATACTATGAAAATGCAAAGTATTTGATCATTTTGGCGGCAACTTATGGAGATGGTGAAGCACCGTATAATGCTCAGTACTTTTTAAGAAAAGCAAAGTCTGTCAAGCAAAAAAACGTGTTACAAACTTTTATCATCGGATTCGGTTCTATGAGTTATCCCAACTTTTGTAAATATCCTGTCGATGTTTATTCTGCCTTAAAGGGAAATCCTAATTTTAAAGTTTTGGGCGTTCCACCTTTGATTCACAACCAATCATTTACCAGTTTCCAGTCTGCTATGGAAAGTTTAAAGAATTGTTGTCGATTAGACTTTGAAGTTCCGGTAGAAGAAAGTAAAAAATTACCAAGTGTAGAATTTAAAGTGGTTAAAAAAGAAGTTGTGGAAGATGGCTACACAGAAACCTTCACTTTAGAGTTGAAAGCGCTTAAAAAGGCACAGTATCAGTCGGGAGACCTACTAGCGATTACGCCGCCAACAGAATCCATGGCGCGCTACTATTCCATCGGGAAATTACCAAACGGAAACATTATTTTAAGCATTAAAAAACATGAGTTAGGGATTTGTTCCAATTACTTATACAAATGCCAAGAAGGAGATAATTTGTCTGCCAGAATAAAACTGAATCCAACTTTCCATTTCCCTAAAAAAGGAACCGTCTTATTGGTTGGAAACGGAACAGGGATAGCTCCATTTGTTGGAATGATGCCTCAGAATGCTCAGCAAGAAGTGCACTATCTATTTGGTGGGAGAAACGAGGAAAGCTTTGCAATTTATCAAGAACCATTGATAAATAAAATCTCTTCTCCCGAGAATATTCAATTTGCATACTCGAAGTGCGAATGCAAGGAGAAATACGTTCAAGATTTAATCATAAAGAATCAAGACTTATTGATTGAAGTTCTTAAGAATAAAGGAACGGTAATGATTTGTGGGTCTGTTAAAATGCGTGACGGTGTCTTGCAAGAAATTAAATCCATTATCACGCGAGAACGTGTCGGACTGCTGGAGAATTTTGTAGAAAGAAAGCAGATTTTGATGGACTGTTATTAGTTTCACTATTTAACGACAAATAAAAAGTGGAGGTTTCAAAACTAGGAAACTTCTATATTTTCCTTACTTTTGAAATCTCCACCACTTTATCCCAAAATTTCATTCTTTTGAGACAGTTCATTTTATTAGAAATTACTCTCCTTTTTCTTTCTTCTCCTTCTTAATTTTCGAAGCTTTCATCGCCTCTCCAATTTGATTAGAAGCCGCAAAAGACGCCACCATGTTGTTCAACATATCAGCAGCTGCATGCGGTGAATTTGGCAATAGAATCAAGTTGGTGTCCGTTTGTGATCCAATCGACTGAAGTGTATCGTAATGTTGAGTAACTACAATCAAAGCTGAAGCTTCTTGTGAGTTAATTCCAACTGTATTCAATACATCAACACTGTCTTGAAGTCCACGTGCGATTTCTCTACGTTGGTCAGCAATACCTTGTCCTTGTAATCGCTTACTTTCAGCTTCGGCACGTGCTTTCGCAACAATTCTAATACGATCTGCTTCTCCTTCAAATTCCGCTGCTACTTTTTCTCTTTCCGCCGCGTTAATTCTATTCATCGCTGCTTTTACTTGATCATCTGGATCGATGTCTGTAACTAAAGTCTTGATAATGTCATATCCATAATCTTGCATCGCTTCGTTCAGCTCTGACTTTACAGCTATTGCAATATCATCTTTACGCTCAAATACATCATCCAAAATCATCTTTGGAACTTCTGCACGTACAACGTCAAAAACGTAAGATGTTATCTGTGTATGTGGGTTTTCTAGTCTATAGAAAGCTTCATATACCTTTTCTTTCACTACTTGGAATTGAACAGAAACTTTTAGTTTGACAAATACATCATCCTTTGTTTTCGTTTCAACTAGTACGTCCAATTGTTGAATTTTTAAATTGATTCTTCCAGCAACTTTGTCAACTAGTGGAATTTTAAATTGTAATCCTGAATTTCTTACCGAATGAAATCTTCCAAACCTTTCCATAATGGCAGATGTTTGTTGTTTTACTAAAAAGAAAACATTGTAAAGTATTAATGCGATAACGGCAATCCATATTAGACCATTAAATGATAATCCATCCATATTTTTTTAGATATTAATTGTTTATAATCTATAAATATATGAAAAAATGCAGAAGATTGTGCAGGAAATTTATCTTTTATAGTATTCTTTTAAAGACCACCTTGCAGGGTTGATAGTCTATAGTAATGTCCTTTTTGTTCGAACAACTCTTCATGGGTTCCTCTTTCGATAATTTCTCCTTTGCTTAAAACGAGAATTAAGTCGGCATTCCTAATTGTACTTAATCTGTGTGCAATAACCAATGATGTACGGTTTTTCATCAAATTCTCTAACGCATTTTGTACCAATTTTTCACTTTCGGTGTCCAAAGCTGAAGTAGCTTCATCTAAAATCATAATCGGTGGATTCTTCAATACTGCACGAGCAATGCTGATTCGTTGTTTTTGTCCTCCTGAAAGTTTGTTTCCTCTCTCTCCGATATTGCTGTGATAGCCATCTTCTAATTGGGAAATAAAATCGTGCGCATTCGCAACTTTGGCTGCTTGAATAACTGCTTCTTCACTAACGTCTTTCATTCCGAAAGCGATGTTGTTGAATATGGTATCGTTAAAGAGGATAGACTCTTGACTAACCACCCCGATTTGACGTCTTAAATCTTCTACTTTGAATTGATTAATGTTCACTCCGTCATAAAGAATTGCTCCTTCTGTAACATCGTAAAATCTAGGAATTAAATCTGCAATCGTCGATTTTCCACTACCGGATTCACCAACTAAAGCAACGGTTTTTCCTTTGATTAAATCAAAATTCACCGTTTTCAACACTTTTTCTGTCTGATAAGCAAAAGAAACGTTCTTAAATGTCAGTTTTTGTTCTAATTCAGAAATTGCTTTTGGATGTATTGGATCGTGAATTTTCTCGTCGGCTGTTAGAATTTCTTCAATTCTTTCTTGACTTGCTTTTGCCTTGTTCATATTTGCACTATTGTTGGCAATACTTTGAACGGGAACTAGAAGTTGAGAGAATACGATAATAAATCCAATAAATTCTTCTCCTGTAAAGTTATCACCTCCTGTTTGATCGAGAATCATAGAACCACCATACCATACGATAGAAACCATCACCACAGCTCCTAAGAACTCATTCAAGGGAGAAGATAAGTCTCGTTTTCTGAAGGTACGGGTAATCAGTTTTTGATGGTGTAAATTGATGGCTGCAAATTTACTGATGGTATCGCCTGTTGCGTTAAAGGCTTTTACAATTCTAATACCGCCAAGGTATTCATCTAGGAAGGAAAAGAGAACTCCCATTTGCTGCTGTCCTTTTGTTGCTGTTCTTTTCAAACTCTTACCAATCTTACTGATGATAAATGCTGAAACAGGTAACAAAAAGAAAGAGAAAAGCGTTAGTCCTGGACTCCAGTAAACCAATACGCTAACGGTAATGATGATAGAAATTGGATCTCTAAATAAGAGCTCCAACATCGCAACAACAGCAATTTCAATTTCGTTTACATCGTTGTTCATGCGCGACATTAAATCTCCTTTTCTTTCCTCTGTAAAGTAAGAAATTGGTAATTGCATCGACTTTTTGAACAGTTTGTTACGGTAATCTCTCACCACCGCCATTCTTAATTGTGACTGGTGATAAATAGCTAAGTAACGGAATAAGTTTTTTAAAAAAAATGATACCACAACAGATATACAAACAAACAATAGCGCATCTTTAGGATCTTCCTGAGCCATAGAGTTCATGAAGTAGTTGTAATAGTCTTTTATGTATTCAAAGTATGCTGGAATACCACCATTCGGTGCAACAGGTTTTGTAACAACCTCCACAACTTCTTCAGAAGGGAAAATTACTTGTAAGAATGGAACAAAAAGTACCAAGGAAAGTAAATTGAAAATCACAAACAACAAATTGAAAATAATGGTAGTAATGGCACGCCATTTATACACGAATGTTGCTTTGAATATGGTTGCTAATTGTTTCATCAAGCACAAAGATAAATATATTTTTAGATGAAGGAGGAATTTTATTTGACAATTGATAAAGGAGATTACTAGAAGTACATTGAGTAAATATGGATAAAAAAAAGAGGGTGACAAAATCACCCCCTTTTACTCTAACAATTATGAATAAACTAACTAAAACTTACTTTACTATTTATTGAAATAAATAATGGATTTAACTAGCTGATACAAATATAACAAGCTTTTAGGCAGATGTTAGTAACATTTATCACCTAGAGAAAATGAAAGCAGTTAAAAACAAAAAAGACCTCTTTCAAGGTCTTTCTTTATATTCTTCTTAATCGTTTCCTAATCTATTAGATCAAAATTCAAATACTTACTCAATACCTTAGGAACCTTAATTCCTGCCGGTGTTTGGTAAGCCTCTAAAATCGCTGCCAAAATTCGCGGTAAAGCTAAAGCACTACCATTTAATGTATGACAAAGTTGTGTTTTCTTATCTTCACCTCTGTATCTAACTTTTAAGCGATTCGCTTGGAATGTTTCAAATAAAGAAACTGAACTTACCTCTAACCATTTTTCTTGTGCTGCAGAGAAAACTTCAAAGTCATACGTGATTGCAGATGTAAATCCTAAATCTCCACCACATAAACGAAGTATTCTATATTGTAAACCTAGTTTTTCTAGTAAAACTTTCACATGGTCAACCATTTCTTCTAAGGCTTTTTCAGAACGAGAAGGATGCTCAATTCTAACTAATTCTACTTTATCGAATTGGTGTAAACGGTTTAGTCCTCTCACGTGTGCTCCGTAAGAACCAGCCTCACGTCTAAAGCAAGGTGTAAAACTTGTCATTTTAATAGAAAAGTCTTCATTAGGTAAAATTACGTCTCTATAAATATTCGTTAATGGAACTTCTGACGTTGGAATTAAATATAAATCGTCTTTTCCTATATAGTACATCTGACCTTCTTTATCTGGAAGTTGTCCTGTACCATATCCACTCGCCTCGTTTACTACTATTGGAGGAATATATTCTGTGTAACCTGCATTGTCTGCTTCTTCTAAGAAAAAGTTTATCAAAGCACGTTGTAACTTAGCTCCTTTTCCTTTGTAGAAAGGGAAACCTGCTCCAGTAACTTTAACACCTAATTCAAAGTCGATAATATCATATTTCTTTGCCAATTCCCAGTGAGGAATAGCTTCTCCTTCAAAAACTGGTGTTTCACCAACTTCGATAACTACCTCATTGTCATCTTCTGTTTTTCCATTAGGAACAATAGACTGAGGAACGTTTGGAACAGTATAAAGCAACTGTTGAATTTGATCTTCTAAGCTAGAAACTTCATCTTTTAAAATTTGTTCTTGGCTTTTTAATTCAGCTGTTTGCGCCTTTGCAGCATTCGCCTCGTCTGTTTTACCAGCACCCATTAATTTTCCGATTTCCTTAGAAATTCTATTACTCTCGGATTGAATGGTTTCCATTTCCGTCTTTTTTGAACGCCATTGTTCATCTAAGCTTACGATTTCATTCAATTCAGCGCTATAATCCACTCCACGCTTCTTCAATCCTTCAATTAGATTGTCCTTTTCATCTCTTATACGAGTAATTTCTAACATAATACAAAAATTTATGAGGTTCAAAATTAATAGATATTGCCTTAATAAAACCCTTTTGAGAACTATTTTTTTTCTTGGAAGCGAAGTGGATGCTAAAAAAACGGTCGATATTGCATCGCTCGGAAGTCTATCGTGTCAAATTTCGGATCTTTTTCCTTGAGTTTTTTATATAAATCCATACCACCTACAGCTCTATTTGCTGAGCCTGATGGCGCTGTAAGTGAAACTGTTTGAATGACGCGATTATCTAGTGTGAATTGATAAATACGCGGGACATTGTTGTCAACTTCTTCCAAGCTTATCTCAGGAAAGTCTTGTAGGTACTTACGGAAGAAATATTCAGGACCGTTTTTTGAATTTCCACCCGTAAAAAGCAAGGTGTCGATGCTTGGGTTTTCTATAAGAATTGGAATGATGGGACGGAAAACAGGATTCTGAATGCCCAAGTCTGTTGCATTGATTTCTTCTCGAAAAGCAACTTCTACCATATCACACACTCCAATCTGACGTTGAATTAAAAAATTCCGCCTTTGTAAAATAGCGTGACCCGTATTTTCATAAAGTAAATTCAAATCGAAAATTCTATCCAAGATTTTCCACAATTGTCCGTCACGACTTCCGTAGCAGAAATCTACATCATCTGGCTTTAATTCTCCAGTTGTAAATCGAGGTGGAGGAAGTGTTCCAACGATGAGTTTTTTTGTTCCTTCTGGTATAAAAGGCGGATATGGATGTTGATGCTCAAACACTTGTTTGTATTTTCTTAATTTTGTTTTACTGTGCAGTATGCTTTAATGTCTAGTAAAAAATCGATGTCTTCTTCTATTTTATTGC
This sequence comes from Brumimicrobium sp., assembly GCA_035497735.1. GTDB lineage: Bacteria > Bacteroidota > Bacteroidia > Flavobacteriales_D > Crocinitomicaceae > Brumimicrobium. The sequence goes on along the minus strand of DATJCX010000012.1, from coordinate 38,826 downwards.
CTATCACTATAACATTGGCACCTGCTTGTTGGAATTGTGAAATTTGTTCAACCGTTTTTACTCCACCTCCAACGATGATGGCCATGTCTAATTGTGCGCTAACTTGTTTTATTAATTTGCTGTTAACAGTATTCAAAGCACCACTACCCGCGTCGAAATACACTGCTTTTTTACCTTGTAAGTAGCCCGCAACTGTTGTATTTAATGCAATAGAAAGATTTTCTTTCATTATGGGAATGGTTTGACTTACAGAAGCAACTGAAGTTTGTTTTCCACCATCTATTAATATATAAGCCGTAGGAATAATCTCTAATCCAGAATAAAAAACGTCATGCGCATGACGAACATGTTGACCGATGAGGTATTCTGGATTTCTTCCAGATAATAAACTTAGATACAAAATCGCATCTGCATCTGTTGAAAGTTGCTGAAAATCTCCTGGAAAAATAACGATAGGAATGCACGTCAATGACTTTAATATAGTTGTAGCATTTTTAAAGTCTTTTCTAGCAACCGTACTTCCGCCTACAAAGAAATAGTCAATTTTAGCAAATTCGGCCTTTTCCACCAAGGGCTTTATCTGTTCTAAGGTATTTGTTTTCTCGGGATCAATCAAAACAGCGATTTGTCCTTTTTTCGACCTGATTTTTGTATAAATATTATTCAATTTCATAGATAGGTGATGTATTAATAGAGATTACAAAATTATCCTTTTTGTCTATTCTTAGTTCTACTGCTTTTTTACTGTAGTCAAACACAATTCTCCCCAACCAATTCGATTCATCCCTTTTCGTCAACAATAAACTATCGGAGAATATAATTTTTTTGCGGCCAGCAAGTTTATAAAGTGCTTCCTTTCCCGACCAAACTTTAATCATTTCCTCAACAGATGAGGTGTCCGTGTTTAACTTTTCGTCTTCACTGAGAAATTTATGTTTTACACGCATCACTTTTTCTCGTATAGGTTCCAAATCCAAACCAACTTGAAAATTGCGACAATAAGCTAGTCCAACAACACAATCAGCATGAGAAATGGAGATAAATCCCTTTTCATCTATATAAGGTGCTCCAATTTCAGTATATAAAATTGGTACAGCGCCAAAATGAAGCGAGCGCAATACACGAGTTGCCACAAATTCTCTTTTACGAGAAGGGTGATTAATCGTCTCGAGTCGTTCTATTTCACTAGGAAGTAAATGATGTAACTGTTCCTCGATTACAAAAGCATCATAAACGAGTAAAAACACGGAAACATCGCCATAATTTAATTCCTCTGTTTGTATCATAAATGTAAAATTACGAATTATCGATTATCAATTAGCATTTATCTATTTGAAAACTTTCGGATTTATCGTCTTTTCGAAGTGTAATTGACACTGTTTGTATATATAAGGTCAATATTTGTTTTTTCAGCCATGCGCTACATTTTTATATAATGGTTTGATTTGGGTTTTGTTTTCAAAAATTTCATGTTAAATTGGTTCTACTTCCTCTGAGTTTTTGGAAAACTTTAAGACCATCGCCACTCAAACCCTTATCTTTTTGTTGATAACTGCTTGTTTTTGTGTAAAAAAACGTATTTTTGTAGATTCTTAATGGGAATATTGTGTTATTGTGTATAAATTATATACATTTGCACCCCGATATTTTTAGTAGTATGAAATCTAAAAATGAATTTGTTATTCCATTCGAAGGTTTAAAGATTGGAAAATATTTATATGAGTATCAAGTGGATACTTCGTTCTTTGAAGAGTTAGATTATTCGATAATCCAAGGAGGAGACATTAAGGTGAACTTCAACTTGGAGAAGAAGGAAACGATGATGCTGGGTCAATTTGAAATGGAAGGAACCGTTCAATTGCCTTGTGATCGTTGTAATGACTTGATGGAAACTCCAATCACAGTCTCACATTTGATTATTTATAAATTTTCAGATGAAGACATCAGTGACGACGAAAACCTGATTGTTTTACCATCTTCTGCGTTTACAATCGACATTACAAACAATATTTATGAATTACTTACCGTAGCACTGCCTACGAGAGTTGTTCACGAAGAAAATGAGTGCAATGAAGAAATGTTAGACCTGTTATACGGATTTGAAGACCCTGAAGACGACGAAGAGGACAATGATGAAGATATTGACCCTCGTTGGAATGATTTGAAAAAGTTGAAATAAAAATTTAAAATAAAAATAAAATGGCAGTACCAAAGAGAAGAGCGTCATCTACAAGAAGAGATAAGAGACGTACACACCAAAAAGCGCGTGAATTAAACATCGCTACTTGTCCAACAACAGGACAATCTCATTTATACCACCGTGCACATTGGCATGAAGGTAAACTTTACTATAAAGGTCAAGTAATTGCTGAGAAAGAAGTTGCAGTTTAATTAACTGTAACTTCTTATTCAAATTAAGTATCTTAACATTCTAATGAAGTTAGGGTTAGATATCAATGGAGGCGATTTTGCGCCAAATGCAAATGTATTGGGAGCTATCCTAGCGCTCAATGAATTGCCGGGCCATGTAGAACTTGTTCTTATTGGTCGTAAGGAAGAAATTGCCAAAATTTTAGAAGAAAAAGGGGTGAAGTCACCGCGTATTTCTGTAGTAGATGCTCCAGATAATATTACGATGAACGATCACCCGACACGTGCTATTCCACAAAAACCCAACAGTTCAATTGCTATTGGTTTAGACCTCTTGGCTGCAAAGAAAATCAATTCTTTTGCAAGTACTGGAAATACAGGCGCTATGCTTGTGGGTTCTATCTATAAGATTAACGCCATTCCAGGTGTTATTCGACCATGTATTACTTCCGTTCTCCCACTCGTAAATGGTGGAACTTCTATTTTACTTGATGTTGGTGCAAATGCCGATTGTAAACCAGATGTTCTATATCAATTTGCGATTCTTGGATCTATATACGCAGCAAACGTTATGGGAATTGAAAACCCTAAAATCGGATTGTTAAACATCGGTCAAGAAGAAGGAAAAGGAAATCTGTTGACACAAGCAACTTACAAATTAATGAAAGACTCTCATGACTTTAATTTCATAGGAAATGTAGAAAGTCGTGACTTGTTTTTGGGGAAGGCGGATGTTGTTGTAAGCGACGGTTTCACAGGTAATATTGTGCTAAAAGAAGCAGAAGGTTTCTATACCATTGCTAAGAAATTAGGAATGGAAAACACATATTTTGATAGATTTAACTATGAAAATTATGGGGGAACACCTATATTAGGCGTTAATTCTGATGTAATCATCGGACATGGTGTTTCTAACGACGTAGCTGTCAAGAACATGCTGAAGTTAGCCTACGATGTTGCAACTTCAGAATTGACTAAAAACTTAAAAGAAGCGTTTAAATAATGAAAAAAATTACAGCTGCTATAACTGGCGTTCATGGATATCTTCCGGAAAAAATTCTTTCTAATAAAGATTTAGAAAAAATGGTAGATACATCAGACGAATGGATTGTTTCACGAACTGGAATTAAGACAAGACACCTTTTAGAAGATGGAAAAGGCACGTCTGACATGGGAGCAGAAGCTGTAAAAAGTTTATTGAAAAAGAAAGGGATTGCACCAGAAGAAATCGATTTGTTGATTTGTGCGACGGTAACTCCTGACTTTCCATTCCCTGCAACGGCTAACATTATCTCTGATAAGGTTGGACTGGTGAATGCTTGGAGCTTTGATATCAACGCAGCTTGTTCTGGGTTTATCTATGCGCTGATAACGGGATCTCAATTTATTGAGACGGGAAAATATAAAAAAGTAATCGTAATAGGAGCAGATAAAATGTCCTCTATTATCGATTATGAAGACAGATCAACTTGCATTATCTTCGGAGATGGAGGTGGAGCTGTTTTGTTAGAACCGAATGAAGAAGGTTTTGGTGTGATAGATAGCGTACTTCATAGTGATGGAGATGGTAGAAAATATCTATACATGCCTGGTGGTGGTTCTGTAAACCCTGCATCTAAAAAAACTGTAGAAAATAAAATGCACTATGTTCAACAAGATGGACAACCTGTGTTTAAAGCTGCAGTAAAAAACATGGCGGATGTTTCTGTTCATATTATGGAGAAAAACAACCTGACTGCAGACGATGTTAGTTGGTTAGTACCGCACCAAGCAAACTTAAGAATTATAGATGCTACCGCAAATAGAATGGGCTTATCGAAAGAGAAAGTAATGATCAATATCCAAAAGTATGGAAATACAACTGCTGGAACATTACCACTTTGTCTTTGGGACTGGGAAAGTCAACTTAAGAAAGGAGATAATATTATACTGTCAGCTTTTGGAGGTGGTTTTACTTGGGGTGCTATTTATTTAAAATGGGCATATAATTCTTAGAATATTTACGTACATTTACATTATTAATATATTTACTTACAATGAATCAGAAAGAAATACAAGAACTTATAAAGTTTGTTTCAAAGTCTGGAGTGACTGAAGTAGAAATCGAAAAGAAAGATTTCAAAATCACAATTAAGTCACTTTCAAAAAAGACTGCCTCTGAAGAGGAAAGAGTTGTTTACATCCCGCAAGCGATGCCACAAATGCAACAGCCACAAGCTATGCAAGCACCACTTCCACAAGCGGCAGCAGCACCGGCTCCAGCAGCAGCTCCAGCACCAGCAGTAGAAGAAAACAAATATATTACGGTTAAATCGCCAATGATTGGAACGTTTTACCGTTCTCCATCACCAGACAAACCTTCTTTCGTAGAGGTAGGAGATACGATTAAAGTTGGAGAACCAGTATGTATTATTGAAGCAATGAAACTTTTCAACGAAATAGAATCTGACATTACAGGAACTATCGTTAAAGTTTTAGTAGATGACGCATCTCCTGTAGAATACGACCAACCATTATTCTTGGTTGATCCAGCTTAATTGCTTTAATTTATTACGTATAATTTAAACCCTAATAGGATGTTTAAAAAGATATTAATTGCCAATAGAGGCGAAATTGCTTTGCGAATTATACGTACTTGTAAAGAGATGGGTATTAAAACAGTTGCTGTTTATAGTACTGCTGACAAAGAAAGTTTACACGTACGATTTGCAGATGAAGCCGTTTGTATCGGACCAGCGCAAAGCTCAGAGTCTTATTTAAAGATTCCAAATATTATTGCGGCTGCTGAAATTACAAACGCGGATGCTATCCACCCAGGATATGGTTTCCTTTCTGAAAACGCTAAGTTTTCTAAAGTTTGTCAAGAACATGGTATCAAATTTATCGGTGCCACTCCTGATCAAATTAACGGAATGGGAGATAAGGCCAATGCTAAGATGACAATGATAAAAGCTGGTGTTCCTTGTATTCCAGGTTCTGAAGGTTTGGTTAAGGACCTTGAAGACGCTAAAAGAATTGCTGAAGAGATCAAATATCCAGTGATGCTTAAGGCAACTGCTGGGGGTGGTGGTAAAGGAATGCGTGAAGCATGGAGTGAAGAAGAAATTGAAGATGCTTGGAATGCTGCTCGACAGGAAGCCAAAGCTGCATTCGGTGATGATGGTATCTATATCGAGAAATTAATCGAAGAGCCACGTCACATCGAAATTCAAATTGCTGGAGACCAAATGGGGAATGCATGTCACCTTTCAGAGCGTGACTGCTCAATCCAAAGGCGTCACCAAAAATTAGTGGAAGAAACACCGTCTCCTTTTATGACAAAAGAATTGCGTAAAAAGATGGGAGAGGCAGCAATTAAAGCTGCTAAGGCTGTTAAATATGAAGGTGTGGGTACGGTAGAGTTCCTAGTAGATAAAAATAGAGATTTTTATTTCATGGAAATGAATACGCGTATTCAAGTGGAACATACGATTACAGAAGAGGTAATTAATTTTGACTTGATTAAAGAACAAATTAAATTAGCTGCAGGACATAAGATTAGTGGTAAAAACTACGAGCCTATTATGCATGCAATTCAATGTCGTATTAATGCTGAAGATCCATACAATAACTTCAGACCATCACCAGGAAAAATTACGGAATATTATGAGCCAGGAGGACCAGGGATTCGTATCGATACTAATGCTTACTCAGGGTACACAATTTCTCCATATTATGACTCAATGATTTCTAAATTAATCACTGTTGCACAAACACGTGAAGAAGCAATCATGAAAATGCGTAGAGCATTAGATGAGTACATCATCGGAGGGATTAAAACAACTATTCCATTCCACCAAAAATTGATGTTGGATGAAAACTTTAATAAAGGTAATTTCACCACTAAGTTTATGGAAGATTTTGAATTTTAAAATGCTTATATAATAATGAAAAAGCCGTCGGAAGACGGCTTTTTTGTTTCTGTTGTTTTTTTTAACAGCGATGGAAACATCGCTGACGATAGCTTTTATAGTCCTTGTTTAATTAGAATTTCAAATTCTTAAATGGGTGAATTGTCACCATAACATACACATAGTCACTATGTTTTTTCATATCATTCATCCAGTATTTTACTCTTTCCATACTCGTACTATTAAATAAATGGGAGTAGCCAAATTGAATGGCTACTTCATCTACTGGTTTGTATGTAAATGTAAAGTCTATTTCATATCCTAAATAGTAATTAGCACTCCTGTCAGGATCATATCCAGGCATGTTATAAATAGGTGTTTTTATATCAGCTGCAGAATAAAATAAATGATTCGCCACTTCGAAGCCAAATTTTTTAAATTTGTAGTTCAACTTTAAATAGGGATTCATTAATCCTGTACTATTTTCATGTTCCCCACCAACGTAGAAGTTATCCATAAATCCATTAAATCCATGGTTTGTTCCATATAAAGGAGAAAATGAATGACTCCTATCATCAGGCGTGTCTTTCAGCTGAGATGTTCCCGATAATATTTCTCCTCCTAAAGTAATTCCTAGCCCTTTAATTGGCTTGTAAGTTGCCGCAAAACTAACATCATATCCAGTCAAGGTTCTGTTGTCTTTTGTGAAACCCATTTGATAATAACCAAATGCCATCAAGTCTAACTTTTTACGATTGTAGTTTAAATGCGCCCCTACCGTTTGTGAATAATTGGTCCTGCTTTTTTTAATACTATCCTCTACATAAATTTGATCAACTCCATTGTTTAAGAATAGGAAACTCGCATTAAAATTCTTCCAGTCTTTATGCGCCCATAAATATTGGAATGTTTTGTAATTATTGATTTCATATAAGATGGCTTTATTAGAAGCCTTTTGTTGATTGTAACTTCCTCCTAGGTCAACTTGCCAAGTACTGTCCTTATAAGTAACTATAGCAGCGTCGTGTCGGCGTCCTTGCATAGCCCAATCCAATCCTCCAAAAATTCGTTGATTGTCATAACTGATTTCTTGACGCCCTAATTTGATAGACCAGGTTTTATTAAAAAATATGCTTGCGTTTGCCTCGTAAATTGAAAGCAAGCCACTATTGTCAATTCCAACGTGAGAAGTGTTTCCCCAAGTTCTTACATCTTGTAGCGTAACGTTGAATTGAAAAATTGAATGCTTGTATTGAAGACCAAGTCGTGCTCTTTGGTTTATAAAGAAATTTGGTTCATCACTTTTTAATAGTGGCCTTCCATAACCGTTTGAAAACTCTGGTCTTACCTTGTATTGTCCAATTAAATCCAACTGGGCTGAGATAAAACTGGTAGTAAACATCAGCATGAATAAGGATGTATAAATGTACTTTCTCATAATTGTTTGTTTTAGTTGGCGTAAATTTGCGATTTTATCGCTAAGCAATTTATGAGAATTATCAGTAAGACAAAAATATAATAGGGGAATTTATCATATTTTATTCCGATATTCGCGGCCTAATTAAGAAGAAGTAATGAGTAAAGAACTAATACGAGTAACAAAGCGCTTCACTTTTGAAATGGGACATGCTTTGTATAATTATGATGGTAAATGTCAGTTTATTCACGGACATTCCTATAAATTATATGTTACTTTAATGGGGAACGTGATGAATACACCATTGCACCCTAAAGACGGAATGGTGATTGACTTTTCTGTTCTAAAAAAGATTGTCAATAAAAAAATCGTCGAAGTTTACGATCATTCATTTGTAATAAACAGTGGTGATAAACGTGACTTTTTAAGGGATAGTATGAACGAAAGAACGATTGAATTAGATGTTCAACCAACGTGTGAGAATTTATTATTACACTTTAAAGGAATCATCGAAAAAGAACTTCCTGAAGGATTAAATTTGGTAAATGTTCGACTTTATGAGACAGAAGACTCGTATGCCGAATGGGAATATAAAGACCAAATTGTCTAAAATAGCGAATGTTAATAATTTCACACATTCATTTTGTTACTTTCTTTAAAATAGGGGATTGTGGACCAAAAAAAGATATTAACAATTACAATAGAAGTCGCTGGCTTCTATTTTTTTTGGAAATTTTTGCCAATTATTTATCTAGTTTTTCAGAAATTTAAAATTGCTATTTCGCTGTAATACATTATCAGTGTGATGCTTTGAAGTGAAAATGTTTAAAATTTTAAGAACATTTAACCTTTAACATTAGTTTAGAATGATTCTAAATTGAATTAAAAGGGTGCTTTTGTGTCATAAAACTGTCAATTACAATCGATATTCTACTATTTTTGCTGATGTAATATGTGTCTTTTATGGCATAATTTTTATGGAATTATAAATCAAATATCTTATTATCAGATGTTTACACTAAAGAATAAAGGGTTATATGCGTTGGTTTTAACGCTATTTTGGTTTGCTTCCTATTCGTCCGCTCAAGACGGAGAAGCTATCTTCAATTCAAAATGTGCGACATGTCACCAGGCACACAAGGACATGACGGGTCCAAAACTTTTCCAAGTTCGAGAGAAATGGGAAGAGGGAGGAGCGTTAGAAGGTTCACTTCATGAATGGGTTAGAAACTGGCAAATAGCTGCTGAAAAAGACCCGTACGCTCGAGCAGTTGCTGATTGGTCACCAACAGCAATGACAACTTTCCCATCAATGACTGATGCCGAAATTGAAGCAATGTTTGACTACGTTGATGCTCAGCCATTACCAGGTGCAACAACTGCAGGTTCAGGAGGAGGTGGAGGAATGATGGTAGAAACACAGAAGGGAGATGGACTTGGATGGATTTGGTATGTTCTAGGCGCTGTATTCTTAGTTGTTATTTTATCTCTATTAGGAGTTAAGAAACAATTGCAATCTATTAGCGACGAAAATAAAGAGGAAAAACCTAAATTCGGTTCTAAGCAATGGGCTTGGGAAAACAAGAGATATGTTGGAATGGCGAGTTTAGTTGCTGTTGTAGCGGTTGTTACTTGGTTATTTGTTGGTTTAGGAGAAATCGGAATCACTTCTGGTTACCAACCAAGTCAACCAATCGCTTTCCCTCATGATATTCATGCTGGAATCAACGGTATCGACTGTAACTATTGTCACAACTCAGCTTCTAAATCTAGAACAGCTGGTTTACCAACAACAAACGTTTGTATGAACTGTCACAAGCAAATCACTGGTGCGGGAGATCAAATGGCGAAAATCCAAAACATCTATAACTCTGCAGGATTCGACCCAGAAGGTGGAGGTACTTATAGCGGTGAAACGGATAATATCGTTTGGAACAAAGTACATACTTTACCAGACTATGCTTACTTCAATCACGCTCAACACGTAGAGATTGGTGGAATTGACTGTAAACAATGTCACGGTGATATGACAAAACAAAAGGAAACAGCACGTGTAGTTCCAGTTGAAGAGTTGAATTTAATTGAAGGTAACGTTCAGTTAACAAGACCAACACTTACAATGGGATGGTGTATTGAATGTCATGACAAAAAAGAAATTTCTACAGGTACGCTTGATCAAAAAGGTGGTTACTACGAAGAGATTCATAAACGTCTGATCGAAAACGATCCAGATTTATACGAAAAGTATTTAGAAGACGGAAAAGTGACTGTTAAAGAACTTGGCGGATGGGAATGTGCTAAGTGTCATTATTAATCAAAGTTGATAGCTTAAATAATATTATATAGCAATGAGTACAAAATATTGGAAAGGTCTCGAGGAATTACACGAAACACCTGAATTTATTCAAAATGTTAATAAGGAATTTAGCCAAGAAGTTACAGTTGAGGATTTCCTAGCAAACGAAGAAAATTTAAAAGAAACTTCTACTCCAAGAAGGGATTTCCTGAAATTTTTAGGATTTAGCGTTGCTGCTGCAACAATCGCTGCTTGTGAAGCTCCGGTTAACAAAGCTGTACCTTATGTAAATAAACCTATTGATGTTACTCCAGGTGTTGCAACTTGGTATGCATCTACTTATTATGATGGTAACACTTACGCAAATATTGTTGTTAAGACAAGAGAAGGGCGACCAATCTATATTAAGGGTAATAAAGATTTCGGATTTACGAACGGTGGGGTGAACGCGCAAGTAATCGCTTCTGTTCTAAGTTTATATAATGATGCAAGATTACAATTTGCATTTAAAGATGGTCAAGGTGTTGCTACAACTGAAGCAGATACTGAGATTATTCAACAATTAAACGCTATTAAAGCGAAAAAAGGAAAAGTTGTTTTAGTATCTAATACTTTAGCTTCTCCTTCTACTTATAAAGTAGTAAAAGAATTTGGGGAGTTTATCTCTGGTGGCGCTACAGTTGCTACTGAAAATGGAGAGGAAATGGCACCTTCTAATGGAGCTTCTTTCCAACACATTCAATACGACCCAGTTTCATACGCAGGTATCAGAAAAGCAAACGAATTAACTTTCGGTGAAGCGCTTATCCCTGACTATGATTTTTCAAAAGCAAAAACAATTGTAAGTTTTGGTGCTGACTTTACTTCAACTTGGTTGATGGCAACTCAGTACGCTGGACAATACATCTCAAGACGTAATCCTGACGGAGAGTGGATGAGCAAGCATTACCAATTAGAGTCTAACTTATCAATTACTGGTTCTAACGCGGATGTTCGTTTAATGATTAAGCCTTCTGAAGAAGCTGGAATTTTAGCAGCTTTAATTAAAGAGGTTGGTGGATCTGTTAGCGGTGTTACTGCAAGTATCCCTGAATATGTTGGTGAAGACAACGTGAAGAGAATGGCAAAGGAACTTAAAGCTGGAAACGGTTTAGTGGTTTCTAGTTCTAACAACATTGGTGTTCAAGTACTTGTTAACAAGTTAAACCACTTAATCGGAGCTTACGAAACAACAATCAACTTAAACAATCCAGTAAACATGTTTGCATCTGAGGATGACAAAATGATGAAACTGGTAAGTGATGTAATTGCAGGAAAAGGTCCAGATGCAGTATTCTTCTACAACGCAAACCCTGTTTACTCTGCACCAAACGGTGTAGCTTTCGCTGAAGCTTTAGCAAACGTAGGATTATCTGTTTCTTTTGCATCTGTAATGGACGAAACAGCTTCATACTGTAAATTCGTAATGCCAGATCACCATGCTTTAGAATCTTGGAATGATTATTCACCAAAAGCAAATGAATATGCATTAGCGCAGCCAACAATTAGACCTTTATATGATACACTTCCAGCACAAGAGTCATTCTTAGTATGGATGGGTGTAGCAAAACGTGAAGGAAAAGATGGTAGCGTTTACTATAACTATATTAAAGAAAACTGGAAACAACTAGGTTTTGCTGGAGAAGGTAATTTTGATACTTTCTTTGACACAACTGTTCACAATACAGTTTATTCTAAACCGAGTGAAAAAGCCTCAACTCCTGAGTTTAATGACGGAGCAATGGCTGCAGTAACTAACTTACCACAAGCTGGTGACTTAGAGATTGTATTCTACCAAAAGGCAGCAATCGGTCGTGGAGATCAAGCAGCTAATCCTTGGTTACAAGAAATGCCAGATCCTATCTCTAAAGTTACTTGGGACAACTATCTAACGATGAACCCAACAACGATGAGAGCTGAAGGTTATGAAACTTACATTGACCAAGAACATGGAGCTACTATGGCTTCTATCACTGTTGGTGATGTTACTTACGAATTACCAGTATTCCCATCTCCAGGACAAACGTTAAACACAGTTGGTTTAGCATTAGGTTACGGTCGTGGTGAAGGTGGAGCAAGAATTGGTAAGGCTGCCTTCCAAACTAAGGAATATGGAGGACACGTTAAAGACGCTAACGGTTTCCCACTTCCAATTGGTAAAAACGCATACAGAATGGTACAAACTGCTAACGGTACAATGGAGTACGTAGCGGTAGGTAACCTAACTAAATTAAATAAGAAATATCCAATCGCAACGACACAAATCCATAATACTATTATGGGTAGAAACTCTGTGATTAGAGAAACAACATTAGATACTTACAAATCTCATGATCGTGATGTATACAACCCAGAGTGGACGATGCAAAAACTAGATGAGAACGGTAATCACGTTGCAGCACCATTGTCTGAGTTCAACCTTTGGGATGAACACCCAATTGAGCATGTTGGACATAGATGGGGTATGACAATTGACTTAAACGGATGCTTCGGATGTGGAGCTTGTTTAATCGCTTGTCAGTCTGAAAACAACGTACCAGTTGTAGGAAAAGACGAAGTTAGAAGAGGTCGTGAGATGCACTGGTTAAGAATTGACCGTTACTATGCTTCTGGAGAAGAGGCAACACCAGGTCAAACTTTATCAGGACAAAATATTGATAGAAAATTAGGAGATAGACCAGCGGAAAATCCAAAGGTTGTTCACCAACCAATGTTATGTCAGCACTGTAACCACGCACCTTGTGAGACTGTTTGTCCAGTTTCTGCGACAACTCACTCTAATGAGGGGCTTAACCAAATGACATACAACCGTTGTATCGGTACTCGTTACTGTGCAAACAACTGTCCATACAAAGTAAGACGTTTCAACTGGTTCAACTACCCTTCATACAAGAAGTTTGGTGAAGTGAACCCAGCACAAGACGAATTAGGAAGAATGGTTCTTAACCCAGACGTTACTGTTAGAACACGTGGGGTAATGGAGAAATGTTCTATGTGTGTACAAAGAGTTCAAGAAACAAAATTACAAGCGAAGAAAGAAAGACGTTCAGTTTATGACGGTGACTTCCAAACTGCTTGTGCTGATGCATGTCCAGCTGATGCTATCATCGTTGGAGACTGGAATGATCCAGATTCTGCAATCAGAAAAGTTTCAAAACACAAACGTTCTTACCAAGCTTTAGAAGAAATTGGAATTAAGCCAAATATTTGGTATCAAACTAAAGTAAGAAACGAAGAGAATGAGGATTTAGCGAAAATTCAAATTGGAACTAATTCATAATAATTAATCACGGAAATCGAAGTATTAAAATAATAAACTTATTGTAATGCATAAAGAAGCAATAATTAGAGAACCCCTAATCCTAGGACACAAATCTTATCACGAGATTACAGAAGATGTGTGTAGACCTATCGAAGGTAAAGCGTCAAAAACATGGTACGTTTTATTTACTATTTCGTTAATCCTTGGGATCTATGGTGTAGGAGCAATTTTATATTTAATCGGTACAGGTATTGGTACTTGGGGATTAAATAAAACCATTAACTGGGCTTGGGATATTACCAACTTCGTTTGGTGGGTAGGTATTGGACACGCTGGTACATTAATTTCTGCAGTGTTATTATTGTTCCGTCAAAAATGGAGAATGGCGATTAACCGTTCTGCTGAGGCGATGACAATTTTCGCAGTATTTATGGCTGGGTTGTTCCCATTGATTCACATGGGTCGTCTATGGGTTGGTTACTGGGTAGTTCCATTACCAAACCACTTCGGTTCATTATGGCCAAACTTTAACTCACCACTTCTATGGGACGTGTTCGCGATTTCAACTTACCTTTCTGTATCAGTTGTATTCTGGTACATCGGATTGGTTCCTGACTTTGCTACGATCCGAGACCGTGCGAAAAAGCCTTTAGCTAAGAAAATGTACAGCATTCTTTCTTTTGGATGGTCTGGAGGTGCTAAACAATGGCAAAGATTTGAGATCGCTTCTTTAATTTTAGCTGGTCTGGCTACTCCATTAGTATTCTCTGTTCACTCTATTGTATCTTTTGACTTTGCTACGTCGATCGTACCAGGATGGCACTCTACGATTTACCCTCCATACTTCGTTGCTGGTGCGGTATTCTCAGGATTCGCCATGGTAATTACATTGATGAGTATCATTCGTAAAGCATACAACTTAGAAGCTTATATTACACGTAAACATATTGAATACATGAACATCGTTATTATTGTAACGGGTGGGATTGTTGGTGTTGCTTACATCACTGAGTTCTTTATGGCTTGGTACACAGGTGCCGAGTATGAATCATACGCTTATATGTCCTGGGGAGCTGCAACTGGTAGATATTGGTGGGCATTCTGGGCATTGATCTTATGTAATATGGTTGCTCCAGCTTTCTTATGGATTAAGAAAGTACGTACGAGCTTTACAGCTTCTTGGATTATCGGTATTATTATTAATATCGGAATGTGGTTCGAACGTTTTGACATTATCGTATTAGACTTACACCATGATTACTTACCATCTGCTTGGAGTATGTTCTACCCAACGCATATTGATATCGCAATCTTTGTAGGTACAATGGGATTATTCTCTGTATTCTTCTTATTGTTTACTAGATACTTCCCTGTATTACCAATTGCTGAGTTAAAGCATATTGTTAGATCTTCAGGTGAGTCTTTCAAACAAGGAACGGCCGCTTCACCAGCGTTCTCTTTAGAAGAACAACACTTAGCAGATGTTGCTGTTAAAGTTAAGAAAAATGAAACTCACACAAATACTGATACAGACAATAGTGCTGCAACAGATAGTGAAAATGATAATAACAACGATAATAATTAAGAAATGAGCTCAAACGTAGTATTTTATGCAATGTATAACGACGACGAAGTGCTAAAAGATGGTGCTAAGAAGTTAGTTTCAAACGGTGTAAAAGTAAAAGAAGTTTATACGCCTTTTCCAGTTCACGGATTGGATACAATCATTGGATTGAAAGGAACAAGATTAGGTATCTTTGCTTTCCTATACGGTATGTTAGGATTGACACTTGCTATTCTTGGTATATGGTATTTTATGATTACTGACTGGCCAATGAATATTGGAGGTAAGCCAAGTTTCTCTTTCGTTGAGAATATGCTAGCTTTTATTCCAATTACCTTTGAAATGACTGTATTATTTGCAGCTCACTTAATGGCAATTACTTATTTTCTTGCAAATAGAACTTTACCAGGTATGCCTGCGGGAAATCCTGATCCAAGAACAACAGATGACCGTTTTGTTATCGAGTTGAGATTAGACCAAAACACTCAGTTTACTGAAAAAGAAATTGAGACTATGCTAATGGAAACAGGTATTGTAGAATTAGATCAAAAAAATTATTAATATTTCCATGAAAAAGAATATGAAGGCAATTTCAACAAAAATATTAGTGCTAACATTCGGTATTGGAGCGTTAACATCATGTATCTCGGATAAAGATTCTCCAGGTTTGGACTTTATGCCTGACATGTATCGTTCACCTGCTATCGAACCGTATGTTGATTATGGTTGGATTAAAGATAGAACGGTTGTTGAATTAACAATGAAGCAATCTGCTAAACATCCACCAATGCACACTGTTCCTTACCATGGGGATATTGAAGATTTAGAAATGTACTTACCGTACAATCGATTAGCTAATAGTTTTGCAGCTAAAACGCATAACTTGATGGCAAAGGATGGTTGGAAATTAAGTGATCAACCAGGTGGTGATTACTTTAAGTCGGCAGAAGATAAAAATCCGCTTGTTTTAACAGCTGATAACGAAAAAGAGATTTTTGATTCTGGAAAGAAACTTTTCACTATCAACTGTGCTCACTGTCACGGTAAAGAAGGAGATGGAAAAGGTCCAATGGTAGAAAGCGGTGCTTATGCTGGTGTTCCTGATTTCAATAATCTTCTTGAATTAAAAGATGGACAAGTGTTCTTCTCTATTTATTACGGTAAAGGAATGATGGGTGCGCATGCTCCTTTCATGAGTAACAAAGAAATCTGGACTGTAGTTCACTATATCAATAAATTAAGATTTAAAGATTACGGTGCTGGATTCGCTGCTGGTGAAACTGCTGCTGATGAAGCAACAGAGGAGGTAGCAGACGAGACTGCAGAAAATACAGAAGATTAATTAATAGAGAATAAACAATAGAAAATTTATAGTTAAATGGATTATCAAATTTCGAATAAGGCAAAATTATGGACAACAACTTTTGTGGTTGTGGGTCTATTGTTGACTGGAGTTGGTGTTGCCGTTGCTCTAGGCGATGGACACGTTCCTCGTAGATTTATGAGTAACTTATTGTCAAATAGTATTTTCTTTTTTACTGTTACAATGAGTGCTTTATTCTTCCTAGCGGTTCAACACGCAGCGGAAGTAGGATGGTCAGCTTATATCAAGCGTCCAATCGAGGCGTTAACAGGATTCGTTCCAGTTGGAATCGCATTCATGTTAGTGACTTACTTAGCGTTAACATTCATGAATGGTGCTCATATCTACGTATGGATGGACCCAGAAGTTGTTAAGCCAGGTGGTGCACATTATGATGCACATGCTGCTGGACGTAGTGCTAGATACTTAAACTTACCGTTTTTCTGGATAAGATTGGTTATCTTCTTAGGTGTTTACTATGTAATGTGGAAAGGTTTTATCAAGCGTTCATTAATGCAAGATCAGCAACCAGAATTAGCGTTGGATATTCACTACAAGAACTTCCGTAGATCAGCATTGTTCCTATTGGTATTTGCTTTCTTTAGCATGATGAGCTCATGGGACTGGTTATTATCTATTGATATTCACTGGCACTCAACTTTATTTGGTTGGTACGTGTTCGCTGGAGGATGGGTAACAGTAATGGTAATGCTTATTCTATTATTACTTTATTTAAAGAAATTAGGATACTTACCTAAGTTAAATGACAGCCACATCCATGACGTTGGTACTTGGATTTTCGCTTTATCATTCTTATGGTCATACTTATGGTTCTCTCAATTTATGTTGATCTGGTACGCAAATATTCCTGAGGAAGCTGCTTACTTTATCAATAGAATTGAAAACTTTAAATTATTGTACTTCGGAATGTTTGCTATAAACTTCCTATTCCCTATGTTAATATTAATGTCAAGAGATTCAAAACGTCACGCTGGTGCGTTGGTTTTTGTTGGAATTATTATTATTATTGGGCACTGGTTAGATACTTGGATTATGGTAAGTGGTGGTGCAATGGGACCATTAGCAAAAATTGGATTCATGGAAATTGGAATGGCTATCTTCTTCCTTGGATTGTTTGCACGTGTTACGCTAATGAGGTTAGCAAGTGCGCCAATCGTTGCCTTAAATCATCCGTTTATGGATGAGTCATTACATCACGAAATTTAATATATAAGAAAACAATAAGTAATTTTATTTTAACATGGCAGATAAATTTATAATCATTTTAGTTATTGTCCTAGGTTGCATAGCTATTGCACAGATCATGCGCGTAGGAGAATTAACAAAAAAATTGAGCAATTACGGACCGGAAGAAATTCCTGATAGTGAGAATAATTTCAACGCTATAGCATTAGTGGTTTTCATGATTCTACTGCATGCATTTTTAATCTATATCATTTTTGTTTATGGTTTCGTTGACCTAGGACCTGCTGCTTCAGTAGGGGGAGTTAAATTAGATAATTTATACGTTGTTCAATGGGGTCTTGTATTGTTTGTTTACTTCTCAACTGTTACATTACTATTCTGGTTTGCTTACAAATACAGAAGAAAGCCAGGAGTAAAGGCGTATTATTATCCGCACAACGATAAACTAGAAATGCTTTGGACAGTTATTCCAGCAGCTGGTTTAACCGTTATGGTTATTTTAGGTCTTAAAACATGGAACGAGTTGACTTCACCAGCAACAGCTGAATATGAAAACGTAGAGATTTTCTCTTACCAATTCGCTTGGACAGCACGTTACTCAGGAGGAAATAACGAACTAGGTAAATTTGATTACAAGTTAACAACAGACCAAAATCCATACGCAGTTGTTACTAGAGAGAATATTGAAAATTCTTTAGAGTTAATGAAAGTAGGTGGAGACGGTATCAATGGTGTTGAAAAATTGGAAGCTCAATTGAACGACCCATCTATCGCAATGTCTGCTGCAAATCGTAAGAAAATGAAGACGGAATTAGGAAGAAAAGAGCGTATGTCTCGTCTTCTTGAAGCAATGTCAGCAACTTACAACGACTCTTTAGACCTATTGGCATTTGATGATGTTATTGTTGAGGACAGTTTAATTCTTTTAAAAGGTCAGAAATACAATTTCCACTTTAGATCTAAAGATGTAATCCACAGTGCTTACTTCCCACACTTCCGTGCGCAAATGAACACGGTACCAGGTTTGACAACTTACTTTAAGATTCAACCAATTTTTACTTCAGATGAAATGAAGAAGAAATTGAATAATCCTGAGTTTGAGTATGCTTTATTATGTAATAAAGTTTGTGGAACTTCTCACTACAAGATGAAGATGTCTATTAAAGTTTTAGAGCCTAAGGAATACCTTGAATGGCAAAAAACGAAGTCTTCATTGGATGGGAAACCTTGGATTGTAGGAAACGAACAAGCTTTACTTGAGTACTATGAGGCTATAGCAAGTAAAGTAGATAAAAAATAATTTTTAAAAGTACATTAAATTTATAAAACATGGCATCAACAGCTCAGGAAGCAATTCACGAACACGATCATCACGAACAGAGCTTTGTTTCAAAGTATATATTTAGTTACGACCATAAGGTAATTGGTAAGCAATTCTTGATTGCTGCTATTTTTATGGCTGTAGTCGGTATGATGTTATCTGTTTTCTTTAGAATTCAGTTAGCATGGCCGGAAGAAGGTTCAGATTTCCTTAATTTATTCTTAGGAGATAGATGGGCACCAGAAGGTGTACTTAACCAGGATATGTTCCTTGGACTAGTAACCCTTCACGGTACGATCATGGTTTTCTTCGTATTGACAGGAGGTTTATCAGGTACGTTCTCTAACGTTCTTATTCCATTACAGATTGGAGCAAGAGATATGGCATCTGGATTCATGAACATGATGTCTGCATGGTTGTATAATATCGCTGCAGTTATTATGTTAGTTTCTTTATTTGTTGAATCAGGACCAGCAATGGGTGGTTGGACGGTTTACCCTCCGCTATCTTCATTGCCTCAAGCAATCTCTGGTTCAGGTTTAGGGATGTCTCTTTGGATGGTTTCTCTAGTTATTTTCGTAGCATCTTCTTTATTAGGTTCATTGAACTACGTTTCTACGATTGTTAACTTAAGAACTAAAGGAATGACCTTTACAAGAATGCCTTTAACTATTTGGGCTTTCTTAATCACAGCTATCGTTGGTATTATTTCTTTCCCAGTTTTATTTGCTGCTGTACTTTTATTAGCAATGGACCGTATCTTCGGAACTTCATTCTACTTAAGTGACATCATCATCGGTGGAGAAATGTTAGACAACGTTGGTGGTTCACCAATTCTATATGAACACTTATTCTGGTTCTTAGGTCACCCTGAGGTATATATTGTATTATTACCTTCATTAGGACTTTCATCAGAAATTATCGCAACACAATCGCGTAAACCTATCTTCGGTTACCGTGCGATGGTTGGTTCATTATTAGCAATTGGTTTCTTATCTTGTATTGTATGGGCGCATCACATGTTCGTATCTGGTATGGACCCGTTCTTAGGAAGTGTGTTCGTATTTACAACATTATTGATTGCGGTTCCTTCAGCCATTAAAGTATTCAACTACTTGACAACTTTATGGAAAGGTTCTATTATTTTTACTCCTGCAATGTTATTCTCAATCGGTTTAGTTTCTACTTTCATCTCTGGAGGTATTACAGGAACAGTTTTAGGTAACTCTGCGTTAGATATTCAAGTGCACGACACGATGTTCGTTGTTGCTCACTTCCACGTAGTAATGGGATTGTCATCTATCTTTGGAATGTTCGGTGGGGTTTACCACTGGTTCCCTAAGATGTTTGGTAGAATGATGAACGATAAGTTAGGATATGTTCACTTCTGGTTAACAATTATCGCTGGTTACGGTGTATTCGTACCAATGCACTTTATTGGACTAGGAGGAGCTCCAAGAAGATATTATGACTATTCAATCTATGATACATTTAACCCGACAGCGAGTGAAATGATTTTAGACTTGAACGTGATCATTACGATCTTCGCAATCATCGGAGCAATCGGACAGTTTTTCTTTATCTTTAACTTCTTCTACAGTATCTTCAAAGGTCCAATAGCACCATTGAACCCATGGAAATCAACTACCTTAGAGTGGACGACTCCTACGGCAATGCCTGGACACGGAAACTGGCCTGGAGAGATTCCAGAAGTTCACCGTTGGCCTTACGACTTCTCTAAGCCAGGATGGGATGAGGATTTTGTGCCTCAGACTGTACCTTTAAGAGAAGGTGAAGTAGATGGCGGAGGTCATTAAAAAACTGAAATAAATAAATTTTATAAGCCCAGTACTATCAGAGTGCTGGGCTTTTCTTATCTTTGAACTTATAAACTTGTACCGTGGAAGAAGAAGATTTCGATTATAAAAGTGAGATGGAGAGTCAGGAAAATGACTTGGATAAAGTATTGAGGCCAAAACTCTTAAACGATTTTACAGGTCAAACTAAGATTATTGAAAATCTTGAAATCTTCATTAAAGCAACCAAACAAAGGGGTGAGCCTTTAGACCACGTATTATTACATGGTCCTCCAGGCCTTGGGAAAACAACCTTAGCACATATTGTGGCTAATGAATTGGGTGTTGGCTTTAAGGTAACCTCTGGACCAGTTTTAGATAAACCGGGTGACCTAGCTGGATTGCTAACCAATCTCGATGAAGGAGATGTGTTTTTTATCGATGAGATTCACAGACTTTCGCCAGTTATTGAAGAATATTTATATTCTGCAATGGAGGACTTCGTTATTGATATTATGATTGACTCTGGTCCGAATGCTAGAACAGTTCAAATCGCATTGAATCCTTTTACCTTAATTGGCGCTACAACTCGTTCTGGGTTGCTTACAGCACCTTTGAGGGCTCGTTTTGGTATCAATTCGCGTTTGGAGTACTATAACGCTAAAACGCTTACTCAAATCGTTCATAGATCATCTGATTTATTAAATATTCCTATAGAACATGATGCCGCTTATGAAATCGCAAGTCGTAGCCGTGGAACACCACGTATCGCCAATGCTTTACTGCGTAGAGTTCGTGACTTCGCACAAATAAAAGGGGATGGTACAATTAATTTGGATATCACTAATTTCGCCTTAAAAGCTCTGAATGTAGATGTTAGCGGTCTTGATGAAATGGATAACCGTTTGCTAGTTGCGCTAATCGAAAAATTCAATGGAGGACCTGTAGGAATTTCTACACTTGCAACTGCTATTGGAGAAAATGCGGGAACCATAGAAGAGGTGTATGAACCATTTTTGATTCAGGAAGGTTTCCTAGTGAGAACACAAAGAGGAAGAAAGGTGACTGCCAAAGCGTACGAACACTTAGGTAAAAATCCAGATACTTTTCAAGGAAATTTATTTTAACTGACCTTGTATAAAGGATGTATTCAGAACTTTACTGTAAATCCTTATTCTTATATTGAAATTTCAGGTAATAATATGCAATAAAAATGGGGGCCAAGCCCCCACATTAAACAATATTACATTTTAAATACCTTCTTCAGTATCGAAGGATAACGGTGTCCAAATTCAATTAAACACCAATCTTTAAAGGATTGTAAATCTTCTGACTTACTAATCCACTTAACAGCTTTCTCGAGTTCCTTTTGAAATAAACTACTATCAAAACTAACTTTTGTCAAAATCTGTTTGCTTAGTTCAATCATGATCTAAATTTATGGTTTCTAGCAAAGTAGTAACTTTTTTAATAAAAAAAAAGTTTTAAGCTTGTTTGTTTCCATAAAGAAATGTTGATAAACCATAAAAACAACCAACAATATTTTCAAAAACCATTGATATTCAGTTGCTAGAAATGTATTAATTATTGTTTTACTTGATTCATTCATCTATGATTTTGCTTATCCTATTGTCTAAATCACAGTATTAATCGTCGAATATTTGAAAATAAAGTGAAAAACAAGGGTATCCCCCTATAAAAAATGCAGATATATGATATATATTTGTACCTGTGTTTAACGACTAAAGTGCTGATCAATCTATTCTACTATCACTTTATACCTACTTAAAGTTATTACAGCTTACTACTATCATAATCCACGAGACATAATGTGTGCCGTGGATTATTTGTTTTATAAGTAGCCAAAATTCTGGTTTAATAATAAAACAACCCGACAGCCTTTTGGTTTTGTGTAATGCATTATTTCAACGAGCAAAACTTTTTAAAATTATGATTCTCCTTGTTTCTCATTAGTTTTATTTATTGTTTCATTCTATTAGCTCTTCTGTCACATTCGTAATTGAGTTAATAATCTTTATTCTTGTGATTAAAAATATTAACTTTGTCTCTTATCATTTCATTTAAAAGAATATGGGCAAAATTTTAATTATTGACGACGAAAAAAGTATTCGTAGAGCGTTGAAAGAGATATTAGAATATGAAGATTTTGAAGTTGACGAGGCTGAAGACGGAAAGGAAGGTCTTGAGAAAGCTTTAGCAGGTTACTACGACTTAATTTTCTGTGATATCAAGATGCCTAAAATGGATGGTATTGAAGTTTTGACAGAACTTCAAAAGGAAAAAGTAGAGAGTCCTATAGTGATGATTTCCGGTCACGGTAATATCGAAACTGCAGTAGAAGCAATTAAGTTAGGGGCTTTTGATTTTATCGAAAAACCTTTGGATTTAAACCGTATTTTAGTGACGGTTAGAAATGCTGGTGATAAGGCTACTTTAATCGAAGAAAAGAAGGTTTTAAAGAAAGCCGTTCAACGTTTTAGAGGCTCTTCTATCATTGGTGAAACTGAAGCTATCATCCGAATAAAGGAAATGATTGAAAAGGTTGGTCCAAGTGAAGCGCGTGTCCTAATTACTGGTGAAAACGGAACCGGAAAAGAATTGGTAGCGCAGTCATTACATGATAATAGTCCGAGAAAAGATGAACCTTTTATTGAGGTGAATTGTGCGGCTATACCGACAGAATTGATTGAAAGTGAATTGTTTGGTCACGAAAAGGGAGCTTTTACTTCTGCTGTTAAGCAAAGAAAAGGAAAGTTTGAATTGGCCACTAACGGTACTTTATTCCTAGATGAAATTGGAGATATGAGCGCTTCGGCACAAGCAAAAGTGTTGAGAGCTTTACAAGAAAATGTCATCCAACGAGTAGGAGGAGAGAAGAATATTAAGGTGAATCCACGTATCGTAGCAGCGACGAATAAAAATTTAAGAGAGGAAATTAAAAACGGAAACTTCCGTGAGGACTTATACCATAGATTGAGCGTGATTTTAATTCATGTTCCTACCTTGAATGAAAGAGAAGACGACATTCCATTGCTGGCAGAACATTTTTTATCGATGACTTGCGCAGAACATGGCATTCCACGTAAAAAATTCTCAGATGATGCCCTAGAAGCATTGAAAAATACAAATTGGTCAGGAAATATCCGTGAATTAAGAAATATCGTTGAACGTATGGTGATTCTTTGTGATCACGAAATTACAGGGTTTGATGTAAATACATTCTCTAATCCAAGAGGATAAAAGACGGCACCAGTATGTTAAGATGGTTTTTTAAGAAAAAGAAGCAGGAAGAAGAAAAGATAGATTACACGATGAAATATTTGATTGTAGGTTTAGGAAATCCAGGTGAAAAATACGCAAATACGAGACATAACATCGGCTTTAAAGTCGTAGAATCTTTAGCTAAGGAACGCAAGGGTACTTTTGAAACCTTAAAGTTAGCGGATGTAGCCGAAGTTAAATGGAAAGGAAGAACCTTGATTTTGGTCAAACCGAACACTTACATGAATTTAAGTGGAAAAGCAGTGAACTATTACTTGCAACAAGAGAAAATTTCTATTGAAAACTTATTGGTTATTACTGATGACCTAGCATTGCCATTCGGAAAACTAAGAATGCGCGGTAAAGGTAGCGATGGCGGTCACAATGGTCTCAAAGACATTCAAGAAAAGCTAAATACACAAGGCTTTGCACGCTTACGCTTTGGTGTAGGAAATGAATTTGGTAAAGGACAGCAAGTGGACTATGTTCTCGGTGAATGGGGCGAAGAGGAACTGACGACCATGGAAGAACGAATCAAAGTTGCAAAGGAGTTTATTAAAGGATTTTCGACTATAGGATTGAGTCGTACGATGTCCGAATGGAATAATAAATAGTCTAATTCCACCATTTCCATCGGCACAGAATATTAGTAAACCGATCACGTTTTTCATAAACAATGGTTGGTAAAAAGACTAGCAACTGTATATTTCGCTTCTATTTTTCTCATAAAATCTAAAAAAGTGTCAGAAATCTCCTTCGACGAGTTAGGAGCTTCTTCCATTTCTACAAGTTTCAGTTCAAAAATCATTCATTGAAATATAAGGCATAAGCTCTTACTTGTTCGTGACAATAAGCCTTTCGTCCCTTCAATTTAGAAAATTATTATTCTATGATGTTGTTAATTCGCAATTGATTTTTATATTAGTTCCTTTATTATAACATTTACACTTAATTTCAAATAGAAAAATACAAACTACATGGCAACAGTTTTTGAAACACGACTAATAGGAAATCTTGGAAAAGATGCGAGCGTTAGAAAAATGGAAAGAGGAGTTATTGCAATCAACTTTCCGGTAGCGCACAATAAGAATTGGAGAGATAAGAGAACAGGGGAATCACGCACGAAAACGGTGTGGGTCAACTGTACAATTTGGAAGAAAGAAGGTGCAAATATGCGTATTATGGACTTCTTGAAGAGCGGTACACTCGTTGAACTAATCGGTACGCCTTATGCTAAAGCTTTTCAGCAAGAAGATGGAGCAATTAAGACCGAAATTCGGCTGAATATCTCTAAAACAAATATCCTGCGTTTAAGTAAAAACATTGGTTTTAGTAGCATCGATGGGGGTGCTGATGATAGTTATGAGGAAGACGGTGAAGAATTTGAAGACTTTACGATAGACGAAGGAGACTTTTAATTTATTCTCATTAATAGAGTAAACCAATTATCAATTCTCTCTTAAACTTTGAGATTGCTCTCAGCAGTCTCTGTAGTGAGTGTTGATTTATTCTCTTCGACCACCAAGTTTATTTTCTTTCCAAAAATCAAGGCTCTGTTGTCATCGCAATGTCCTGCTGGGAAGTCAAAACTTATAGGGATACTTCTGTTTTTAAAGTGTGGCAGTATTACTTCTGCTAAACTCATACTATAGGCTGGACTTGTATCTTTTATTCCACTAAAATCCCCAACGATTAAACCACTTATTTGGTCGAGTACGCCTGCTAGTGAAAGTTGGTATAGACTTCTATCAATAGCGTAAAGTGCTTCGCCTACATCTTCTAAAAATAGAATTTTGTTGCTAAAGTCTGGTTGATGCACAGTCCCAATCAATCCACATAGTACAGCCAGATTTCCTCCTGTGATTTCCCCTGTTGCGTTACCTGTTTGATTGCTAACGCTACTTTCCCATTCATAAGAAATTGCTTCCCCTTCTAAAGCTTGACGTAAAGTAGATAGAGCGGCTGTTGAATTTTGTCTAAAGTTTAAAGGCATGGTCGCGTGAATACTTGCAATCTCCATTTTTGTAAGAAATTGGTGGAAGATTGTTACATCTGAAAATCCTGCAATCCATTTTGGGTGTTGGGTGAATCTTTCCCAGTTTACCAAGTCTAAAATTTGAATACAACCATATCCACCACGTGCGCATATGATTGCTTTTATTTCCTTATGGTCAATAGCCCATTGTAGGTCGGAAGTTCTTTCTGCAATCGTTCCTGAAAAGTAATTATTTTCACCGATACAATGTGGGGAAATCAGCACCTTATAGCCCCAGTTTTCAAAAATTTGAACGGCGAATTCTATATATTCTTTTTCAATCTTTTTTGCTGGTGCAATTATAGCAATGGTATCGCCTTTTTGAAGGTGCTTTGGTAACATTTAATGTGTTTTAGTCATTTCTGAATCAACGACCAAGATAAAATCTGCTTGTCCTTTATAAGCTTCTTCTAATTGGTGAACATTTCCTTGTTCTACTGTTGAAATTGTAATGATTTTAAGATTATCATCCGCATTTTTCAAGTACCAATAAATTCCTTCATAGTTTTTGCTGTGGTAATCGCCATTGAAATGCAAAAATAATTTAGGGTGTTCCTTGATGTGTTGCAAAATAAAATAAGCCATTGTCGCATCTTTTATTGCCTGTGCTTTTGGTAAATTCGGATTGGGCGCATGTGCCATCATATCTGACATTGCTTTATAGTTGGATAAGTTTGGGTCGTAAGCAATAGGAAGTGGTGCCACCTCTCTTTTAGTTGCCGAATCCAAGTAGTTCTCTAGAGCCTCTAAGCCATTTCTATAAACGTAACTCGCGTATTCTCTAGGAATATTCGTTGCTACAAAAGGAATTTGATTTTTCTTTGAAAAGTCCACCAGTGGTTTATAATCTGTTTTGTAATTCGGCCAAAGTGTAGTCAAACTATCCAATCCGGCTTGTGTAATTTCACCTTTAAGGTATTGGTCCAGTGCTTCTTGTTGGTGTGTTTCTAACATTTCTGCTCCCATTGAAATAGGTGATTTACCATAAAGGTGCTGCGCAGTCTTCAATTGTAACCAATGAGAAATAGGATTGTCGTGCAATTCACCAAATAAGATGATGTCATTGTTTTCTAAAGCTTTTAAGAAAGCGTTTACTTTTACTTTTTTCCCCTTTTGATTATAAATCTGAAAAGCAGCAGGGTTCTGAGCATTAGCCTTTTGGGTTGTTAAACCTAGTGAGAATAGGAATAAAATCAAAAATAAGTTTTTCATTTTTACGTATTTTAAAAGTAAAGATAATTTTTTTCGGATTAAGTGGTATAATTTTTAACTTTAAATTAAATTACCCACAGCTTGTTAAGGAGGTTGACGGTTTGTGTGATAGTTTAGTAAAATGATTAACTGAAAGACCCCTCTTTTCTCACTCTTCACGCTCACATTTAAATCGGGCAAGTGAAATTGTTTCGAATTGTCGTTCTATAAAAAATACCCATCCACCTCCTATATTTACGTCAATTTGGAATATAGCATTGCTAATTCGTAATTTATCACCTATTCCTACTGTTATATTCGTATTTCGCAATTGTTAATTCATCTTTCTTTATTATTACTTCTTAATTTTTGTTATTTTTGCCTCTTGCTTAATGCATAAAAAAACAATTATGGCTAAAATTAGAAAACAAGATGCTTTAGACTACCATTCTCAAGGGAAACCTGGGAAGATAGAAGTGATTCCTACAAAACCATACAGTTCACAAAGAGATTTATCTTTAGCTTATTCACCTGGTGTGGCTGAGCCTTGTTTGAGGATTGCTGAAAATGTCGAAGATGTTTATAAATATACGGCGAAAGGAAATTTAGTGGGAGTGATTACCAACGGTACTGCGGTACTTGGTTTAGGTAACATAGGTCCGGAAGCTTCTAAGCCAGTGATGGAAGGAAAAGGATTACTGTTTAAAATATTCGCAGACATCGATGTGTTTGATATAGAATTGGATGCAAATGATCCAGAGTTATTTATTCAAACAGTTAAAGCTTTGGCGCCAACTTTTGGGGGAATTAACCTAGAAGATATCAAAGCTCCTGAGGCTTTTGAAATTGAAAGAAGATTGAAAGAGGAGTTGGATATTCCTATCATGCATGATGACCAACATGGTACCGCAATTATTTCTGCGGCTGGTTTAATCAATGCTTTAGAATTAGCAGAAAAGAAAATTGAAGACGTAAAAATCGTTATTTCTGGTGCTGGTGCTTCGGCAATGGGTTGCGCAAGACTATACCGTGCCTTAGGTGCAACTTTGGAAAACATTTACATGTTCGACAGTAAAGGTTTAATCAGTAAAGATAGAGAGGAATTGTCTCCTGAAAAGGTTTTATATGCTACGCACCCAACAACAACAGCATTACAAGATGAGTTGAAAGGAGCGGATGTATTTATCGGTCTATCCAAAGGTGGATTGATGAGTAAAGCGATGGTGAGGTCGATGGCGGATAATCCAATTGTGTTTGCTTTGGCAAATCCAGATCCTGAGATTACTTACGAAGATGCTATGGCTGCGCGACCAGATGTTATTATGGCAACGGGTCGTTCTGACAATCCTAACCAAGTGAATAACGTACTTGGTTTCCCTTATATTTTTAGAGGAGCCCTAGACGTTAGAGCAACGACGATTAATGAAGAAATGAAATTAGCTGCTGTTCATGCTATTTCAAAATTAGCCAAAGAGTCTATTCCTGAAGAAGTGAGCGAAGCTTACGGAGAAAGAGGAATTACCTTCGGTAGAGATCAGTTTATTCCAAAACCTTTGGACCACCGATTGATTTATCATGTTGCACCTGCAGTAGCAAGGGCAGCGATTGAGTCAGGTGTAGCAAAGGCGCCAATTACGGACTGGGATGAATACGAATCTACTTTAAAGAAACGTTTAGGAATCGACAATAAGTTGATGAATACGATTACCGAAAAAGCGGAACGTAATCCAAGACGTGTTGTTTTTGCTGAGGCAGATAACTATAACGTGTTGAAAGCTGCTCAAACGGCGTATGAAGAAGGAGTGGCTATTCCAATTCTATTGGGTAGAAAAGATAAAGTTCTTGCCATGATTGAGGAATACAACATGGACCTTGGTGATGTTAGTATCTTAGACCCTAAGGGAGAATCAGAACAAGCACAGTTAGATCGCTACGCAAAGGAATTTTTCCAACTGAGACAAAGAAAAGGATATACAGAATACGAATCGCAAAAGATAATGCGTGAGCGTAACTACTTCGGTGCTATGATGGTACAAAGTGGTGATGCTGATGCTATGATTTCTGGCGCAACGAGAAAATATATTGATGTATTGCGCCCTGCTCTTGAGGTGATTGGTGTACAAAAAGATGTGAAACGTGTGGCAGGGATGTACATCCTAATCACAAAGCGTGGACCTATCTTCTTGGCAGATACAACAGTGAATTTTGATCCAACAGCAGAGGAAATTGCAGACATGACTAATTACATCGCGAAGACGATTAGAAGGTTTAAAATCGTACCGAAAATCGCCTTGCTTTCTTATTCTAACTTTGGTTCAGGACAAGGAAAAGATGCGAAGAAAATGTCGGATGCTGCTAAAATAATTCATGAGAAATACCCAACTTTGATTGTGGACGGAGAGGTACAAGCGAATTTTGCCCTGAATAATGAGTTGATGAATGAAAAATTCCCATTCTCTGTACTAGCGAATAAAGAAGTGAATACCTTTATTTTCCCAAATCTTTCTTCTGGAAATATCGCTTATAAGATGTTACAGGAAATGACAGAATCGGATGCAATTGGACCTATTTTAGTAGGAATGAAAAAATCTATTCACATCTTGCAATTAGGTGCTTCCGTTAGAGAAATTGTTAATATGGTTAAAGTGGCAGTCGTAGACTCACAAAATAAATAGATATGATTACACATTTGAATGGACGTCTTATTGAAAAATCGCCTACTTCAATTGTGGTTGAATGTAACGGAGTTGGGTATGAAGTGAGAATTTCACTCAACTCCTATGAAGCCATAGGAAGTGATGAATCAATTAAAATTTTCACTCAGTTCGTAGTTCGTGAAGACGTACAACTCTTGTATGGGTTTATTGAAAAAGAAGAGCGAGAATTGTTTGTTTTATTAACTTCGGTTTCTGGAATCGGTCCGAGCACTGCTATGATTATGCTTTCAGGCCTTACACCAATTGAAATTGCTACGGCAATTGCTACTGAAGATGTAGTGGCGCTGAAGAAGGTTAAGGGGATTGGAGCCAAAACCGCTGAACGCATGATAGTTGACCTGAAGGATAAAATGTTAAATTTCGAAGTTTCGGAGAATAATGTTGCTTCTTCAGACAATAGACTGCGTTTTGATGCGTTAACTGCATTGATTTCTCTTGGCTTTAATAGAAAGCCAGCAGAAGCAGCTATTAAGAAGGTAATGAAGGATCAAGAGACGGTTGAGATTTTGATTAAAGATGCTTTAAAAGTTTTATAAACTGACGCGTGAAGAAACTTACACTAAATACATTAAGGATTGGAATACTGTTTTGCATTGTTATCAATGCAAGCTTTTTTGGTGCCCTAGCCCAAGGGGACTCAACGAATCTACATTTCCCAATTACCAATCCGCATGACCCTACAGGGAATAAAAAACAGAGTTTTGACCTCGGAGACCCATCGAATGTGGAAAGACAAATTGTCTATGACCCAATCACTGGAAAATATGTTTTTACTGAAAAATTAAACGGTCATGACTTCCGCCGTGGTTCGATGATGACGCTGGATGAATACATCGAATATGAACGTCAGCAAAGTTTGCAAAGTTACTGGAAAGACAAGATTGATTCTCAAACAAAAGAAGAACAAGGTCTTATTCCTCCGATTAAAATTAATGATGCCATTTTTGCCAATATATTCGGTTCAGACGAAATTCTAATTCGTCCTGAAGGAAGTGTGGAGATTTCCCTAGGAGTTAACTCTTCTCGCTACGACAACCCGATTATTGCAGAAAAAGACAGAAGAATTACACGTTTCGACTTCCAACAACAAATTCAATTGAATTTGGTGGGACAGATTGGGACAAAACTGAAATTAGGTGCTTCGTATAATACACAAGCTTCGTTTAACTTCGATAACGTTACGAAATTAGAATGGACAGGAAACGAAGACCAAATTCTACAAAAAATTGAAGCAGGTAACGTTTCGTTGCCATTAGAAACTTCCTTAATTGAAGGTTCTCAAACTTTGTTTGGGGTGAAAACAAGAATGAAATTTGGTCGTCTGACCATTGATGCTATCGCGTCAACATCAAGAGGACAAAAGAGTGAAATCAATATAAAAGGTGGAGCTCAAATCAAGGATTTTGAATTAAAAGCGGATGAATATGAAGCAAACCGTCACTATTTCTTAAACTATTACCACAGAGAACATTATGATGAGGCGATGAAAACAGTGCCTGTTGTTAGTTCATTAGTGGACATTACAAGAATTGAAGTTTGGGTAACCAACCAGACAAACAAAGTTGAAGACACAAGAAATATCTTAGCATTTACTGACCTTGGAGAGGCAAAAGAAGAAAATTGGTCAGGAAATCCAGGTAACGCTACAAGTAATGAGTTACCAGCAAATAATTCCAACGGTCTTTACGAATACATTAAAAATAATCCAACAATTCGTTCTTTCAACAACTCTGTTGTGGTACTGGAAAACGAAGTGATGAGTCCCGGTCCGTTTAATCAAGCTGTTGAGTACGAAAAGGTAGAAAATGCCCGTAAATTAACGGAACAAGAGTTTACTTACAATGCGCAATTAGGATTTATCTCTGTGAATTTACCATTGAATAACGATGAGGTGTTGGCTGTTGCTTACGAATATACTCACTCAGGGAGAACTTACCAAGTAGGAGAGTTTTCAACAGATGGTATCGACGGAACAAATGCTTTATTTTTAAAGTTATTAAAACCAACCATCACCAATCCAACGAATAAACTTTGGAACTTGATGATGAAGAACGTTTATTCTATCGGTGCTTACCAAGTGAGTCAAGAAGGATTTAGATTAGACATTCTTTATAACAACCCAAATAACTCCTTAAATGTGAACTTCCTTCCTTATCCAGGGTTGGACAACAAACAAGTGATCGAAGTGGTTGGAATGGACAGGTTGAACCAAAACAATAGAGCACAAAAAGATGGTGTATTCGACTTTATTCCTATTCAATTTGAAGGAAACAGAGCTGTAAACGGTGGTACAATTAACACCAGAAACGGTAGGATTTATTTTAGTACGATTGAGCCGTTCGGTAAGACGATAAAAGATGCCTTTGATGCTGCGAATATAAGTGCAATAGCAAATAACGTAGCATTCTACGAATTATATGATTCAACAAAGATTGCTGCGCAACAAATACCGAAAAAAAACAGATTCTATTTCTTTGGTAAATACGAGTCTTCCATCAGTGATGAAATTCCATTAAATGCCCTAAACGTTCCAGAAGGTTCTGTTGTTGTTACAGCAGGTGGACTACGTTTACAAGAAGGTATGGACTTTACGGTGGATTACAACTTAGGACGTGTTAAAATCTTAAACAGTGCTGTACTAGAATCAAACCAAGACATTAAAATTTCCATTGAAAGTAACTCTATTTTTGGCTTCCAAAATAAGTCCTTGATGGGAACGCACTTAAACTATATGATCAATCCAGACTTTAACGTTGGTGCAACATGGCTGCGTAAAACCGAAAAACCGATAACACAAAAAGTGGATATCGGAGAAGAGCCATTTAAGAATAATATCGTAGGAGTAAACGTTTCTTATAGAACAGATATTCCTTTCCTAACGAAGTTAATTAACTTTATTCCAACGATTTCAACTAAGCAAATGTCCACGTTTACATTAAACGCGGAGGCTGCACACTTAATTCCTGGAACACCAAGAGCGATTTCTAAAGAAGGAATTTCGTATGTGGATGACTTCGAGGGAAGCCAGTCAACAATTGATCTAAAAAACTTTACTTCTTGGAAGTTAGCATCTATTCCACAACACCAAACAAATTTATTCCCAGAAGCGAATCTGAAGAATGACTTGAGAGCAGGATTTAACCGTTCACATTTGTCGTGGTATGTGATTGACTATTCTACTTTCCATATCAATTCTGCAACAACGCCTAAGCACATTGCTGAAGACCCAACTGCTACAGATAATATGAATGTGGCGTATGTAAACAAGCAAGACTTATTCCCAAATAATGACCCAGCTTTAGGAGAAATTACGAATTTAACAACATTAGATTTAACTTACTATCCACGTGAACGAGGAATGTATAACTATGACACAACCAATATGGTTGATGCCAATGGTTATTTCACCAACCCACAAGATAGATGGGCGGGAATCATGCGATCGTTATCGACGACAGACTTCGAGATGAATAATATCGAATATATTCAATTCTGGATGTTAGATCCTTTCAACGAAGACCAAGACACGAATAATACTTATACCGGTGGGGATTTATATTTCAACCTAGGAAACCTTTCAGAAGATATTCTTCCAGACTCTAGAAAGAGTTTTGAGAATGGTTTACCGTATGAATATTCCAATACAACGAATATCGATTACACGAATTGGGCAAGAGTTTCTACGCAACAAGTGGTGGTAAACGCCTTTGATAGCGATGCTGAAACACGTGCTCAACAAGACGTTGGTTTGGACGGATATAATGATAAAAAAGAGCGAGAAAACTATCAAGGATATGTGGATTGGGTAAACAACAACGGAGTGTTATCCCAAGCGGCTAAGAACAGAATGCTAAAAGACGTTTCTAACGATAACTATACGTATTACCGTGACGATAGATACGACGAAAATAAAGTTGGAATTATTGATAGATACAAACGTTGGAATGGTCATGAAGGAAACTCTCCTACGCCAGAAATGTCAGCACGTATCAACAAGGACGGTTACAACACACAGGCAACGAATATGCCAGATGTGGAGGACATTAATGGAGACAATAACTTAAGTGAAACAGAAAGTTACTTCCAATATAAGGTTTCTCTGCGTAAAAACGACTTACAAGTAGGTAAAAACTACATTATCAATACTAGAGAATATACAAAAGGTCAAAGAAACTACAAGTGGTACCAGTTTAGAGTTCCAGTTAGAAATCCAGACCAAGCGGTGAATGGAATAAAAGATTTCCGTTCTATTCGTTTTATGAGAATGTTCTTACATGCCTTTGAAGACCAAACAACTTTACGTTTTGCAAAAATGGAATTTGTTCGTAGTGAATGGAGAAAATTCAGAGAAAGTTTGGTACAAGCTTCCGACGGAGTTTATGAAGATCCAGGATTGACTTCTTTCAATATTGGTGCAGTAAACGTAGAAGAACATGACCAAAGAGAACCAATTCCTTATGTGATTCCTCCAGGAATTTTACGAGAAGTGGATCCATCGCAGCAATTCCAACGTCAGTTGAATGAGCAAGCAATGACTTTAGAGGTCTGTGACTTAAAAGATGGAGATGCCCGAGCCGCCACAAAGAATGTGGGTATGGATATGGTTATGTATAAGAATCTGGAGATGTTCATTCATGCAGAAGAAATTGACCCAACCAAGCCATTGGCAAATAACGACGTCACCGTTTTCGTTCGGTTAGGTACCGACTTTAGAGAAAATTACTACGAATATGAGGTGCCACTAAAAATAACGCCTTGGAATTCGACCACAGACATTCAGATTTGGCCAGAAGAAAACAATTTAAGAATTGTCTTCGAAGAGCTAATCAACCTGAAGAAGGAGAGAAATGAAAAGATGGAACAGCCGAATTCAGGCGTTTCATTTCAAACGGAATACGTAAAAGCGGTAAAACATAAGCCTGGGAAATCGGATGTGAATAATGTTAACCATCCGAAAAGACAAATTAAGGTAATTGGAAACCCGAATATTAAGGATGTAAAAACCATCATGATTGGGGTTCGAAATCCTTCTCGAAACTCAGAACATCCGTGGGCTCCAGATGATGGATTGGACAAGTGTGTGGAGGTTTGGGTAAACGAATTACGTTTAACAGAGTTTGATAATAAGGGTGGTTCGGCAGCTGTCGTAGATGCTCGTTTACAAATTGCAGACTTTGCAGATATCCAAGTGGCCGGTGCTTACAGTGGGTTAAACTGGGGAAGTATCGACAGTAGAATTTCAGAACGTCAACGAGATATTCGCTATAATTTAGACCTTTCTGCAAACGTACAAGCGGGACAATTGTTTGGAGATAAAGCGAAGTTGGACATTCCTTTCCTATATACGTATTCGGTGGGAACTGTGAATCCGCAATATGACCCGTATAATCCGGATGTTGAATTATCGTCTTACGATGACGATGCAGACCGACGTCGTAGATTGAAAGATGGACAAGATTTTACAGAACGTCAATCTTATAACTTTACCAACGTCCGTCGACAGAAAAAGCCGGGCTCTAAGTCCATGCCTTGGGACATTAGTAATTTTGCCTTAAATTATGGATATAGTGAGGACTTGCACCGTGATTTCACGACAAGTTACGATAGAACGAGAATTTGGAAAGGGGGAATGAACTACGTTTACAATGGTAATCCAACATTGTGGGAACCATTTAAGAATAGCAAGATGATGAAGAAGTCCAAATGGTGGGATCCAATTCGTTCTTTCAACTTGTATTTAGGTCCTAAAAACGTAAGTGTAAGAAACCATTTGGTTAGAAATTATAATGAAAGACAAATCAAAAATAATATTCCAAATACGGACTTTGAGTTTGACCCAATCTACTTGAAAAACTTTACTTGGAATAAGAACTTCAACTTTAAGTATGACTTAACGAAGGCCTTGAAATTGGATTTCGCATCGAATAATCACTCGATTTTTGATGAACCAGAAGGACAAATCGATAGACGTAAAAATCCAGATTTATACCGTGAATTCGAAGACTCAGTGAAGACTCAGTTGAGGACCTTGGGTAGAACGATGCGTTACGACCATAGGTATAACATTAGCTACGATTTACCATTTAGCAAGATACCAGCTTTAGATTTTATCAACTCGAATATTCGTTATAGCGGTGCTTACGAATGGAACCGTTCTAACTTAGGAATGGAAACTTTCGGTAATACGATTCAGAACAGTAGAACCATTAATGCCACAGCACAAATGAACATGATGACTTTATATAGAAAGTCAAAGTTCTTGAAAAAAGTGTTGGATGATGGTAGAGGAGGAAGAACTTCTATGCGTGCAACAATTGGTGGGAATACATCGCTTCAAGGTGGTGATTCTAAAGGTGGAGCAAAACCTAAGAACGACAGTAAGTTGGCCAAGAAGGTAAAAGAATTGCAACAGAAAAAACGTGAGTTAGACAGAGTGAAAGTTGAAAATCTACCACCTGAAGAACAAGCTGAGCATGAAAAAGTGTTAGCGAAAGTTACCACGAAGCTAGAGAAGAAAGAACCTAAGTTGGAGAAACAAGATGAAAAATTAGCAGAACAACAAGAGCGTGAAGAAGGCTACCAAGAGAAATTCAACAAACCTTTCCATCCAGTAGCAGGATTCTTTGCAAGATTATTAATGAGTGTTAGAACTGTTTCTGGAACATATAGTCAGAACGATGGTATGTTATTACCAGGTTTCAACGAAGAAGCTGCGTTTTTTGGAGTGAGCTCTCGTATGTTAGGAGACAATAAAATGCGTGGATTTACCATCGGTAATCAGCAAAGAAATGTCTTTGGACAAGATAATGGCTTCAGATTCGCACCTTATGCTGGTGAAAGAGGTTTTGTTGTGGATACAAGTGGTCTTAACAGACAACATACTGTTGTTCACGGACAAAACTACAGTTTAAGAGCAAGTTTAGAGCCCTTGAAAGACTTGAAGATAGATTTGACGATGAATAGAAATTTTACGCAAAATTCATCCGAATTCTACCGCTTTAACGACAGTTTACAAAACT
The DNA here is from genome assembly GCA_035497735.1 of Brumimicrobium sp. Taxonomy (GTDB): domain Bacteria; phylum Bacteroidota; class Bacteroidia; order Flavobacteriales_D; family Crocinitomicaceae; genus Brumimicrobium. The sequence goes on along the minus strand of DATJCX010000012.1, from coordinate 2,058 downwards.
TCGAAAGTCAAAGCCAGTTCCTAACGACCTCGGTAACATACACAACGATTTCATTAGGGTCAATGTTTGAGAAGTTAGACAAGGAAAAGCGTTCTCCTTCTTTCGATAGAATTTTAGATCGAAGAGTAGAAGTATCGAGTTTCCTAGGCTCTGAAAACCCGAATAGTTTAAGCGACAGTGCTGGATATTACGACGGATACGGACCAAGTCAACAAGATGTTGTAATGGGTGCTTTCTTGAATACCTTTATGGGTAAGAAAACCAATAAACGTTCTATTTCACCAATTGGGAACACACCACTTCCAAACTGGTCTGTTTCATACAATGGCTTGACGAAGATTAAGAAATTAGAGAAAATCGTTCAGAACTTTACAGTACGTCACGGTTATTCTTCTACCGTTACAGTAGGTGGAATGCAGTCTAACTTAAATGCAACAGCTGACGCGGATGGAAACATGACTGCACGAGATATCAACAACAACTTTATCTCTCGACAACAAGTGCAGAACGTAACCATCTCGGAACGATTCTCACCATTGGTTGGTTTTGATGCGACGTGGAAAGTGAATGGGAATGGATTAATTACCAAGTTTGAATACAATAAAGAACGTTCTTCGGCACTTTCTTTATCCAACAACCAAGTAACGGAAATGACAGGGTCTGAAATTGTTGTAGGACTGGGGTATAAGTTTGCCAATGTTCGTTTACCGATTATGGTGAGAGGACAAAAGCTAAAACCTTCGGACATTAACTTTAGATTTGACTTGTCGATTAGAGATAATTTAACGGTAATTAGAAAGGTGGTAGAAAACACGACACAAGCTACGGCGGGTCAAAAAGTATTCTCTATCCGTTCAACATTGGACTACTTAGTAACAAAGAACATTACTGTTTCCTTGTACTACGACCAGCAATTGAATACGCCAGTTATCACGACCTCTTACGTAACAGGGAACATCAACTCAGGTATTCGATTGAGATTTAATTTAGCAGGATTATAAAATCGTGACTAATGAGTAAACACATTCGCGATGCTAAGTTGGGAGATGAAGTTGCCATTTTAGGCTTAGTTCAAGAACTCGCTGAGTACGAAAACGCACCGGATGAAGTTATCAATACTCCTGAGCAGTTAGCCATTGATTTATTCGTCGATAAGGTTTGCGACTGTCTCGTATATGAAATTGAGGGTAAGATCCGGGGAATAGCCCTCTATTACACTTCTTATTCTACTTGGAAAGGACGTTGTTTGTATTTAGAAGATATTTACATTCAGCCAGACTTTCGTAGAAAGGGAATTGGTAAGCGTTTGTTTGAAGAATTGGTTAAAATAGCCAAAGAACGAGGGGTTAAACGTATGGATTGGCAAGTGCTTGACTGGAATGAGCCAGCGATTCAATTTTACAAGTCTATTGATGCAACGCTAGACCCTGAGTGGATAAACGGTCGATTATTCTTTTAACGGGTAAAAATTCGTTCTTGTCGAATTACCTATTACCCCTGTCGAATTTGTGTTTTTCGTTCGAAATAATATCTATATATTTGTACCACTGTTTTCATAGCAGTGTTAAGTTTCATAAGTAGTAGTGTTTGATTAGAGATAGGAGCGCCCGCTTCTATCTCTATTCTTTTTAAGAGGTTTGTAAAGATAAACGATACCGAAAAACATCTACGAAAATTGAATTAAATCGATACCTTATATTTCATTTTTTATCTGCTATATGGTTTGTATTTTTGTCTTCATATATTAGAAGTAGAAAATTACACTTCATATTCTTCTCGTATTTACTCATGCTTTCGCTCTTTATATAAATTAAAAAGTCCCTTCAGCAATGCCAAAGGGACTTTTTAAACTTGAACTTGTATACTCTTTTATTGTTTTATAATCTTTGTTTGTGAACCTGTCGAATTTTCTTTTAATAAGTAAATTCCACTTGCTAGTTCTGAAATAGATATTTCTCCCTGCTGATTTACATCAAATGTCTTCAGTACTTTTCCTGTTAAATCTAATAAGGTAAAGCTTGTGTTCTTTTCTGTTGTAATCGTTACTTTGTCATAAGA
>DATJCX010000011.1:0-13559 GCA_035497735.1 Brumimicrobium sp. | reverse complement strand
AACTTCCTCTTCGATTGAACAGCCGTTTTCATCGGTGATGGTTACGGAATATTCTCCTGGAGAAAGATCCGTTTCTGTGTCTGTTGTTCCGCCTGAAGACCAAACAAAAGTATAAAGTCCAGTTCCGCCAGTAGGGGAAACCGTTGCTGAACCGTTGTCTAAATCACAGTTAGAGTCTGTTCCAACAAGCGTAGCTGTTAATGCGTCTGGCTCGGTGATGACTACGTCAATAGCATCCGTACATCCGTCTTCGTCTGTTACGATGACGGTATAGGTTCCCGCTGCTAAATCTGTTTCTGTTGCCGAAGTATTTCCAGAAGGCCATGTAAAGGTATAGTTTCCTGTTCCGCCGATTGCTGAAACGGTTGCCGTTCCGTCGGTTCCTGCAAAACAATTAACGTTTTCAATGTCGTCTATCGCTATACTTGGCGGTGTGATTGCATTAATCGTTACCGTAGCTTCTTCTGAACAGCCATTTTCGTCGGTAACGGTTACGGTATAAGTATCCGCTGCTAAATCTGTAGCCAAAGCGTCTGTTCCACCGTTTGGTGACCAAACAAAAGTATAGTTTCCAGCGCCACCAGTTGCGTCAACTTCAGCTGAACCGTTGTCTTCGCCACATGTTGCATCTGTACTTGTTGTGGTTAAAACGATTGCATCTGGTTCTGTGAGAATGATTTCTTCGTGGGTTGTACATCCAGCATCGTCGGTTACGGTAACGGTGTACGTTCCTGCTGCTAGGTTAGTTTCTGTTACTGCGTTTCCGCCTGACGACCAAAGTATAGTGTAAGGAGCGGTTCCGTTGGCAATAGAAATTTCTATGCTTCCGTCGTTTCCAGCATTACAAGCAGGGTTTTCTTGATTATCTATAGTGATACTTGGTCCTTCGATTAAACCAATGGTGATTTCTTCTTCTTTTTCGTTGCCACTAATGTGGGTAACTGTCACTGTATATGTTCCAGGTGTTAATGCTGTTGCGGTAAGGGTTGTTTGTCCACTTGGCGACCAGTTAAAGGTATAATTATTAAGGTCTTGATCACCGCTTGTTATGCTAACTGTAGCTGTTCCGTTTTCCAAATCACAGTGAGAATCTGTTCCTGTTACTTCGATTTCGAAATCATCTGGCTCTAGAATGGTTACGGTAATTTCATCTGTACAACCATTGTCGTCTGCTACGGTTACGGTGTATGTTCCTGCCGAAAGTCCAGTTGCTGTAGCATCATTTCCACCGCTTGGACTCCATGAATAGGTGTAAGTGGGTGTACCGCCTGTTGTTGAAACGGTCGCACTTCCGTCGTTGCCGCCAAAAAAGGTGACGTCTGTTTGCGCATCAAGGGAAATAGTAGGAGGGGCGATGTTACCTACGGTAGTACTTACTGAAGTAGCCGAACATCCATTTTCATCTGTTACGGTTACGGTATAATCTCCTGGAGCAAGGTCTGGTGCTGTTGCAGCTGTTCCTCCATTGGGTGACCATGAATAAGTATAATTACCTGTTCCTCCAGTAACTGAAACACTTGCTGAACCATTGTCTTCTCCACAAGTGGCATCTGTTACATCAATAGTATTGTCAATGGTCAATGGATCTGGTTCTGTTATGATAAACTCTTCTTCTGCTGTACAACCGTCGGCATCTGTGATTGTTAGTGTATAAGTGTCCGCAGTTAAGTTGGTTGCAGTTGCATTGTTACCGCCACTTGGCGACCAAGCGTAACTGTAATTGGGAGTTCCATCATTTACTTGTACGGTAATTGCTCCGTTATTTCCTCCATTACAGGAAACATTGTCTTGTGAAACAAGTTCTATTGTCGGTGGAGTTATCACGTTTATAGTAGCTTGCGCTGTTCCTTCACATCCGTTGTCATCTTTGACAACAATTTCATAATCTCCAGCTGTTAAATCATTAAATGTTCCATTGCTTTGGAAAGTTGCACCATTGTCGTTGGAAAAGGAATAAGCAGGATTTCCATTTGAAGCAGTGATGACTAATTTCCCATTGTCTTGGTTACAGGAAGTGTGGGTAATGGAAATGGTAGGTGTAGGATTGTTGAAAAAGCTGACTTCTTCTAAATGTGTATTTTGACAATTTGCTGGTCCTACGGCATATTGCACTGTATAAGTAGCTCCTTGAACGCCATTTGAAATTTCTCCTGTTGTGGGGTTGATGGTGGCTCCATCTGTGGGAATGGGGTCAAAGGAGAAAGTTCCTCCTGGGGCTTCGATATCGGTTGGCGTGGCAGAGCTACCAGAACAAATGCTTGAGAAGGTGAAATTAGCAGAAGGTGCGCCGATAACTCCTACGCTGACAGTTGCTTTTGCAGGAGCGCAATCCTCTAACCGTACCCTTATTTTATAAACTCCAGGTGGTAAATTTGTAAAGTCAGGAGTTTCATGGTAAGTAATACCATCATCTATAGAATATTGAATTTCATCTTCTTCTCCTGGAGTAAAGTTGGTGATGTTGATATGGATTTCACCGTCATTCTCTCCACATGTTGCTTGGATGATATCAGTGTCAAATTCAATAACAGGAATAACCCTAACAGTTAAAGAACTGTCAGCTGTACAACCGTATCTATCAGTCAATAAAACAGAATAAGAAGTGGTCGTTGCAGGAGAAACTATTTGATTATCTATAGTGGGGCCATTATTCCATTGATAAGTATAAGGCTTACTTCCCCACCTTGGAATTACTCTAATTTTTCTGCTTTTTCCTTCACAAATAGCATAGTCATTAACCTTCATTTCTGGGCAAAGATCTACTCTTATTATTCCTCTTTTACCAGCAAATACATGTGAGTTATACCATTCCCCATTTGATAGATTAATATAAGCCCATGATGGTGTACCGCCAGCCATATTAGGCATTCCTGTTGCCCAATTGGTGTATGTGTTTTCTGTATTTCCGTCTCTCCAAGTAAAATCGTTAAAATCTTGGTGTCTATTCAGCCCAATATATATGTTTCCAGTGATACCAAGTGCAATTAGCTGGTCTACAAGACAGTCGTTTAGTTCTTGAGAACTTATTGTTGCTACAGTAGCTCCTAAACTATTTGCAATGGAATTTGCTCCGGTTGCATTAAAAGGATTAGTAGCAGTTGGTGTTAAGAAGAACATGGAACAATCGTTATTACAGTTGTCTAATTCGATTAATCCTTTAGCGAGAGCTGCATCTCGAATGGCTTGTATATCACAGTCAGGATTGGGGTTAAAGCTTTGTCCAAATAGTGGTGTAAAATTGGCTGATACAAATAAAACGATACTCCAAATGCTGATTTTGAGTAGGGTTGTAACTTGTTTTAAACTAACGAATTGTGTGTAATGTTTCATTGTTTAGTATAATAAGCTCACGTGTTTAGGTGTAATAATCAGGTGAGTTGGTTCTAATAGTTTCAAATGTAGTAAAAAAAACAGTGAAAAGTAAAAAAAAAAGTGATAAAAGGTTGAACCTTCGATACATTTTTTGTCAGCCTTCGATACATTTTCCTCCTACTCGTCGGAAAACACTCAGTCTGACAATGTAGAGTTTGGCCTTTTCGAAAAGCTCTTGTCAGCCTTCGATACATTTTGTCAGCCTTCGATACATTTTTATATTTTCTACCGAAAATCTAAAAACACTCAGTCTGACAATGAAAGCTAGGCCTTTTCGATACATCTCTTGTCATACTGAGTGATTTCATGAGGGACGAGTGAAATTGTATCGAAGTGTGACAATGTAAATGTAAAACTTTTCGAAAAGCTCTTGTCATACTGAGTGATTTCATGAGGAACGAGTGAAATTGTATCGAAGTAGGACAATGTAGATATGATTAAAATATTTTTTTTGCTAATACTTTCAATTCATCTGGGAATTTATTTATTAATGCTTCTTTCTTTTTTCGGGACCAGCCTTTCAATTGTTTTTCTCTTGCAATCGCATTAATAACATATTGACACTTCTCATAATATACAAGCTTTAATGGACGACGGGCGTAGGTGTATGAATTCTCTACATATCCATTACAGTGTTGTTTAAAACGGTTTTCAATGTTATTGGTAATGCCTACATAATAGGAATCATCACTACATAATAATATATACGTATAATAAGACACCTGCCTTTGAATTTAAAGTTTAGTAATAAATATAAGTGAAATTATGTAGAAAAAAAAGCTTCGACAAACTCTTTTACAAGCTTTCGATACGTTTTTTGTCAGCCTTCGATACATTTCTTGTCATGCTGAGTGATTTCATGAGGGACGAGTGAAATTGTATCGAAGTGTGACAATGTAGAGTTTGGCGTTTTCGAAAGTTTTTTGTCAGCCTTCGATACATTTTTATATTTTCTACCGAAAATCTAAAAACACTCAGTCTGACAATGAAAGCTAGGCGTTTTCGAAGACTCTTGTCATACTGAGTGATTTCATGAGGAACGAGTGAAATTGTATCGAAGTGTGACAATGTAGGGTTTGGCGTTTTCGATACGTTTCGTCAGCCTTCGATACATTTTCCTCCTACTCGTCGGAAAACACTCAGTCTGACAATGTGTAATTAGCGTTTTCGAAAGTTTTTTGTCAGCCTTCGATACATTTTTATATTTTCTACCGAAAATCTAAAAACACTCAGTCTGACAATGAAAGCTAGGCCTTTTCGATACATTTCTTGTCATACTGAGTGATTTCATGAGGAACGAGTGAAATTGTATCGAAGTAGGACAGGTGGTATTCTTTCTAATAAAATTTAATGATAACTTAACACGAAAGTATACACTATACTCACTTCATCCTCTTATATTTGCAACTAAAATATTTTTAGTTAATGTTTCAACAAAGAATTCTATTTACCGTACTCGTGATTTCGTTTGTAAGTCAACTTTTTGCACAAAGTCCAAGCCTAGTTATTAATGAAGTTTCCAATGGAATAAGTGGAAACAAGGAGTATATCGAACTATTAGTTGTGGGGCCGCCTGCTCAACCGTGTGAAGCTCCGGCTACGCTGGATATAAGAGGGTGGATTATCGATGATAACAATGGTTTTTTAGGAACTGGCTCTGGAAATGGAATCGCTTCTGGGGCTTTTCGTTTTAAAAATGATCCTTTTTGGGCTAATGTGCCGGTGGGGACGTTGATTTTACTATACAATCAAGATGATTACGAGACTTCCTTGATCGCTAACGACCTTTCTATGACGGATGGAAATTGTACGGTGGTGGTTCCACACAATAGTAACTTGCTGGAAGCTCAAAATGCTTTTCCTACAACCGCTGATTCTTCTTATCCCACGACAGGCTGGACAACACCAACGAGTTGGAATCCTTTGGGTTTGAGAAATGGGGGAGATGGAGTGCTGATTTTTAAGCCCAACAATACCACAACGCCTGTTTTCGCTTTGGCATACGGTGATGTGAATCTTGCAAATGCAAGTGTAGGTTTTGCCGGTTCTGGAAGTGGAAGGGTTTATGTCATGGAAAATACGAACACTGATGATTTCTATTCGGTGAATAATTGGTCGCAAAAAAATGCAGACTTGACCACACAAACGCCAGGACAAGCCAATAATCCAGCGAATGCAAGTTATATCGCTTCTTTAAATAACGGCTGTCAACCTGCTTCGGCAAGTATTTCTCCGGCCAACTTAAGTGCTTTGTGCGTAGGAGAATTGCTAAACTTGACGGCGGCTCCAACTGGTGGGGTTTGGACTTCTAGTCAGCCGAATGTAGCAACGGTGGATGCCAATGGAAATGTGACGGCTCTTGCGCAAGGAACGACTGTTATTGAATACGAAGTGGGACCTTGTACAGCAAGTATTACCATAGAAGTTAACTCAGGACCAAACGCTAGTTTTACTGCCAATCCAACGGTAACGGATTTGTCCAATACCAACATCGACTTTAACAATCAATCTACCGATGCAACGGATTATACCTGGGATTTTGGAGATGCTTCCCCAACACAATCCGCGGAAAACCCAAGTCATACTTTTCCCGATGAAGAAGCAGGGAGTTATGTGGTTACTTTAATCGCTACTGACGCCAATGGCTGTTCGGACACGGCACAGCTTACGATCATTATCGAGAACAGCATCGAAGAAGAACCAATCGAACCAATGAGTTATGTGTTTCCTAATATTTTTACACCCAATGGAGATGGAAGCAACGATCTTTTCACCTTTGTGCACCATGAAAATATTCAAGAATTGAACATCGTCATTCTGAATCGTTGGGGAAATGTAGTTTTCGAAAGTAACGAAACCAATTTTAACTGGAATGGGAAAGTCATGAATAGCGGTGAAGAATGTACAGAAGGCGTGTACTTTTATAAGACTAGGCTAAAAAATACGGCTTTGGAGGAAGTAGTTGAAAGTGGGTTTGTGCACTTGACTCGTGGGAAATAAGTGGGGGGGAATTAGTTGTGTGATTTTATAATTTCCGCTAGTTTTTTTACTTGGATTTTTCTTGAATAGTTCTCTGCTCCGACAGAGTCACAGGCTATTTTTCCGTTTGTATTAAATTCATCCAATAACTCTTGAAAAATCTCCTGTAAGTGCGCTTCGTTTTGAACTATCACTCCAGAATTAGTTTTTTGCAATAAATCTGCTTGTAATTGTTGGCTACCGCCTTCCATTTCTTCCATGGAATAGTGTTTGTCTTTGAGCGCTAAAGCTTTTTTGTCATTGGCGTAACATAAGATGATTTTGCGCTTTAAACCTATGTAATCATAGATTTTGGTACCTTGGAAAGAATAGTAATTAAACAATAGCATTACATTTTCCTTGGACAACTTTTCCAGTAATTCTTGATTCGGCATTTTAGGGAAAATATGTATTGCTTCTTGAGTTTTTCTAGGGAATGGTTGAATGAAAGTGTTTACTTCATGTGATATATTAATTCCGTAAAAGTTAAGTTTTATCTTTGCTTCAGGATTGCTCTCTAAAAATATAGAAAACTGTTCCAAAAAGCTTTGCCATGGATGCCAATTGTAAATGGTACCGATAAAAGAAATGGTGAGTTCAGTAGTTTTTTGAGGTAAATCTGCGACTTTTTCAATTACGGATGGGTCGTAACCATTCGGAAGAACATGAATAGTTTTATTGTTGATTAGTTTTTCTATTTTTTGTTTGAAAAACTCAGATGCGGTTGTAATACAGCTTGCCTTGGCCACAATTTTTTGTTCTAAATAACGATTCCATCGGGTATAGAGGGCATTGTGTTGTCGTCCTTTATTTTGACTCCAAGGATCTCTATAATCCGCTATCCAGGGAATAGAAAATTCTTGACTTAAGCGTTGGGCATAAGAAAAAAGCACAAAGGGTTCGCCCGTCGCAACAATCGCATCTACTTTATTCTCTTTCAAGTACTTTCTCGCGGCTATATAAAGTTGTTTTTTAGGTCCTGAAACCCATAAAAACTGTCTTATTTCATCACAGGCGGTTAAGGCTTTTCTAAAAAGGCGATATTTATTCTCTCCGTGTTGGAGCAATAAGCGGTTACTCCTAGAGGGGAAGTAAGGCGCGCGTATCACTGTGCCATATTCCTCTTCTTCGATTAGGGTTTCTTTACTGGCACTGGGGGCAATGTAATCCAAACTACTGCCGTATTCATTTCCCCATTGTCGGGTCACTACGATAGGTTCCACGCCAAACTCTTTGAGGTATTTTAACCAATTGTAAGGACGTAAACCACCTACAGAAACGTAAGGGGGAAAATCATAAGCAAGAATGAGGACTTTTTTCATTAAGTTAAATCGGTATTAGTTATTATCTTTTTTTGAAGTTGAAATTAGATTAAAAATATTAGGAAGACGATGCTTTAAATAAGATGGAAGTTGGTTAACCTGCGTTATTTCAAAGTTTGTTTCGCTAATTTTAGTTATTTCACAAACTATTTCAGGAGTTTCATTGTTTTTTGAGTTATCTATAAAAATAACATTATCCGCTAAATTATAATGTGAATTTATGTTTTTATATCCCTCTTTCCATTTGAATTTAATTATTTCATCCTCAACAAAATGCCCTTTGTTCTTTGCTCGAATAAGTACTCTGGCTTGTGCTTTTTCAAGTGTGTATAATATAAAGAAGTAATAGTTATCTTATAATTTAAAGGACGGCCTTATGCATTTTGTCAAAATTTTGAATCTTTTCAGCTTTTTTTGCTTGTGGAATAACAACGGTCTTGAGAATCTTTGATGCTTCTAATTCAAATTTCTTTATATCGATAGAAATAGATTTGTTTACTTTTCTTATTATGATCTTTTGTTGATTCATGATTATGATATTTGATAAACAAATATAATGCATTTAACTAAAAAAGATATGATTGAATTGATTTTTAAGTTAAAACAGGTGTTTTCAGAGATGTAAGTTGAGGAAATATTGAAAATAGGGTATAAGTTTAGGGCGGTTTTATTGTTGGGGTGATAGCACACAGATGATGCGGATTTTCAAACGCTGATTTTCACGGATTTTTTATGGGTACAAACAGTTCGTTTCTGCAACCTTATTAATACAAAAAGCCAAACAACCACAGTGGAATGACATTGTCTCTTCCGATTTCAATATCATCCTTCACCACATACGAATTTGGTTTTCCTAATAATTGTTTGTTGTAATAAGCAATTAATGGTGATTTTGCTTATTCGACTAAACAAAATGTCTTTTAATCCGCACTGCTTGAATCCGTGTCATCTGCGTTCCAGTTTGTCCTGTCTAGTGCCACCGGCGCTCCACCCTGCGTCCTATCGGGCATTTAGAGAGAAGTTCGTACCGTACTAACATAATCTAACAGCTTTTTAACTTCATTTTCCCAATTGTATTTGGTTAAAACAGCCGTATATCCATTTCGCCCTAATTCGTCCAAGTTTTGGTGCTTAAAAGCATTCTGAATGGCAATTGCAGTTGATTCAGGAGTAGAGTCATCAATGACAAACCCACAGTTTTCTTCTTTCACAATTTTGGAAACTTCAGGGAGTTGATTTGTTATATAGGGTTTTCCAGCTACCATATATTCAAAAGCTTTGTTGGGCAAGGTAAGTTTTTTAGATAAATTATAATTTTCTATTAACATAATACAAAGGTCGGCGGAACGGGTATAATCATATAACTCTTCAAAAGGAACTTTTCCATAGAAATGAATATTGCTTTGCGTATATTTTTCTTTAAACTCATTAAGTTTGGTCCCTCCTCCTAAAACAACAAAATGAATGTCATCGGTTAAGAACTGAAGTGCATTCGCCGTAATTTCTATTCCTCTACTGATATTCACATCACCTTGATAAAGTAGAATTTTATCTTGGTCAGAAAGGTTTAATTTTTCTCTTAATAGATTGGTTTGCGAATATTCACCAACCTCTTTAGGGCAGTTTTTAACAACCAAGATAGGCGGTACATCGTAAGTAGTCTCAAAGTAAGTTTTAAAACTATCGCAAACCGTAATCATTTGATCAACCTGTATTAAATGCCTTCTTTCTCTTTGTTTATGAAACCATTGATTAATCCACGTTAAGGGCTTTCCATAAAGTGATTTCCAGCCTTTTTGGGGAAAGAATTGATTCATCGTAGCGATATAGATTTCATGCGAGTCGTAAATTAATTTCCCGCCTATAACTTGCTTTAATTTCACACCGGTCGACAACAAAGGATAGTCATTCACATAGATTAAATCATAGGTTTTATTGTACTGAAGAACCAATGAAAATAAGGTATCAAATTTTTGGTCTAGCCTCAAATTAACGTTAATCCAAGATAGCGTTAAATCGTAATGAAAAACACGAACATTTTTATTGAATAAACCCTGATCATCGAACGTTGAACGAACACAGAATAAATCAACTTGATGAAATTCTGACAAACTCTCTGTTATTCGTCTAACTCGACCATCATTTCTTATTTCACCGTCTAAAAGTAAAGCTATTTTCATTATATTCTAGTTAAAAACTCCTCGGGATTATTGAAGGTTGATTGTAATTTTTTCAAGTCGTTGATGTCTTTTTCCCACCACTTAGAGTCCACCAATTTTTTTCTTGTTTCTTCCTCAAACCGATAAGCGATTATTTTTGCTGGAGAGCCCGCCACAATTGCATAAGGGGGCACATCTTTATTTACAAAACTATTAGCGCCGACCACACAACCAACGCCTAATGTAACTTCAGAAAGGATTACAACATCTGCAGAAATTAAGACATCAGCGGCAATTTTAACGGGTTTTTCTTGTAAAGAATTGTCCTCGGTCACTATTCCTTTGGCTTTTTTATAAAAGAGGGGATTAGTAGAAAGTGCATCTAAGCGATGATTTTCCATTCCTATTTTCACATTGTGCGATATACAAGAATAATTACCAATCTCTTCCACATTTATAAGGGTGGATTGATCGCCGATATAAACATAATTTCCAATTTTTTGCAGGGTCGATGAAAGCGTAACACCTGGTTTGATGGTAACGTTTTTCCCTACTTGTATAGTTTCTGGAACATAAGATAAAATAGAAGAATCGCTGTATCGCTTCGGGTATTTCAAATGAATTAGAAGTTCGGTCTTGTATTTAGTAATTAGTGTTTTTAAACTCATTATATTGTTCTATTTACTTGATGTTTTTAACATACTTTTCAGCATTTCCAGTGAAAGTAAACGCTTTATTTATCTTTTCTTTGGCTAATTTACCGATTTCAATGAAATTGATCTCCTTTTTAAGAATTTTTTCCAATAGTTGTAAAAGTTCTTCCTCATTATTGTATAAAAACGAGTTGATTCCATTGTCAACAATATCAGCATTGACGGTTACATTTTGTGCCACTCCTATTATTCCTAAACCCATATATTGAATTAATTTGAATCCTCCCTTTCCTTTGGATCTGTCGTCATCTTTTAACGGCATTAAACCTACATCTATATTGTATAAATCGTGCACTTCTGTTTCCAAACTCCATTTTTTATTGAGGATTGGAAAGTGAGCATCTGCTTGAAAGGGGTTCCCGCCTATTACAAGTAACTGAAACGGATATCGGTTCGCTAATTCATTTAAAATCGGGATTATATTTCGTAATAAGGGATAATTATGGTCTCCGCCTATCCATCCAAAAGTAAAGACTTCACTTGGTTTGGAATAATCTTTTGCCGGATATTGGTCGTAATCTACACATGTTGGAATAATGGTGATGTTTTTTTCTGCTATAGCTATATGTTCTTGAACGTATTCCTTTAAATAGTGCGAAGCGACGAAAAATGAGGTGTAATACGGAAGCGACTCAATAAATGAATTTCCATTCTCTAACATCAGTTTTGCATAAGAAGAAGTAATCGGTTTGGGTTGTTTTTTTGCAGCCGCTAAATCATCGTCAAAATCTAAAATACGGTTGTTACACAATTTAACAAGCATTTTTTCTAAAAAGAGATTTCCATAGTCGTTAAAGAGTAAAATTTCCCTTCGTACAACCACTGTTTCGTACCTTCTTGCTTTTAACACTTGCCAAAATCGTCGATGTAGAAAGCGAAACATAAATAAAGCAGGATTGTTGTTATAATCCCTAAATTCATGTTCTTCTAACGCATGTAAAATGGTGACGTTATATCCGTTATCGTTTAATTTTTCTTCCCACTTTTTTGCCCGCCAGTGGTAGCCGGAATTCCCCGGGTAAAAAGCAGCAAGGTAGAGAATGGAGTTTTCTTTAGGAGAGGGTTTGATGAATAGGGGAAGTAGCTTGCTAAGTGCAAGATAAAAATAAAGTTGTATAGGAAGGAGAAGTTTCATTGTATATTAAGTTCTTTAAGGTTGCCTTTAATTACGCTATTACGCCAAAACTATAAAAATTGTTCGGCTTTAGCCTAAGATACAGCTGTTTTTAAAGCAAGAACTCAAAGGAAAGTCACGGTACAGGAAAAACAGCGTAGCTTTGCAAGGGTTTCGTTAGGAATGGGTAGGCGGGGATGTCGTACTCGAGAGTTGTTGGGGCAGGATAGTAGGAGGACAATGGAAATTGGGGGAGTGTTGCGTTTGAGACTTGAATCTGCTTATTTAAGTTTTTACCATTATCTTTGGCTATCTAAAGAAAACAACTGATTAAAACGCTTATGAGTTAGCAGTGATGTTTTTAATGCCAGAGAGATATATTTAACACGCGAAAGTTCGGTTTATATCAGAACTTTTGTATATTTGTAATGTCTTCTATGAGAATTATTGGAAAGAAAACAATTTTAAAGATTAAAAAGAAAAACAGAGGAAATAAAAAACTATGTTCTGAAATTGACAAATTAATAACAGATTTAGAAAAGTTTAATCCTAGTGAAAAAAGTCTTAGTGACATTAGAAGTGATGCAGATTGTGTTCATAATGATGGGTTTTACTTTTTTAATATTAATATTCATCGAACACTAATATTAATTGAATTTGACGATGAAGGAGAAGCGACGATTGTGTGGGTAGGTACTCATCAGGAATATGAAGCAACATTTAAAAATAATAAATTAACTGTTGAAAAATGGTTAAGAAAAAACGGATACATAGAATAATGAAAACACATTTTGACATAGAAAAAATAGTAGAAAATGGCATAATCACCAATGAATTAGATTATGACAGAGCTCTCATTGCTGAAAGAAAACTAAGACTTCTTGCAAAGGAAAGTCTTCATTTTAAAAATTTAAGAACTAAACTACGTGACATAATAGAACGTTATGAAATTTCTGAGTGGAGTGATATTGACAATATTGATGATTTTAAACTCTCAGAAAGTTCAAAATCTGAACGTATTGCAGAACTAGAAAGGATATTTATTGAAAATAGAAAACAAGCAATTAGAAAAAAACTCAAAGAACTTGATTTAACTCAAGAGAACTTGGCATTAATTTTAGGTCATAAAAGCAAGACTTATATGTCAGAGCTTATGAATGGTATCAAACCATTTACTTTAAAAGATTTAATTATTATAAATCGTTTATTAAAAATTAATTTAGCAGTATTGATTCCTGTATTCCTTTCAAAAGAAGATCAAGTAAAAGTAAAGGAGGTTGTGATAAAATTGGACAAACCAAAAGTAAAACTATCCAGTGACGATTTAGCTTTATGTTAATTGAATACGCTGCTGCCTAACAACTAACCCTTAACCACCCTCGCCAAGCCCCATCTGCTTTCTATGGAAAACAAAAAAACGAGTTTGTTTTGACTTTAAAGCTGTTTTCTAAGTGTCGGCTTTGGATCGAAATGGTGTTTTCTTATTCAAAAGTAAACTTTTCGGTGTGCCTTTCGCACTTTTCAGCGCCATTTAAAGCTCTTTTTACTGCGTTATTATTTTGGGATTTGAGATGTACCTTTTTGAAAAAGGCGAGCTCAAAGCAACTTAAATTGGAAATAAAATGTAATTTAGAGTGAAATATTAGGATATAAAGGTGGTTTTTAGACGGACTGACGTTGGCGGTAATTGTAAGAGAGCGTGTAGTAAGAAAAAAAACGGTTCAATCGTATAGAGTTAGCGGTAATTTAAAAGAACACTTATAGATACGAGACTCCGAACAACATTCAAAATGAGCAGAGAAAAAATTTTTAATATTTTCCCCATTGTTATTGATGAAATCATTTCGTCGATTGGATATAA
>DATJCX010000010.1:0-17691 GCA_035497735.1 Brumimicrobium sp. | reverse complement strand
TTCGAAATTTGAAACAACGCAGCTCCTATCAATACTTTTAAAATTAGTACTAGATGTTTCAAAAGTGAGGTAAATGCGAAGCATTGAAAATGAAAAAGAATTTTGAATTTTCAACTCATCCTGAGCGTTTAAAATTGAGAACGAAATGAGCATACCTTAGTATGTGCTTGAGTTCGAAATTTGAAACAACGCAGCTCTTATCAGTACTTTTACAATTAGTACTAGATGTTTCAAAAGTGAGGTAAATGCGAAGCATTGAAAATGAAAAAGAATTTTGAATTTTCAACTCATCTTGAGCATTGAAAATTGAGAACGAAAGAGCATACCTTAGTATGTGATTGAATTCGAAATTTGAAACAACGCAGCTCCTATCAATACTTTTAAAATTAGTACTAGATGTTTCAAAAGTGAGATAAATGCGAAGCATTGAAAATGAAAAAGAATTTTGAATTTTCAACTCATCTTGAGCATTGAAAATGAAAAAGAATTTTGAATTTTCAACTCATCTTGAGCGTTTAAAATTGAGAACGAAAGAGCATACCTTAGTATGTGATTGAGTTCGAAATTTGAAACAACGCAGCTCTTATCAGTACTTTTACAATTAGTACTAGATGTTTCAAAAGTGAGATAAATGCAAGGCGTTTAAAATTGAGAACGAAAGAGCATACCTTAGTATGTGATTGAGTTCGAAATTTGAAACAACGAAGCAGTTATCCAATTTTGAAACATCTAGTTTTTTATTCGGTAAAAAGCTTCCCTTTATCTATCGAAGGTACACCTTCTAGCAACCATTTTGGTGCTTCTTTCCCTAGTAAGAAATGATCGAAGAATTGACGCATGCGAATACTTAAATCCATACGATTCGCATTCTTCATTAGATTGTGTCCATCGCCATTGTAGTTTAACATCCATACAGGTTTGTTCAATCTTTTCATCGCCACAAACATTTCAATTCCTTGGTACCAAGGCACAGCTCCATCGTTGTCATTGTGCATAATCAACAAAGGTGTTTCAATATTCGGAACATGAAAAATTGGTGAATTTTCCACATACAATTCTGGAGCTTCCCAAATTGTCTTCCCAATTCTACTTTGCGTATGTTCGTATTGGAACATTCTGTTTAAACCACTAGCCCAACGAATTCCACCATAAGCGGAGAACATGTTGCTAACAGGCGCACCAGCCATTGCAGCGGCATATCTATTGGTCATCGTAATCAATTGCGCGGTTTGGTATCCACCCCAAGATTGACCTTGAAGTCCCATCCGTGTACTATCGATATTCGAATACAATTCCAGCACTTTATCTGTTCCACTCATAATACTATTGTAAGCATCTTTCCCAGGCTGACCAGGTCGGTAGCGAATGTCTGGAATAAACACTACATATCCTGCGGATGTATATTCCGTAGCATAAATAATAGAAGCCGTCGGCTGCGGAATGTAGTGACGGTTTTTCATTTCTGTGTACGTTTCGTAATAGTAAACCAATAGCGGATACGATTTTGTACTGTCAAAGTTATCCGGTTTATACAACAGTCCACCTAATTCCTCTCCGTTGTAAGAAGTCCATTCGATTTGTTCCACCGTAGGCCAAATATAATCAGCTTGTTGTGGATTCGCATTCGACACTTTTTCAATACTTTGGAATGTTCTATCCGTTACATACAAATCTGGATAATCCCTCGTATTCATCTGACGGAAAAGCAAAACATCACTATTCTCAGCTTTAGCAAAGCCCGTCAACATGTGATTCGTTTTATAAACTGGGATCAATTCTCTCTGCTCATTAAAAACATAAACTTCCTCGTCAAAATTCTTCTGATCTGTTGCCACCAAAACCACTTGATTCAAGTCAACATACATACTATCTCTTTCCAAGCGAATTAATTTGAATTTCAAATTATTCTTCTCTCCTAGTCGATTCGTTAAAGATGAAATGCTTTTCGTGCCATAATTATACGTCCAGATATCAAACTCAGAAACCAATAAAACTTCTTCAGCGCTTAATTTTCCTGGACTTCTCATTGGATTTGCTTCGAAAGGCATTCCGTTGATATCATCCTGCCAGTTGATATTTTCCAATTCACAAGTGATACAAACATCCGTACCACTTTCTATTTCTCTTACATAATACTGATTACCCTTAAAAAAGAGAAAGAACTTTCCATCTGCAGAAACCTCACTTCCATAAGCCATTGCTTCTGCAACTAATTTTCTTTCGCCTGTTTGAATATCGATACTATAATAATCTTTCTTCCATGGATATTCCCAATTATAATTTGCCGAATAGCGCTCATTAGAAGTGGCTAAAGCAAAATCACTGTTCCCTCTTTCCAATAATGAAACATGTAAAGTATCATCTTCAAGTACCACCAATTTTCTGTCGGCCAAGAAGAAAACAGAAAGCAATGTTCTATCTTCATCTCTTTTTTGTTCCTTCAGTTGTTGCGGTTGCAATCTTTTATCTTGATAATGCCAAACATCCAATTTAGCTTTCTCACTCTCTAATAGAGAATCTTTTTCCTTTTTTACAGGCAAACTTTTTAGTCCCAAAAACAACTTTGTTCCGTCAGGTGAAAAGTTCATTTTTGACTTCACGCTAATTGTCAACTCTTTTGGGATGTCACTTCTTGTAGAATCAATCATCACCAATGGCTCCAATTCATTCTTATTCCATAAGTATAAACTATACAATTCCATATCCTTCACCGTATCCTTACTAGCCATAAATGCCAAGACATCACCTTGTTTATTAAAACTAACCGGACCTATCCTAGTGAATGCATCATCAAAAGGTCGAGGACAGTCTTCATTCAAGTTGAATAAATGCATTTTATAAAAACTTTTCTTCTTTTCCTGATGCTGCGTCATAAAATAAAGCTGTGTTCCTTCTTCATTAAATTCAAATGAAATAACATTTTTCAACTTGACATCCAAGAGTTGATTCAGTTCTAAATCCAAAACATACAACCTATTTCCAAGAGTATCCGCTACGTCTGTCTTTTCATTCTTTTTTGACTTTTTACCTTTCTTATTATCTTCTGTCGATTCCTTATATAAGGTATAAGCCAAATACTTCCCATTTTTTGCTAGGGCAAATTTTTTCATTTCAGGAATTTCAATCTTGGAAAAACTTTCATCCAGCCACAATACACCAAGCGTATCTTTTACCCATTTATCCTTTTTCACCTTCTTAAGCTCCAACTTTCTTAAAGTATCATATCCAGGATGAATAGTATAAACAAGAACTTTTTCATTATCGGAGAATTTAGCCTCTTTTCCTCTAGGAATTTGAAGTTCTTTTTTCGTTTGGTTATGAATGACAAATAATTTTCCATCGCCACGATGTGGATTTAGTTCATAGCTCATCCAATTACCATCGGAAGATGTCTGAGCGTTTTTAATCGTTTTCCAATCGTTATATACCGTATGATCAATAATCTTCTTTTCTTTTACTTCTTGCGAAAAGGAATAAGAAGTGAAGAGAAGTAAAACGGTGATAAAAAAATGTTTATATTTCATTTATTTTTTGTTTTATGCCAACGAATATACATTTTATATCGTCTTTATCTAAAATTAACAGTCTTAATGTAAAATAATTCTGATAGTTTCATTATATTTGAGCGTTAAATTTATTTTAAAAAAATTAATTATTATGAAAAAGATTTACTTAATGGCAACTTTACTTGGAGCAACATCGCTTGCTTTTGGTCAAGTTCAAACTAAGGTAGCAGCTTCTAAAATAAGTACTGCACCTGCAAAAACGATAACAACGGCAGGAGCTGAGAAGTCTCTTGATGGTGTTGTTTGGCATGAAGATTTTGAAAACATTACAACTTACGACGCAGCAGGAGATCCAACTGTAGTTCCTTCTACAAACTTCTGGACGATTGACGGTGGTACTCCAGCTAGTACTTTTGGATGGCAAATTGGAACAACAGACTACTCTTGGCCAGGTGTTGGAGCTGGGTTTACATCAACTTCTGGTGGAGCATATGCACAGGTTAACAACGGAAATGCTCAACAATCTACTCAAATGTTAGGAGTTGAATACACTGTTACTAGTAGTTTAATTGATTTAAGTGGATTAGTTTCTGGTCCAAACTTAATTTTAACTTTCGAACAGTTTGGTGCATTATTTTATGACCACCAATATGTTTCAATTAGTACAGATGGTGGAAATAGTTGGACGAAAATCTACAACAACGACAATAAAGAGATGTTAACTTCAACTGGAGGTGATTACTATCCAAACCCAGAAACAATTCAAGTTGATGTTGAGAGTTACTTAACAGGTACATCTATGGATGAAATCCAATTACGTTTTGGTTGGACTACAAGAAATGCTGGCTCAACTAATCCAAATGCTTGGGTTACTTACGGTTGGGCAATCGATGATATTATGTTTACTGAAAAATCTGCGTTTGACTTAGTTCACTTATCATCAGGATGGCACTTTGACTTCTTCCAATACTCAACAATTCCACAAAGTCAAACTGAAAGTATAGAATTATCAGCTTACTCATTGGTTTACAACCAAGGTACTTCTGCATTAACTGATGTAGTTTTAAACTTATTGATGGATGGAGCTGTTATAGCTTCTTCAACTCCAATGACTTTAGCTGCTGGTGCAACTGACTCATTATTTACAACTTATGTTTTAACTGATGACTTAGGTGATAGAACAATTACTTACGAATTAGCTTTAGCTGAAGAAGATGAGAATCTAAGTAACAACGTAATTTCTAAAGAAATTAAACTTAAAGTTAGTGAAGATAAATTTGCAATTGATAGATACGACTTTGGAGCAACTCCATTTGAATACAAAATGCATTTAGAATTGCAATCTGGTCCAAGTGTTTTTCAAGAAGTAGGAGTTTCTTACGATATTGCAGAAACTATGGAGGTTACAGCTGTTGACGTTAAATTCTTTAAAGGAGCAGGTGAAGGAGAAGTTATTGTTGGAATCATCGATTACGAAACTGGTGATAATATTGGAGAAACAGAACCAAGAGTATTACTTGCTAGTGAAGTAGGTATGGCTAACGTTTTCTCTGGAGTTTTCGAAACACCATTAACTTTAGTAGGTGGTAAAACATACGTTGCTTATGTTTCAACATTTACTGACACACTCATTTCATTAGTATCTAGTGGAGAAACAGATTTCTCAGCTCAAATACTTTTCGACGTATTAAGCGAGGACCGTTTTTACATTACTAACTACTATGACATGCCATACATTCGTTTGAACACTGACGCAACAGTTAGCATCGCTAACAATGCGTTAAACGTATTAAACGTAACTCAGTTCCCGAACCCATTTGCTAACGAAACAACTGTTAAATTCAACTTACAAGATGCTTCTGATGTATCTTACACAGTTGTTGACGTAACAGGAAAAGTAGTTGCTAGTTCAAAAGCTGGTAAATTAATGGCTGGTGAGCACCAAATCACAATTGATGGTACTTCATTCGCTAATGGTATTTACTACTTAAACCTAAAAGCTGATAACGCTCAAGTTACTCACAAAATGGTTGTAAACAAGTAATAAATACTTTAACAATATTTGAAAAAGGAGGCTTATGCCTCCTTTTTTTATTCCCTCTACTTTGTTTTCTATACCTCCAATTGAGTTTAAGAAACAAATCAATACAGAAAGTTCAACTTCGATTACATAGATTACATAATCAAACAAAGGCTATCTAAAGGGTGAGAATAGATCAATAATACTGAAAGAATCAATATTTCCCAAAAATAACAAAAAAACAAGCTTACAATAAGTTGATTTATAGTCACTTATAAAATTTAAGAGAAATTTAACACTTTTATAGTATTTAAAAGACAACATTTTCTTTTCTCATGCGTTATATAGTTGTTAGGTTTCATAAGTAGTAGTGTTAATACAGGAGAGAGGACGCCCGTTCTCTCTCTTGTTATTTTATAAGGTTCCTACTCGCATTATCAAACCGACATTCAATAAAACAATAATTTCTTCTTTTAGTAAACCGAGCTGATTCTAAATATTCAGTAAAAATTTCTCCATTCATGCAATCAAGATAAAACGGCTATTGTATGCTAAAAAATTAATATCCTTTTTTTAACATTTTTTTTAATTACCAACGCAACAAAAGAAGATGTTAGGGGTTTTATATAATAGTAGTAGTTAGGTTTCATAAATAGTAGTGTTAGTTTTAAGTGAAGGAGGAAACGCCCGTTTCCTCCTTTCTTTTTTGCACAAAAACAACAATACTAAACCTCCTAGAAAGTCAAGATTATAAAAAAATAAAAAAATGAATTATTGTTTTTTCTTATTTGGAAGAATCAGCCATAGTGCAACTAGTATCGCTCCTGCTAAAGTTAAATACTTGGCATTCTCAATACCTAAAGACTTAAAAGCAATTCCAAAAATAATAGCTAATACAGCTGTTAATAGAATTATTGCCTGACCACTAATAATATTGCTTTTAATAATAGAAAACAAGTGAATCAAAACACCTGTACCTCCTAATAAGATGGAGAAGAATGGTAAGATAGGCGAACGTGCAACTTCATCAAGTCGAATATAAGTCAAAAGAAAAGGTAGCATCATAAATACAAGTGCTCCTACGATTAAATATGTTCCCCATTTTAACATGATACGAAAATACAGTTTTTAAATGCACGAGCCACACAATTTCTTTTCATTATAACAATAAAGTAAAAAAAAACACTATTTTCACCATCAAATTTAAAACCATGTTCCAAAGAAAATATATTTTTCTAATCCTTACCATACTCATTAGTCTTTCTTATCGTGCACAATGCGATACGCTCAGATATGAAAAGCCGATATTTAACTCTATTACGGCTCACAACAATGTTGTATATGGAAGCGCAAGAGTTTGGAATGTACCATACAATAAAACCAACCTAAAAATAAACATATTCACGCCAGACGATGATACTTTAACAAAAAGACCGTTGATGATTTGGGTACACCCAGGCGGATTTTTAACTGGTAATAAGGAATTGGAAGACATGATGGCACTATGTGATAGTTTCGCCAGAAGAGGATATGTTACCGCAACAATAGATTATCGAAAAGGATTTAACCCAGTTTCAGCGACAAGTGCGGAAAGAGCAGTGTATAGAGGAGTTCAAGACTTAAGAGCGGCAATCAGATACCTAAAAGAACATCACGAAGTTTATGGTATTGATACCAATTACACTTTTATTGGTGGTTCTAGTGCCGGAGCATTTTCTGTTTTACAAACTGTTTATATGGATCAGAATGAATCGCCGAGTTCAATAGCTGCTGGCAACGGTTTTCCCGATTTAGGCTGTTTAGATTGCGAAGGAAACGAATATATTCACAACATGGATATCACAGGATATGTTTCCCTTTGGGGAGCTATTGGAGACTCCAATTGGATAAGTGTAAACGAGACAACTCCCGGTTTACTAGTACATGGAAAAGCAGATGGAACAGTTCCTTTTGGTGTCGGTCACCCATTTGGCGTACCAACAACACCGAAAACACATGGTTCAAGAACTGTTTCAAATAAGTTGAACGCCCTAAACATTCCACATACGACTTATTTTGTAGAAGGAGAAGGTCATGAGTTTCATGGAACATCAAATGGAGACTGGAATAATCCACCAACACCTTATTGGGACACCATTTATAATTTAATTGAAAATCATTATTTAGACATTATTCGGGATGAAACTTTACCTATAAGCGGACCTTCTTTCGCTTGTACTCGCGATACAATTACATTTCAAGTAAATACACCAGCCAATTATAAATTATGCTGGGATGTTCAAGACGGAGAAATAATAGCCATGGAAGGAAATACAATTCAAGTTGTATACCATCAACTGGGTCAGAAAGTAGTCAGTGCAAAACAATTTACCGAAATTGGGGCCTACAATGGTGAAGCAAAAATCAACTTTGAAATTAGAGAAGGTCAACAGGTGAATTTCATCTACTCGGAAAATGGAACAACTTATAGTTTTACACCTTTACCAACTGGATTTATGTATTACAACTGGAATTTTGGTGATGGAAACTTTGCGGGATCTTTAGCACCAACACATACATACAGTTCACCTGGAACATATACTGTTAAATTAATTACGACTTCTACAAATGGTTGTAAAGCAGAAAATTCAAAAACAATAGATGTTAATGAACTAGCATTGTTGAATGAAGAGTTTAAGAGCATGACCTTATTTCCGAATCCAACACAAGGAAACGTCTTTTTAAACAGCGAACTTGCGCTAAAAGAAGTAATTGTCTTTTCTGTAACAGGGCAAGAACTTTTAAGACTAAAATTATCAGGAAAAGAAAATTTAATCAATTTAAGCGAATTGAACAACGGAACTTACCTATTAAAAATAAGAGACATCAACGACAATTACAAAATCTCTAAAATTGTTTTAGAAAAGTAAATAATTGACAAAATCATTATTTAATAGCAGCAAGCGATTACCCAAATAATTCTCTCAGCACTTCTTCTATTCTAGAACAGCCAATAATTTGAATTTTAAAATCCGCTTGTTTGATACCTTTGTTTTCTTTAGAAATGATGATTTTCTCAAAGCCTAGTTTTTCTGCTTCCATAATTCGTTGATCAATACGATTGACAGGTCTAACTTCGCCCGACAAGCCCACTTCGGCAGAAAGACAAACATTTTTCTCCATCGCCAAGTCGGCATTAGAAGAAAGAATAGAAGCTACAACAGCAAGGTCAATAGCAGGGTCATTCACCTTAATTCCACCAGCGATATTCAAGAAAACATCTTTGGCGCCTAATTTAAAACCACATCTTTTTTCCATTACCGCCAACAACATATTCAGTCTGCGCAAATCAAAACCAGTCGCACTTCGCTGTGGCGTACCATAAACAGCAGTGCTCACCAAGGCCTGAACTTCAATCAACATAGGTCGTAATCCTTCTAATGTTGCTGCAATGGCTGTACCCGAAAACTTTTCTTCGCTGTTAGAAATAAGAATCTCAGAAGGGTTTTCCACTTCTCTCAAACCAGTTCCTAACATCTCATAGATTCCTAGTTCATTCGTTGAACCAAAACGATTTTTAATACTCCTTAGCAACCTATACACATGATTTCTATCACCTTCAAATTGCAAAACAGTATCTACCATGTGTTCCAAGACCTTTGGTCCAGCCAGAGAACCTTCTTTGGTAATATGTCCAATCAGAAAAACAGGCGTATCAGTTTGCTTTGCAAAGCGCAACAACTGTCCGGTACATTCTCTAATTTGGGAAATACTTCCTGGCGAACTATCGATAGATTCGCTATGTAAAGTTTGAATAGAGTCGATTACCATAAAATCCGGTTGCAAATCTTCGGCATGTTTAAAAATACTCTCTAGTAATGTTTCAGTCAGCAGAAAACAAGTTTCATTTAAGGAACCAATTCTACTCGCTCTCATTTTAATTTGTTGTTCACTCTCCTCTCCTGACACGTAGAGAATTTTTTGATTTGTTTCTTGCATTGCAATTTGCAGCATAAGCGTAGATTTCCCAATTCCAGGTTCACCTCCAAATAAAACAAGAGAACCAGGGACAAGGCCGCCACCCAATACACGATTAAATTCACCGTCTTGTAAAATAAAACGAGGTTGTTCAACTTCCCTTATTTCATGAATAGCTTTAGGAGTCGCTGTTTTTTTTGAAGTTCTAGAAAAAGCAGTCACTTCATTTTTACCGCTACTTAAAACTTCTTCAACAAAGGTATTCCATTCGCCACAAGAGGGACATCTACCAAGCCATTTTGGAGCTTCGTGACCACAATTCTGACAAAAAAAAGCTGTTTTAACTTTCGCCATTTTAAAAAGGTATTGTATATTGAACTATAAAAATCGGAACGCTAAAGATAGTTCTTAATAGAGGAAATAGCAGAATAAATTCGAATAAAAAAATTGACAGCATGATAAGGCTGAGCCATTGCAATCGCTATAAAAACCAGAAGGAATACATATAATTTATAAAAAAGAGGTATATTTCAAAAAATTTATCCTACTTTTGTTAATCAAACACGTTATACTAATTAAATACAGCTCATGGCTTTAACTAAGAAATCATTCATCCTTGCAGTATCATTATTAGTGATGATGCTTCATTCTTGTACAGATAAGGAACCATCTATCCTAAAGGTTTACGTAAGGTCTAGTGATTACATTTTGACCGAAGGTGCTTTGGTTAGACTCGTAGGAGATATCTCTAAGGGTACCCCTGAGTTTTATGATGAGAAAAGATCAAACGATGCAGGCACGGTTATATTCAACTTAGATGAGTTGTTTGATTCTTATGGAAAAGATGATGAAAAGGTAGCTTACTTTAACGTTTACGCTAAAGATACAACCAATACATTTACAATCAGCAAAGCTCGTGCGAAGGCAAATCTTACTTCTACCCACACAATTGTTTTAGAAGATTAGCAACCTATTTGATAAATTAACGTTATTAAAAATAGAAATTAAAAGTAATATGAAAAGATATTTGTTTTTATCCGGAGTTGTTATGATTGTAATGGGAATTACCTTTGCTTTTGGATCATGTAGAAAGAAAGGGGACACAATTGTAAAAATCACTGTACGTGATACAGCTAACGCATTGGTACCAGGAGCGCAAGTTATCCTATATGGAACATCTACAGAAACACCTATTAAGCCAGTAGTTCGTAGAGACACGGCTGTCACAAACATAGATGGAGTCGCTACATTTAATTTCAACGAAGTTTACCAATTAGGTCAAGCTGGAGTAGCGGTTTTAGATATTTCCGCTAAAAAGGACGGACTAATAGGTCAGGGAATGATTAAGGTAGAAGAAGAGAAAGAAAATACTGCAACTGTTTTAATTCAACCATAAGATTGATTAAAAACGTTCAAATAAATACGAAGCCCATACGAAAGTTTGGGCTTTTTTATTCCTTAAAAACCTAAAAAGCAGACTAAAGGCTCAACAATCACTACCATTCAGAAAAATGATAGTATAATAAACACAAATCATTGGGTTATGAATAAATATTTTTTGTACTTTAGCCACTTTGAAAGTTTAAACAGTTTTTAAAGGAGAGGTGCAGGAGTGGTTGAACTGGCTCGCCTGGAAAGCGAGTATTCCCTTAAAGGAATCGAGGGTTCGAATCCCTCTCTCTCCGCTTAAATTTTGAAAAACTTTTGGATTATATAAGAATATTTATAATTTTACAAAATCGATTAATTTACAATTCTAAAAGAACATGAAAAAAATAATTAGTTCTCTAGCGATTATCGGAATGTTTACATTCGGATTTAGTACAATGACATTTGCTCAGGATGCAAGTGTGGATGAAGTAACAGCAGTAGAAAGCGCTGAAGATTCGGTGGTAGAAGCGATCAGCCAAATGGCAGACGAAGAACCAGTTGAATCAATTGAGGCAAGTAATGAAACAACTGAAGAAGTTGAAGTAGGTTTCATTTCTACGCTTAAGAAAAAGTTCATTGAAGGGGATCCTTTCTGGATGGGTCTAGTATTAATTGACATTATCATTGGATTGGCAGTTAGTATTGAACGTATCGTTTACTTGAACTTATCTTCAATTAACACACAGAAATTTCTTGACGAAATTGACGCTAAGTTAGCAAAAGGTGATGTTGAAGGTGCAAAAGAAATTTCTAGAAACACTAGAGGTCCTATTGCGTCCATCTTCTACCAAGGTCTATCACGCGTTGATGAAGGGGTCGAGTCTGTCGAAAAAACAGTTGTTGCCTACGGTGGAGTACAAATGGGTCTATTAGACAAAGGTATTTCATGGTTAACATTGTTTATCGCACTAGCTCCGATGTTAGGATTCTTAGGTACGGTAATTGGGATGATTTTCGCATTCGAGAAGATTGTTGAAGACGGACAAGTTTCTCCTATTACAGTAGCGGGTGGTATTCAAGTTGCGTTATTGACAACCGTATTCGGTTTGATTGCAGCGATGATTCTTCAAATTTTCTACAACTATATCGTTTCAAAAGTAGATGGTATCGTTAACGAAATGGAGAACGCATCAATTTCATTAGTGGATATGCTAATTAAGTATAAAGTAGCTAAATAATAGCAACGCTTTATATACTTAGCAATAAAATTTATTCACTTTATAAAACCATAAGTTATGGATAACGAAAAAAAATTAAATATTCTAGGTCTAGCTATAAAACTAATTATTGCGATTCCTTCATTAATTGCAGTTTTCTTTGTGATGACTTCAAATGTTAATGGGGATAGCGACAAGTTAGTTCAGCAAGAATACATGAATGATTTCTGGTTCAGTTCTTCAATCAATATCTCATTTTGGGCGATTGGAATTGCAACAGCTTTAATTCTAGTATTCTTTATCATGCTGTTAATTTCTAGACCAGCACAAGGAATCAAGTCAATCTTAGGAATTGTTATTTCTGCAGTATTGTTCTATATTCTATATGCAATTGGAACAACTGACACACTTGAGTCATTAAACGTTCAAGGTGGAGTAAGTGCAACAGCAGGTGAGATTAACTTTACCCATGCCGGTATTATTACCACATTTATTTTAATGGGTATTAGTACTTTATTAGCTCTATTTATGGGCTTTTTTATGAAATTTTTTAGAAATTAATTACAAGAATGGCAAAGAGAGAAGCACCGGAAATTAATGCAGGGTCAATGGCGGATATCGCCTTCCTATTGCTGATATTCTTCCTTGTTACAACAACAATGGATAAGGATACTGCATACCTGCGTAAAATTCCAAAAAAGGTCGAAACAAACCAGCCTCAATCTCCAGTTCAAGAAAAGAATATCTATAAAATTACCATTAACAGTAAGCAGGTTATTCAAGCACGTGACTCGATTATCAAGCCAGAAGATATCTCTACTTTAAATAGTAAGATTAAGCACTTCTACTTGGTAAACAGAGATAAGAAACAAAATCGTGATATTAAATATCCTTACTATGCATTTGGTAGTGTTGAGTTATATCAACAAAATTTAGATAATCAAATGAATCGACTTGATGCGTTAGAAAATCAAGAAGTTATTGATGACAATACGCAAAAGAGAATTGAGCAAGCATTAGATGCTGTTTCGAAATGGAAAGAGAAGCTAGATATGGCCAAACTTTACTCAAAGTATAGTGGAAAGAAGGAAATGCCAGAGATTGCTTTTGAAGCGCATATTCGTTTAGAGTCATTTATCGACACAGATTACTCAGCTTATGTAGCTGTACAATCTGAAGTTGAAAAAGCGATTACAGAATTACGCGACAAGGAATCGGAAGAACTATTTGGTATTAGCTATTCTCGAATGAGTGCAGTAGTACTACAAAGAGAAAGCGAGCAAACACCAGAAATCCGCATGTACAAGGAAAGAATGGAGTTGATTGAAGCTTTATTCCCATTAAAACTAATTGAGGTTAAACCAAAACGTTAATTATGTCAAAATTTAAGAAAAAAGGTGAATCAGGACCACCAGCTATTAATACTTCATCCCTACCGGATATTGTATTCATGCTTTTATTCTTCTTCATGGTTGCAACAACTACTAAGGAAATTGATCCATTAGTGAAGATTAATAATGCACAAGGTACTGGGGTTACAGATTTAACACCTTTCAAACAACGTTCAACTGTTGACTTTGTTTACTTAGGAGCACCTCTTAAAGGAGATGCAAGCAAGTTTTACAAAGGTATCGCAATACAATACGACGGCATCCTGCATCCTGATGGAATAAATCACATCGGACAATGGAAAATTGAAAAATTCAAATCTAAACCTTTAGATTTTATCGCACCAAAAGAAAATGTTATTACTTGCTTTAAAGCAGACGAACATGTTCCAATGGGTATTATTTTCACAGCACGTGAGATATTACAAGATTTAGATTTTAACTCTATCGCTTATGCTGCTCAGGAAATGGGTAACAAAACAGAATACAGTATTAGAGAACAATAGAATTATTTCTTTTTGAAGAAAATATAAACCAATCCCATCAATAGCAATGTTGATGGGATTGTTGTTTTAAGATCTATTTATCTTAGCCAAGAAGGATAAGAATTGTATCCACCCGAGCAACTACACCTCCAAATTTTCAGGGAACAAGTCTTGTAATTTATTGCACGGATAGTCGGCGATTACTTCGAGCACTTTATTGAGCCATTTTTCAGGGTTTACACCATTGAGCTTGCAGTTGGCGAAGAAGGTATAAAACATTGCTGTTCTTTGGGCACCGTTGTGAGAGCCTGCAAAGAGGTAATTTTTTCGACCAATTGCTACTGGTCGTATTTTATTTTCGATGGCATTATTGTCGATATGGTAGTTTCCATTTTCTAGATAAGTCAGTAGACTTGACCATAACTTAGTGCAATATTCAATAGCTTTTCCGATGAGTGATTTAGGTAATACCATATTTCGCTCGCGATGCATCCACTTTCCGAGATTGTTGATTATCGGAAGTGCTTCTTCTAAACGAACTGCTTGGCGTTCTTCAGCGGTTAGATCGGTTGTTTTGCGTTCAACGGCATAGAGTTTTTGGATTTCTTCCAACACGTATGAAGCACGCTTTTTGTCTTGCATTAATGCTTTTTCAAAATAGCGACGTGCATGAGCCCAGCAAGCCAGGTGCTTTATTTCTTTACTCAGACAATAATGATTGTAAACCTTATAACCATCGGTTTGTAATGCGCCACGATAATCCGTGAGCATTTGGCGAGGAGCATCAGTTCCACGTCCTTTTTGATAATCAAAAACACACAATTTGGACTGCACCGCATGATATACCCATAGATAACCCAAGTGCGTTTTACCTTTCTTATCCTTGTCTAATACTTTTAAAGTTGTCTCGTCGGCTTGAAGGTAGCGTTGATGTTTGACATATTCTACCATTCGATCATATAGCGGAACAAGAAGATTTCCTGTTAGCGCCACCCAAGAATCAATCGTAGATGGCGCTATTTCTATATCGGCTCGCTTAAATATTTAGCTACGCTGCTACTTCGTGGTGCTGTTGACGATATAGCGGCAGATGATCCACGTATTTGCTAACCAAGATCTGTGTTAAAACTGAGTTTCCTGCTAAGCATTTTTCAATGGGTCTGGATGGAAGCTCAGCAATTTTTATTTCTTGAGTCTTTTTGTTTACGTATTTAGGTCGGATAATGCGGCGCTTGAAAAACTGAGCTGGTGTGTATTCCAATATCTCAGTAATTTCTTCCCCCATTTTCACCATGTCCTCAGTTAAATCTTCTGGCTCGATGATCTCCTCTGCTACTGGAAGGTTTTCTGGTAATTTATTTCGACCAGCATGTTTAGCTGTTTTTTTACGCTCATATGCGATTTTTTCCTTTACAGGAGTCTCATCAGCTAAAGCTTCTTGAGAGGCGAACTCTTCAAATGATAGCGCCAACTGATCTTTGTTCTCATTAATGAACCGTTCCTTTTTAGAACCAAAAAGCATGCGCTGCAAATTTGCTACAATGATGTTTAGTCGAGCGATATCATCTTCTTTCTTAGCAATGTCTTGATCTTTCTTTTGATTAACAAAATCAAGTTTTTGGTTGGATGATTCAAGTTTTTGGTTGGATGATTCAAGTTTCTGATTGGATTTTTTGAGCAGCAAAAGTTGATCAATCAACTCCTGCTTTGTCATATTTCCTAACTCATTTTCCACACCTCAAAAATACGTCAAAAACCCTTGTAAACAATGAGTTTTACACCAAAGTAATCAACGAAATCATGTGGTTAAATACCGCTTTCTTTTCTTGGTTTTCTCAAAGTCGATTCCTCGTAAAATCATGTATATCTCTTCTTGAGTGAGCTCACTATTTGGCGCGTAAACATTGGCAGTTGGGCGTTTGAAAGTTCCTTTTTCAAGGCGTTTGTAATACAAAACCAAACCGTCTTTATCCCAAAAAAGTATTTTCACTTTATTTCGATCTTTGCTAATGAAAACGAAAAGGTAACCGCTTAATGGATTTAGCTCCATTTCATTTTGCACAAGCCCAAAAAGCCCATCAAATCCTTTACGCATATCGCATGGCTTGGCATATAGAAAGACTTTTGTTGAAGTATCTAAACCAAAACTCATTTGTAGACTGTGATTTTAATTCCTGATGGTAGGTCTAGTTCAACTAGTTTTTCAACTTTTACTGCTGGAGTAGCGATTGGTTTTGTGATTGGGATTTCCTTGAAGCTTGATTTTGTTGGTTTAATTTTCTCCTTTTTATACCGTCTTATCCAGTAATCAAACTTTGCAAGCGTATAAGTTTTTACTTTTACAAAGTCCGCCCTAGTTTGTCCGCTTGACTTCCACTTTCTCACCTCCGAGTACATCTCTTGCTGTAATTTCATACTTTTTTCTGCAAATTACGGAAGAAGATGTGGAGGATTCAAGATGTGGTTAGTCGGGTGGATACACTTCTTCTTTACCCATTAAAATAAATTTAATAAAAACAGATTTATTATAAACATAATTATATATATTTGCATCTAACATATATTTATTTAAAAAACTAATAAAAATTATTAATTATGAAAAAGTTATTATTTGTTGGAGTTGTATTTGGAGCATTAGCTTTAACTTCGTGTAAAAAAGATTACGTTTGTACTTATAGCAATAGTACAGGAGGTGTAGAAGTATCAGGAGAAGTAGAATATTCTGATATTAAAAATAAAGACAAAGACGAAGTTGAAAAAGCATGTAAGGCTTTAGGGGGAACTTTAAAGACTAAGTAATTCTATTAGCATAAGAAAAAAAAGAGTTCGAATCATCGAGCTCTTTTTTTTGCTTTTATATTTTCCTATCCTAAAATAGCGATACACTAAAAACGTTTAAGACGCTATTGAAAAATTATAATTAATTGGTGCCATTACTAAATATTTTGTGGAACGAGTTTTAAATTTCCAAAATAGAACAGTATATTTATCCTAAATCGTTCAAAATTTCTAAATCCTCTTGCTTTTGCAATGACTGATTGAATGGCTCCATTTTTGTTTTCATGTTTTGCACTAGAAGTACTGGTGATTATTGCATTAATTATCCCCTTCAAGTGTCTGTCGAATGTGGCAATAACTTTATTTACTGCATTAATTGAAAAAGTCAGTGCATTTTCTTTCCACTGTTTATAATTGTTTTGGGCGTTTTGTTTGTCGGCAAATACTCTTTTAAAGTTCTCTCGTATTAACCACGCTTGCGAGGTTTTTAAATTGTCTTTAATCAACTGTTCGAATATAGCTTGCTGAGTTTCTGTTCTACTGTTAGCATTCTTCAAAACAGTGTATTTCTGCCCTTTTAGTTGAGGGTTATCTTTCACTTCCTTTTTTCTTGTTTTATCAATGGCTTCCGATAACATCTTGAATAATTGGAACTTATCATGTGCTATTATCGCTTGTGGAGCGATAGATTTTATTGTGTTAATAAATGGTTTCCACATATCCATATTCACTATATTTAATTGTGGTTGTTTCGTCTCACCAGTCACATTTACAAAAAGTTTCTTAACATCTTTTCCTTTTCCCCCTTCAACCATGTTCAGCACTGTGTTGGTGTCACTATCGATTAAAATGGTTGCGTAGTGATGCCCTTTTGTATAAGCTTTTTCATCTAAACTGATGTTCTTAAAATCTTTTACAAAACCTCTTTTTTCCAACCCGTTCTCAACCGCCGATTCCATTATACTTCTA
>DATJCX010000009.1:0-56813 GCA_035497735.1 Brumimicrobium sp. | reverse complement strand
GTATTAAATCAATTATTTGTTTAATAATCGGTTTGTTGTTATTTTTGTTTCTACGAAATAGTCCCATTTTATCAATGTATTTGTTGTGATCTACAAAGATAAGGGACTATTTTACTTTAAAAACTTTCGGATAGTTGTGAATATTTTCTTAAATAGTTTTCTGTTTCCATTTTTTTATTCGTTACATTCGTATCAAACTATTAAATAGAAACTATGAGAAAAATATTACTTTTTGCTTCCGCATTAATGCTGGGAAGCAGTTTAAATGCACAAATATTTTCAGACAACTTCGACAGTTATGCAGCAGGTGATTATTTAGGGTTATCTAATCCAGAATGGAGTACTTGGTCGAATCAGCCAGGAGGATCTGAAGATGTGAAAATATCTGATGTTGACGCAGCAAGTGGACCGAATTCATTGCACTTTCTTGCTAGTTCAGCAAATGGTGGACCTGCCGACGTTATTCTGAAATTTGAAGAAGTTTATACAACAGGAAGTTTTGAACTTGACTTTAATATGAAAGTTGTAACTGGAAAAGGAGCGTACTTTAATTTACAGCAAAATCATACAGTAGGACAAGTTTGGGCTTTACAAGGTTACTTTTTGCAAAATGGAACTTTTAAGTTTGACAATGGAAGCACTGGTGATGTTCTTTTAGAAGGTTCCTACCCTAATGGGGAGTGGTTTAACCTTAAGTTAGAAGTTGACTTAACAACAAACGTCTGGGATGTAATCGTTGATGGTGTAAGTGCTGGAACATTTTCTAATCCAGTTAACTCTATTGGAATATGGGATATATTCCCTGTAAACCCAGCTCAAATGGGTGGAAATGGTCAGTCTGAATTCTTTATCGATGATGTTAGTTATAACCATATACCGGCTGCTTTACCAGCTTTAAATGCAGGGGTTACTTATGTAAAACCAATTTTCGGTTTAGCGGGACAATCACTACCTGTTTCTGCGAAAGTTAGAAACGTAGGAGAGGATGTAATTACTTCTTTTGATTTGACATATACTTATACCGGTGGTATCAGTGTAACGGAAAGCGTTTCAGGACTTACTTTAGCTTCTTTAGCAACGCATGAATATGAATTCACGCAATTAGTGGCATTGGCTTCAGGAAACAATCCTTTAACAGTTACTGTTTCTAATGTAAATGGAAATGGGGCGGACGACGATGCAAGTGATGATGCGAAAAGTATTAATATCGAGCCGCTTGTTCCGGCAGCAGGAAAAGTTGTCGTAGGTGAAGAAGGAACGGGAACTTGGTGCGGATGGTGTCCACGTGGTGCTGTTTTTATGGATTACATGGCTGAGAAATATGAAGGTTTTTGGGCTGGAATAGCGGTGCATAATGGCGACCCAATGGTTCACCCAGTTTATGACGCAGGAATCGGTTCGAAAATTCAAGGATATCCAAGTGCTTTAGTAGATAGAGGTACAGCTATTGACCCTTCTGCTTTGGAAGAAGATTTTATTCAACGAATTTTAATTGCGCCTAAAGCAGTGATTTCAAATGGAGCATCTTTTGATCCAGCAACAAGAGAATTAACTGTTAGTTTAACATATGACTTTATTTCTCCAATTTCTGGAAACTGGAAAGTAGCTTGTGTTTTAACGGAAGACGGTGTAACTGGAACGGCAAATGGATACGCACAAGTTAATTACTATGCTGGCGGTGGTTCAGGAGAGATGGGAGGGTATGAATCCTTGCCTGCAACTGTTCCTGCAAGCAGCATGGTGTATGATCACGTGGCGAGAACAATTGTTCCGTCGTTTGCAGGAGGAACTGGACTGTTGCCAAGTAGTACTGTTGCAGGAGATAAGCACACAGTTTGTTTCAAGTTCACTATTCCAACAGAATGGAATATTGAGAATATGAACATCGTAGGAATGTTGATCGCTGCTAACGGAAAAATTGACAACGGAAGTCACTCAACTGTTTCAGATGCAATATCTGCTGGTTTAGCAGAATGTGATGCTACTTTAGGAGTGGTTGAAAACAGCTTGAAAGAGCAGTCGTTTAACATCTATCCTAATCCAGCAAATGAAATGGCATTCATCGATGTTGACTTTGTAAAAGGAAATGATGTTGTGTTAACAATCTCTGATTTAACAGGTAAAGTTGTAGCAACGCGTTCTTATGTAATCAACGAGAAAGTACAGTTGCCAATCAACACTTCAACATTTGCGAAAGGAACTTATATCGTTCGTTTACAGCAAGGAGGAGTGGTTCAACAAAAGAAATTAATCGTACAATAAACTGTTTGAATATAAGTTAGTAAAAGGGAGACGAAAGTTTCCCTTTTTTTTGTTTTGAACTAATCCTATGATATATAAAGGATAGCCGACCTGTTAATAAGTTTAGTTTAATTCTGACAGGAAAAAGAGTAGAAAAATTGTTACTTTTACATTCCGTTTTCAAGACGGAATTTTATTTTTTTGCAAAGAAAGTTAGGGGATTCCTTGCTGTTAAACACCTTCTAATTCAAGATTGACCATGTATATAGTTTTTGATACCGAGACAACGGGCTTGCCGAGAGATTTTAAGTTATCCTATAAGGAAGTTGACAACTGGCCTAGATGTGTTCAGATAGCTTGGCAATTGCACGACGAAACAGGAAAATTGATCGAGGCAAAAGACTATATCATTCGTCCAGACGGATATGATATTCCCTATCAAGCTGAACAAATTCATGGTATTTCTACTCTTTTGGCTGAAACAGAAGGCGTCGATTTAAAAAAAGTATTAGAAGAGTTTAACATTGCATTAAGCAAATCTAAGTTTCAAGTTGGTCAAAATTTAGGTTTTGACTTAAATGTGATGGGAGCAGAGTTTATTCGAGCAGGAATTGAAACAACTATGCACGATATTCCTGTACTAGATACTTGTACCGAAACAACAGCAGCACTTTGTCAAATACCAGGTGGACGTGGAGGAAGGTTCAAATTGCCAACACTAACAGAATTACACCAACATCTTTTTAACGACCCATTTGCAGAAGCGCATAATGCTTCTGCGGACGTTGAGGCGACAGCGCGTTCTTTCTTCGAATTGGTTAGGAGAAGAGTTTTTACTGCGGAAGATTTACATACGGACGAAAGTTACTTTGAGAAATACGAAGTAGCAAATCCAACAATGATTCAGCCAGTTGGACTAAAACATAAAAACCTTAAAGAATTAAGTAATGAGTTAAGCAAAACGGAAGAGCCTATAGAGAAGGTTTCTAAAAAAGATATCAAGGAAGGTTTAGCGCAATTAGCCGATGTTTCTTTTGTGCACTTGCACAACCATTCCCAGTTTTCCATTCTTAACTCTACAACGAGTATTAAGGATTTAATTAAGAAAGCTGCTGAGCACAACATGCCAGCGATTGCTCTAACGGATACGGCAAACATGATGGGAGCTTTCCATTTTGAGAAGTTTGTCAATGCTCATAATAAAACGGTTCAAGCAGAAAGGCAACAAGCAGAAGCGGAAGGTCTTCCCTTTGATAAAAATGAAATCACCCCTATTATCGGTTGTGAATTCTACGTATGTGAAGACCATTTAGATAAAAGAGTAAAAGACAATGGTGATTTGATAGTGCTTTTGGCAAAGAACAAGAATGGCTATCACAACATCTCGAAAATGGCTTCTATTGCCTTTACAAGAGGAAAATACTATGTTCCTAGAATCGATAAGAAGATAATAGAACAATACAAAGAGGATATCATTGTACTTTCAGGAAATTTATATGGTGAAATTCCTAATAAAATTCTGAACGTAGGAGAAAAACAAGCGGAAGAAGCTTTGATTTGGTGGAAAGAACAGTTTGGAGATGATTTTTATCTCGAAATAATGCGCCATGATCAAGAGGATGAACGCCGTGTGAATGAAGTGTTGCTGCAGTTTGCCAAAAAACATGATGTAAAAATTGTAGCAACCAACAACACTTTTTATCCTAACAAAGAAGACGCAGCTTCCCATGATATTTTATTGTGTATTAGAGATGGTCAAACTGTTGAAACGCCAATTGGTAGAGTGAGAGGTACTCGTTTTGGACTTGAGAATGATAATTATTATATCAAGTCGCCAGAGGAAATGAAGCAATTGTTTGCAGACCTGCCTGAAGCGATTGAAAATACAATGGAGATTGCTAATAAGTGTGAGAGATACCGCTTGGCAAGTGATGTTCTTCTTCCTGCATTTGATATTCCTGAAGAGTTTCAAGATGAGTTAGATAAAGAGGATGGAGGAAAAAGAGGGGAAAACAACTATTTACGTCACCTTACTTATAAAGGAGCGAAAGAAAGATATGGAGAAATTACGGATGAAATTAGTGAACGACTAGACTTTGAGTTAGACACAATTGCAAAAACAGGATATCCAGGTTACTTCTTGATTGTGCAAGACTTCTGTCAAGCTGCTCGAGATATGGGAGTGATAGTAGGGCCTGGAAGGGGGTCGGCTGCCGGATCCGCTGTTGCTTATTGTACGAGAATTACGAATGTTGACCCGATTAAGTACGACTTGCTTTTTGAGCGTTTCCTAAACCCGGAACGTGTCTCCATGCCCGATATTGATATTGACTTCGATGATGAAGGACGTGGTCGAGTGATTGATTATGTAATCAATAAATACGGTGCGAATCAAGTGGCGCAGATTGTTACCTATGGTACGATGGCGGCCAAATCGTCTATTCGTGATACGGCGAGAGCCCTGAATTTACCTTTATCGGATGCCGATAGATTGGCGAAGCTAATGCCGGATATTTCTTTGAATAGATTGATGAACTTTAGTCCAGAAGAATTAGCGAGCAAGCTAAAAGGCAAGCAAGAGGACATCGATATGGCGAATCAATTGATTAATATAGCTAAAGGAAATAGTCCGCAATCGGATGTATTAAATAAGGCTGTTCAGATTGAAGGAAACGTTAGAAATACCGGAATTCACGCTTGTGGAATCATTATTACACCGAGTGATATTACAGAATTCGTTCCTGTAGCTTTGGCTAAGGATTCCGACATGTACTGTACACAATACGACAACTCTGTTGTAGAGGAGGCTGGTCTGTTGAAAATGGACTTCTTGGGGCTAAAGACCTTGACTTTAATTAAAGATGCCGTGGCATTTGTAAAGGAAACAAGAGGTATAGACTTGGTGCCAGACGAATTTCCTTTGGACGATGTGAAGACATATGAACTTTTCCAGCGAGGTGAAACAATTGGTATTTTCCAGTATGAATCGCCGGGAATGCAGAAATACATGCGTGAATTAAAACCGACAGTTTTTGCCGATTTAA
The DNA here is from genome assembly GCA_035497735.1 of Brumimicrobium sp. GTDB lineage: Bacteria > Bacteroidota > Bacteroidia > Flavobacteriales_D > Crocinitomicaceae > Brumimicrobium. Next base: position 51,528 of record DATJCX010000009.1, on the reverse strand, counting down.
TTGCCATGAACGCTTTGTATAGACCAGGACCGATTGAGTACATTCCTAGTTTTATTAAAAGAAAACACGGGGAAGAGCCAATCATTTATGATATTGAAGATTCAAGTGAATACCTAGAAGAAACATACGGAATTACTGTTTATCAAGAGCAGGTAATGTTGCTTTCTCAGAAATTAGGAGGTTTTACAAAGGGTGAAGCCGATACTTTGAGAAAAGCAATGGGTAAAAAGGTGCTTTCTCTTCTAGAAGAGTTAAAACCAAAATTCCTAACACAAGGTGTTGAACGTGGACATAATAAAGCGAAATTAGAAAAGATTTGGCATGACTGGGAGGCTTTCGCTTCCTATGCTTTTAATAAGTCTCACTCGACTTGTTATGCTTGGATTGCTTATCAAACTGCATATTTAAAAGCCAACTATCCTCAAGAATACATGGCTTCTGTGTTGAGTAACAATATGAATGATATCAAGCAAGTTACCTTCTTTATGAATGAGTGTAAAAGAATGGGCTTGGAGGTTTTAGGACCTGATGTGAATGAGTCAAACTTTAAGTTTACGGTTAACAAAGATGGAGCAGTTCGCTTTGGACTAGGAGCAATCAAAGGGGTAGGAGAAAGTCCTGTTGATGCTATCGTAACAGAAAGAAAAGAAAACGGACCTTTCACGAGTGTTTTTGATATTACAAAACGTGTGGACCTAAAGAAAATCAACAAAAAGGCCTTTGAGGGTTTGATTTTATCTGGTGCACTTGACTCTTTTACGAATATTCATAGAGCGCAGTATTTTGCAGAAGATAACAAGACTACTTTTATTGATAATGCCATCAAGTTTGGTAAAAGTCATCAAGAGAGTTTAAGTTCTAACCAAGTGAGTATGTTTGGGGAAAGCTCAGGGGTTGAATCTCCTGCACCGATTGTTCCGCAAACGCCAGAATGGTCAATTCTTCAAAAACTAAGAAAAGAAAAAGAGGTGGTAGGAATTTACATTTCTGGTCACCCATTAGATGAATATAAAGTTGATATAAAGTCTTTCTGTACAGGAAGTTTGGAATATGTAAACAGCGTAGATAGTTATAAGAATCAAGAATTCACTCTTGCTGCGATTATCACAATGGTTGAACATCGTTTTACAAGAAAAGGAGATCCTTTTGGAACGCTTACGATTGAAGATTATAACGATACTGCGAGAATCAATCTTTTTAATCACGACTACGGTAAGTATAAAGATTTCATGATTGAAGGTGCTTTTGTTTTTATTACTGGAAAGATTGAGCCGAAACGATGGAATCCACAGGACTTTGAGTTTTCTATAAAAAGAATGGATTTTCTATCGAATATTAGAGAACAAATGGCTTCGGGTATTGAAATAAAAATGCCGATAAAGGAAGTGAATCACCAAAATATTGACTTGCTAAACGATATGTTTGTGGCTAGTCCAGGAAAATTCCAAGTTAAATTTAAGGTGGTAGATGAATTGAATAAATTAGAAGTGGAAATGCCATCAAGAGCGCTTAAAGTAGATATTACTCATGAAATGATTGAGTTACTTGAAAATATGGATCTTGATTATAAACTATATAATTAGTGAGGAGAATGAATGGGTTGTTTGTAGTAGGTATTGCTTTGTTTTTTAGCGTTTTATCATTTGCGCAAATAGACAAATATAAGGATGTGAACTTTCGTTCTCCACTAGATATACCTTTGGTATTGGCCGGGAATTTTGGGGAATTACGATCAAATCACTTCCATACAGGTATCGATATTAAAACAGAGCGAAGAATCGGCCTGAATGTACGTAGTGTAGAAGACGGTTATGTTTCTAGAATTCGTGTTTCTCCATGGGGATATGGACATGTTGTTTATATCGACCACTATAACGGATTGACCACAGTTTATGCGCATTTAGATAAATATGTAGGTGAGTTAAAAGACTTAGTAATTGAGCAACAAAGAAAGGCAGAAGGGTTCACCATTGATTATTATCCAGCAAAAGATTCGGTAAGGGTTAAAAAGGGACAAATCATAGCCAAATCAGGAAATACCGGAGGTAGCTCGGCACCGCATTTACATTTTGAGATTAGAGAAACGCTTACAGAAGAGGCCTTAAATCCATTGTTGTTTAACTTTGATATTGTTGATACTCAAGCACCGATTATTAGAGAATTAAAACTCTACGGTCTTTCTGATGAGGGTTACCGCGTTCCAAATAAATCAATTCGACTAGCTGTAAATGGGGGGAATGGAAACTATGCTATTGCAGGAAATACACTTACAGTTCCCGCTTCTTATCTAACAAAAACGGGGGGAATTGGTTTTGCTTTTGAGGTCATCGATAAATTGAATGCAGCAGAAAACGTTTGTGGTGTTTATGAAACTTTTCTAATCATCGATAAAGACACTTTCTTTAGTCAGAAAATTGAGAGAATTTCATTCGAAACGAATAGACAGATCAATACGCATAAGGATTACGAGGAATATCATGTAAGGAAAAGACATTTTCATAAAGCTTTTAAAACGACCAATAACAACTTGCCGATTTATAGGAAGGAAATTAATAATGGCGTGATAAAAGTCGAGTCAGGAGCTAGTTATCCTGTTCACTACATTGCAAAAGATGCCTATGGAAACACAAGTCACTTGCGCTTCAATTTAAAAATAAGCGAAGGAGAGAAGTTGGAATTACCAGCATTTTACCAAGGACAAGATGCTCTTTATCCGGATAGTGCATTTTTGAGTTACGAGAAAACACATTATGTCTTATTTCCTCCTGGAATACTTTATGAACCAACACCTTTGTTGTTAAGTGCAAACGGAAATAAAATTGTCTTTGGAAATGATAAAGTGCCATTACAAGAAACATTTAAGTTGATGTTACCTATTGGGAACGCTGCTTTTGCTGACAAATCCTATATCGTTAGAGAAGCTAGCAATGGAAGAAAATATTCTGAAAACGGAACTGTAATAGATGGTTGGATTACGACTCGACCAAAGTCGTTTGGGACATTTTATGTTGAAATAGATACGATTGCACCACTTATTAAAGAAAGAAATTTTCAAAATAATGGATTTGTCAATGGTAAACAGTTGGCATGGTATATCACCGAAAACGGTTCAGGGCTAACTTCTTATAATATTTACATCGATAAGGAATGGTATCTGCTAGAATATGAACCAAAGAATAGCATGTTCTTTTTTATTCCACCAAAAGACTTGAAAGGAGAGAAAGAAGTACTGATTAAGGCAATAGACGGAGTAGGGAATGTTAGCGAAAAAGTATATCGCTTAACATTTTAGAAGCTTGAAGGAGTCATCTGGAATTTCCGATAACTCCCCAAACCTCATAGTTTTACTTTAACTTTTATTCTTGTGCAACTTCTTTGTTGCTACCATAAACTAGTCTTTTACAATCTTCACGGCACTAAAGTTGGATTCTGAAATCACACGAAGCGTATATGTGGCTTTAGCAATAGAATAGATATCGAATGTAAATTGGTTGACACCCTTTAGTAATAAAACCTTTCTATTTTCGATAATTCTTCCTTGCATATCCATGATTTGGATAGTCGCATCTTCTTCAATGTTGTTGATGACTTCTACTGTAAACGAACCCTTGTTTGGATTTGGAAATACAGATAAAGAATTTTCTAAACCTCCTTCACAATTGGCACTAATTGGACCATATATTGTTTCTTTTCCATTTATATCTACTTGACGTAAACGATAATAGACTAAACCATTTCCGTTTTCTCTAATAGAGTAGTTATTAATAGTACTTGAATTTCCAGCTGCATTTATTTCATCCACTGACCTCCAGTCGGCACCGTTTGTACTTTTTTCTAAAATAAAGTAATCTGAGTTATTCTCTGAAGCTGTACTCCATTGAATATTAACTGTTTTTTCGTCACATAAGGTTGAGAAATTGATTAATTCCACTGGAAGCGGACCGAAAACATCCAATGACGATAAAACAAAGACGCCAAATTTTTGAATTCCACTTGCGCTTACAGCTGCAGTTCCACTTGTCACGCCTAAACCACTCCCTTGTTGTTCGGCCCAAGCGTAAGCACTTCCGTCGAAAGGATTACCAGCGAATGGATCCCAAAGTTGCATAGCAAATGTTCCTCCTGAAGAAGCAGTTGTGTTTTCAATACCCCGGTAGGTCAACGTTAAATCTGCTGACAATGGAGCAGAAGGCATTATTGTGTACCATCTATCGATAACCGTCTCTATACTAGCATCTAGTAAGCCCAACTCCTCTGACGACATATTTGTCACGCCATTTGTCCATGGTTGGTTGTGATTTCCTGCTGTTGAACGTGTGGTAGCGCTAACATTTGTTGCAGTTGTAGATACTTTGTTTATTGTCAGCGGTACATAATCTGAAACTGCCGTAGAAACACCAAAAGGAATGGTATAAACACCAGTTGTAGCATCCATTTCCCATGTTACACTACTCGGATTTGTTCCTGTAGTTGCCGTTCCTCCTGCTGGATTTGGCACTGTGCCTGAACTTACTACGTCTTCCGAGATAATCACACCCGAAGAGCGCGTAATAGCCGCTGGAGAACTGTTGGTGATGGTTAATTCATGTTGGTCTAACTTCAATGGTCTTGTACCAAGAGATAGCACGCCGTTTTTTAAGTCAATACCTCCAACTTTAGTTTCAACTTCCAACGTTTTTGTACCCGTTCCTTTTAAACTTAAATTATCAAAGCTTGAAGAATGCGTTCCTTTAATGGATTGATTTTCACCAATCAATTCTACGAAATGACCGTCGTTTGAGAAACCAACATTTGATGAGTTGTTAACCCAATCACCGTTAAGATGGATTGTTCCTCCGTTTCCAGCGCCTGATCGTGTTATATAGGCCGTGTTATTTGCCGTATAATGCCCTGTTGCACCATCAATATAGATGTTCGCATTATTTGAAACAACGATGTGCGCACCGTCATTACGCAAACCTTGGCCATACATGATACATGCAGGGAGAAGGAATAATATGAGTATGTAGTTTTTCATGATAGTGTTTTATTTATTCTTCTCGGGTAGCATAACTAGGCTTATGGATAATGACTTTAGCGTCTGTTTTTATTTCAACTTCTGAAGGCATTGCTACTGAAGTTGATTTTTTAGAGTCAGATCTTTCTTGATTTTCTCGTGCTGCATACCTAGGTTCATGAACAATCGTTTTAACATCTGTATCTCTATTCGTTTCACCTTCTAAATAGTATACCCTTTTCACGCTATTTTGATTAGAAGTATGGTCTTCATTAAGAGGAGCTAGAGCTGCATAACTAGGTTTATGAACAATCGTTTTGACATCTGTATCTGTATTCGTTTTGCCTTCTAAATAGGATACTCTTTTCACCCTATCTTGATTAGAGGTATGCTCTTCATGAAGAGGAGCTGGAGTCGTATAAGAAGGAGAAACTATAACAGCATTTGTTGAAGACGTTTGTTTAACTTCTGAGTTCTTATCAATAGCGACCTCCTTTGTAGTTTGGCCTAAAGCTATACCGCTCGACAGTATTAATATAAAAGATAATTTTTTATACATGATTCTATTTAATTATTACAATGTTAAAATCCATATTAGTATAATTTGTTGTTCCATAATTATAAACAACAAATCTAATTTCGTTAGTTCTAGCTTCTACATGTTCGATTTGAACTTCGGGAGCATTAGGCCAGTTACCTCTTATTGTAACAAAGGCACTGGTATTTGGGGTAACAACACCAGCAGGAAGGAGGGCAGTTAATATATGCGTGCCAGGCCCTATAGCCATGGTCCCAGTTGCAGGATAAATCCATCGGGAAATTTCAGATACATTTCCTAAATCAGGTCCCCAAGTTGGGGCTGCTCCTGCTCCTGATGAAGTTAGAACTCGACCTGTTTGTCCAGCATTATCATTTGGCATAAAAGCACCGTCAAGTCTAAAATTTCCTGCCGCGACATGTAGTTTTTGTAAAGGATTTGTTGTTCCTATTCCTACATTTCCAGTACTACTAATTCTCATCCTTTCGGCACTGCTTGTTGAAAAAGCAAGTGTGTTTGTTGTAGCTCTAAACATACCCATATTTGTGTTCGTCGTAAACGAATACGCTGGTGCAGCTGCTGTACCGTTAAAAGTTGTTTGTAAATAGCCAGATCCGAGTCGGAGTCTTTCCGTTCCATCAAGGGACCAATTCAAAGTGCCAGAAGCTCGATACATACCGGTGTTATTTCCCCCATTAAAAGAGTAGGTAGGAGATTCGGGTGTTCCGTCTTGGAATGCTTGTATCCTTCCGTCTGTGGTGATTTGTAATTGGTCGGTATTATTCGTTCTAAATCGCAAGGCCTCAATATTTGTAGTTCCAATAAAGTCTGAACTTGTCGCACTGTTTCCATCCAGCCTCCAATATTTACCATCTGCTTCAGCACCGCCAAGTAGCCTTACCCATTTGCTAGCATACCAATAATAGTATCCAGGGGTCACTTGATTCACACCACTTCCTGCTGTTTCCGTGTTATATACCAACAAACTTACTGCAGGGGAAGTTATTGGAGAAGCTGAGTTTATTGCTGTTAGCTTAACCCTGGGTATCAAGACTCCTTTATCGGTAAAGTTAACATCCAGTCCAGCGCTATTTTCAGGAGCTGTTCCCGATGCATTAATTCCGACGTTTTGGGAAAAAGTAAATGTAGCGCTTAGCATTAAGCCCAAAAAAAGTAATCTTTTTGTGTTCATTGTTATAGTTTTAAATTGATTAGCTAAAGTGTATGTATCCGCGTAGTATCTAGTTGTATTAATAGTAAGTTGTTGAACTAGAGGTAGTACGCTCTACAAACCTAGTGAATTAAATCTATATAAACAAAAGTTAATTTCAAATATTTTTTAGCCTAGATAAATGTTAGCTGCTGAATGATAGGTTTTTATCTCTGAAAGCTAGATGACAAGTGCTTTTGGAAGAAAATAGCAAAAAGTGTATTGTTTAACTTTTTAAATGTTAATAATCAAACTCACCTAGGGATAAACCTAAAATAGTGAGTTTTGATGTCTAACTATTTTGTAGTCAAATCCTTTTGCCTATCTTTACAACTCAAACGACATGTATGATTAGACTGTTGACGCTTATTTATTGCTCTATTTTCATTTACTTTGGTTCAGTAGCCCAGATGCAAGCTAGCTTTGTAACTACTGAGAATACCATTTGTAATGGAATCGACTGTGATTATAGTGGACCCAGTATTCTAATCAATGAAATCATGATTTCTCCTACGGTGCTCGACGGTTCTTTGTTTGAAATAGGGAACGATAGACAAGGAGAATGGATTGAACTTTATAATCCAGATGTTTGTGAGCCTGTTGATATTTCATGTTATTATTTAGGAAATAACCAAACGGATGCCGGTTATCCGAATGCGGGGGCAGGACTCCGGATTCCTCAGGGAACTGTTATTCCTCCAGGTGGATTTTGTTTGATCCGAGGAAAGAATGCACCGCCTGTTCCAGCAAATTTATTGGTTCAAAATGGAGGGAATGTAGTAGAAATTGTTCCTGCAGCTTATACTGTATGTATGATGGGAATGCGTTTGTGGTTTCCGAATGCAGGAGGTTGGTTTGCTTTCTATGATAATAACGGTGTACCACAAGACGCTGTATCATGGGGAACAATGGCTAATGTAGGAAATGTTCCTTGTGTAGCTCCAGCACAAAATTGTGGTGGATCAGCATCGAGTTTGGCAAGTTATAACGCCATTCCTGCGAGTAGAAAAAATAAAATTTATAATGGAAACTTTCCGGATGCATGGGGAATGAGTGTTAGACGAGTGCCGGATGGCGGAAATTGGCAAACAAACCAAGGTGCAGTGCCAACTTTAGGAACTTGTAACGATGAATGTGCACAATTGGGAACTTCAACTTGTGATGGAACGGCAAAAATAACTGTTACTGGTGGAACAGCGCCTTATACTTATCAATGGAATGATTCGCAAGCACAAACAACGCAAACTGCCGTGGATTTGTGTACTGGAACTTATCAGGTTGTTGTTACGGATGCAAATGGTGTGACAGCTACTTTCTCTGTTATAGTGGACGAATATGTTCCTACCGTTACTTTCAACATGAACGAAAATGTTTGTGAAAATGAAGGAAATATTGCTTTTACTGGCTTTTCACCAACTGCTGGGAATTTGGAAACAGGTGTTTTCACAGGAACAGGTGTCGTGGGGAATGAATTTTCAACTACACAAGCTGGTCAAGGAAGTCACGAGATAACCTATACTTTTACGGATGAATTTAGCTGTACGAATTTCGCTACGGGAAATATAACTGTTCATCCAGTTCCTGAAACTGCTATTACAGGATTAGCAACTTCTTATTGTATTTCTGACGAGAAAATTCCCTTAACAGTTACACCTAGTGGTGGCGTTTTATCTGGACCTGGAGTTTCCAATGGTATGTTTGATATCGCGCAAGCTGGTGCTGGAACACATGAAATTCAATATTTTGTTACAACAGAGTGGGGCTGTAGTGATACTGCTAAGGTTGTCGTAAACGTTTTCGAAAATCCTAACTTTACAATTGAAAAAGTGGATTCAACTTGTGGTGATAACAATGGAGAAATTAACTTTGTTGTCAATCAAGGAAATGCACCGTATCAGTATTCTATTGATGGGGGACAAACCTTTCAAAATAATGGAAGTTTTACTGGATTATCTGCTGGAAATTATGATTTACTTGTTACGGATGTCAATGGTTGTCAAGTTGACGCTACAATGAGTTTGACTTCTTTCCCTTTGCCAGATATTTCTGCCCCTGAAGATATTCATATTTGTATAGGTGATGAGGTAACGATTTCTGCAATTAATCCCGACGGTATACCTGTTGCTTGGACCGGTGGAATTGTTGATGGGGTAACTTTTACCCCAACAAGTGTGGGAACAACAACTTATGTTGTTTCGGCTTTGCTTGGAGTTTGCTACAAGGAAGATTCTGTGAAATTAACGGTGCATAAATTACCACCAGTTAAGGCTGGACCAGATAGGGAAGTTTGTAAAGGCGATGAGGTGACCTTATCGGGAATTGGGGCGCAGAATTACGTTTGGAATAATGGAGTAGAAAATAATGTTCCTTTTACGCCAGAAGAGACCGGAACTTACACTGTTACAGGAACGGATGTTTGGGGATGTGTAAATACAGATGAGGTGATGATTACAGTTCACCCAATTCCTACGCCCGACTTCTATGGAGTAGATTTAGAAGGATGTCAGCCACATGTTGCAACATTTACCAATACTACGACTTGGGATGGTGTAGTGAGCTGTAAATGGAGTTTTGGCGATGGATCTGAATCGTATAGTTGCAACGAAATTCAACATAAATACCACCAAAGCGGATGGTTTGATGTGAGTTTAAGCGTAAAAGATGAAAACGGCTGTATTGGTACTTATACCATTGACGATTATGTTCATGTTTTTCCTACGCCAGTTGCTAGCTTTTATCCAGACCCAACGGTTGTAGGAACAAGTGCTACTTTGGTGAACTTCTTTAACACAACGCAAAATGGTCAGTATTACACTTGGGACTTTGGAGATGGTTCAGCCAATTCTCACACCACGCACACCACGCATACTTATTCGGAAGAAGAGGAAAGGAACTATACTGTAACGCTTATCGCATCGAATGATTACGGTTGTATCGATACCGCGCGAATGATTGTTCAGGTCATAGAAGATATTCTACTTTATGTTCCCAATACTTTTACGCCAGATGGCAATCAATTCAATCAGGTATTTACACCAATTTTTACGCAAGGATATGATTACAATGATTTTGTTTTAACAGTTTATAACCGTTGGGGAGAATTGTTATTTGAATCGAGAGATGTTGAAATTGGTTGGGACGGAACTTATGGTGGTAAGATTGTAAAAGAAGGAACTTACCTTTGGATAATTGAATTTAGAAAGAGAAAGACAGACGAAAGATATAGAATCGATGGTCATGTCAATCTCTTAAGATAATTTCAAATGGCTGTTTGTTAAACTTCACAACCGTCTGGTCCGCAAGTATTATCTGTATCTCCTCCTTTCATGTCAAACTGTGGTTGACCTTCTTCAAAGGCTTGCGTTAATGCTTGTGTAAAAACTTCAATTGGTTGTGCTCCGGAAATTCCATACTTTCTATCTACTACAAAGAAAGGAACACCTTGGATTTTTAGTTGACTAGCTTCAATTATTTCACTTTTTACTTCATCCGATTTTTCTTCAGAAAGAATAAAAGTCTTTGCTTTTTCACTATCAAATCCAATTTTTTTCGCCAATTCCACCAAAACGTCCGTATCGTTAACGTCTTTCCCTTCTGTAAAGTGAGCATAAAATAATGCTTCTTCCATTTCGGCAGCTTTATCGATTGTTTTTGCAAGATGAATTAAGCGCTGTGCTCTAAAGGTATTGGCAGGAATCGAAATGTCATTTCTAAAATTAATTCCCACTCCTTCACCTTGTTTTTTCAACTGTTCGAACATTGCATCCAATTGTTCTTTCGGATATCCTTTGTGCTTTTCAAGATATTCGGCTGAAGTCATATTAATTCCTTCATTCGGAATACTAGGATCCAATTGGAAACTCTTCCATTCTACCTCTACCTTGTCTTTAAAAGGAACGGATGCTAAAGCGGCTTCAAAATGCTTCTTTCCAATGTAACAAAAAGGACAGGCAACATCCGACCAAATTTCTACTTTCATGATTTACAATTTTATATTGCGAATACTATATCGCTGTTATATGACTAACAAAAAAATGAAAGTAATGTTCTGTAAGCCTATGATTTTCTACGAATAAGTCTATTTTTCGCTCCTTTTTCAGGATTGTTTACCACTTCGTAAGTAGATATACTTCTAAACAATGCAGTCAGGTTTCTGTAACCGTAGTTTCTAGCATCAAAACTAGAATTTAATCGTCTTAAATTCATTCCGATAACAGAAATGTATGTTTCGTCGTCTTCCCCAGCAGACATGTCAAAGGCCTTGTTGATTAAACGAATTTCTTTCATCGTTAACTTTCTATCCTCTTGCTTCTCTTCTTGTTGCTTACCTTCCTTCTGAGAAGTTGTCTTCTTCGTTTTCGCTGGCTCTTCAGGTGCTAATGTTTCTGTATAAGTGAAAATCTCACATGACTGCACAAAAGCATTCGGTGTTTTTTTCTCTCCAATACCCATCACAAAGATACCTGCCTCACGAATTCTTTTCGCTAGTCCTGTATAGTCGCTATCACTAGAAACGATACAGAAACCATGAACTTTCTCACTGTATAGAATGTCCATAGCATCAATAATCAATGAGCTATCTGTTGAGTTTTTACCTTTGGTATAATTGAATTTTTGAATAGGGGTGAAAGACAAATCATTTAATAATTCCTTCCAGCTATTCATTTGTGGAATTGTCCAGTCGCCATAAATTCTACGAATGGTTACCTTTCCGTATGTTGAAACTTCTTCTAGTATATTTCCTAGTAGTTTTGCTTGCGCGTTATCACCATCTACTAGAATGGCTATGTTTTTAGTATTGCTATCCATTAATCTTTATTTTGCTTGAATTTACGAATAAAATTTCAAATGCTATATTTTATTCTGATTTAATGGATGGGAGGGGCGAACCTAGCGATGGCGAATGACTAACTTTTCTTTTTAGCCAAGAATTTTTCGATTCTTCTTGTTATAATTCTAAAGATCATCTCAGCATCTTTCTCTTCTAACTTTCTTCCAAAAGAACGTGTTTTTCCGTAGTATTCAAATTGAATTCTATTGGTACCAGCTACCCATGGAGAATCTTCATAGACTTTCTTAAAAGAGTTATCTTCTGGAGTTTCTACACTTAACTTGGTGATGTTTTCAATAAAATATTGCTTTGATTGGCCATATTTACCAGTCGCTCGTTTTATTCTAAGTGAATTAGCATCAAGCTTGATATATTCTCTACCATAATAGATATAAATAATCGACCTGAATACCCTTACAGCAAAGTAAAGCCAGAATGCCATGAAAACAAATAAGGCTAATTTTTCTTCTCTTGTATATTCTCTAAAGAATTGAAAAGAAACATAAGCTCCCGCCATCAGGTAGAGTATAAACCATATTACCATTACGATTTTCTTCTTTCCGATGTTCGGTGGGAAAATTACAAAGCTTAGACTATCTTTATTGTCTACAAATGATACACGATCTCCAATCCATTTCATAGCCGACAAAGATAAATCTAATTTAAGAAGTAGAACTGATAATAGTTGAAATTTATTGCCGTTTACTTAAAGTTGGATGGAAATTGCGAAAATAAATTAAAAAATTATGAAAATATTTTTCAAAATGGAGTTTTTCTTTACCATTTAACTTCTTGTTGATTTTCAATAACATAAGCGTTTTATAGGTGTGCAGAAGTAGGAGGGAATAAAAGAAAATGCATTTTTTTGAAAAATAAATTGGATTAAGTGTTGCTAATTAAAAAACTTGAATTATATTTGCACTCGCAATGAGCAAACTCCTCCTTAGCTCAGTTGGTTAGAGCATCTGACTGTTAATCAGAGGGTCTCAGGTTCAAGTCCTGAAGGGGGAGCTTCAAAAAGCCAAAGGGTTACAGAAATGTAACCCTTTTTTGTTTCTATCCATCAAGGGTAATTTCCAAGTAAATCAATTCTTATAGGTTGCTACGTCCTTATATAAACAGGAAGTTTCTAAGATAAAGTTATACGGTTCCGTTTCGCAACTCCCAACTTTCCGCTGAGTACTTGATCCGTCTTCTTCAATTTTAACGTTTCAACTGAATTGACAAATACTTTCGTTTCATAAGCATTAACTTTTCAATTGAATTAAATTTTGGGCATAAAAAAAAGCCTTCCGATTTGGAAAGCTTTCTTTGTTGTGACCTCGCCAGGATTCAAACCTGGAACCGCCTGAGCCGTAATCAGGTATTCTATTCAGTTGAACTACGAGGCCAAATAGTAACAGCTTATCTTGATAAGTGCGGGTGCAAAAGTAATCATTTAATTTTAATCTACAAGAAAAGACATTAAATAATTTTTCTTTTGCGAATATATTTCTTCTTTTTATTGTACCTCTGCTGTTATCCCTCTGTCTAATAGCGCTGTACACATATCTGCTAATTCACTAAATTCTCCTGATTTAACTTGACATTTCCCCATGTAATGGATCAACATCGTGCATTGTTCCGCTTGAATTGGATTATGTTCGCATATTTTTACTAGAGATTCAATAACAAAGTCAAATGTATTTACATCATCATTGAATACAATCAAATCATGATTTGCTACCTTTTTCTCTACTACCTCCTCCGCATATAATGTTTCTGTACTCATTTTCATTTCTTTTTAAAAAATCAACTGCAAAGATAGGCTATTAATTTATTTGTACCAATTATTTTTACTGAAGGAAGGTGGATTTTAGTCTTTTTTAAGGTAAAACATTGACAGGGTTTCAGATTGAATATAATATATCCAAAAAAACTTATAATCGCTTTGTTAACGTGAAAATATTCTTAAATTTAAGAAAAATTGAAAGCAAGGAACGAAATTTGAAATGCTTGTTTTAAATGTTAAAACTACATTATGCGAAATATAATCACCTTAATTGTCTTATTTCTTTCATTAACTATCAGTGCTCAAAATGAGTTTACGCTTAACTTGAGTGGAAAGATTTCGAATGCTCCGGATACTCCTTTATTAATTTTTCATAGTTCAGATGATGAAAAAGTGGATGATATGGAAGTTTTTGCTGAGATTAAATTAAAGAAAAACGGGAAATTTAAAAATAAGCTCGTCTTACCGAATATGGATTATTACAAACTAGGATTCTCTAAGGATGACTATTTTGTTTTAGTAGTTGATGGTGATAAGAAAATTCACTTGACAGCCGATGCTGAAAATTGGTTAAAAGACTTCACAGTTAAAGGTTCGGTTTCTACAGATAAATTCAACTCTTTTTCAGGTAAACTGGAGAAATTGTCAATGATTGGGGATTCTTTAGATGAAGTATATAAGGCAAATCCTGCGGCTTTAGAAGAGATAATAGAGTTTTATTCAGGTGAAATTGAAAAGTTCTTTGATAAGGCCAACGTGTTTATTTCCGAGAATGAAGGTTCTACCGCTTTGTTATCTGTCTTAAGCGTTTATGATATCAAGGATGAAGAAGATAGAGCGATATATAAACAAATACTTTTTAGCTTAAATGATAATTTCGGAGAGAGTACTATCGTTAAAGAGAAAGTCGCGGCCTACCATGATCTTGTTGAAGAATATGAAGCAGAAGAAGCATTGAAAATTAAGAAAGGTGATAAGGCGAAAGAGATTTCACTTGCAAATCCAGCAGGAGAAATATTGAATTTATCAGATTATAAAGGGCAGATTGTATTATTGGACTTCTGGGCTTCTTGGTGCGGACCTTGTCGCGTGGAAAATCCAAATGTGGTAGCGCTTTATGAAAAGTATAAGGACAAAGGTTTTACTGTTTTCTCCGTTTCTTTCGATACAAAGGAAGAGAATTGGCTTCAAGCAATCGAGAAAGATGGACTTGTTTGGGATGCTCATGTTTCCGACCTAAAAGGATGGAAGTCGGAAGCAGGACAAACATATAGAATTAATGCAATTCCAACTACCTTCCTTATAGATGAAAACGGGACAATAATTGCTAGGGATTTAAGAGGGAAAAAACTAGCTGAAAAACTATCGGAACTGTTTGACTAGTTTAATCTTTTCTGTGGAAATAGAAAAGCTGATTGTTTTAAACTTAAACTTTCAGATGCTTGTAGCTTAGGATTAAATCCCCTTCAATATCTTCATTGCTGAGTAATAACTTGCTTTTTAAGACAGGAGCTTCAATTCCTTCTCCAAATGTGTTTTGTCCAATCAATTGATAAGCGAAATCCCAGTTGTTTTCATCGATAAAAGCTTTAAGCGTTGCTGCACCTCCTTCGATAAAAACGGAAATGATGTTCTTTTCTGACAAGACTTTTAAAATACTAGTTGTATTTATCGCTGGTAGGGTAACTAGCTCAACATGATTAGGTAAGCCTTTGATTGTTGATTGTAAACTAATAATTGTAGTTGGATTGCCATCTGTACAAACCGTTGCATCGACATTGATATTTCCTTTAGGATCAATGATAAAACGATGTGGTGAGCGACCAGCAATTTCCCTGACATTTAGTTGCGGATTGTCGTTGTTAACTGTCTTCCAGCCAACCATAATTGCTTGTTCTTTACTGCGCCATTTGTGAACATAGAGTTTCATTCTCGGTTGCGTAATCCAATTGATGCCTTCTTCTCTTTTCTCTGGTAAACGGTCGATAAAACCATCTCTAGTTTCTGCCCATTTTAAGACAACATAAGGACGTTTTTTCTCCTGAAAAGTAAAGAACCTTCGGTTGAGCCAAAGCGCTTCTTTTTCGAGTAAACCAACACTAACGTCAATTCCTGTGTTGCGAATATGTTCAATTCCTTTTCCTGCAACAAGTGAGTTAGAATCCAAACAAGCAACTACCACTCGCTTAAAACGATGCTGTACAATTAAGTCTGCACAAGGCGGTGTCTTTCCGAAATGGGAGCAAGGTTCTAAAGTAACATAGATTGTTGCTTCCGATAATTTACTTTTGTCTTTAACGGAATTTACCGCATTTACTTCCGCATGTGCCTCTCCGAACTTCTGATGGAAACCTTCGCCAATTATACGATTGTCATGAACGATGACAGCACCAACCATTGGATTAGGAGCAGCTGCTACACCTCCTAGCTGTGCTAACTGTAAAGCACGTTCCATGTACATTTTGTCTGTTGATGAGAATTTCATATTCCGTCTGTTTTAATTAAACTTCAATGTTTTTATAGGCGATATCTTGGTAACCACATACGAAGGAATGATTAATGCTAAAATACACAGTACAATCGTTCCGATATTCAGTAAGAGAATTGGCCAGAATTGAAGTTCTACCGGCACAGCATCTAGGTAGTAAACTTCTGGACTTAGTGGAATAAAAGCGTACTTCTCTTGTAGTAAAGCCAAGCCAATTCCAATAACATTTCCTATGATTACTGCTCTAAATATGATGAAGAAAGCCTGGTACAAGAAGATTTTTCTAATTTCCCAATTTGCCGTACCAACTGCTTTAAGTAAACCAATAAATTGCGTTTTTGTGATGATTAAAACCAATAGTCCGGAACCCATGTTAATTGTTCCAATCAACAGCATGAGCACAATGATGATGATAACGTTTAAGTCCAAAAAGTCGAGCCAAAGAAAGATATCTTGCTGGTCTTCTATGATTGTTCTAACACGGTATTCAATGTTGTGGTCGATGTCTTGGAAGTAGATAGCTCTTTTCACCTGACTAGTGATTGCTTCTAGTTCCTTAAAGTTGTTGACTTCAACTTCGTAGCCACCGATATAATTATGAAAACTACCTTTTCCATCGATGTATTCGAAAGTAATCTTTTTTCCACCCTTGATTTCTGTAGAGAATTTCGTTCCTTCATCATTGAGGAAAGTCCACTGAATTTCTCCGTCTTCTATATTGCTCGGAAAGCAAGCATATTGTTTATTTCCTTCAACTGAAATCTTCAAATAAGCCGTATCAGGAATCGAATTTATTTCCCCGAATCCGTCCATAAACATCTGATAATCTGATGTGACTAATCGAATAGTCGTGTCTTTGGTGTCGCAATAGGTAAAGCCATACGCATTCTCATAACCATTTCCCCAATCGTATCGGTAGTTTCCGTTTCCTCCACGAACGTCGGCGTAAATTATGAATTGTCCGTCTTTTGTGATGGTGTCTGCCACGCGAACAGCTGTTTGAATTCCCCAGTCATTAAGTCTTTGAACACTTCTTATGTCCCCGACTATGATCTGCTCGTCAAATTCTTGTAAACCTGTTTTAAAAATCCCTGTTACCTTGTACCTCAGTTTCACCGGCTGGTTTTTCACGAAAAAGATATTTACATCTTGCCCAACTTTCAGGTTTAAATTCTTAGCAACAAAAGCAGAGAGTATAATTTCATCATGTGGAATAGTATCCCTTACATTCGGAACTTCTCCTTCTAAAAGATGCTGTTCAAAAAAACTCCAATCATAATGCTTATCCACACCTTTCATGATCACACCTTGGATTTCTTGTTGCACTTGGAAAGTGTCGACCGCATTTATGGTATAAAAATTGGTGTCTGGTTTAGACTGCAAGAGTGCAGGTTTGTAGGCAAATGGTTGAATTGTTTTGATTCCTTCAACATTCTTAACATGATGAATGAGCGAATCGCTATAAACGATAGGGGAAGTCTCGAAAACAGAATTTTCTCCAGCTTTTAAAATCGTAGCGTGAGAACCAAAACCAATTACTTTGTCCTTAACTTTGTTTTGAAATCCAGTAACAACAGAAATGGTGATAATATTAATCGCAACCACGAGAATGATACTCAGTCGAGCAATTCTTGTGATAGGTTGAGAAACTTTTTTATCTTCGTTCTCACCATAATGGATTTTCTTAGCTATGTAGTAAAGTTTGTTCAAATAAAATTAATTAAATGCAAATGTTTTCAATACGATACACCTTTCTTAGTCTGTTTATCTTTTTAGTGATGTCTTGTCAAAGCAAATTGCCTGCTCAAGTTACACCTGCTCACAAAACTACTGAAAAATTAGAAGATGAATCACATAAATCTATAATTGTTGGTGCAGAAAGAATCGCTGAGTTAAAAGAAATTCTAAAAAACAAGCGTGTAGGAATTGTTGGGAATCAAACCAGCATGGTAGGCGCTACTCATTTAGTGGATACTTTACTTTCTGAAGGCGTGCAAGTGATAAAGATTTTTTCTCCGGAACACGGCTTTAGAGGTGACGCTGATGCGGGCGAACATGTAGCTTCAAATGTAGATGCAAGAACGGGTTTACCTATCGTCTCAATTTATGGAGACAATAAAAAGCCAAAAGCGGAGCAGTTGAAAGGACTAGATGTTTTAGTATTGGACTTACAAGATGTAGGCGCACGATTCTATACTTATATTTCTACTTTGCATTATATCATGGAAGCTGCTGCGGAAAACAATCTGAGCGTTTTGGTACTTGATAGACCCAATCCTAATGGACATTATGTTGACGGACCGATACGAAAAGAAGGTTTTGTTTCCTTTATCGGAATGCATCCTATTCCTGTAGTTCACGGAATGACGATTGCTGAAATTGCTCAAATGATCAATGGAGAAGGTTGGCTAGATAAAAAAGTGAAGTGTAACTTATCGGTACTTTCTTGCTTGAATTACGAAAGAACAATGAAGTACTCTTTGCCTGTTTCCCCATCTCCCAACTTGAGAAGTGATGAGGCAATTGCACTATATCCTAGTTTATGTTTCTTCGAGGGAACAGATGTAAGCGTAGGAAGAGGAACGCCGACACCTTTTGAAATTTACGGACATCCAACTATGAAAGGACAAGCTGGATTTGACTATACTTTTAAACCAGTATCGAGTTTTGGTGCAAAACAACCTTTATTGGAAAATCAGCAATGTTATGGAGAGAATTTACATGAATACGCTAAAAACAATGAGATACACCAACTGGAAATTAAATGGTTGATAGCTGCATATAAGGCGATGGGTTCAAAAGAAAGTTTCTTTTCAAGAAAAAGATTTTTTGATTTACTCGCGGGAACAGATGAATTGAGAATTCAGATCTCAGCTGGAAAAACAGAGCAAGAAATTCGCGCTTCATGGGAAGAAGGATTGGATAACTTTAAACAAACGAGAACACAATATTTACTTTATAAATTGTGACTTACAGTAATGTTTTCTATATTTAACTTCTAAAACATACAATTTAAGAAAATGAAATCGATTATTTTATATGCTTTACTATTTGTCGGAGTAATAATGACCACTTCTTGTAATCGCGAGTGGACTTGTCAATGCGTGACCAAAGAAGGAAGTACAACAGTGAACGTTGAGCACATTGTCATAAAAGACGCAAAACAGAAAGATGCTAAGGCGGAATGTAGCGGTTTTGAAGAAAAAACGGAGGAATATAAAACTGAATGTTCGTTGTAATAAAGCTATGTAAGACTCTTAGTATATAAAATATATAATTAAAGCAATCATGGGGAGTCAAGCTACTACTATAGATGAACAATAAGAAAACTTCAATCGAGAGGAATGGAAATTGATTGTGGACTAGAAAAAGCTAAAGAACATTTATTTAGATATAGGGTATTATCGTTTAGGGTTTTATTGGTTCTTTTTTGAAAAGGATAAATTTCATAACTTTAAAATAGGGACTAAATTTTCAACGATAATTCAGTTGTACTATCTCGATATCGATTTGAAAAATCTTTTAGTAAGAGCTCTAAATAGAATTGAAATAAATGTCAGGACACAAATTGTTTATCACGTATCCAATAATTATAAAAAAAGCTCAACCTGGTTTGTTGATAGAAAAGTAATGAACAATGACTTTGTTGATGGTTTTCCTAAATATTATAATGAAAAATTTATAAAGAATAATACGACTATTAAAAAACATCATCAAAAGTATATAAATGATAAATATGCGCCTGCTTGGAAAACTTTAGAGTTTCTTACTTTTGGGAATCTAATATGGATTTACAAAAACCTTAAAGACGAAGATTTGAAAAAAGAAATAAGCAATCTTTATAATATTAAGAAAGTTTATGTTTTTGAGAATTATTTAGGTTCAGCACTATTTGTAAGGAATATTTGTGCTCACGGTGGAGTACTTTATGATAGTAATACACCTAAAGCTATCAAGCCTACTCCTTTGATAAAGCTGAGTAACAATTCCAGACACTCACTTTTTGCCTCCATTCAAGTTATTTTGTTTTTATTAGGAGTAGTTTCTGAAAATAGGAAAGAAGAACTTGAGAAAGATATTAAGGAATTACTTTTAAAGTATAAAGCCAATAAAGATATTGCTGAAATAATTGTAATGAAAATAGGATACGATTTTAACAAATTATAATAATTTATTATGAGTTAATATTTTTTTCATCAATTTATTCTCTATCTTTGTATCATAGTGCCCAGCTATCCATTTGCGATAGTGCTGCACTTTAAAATTGTATTTGAGCCTAGGTAAAACCTAGGCTTTTTTACTTTTAAAAACACTTAATCCCCTTATTTATAAGGTGAAAATTAGTGGTTAAAATAAAAAAAGTAAATTATTTTCATTTTTTTCTTTTGTTTAAAGAAAAATTGTCTAGATTTGCACCCACTTTTGATTATAAAGGTTGAAAGGTATCAAATATCGTTTTGATATAAAGTTTTAGAATGCGGATGTGGTGGAATTGGTAGACACGCTAGACTTAGGATCTAGTGCCGCGAGGTGTGAGAGTTCGACTCTCTCCATCCGCACAAAATTAAAAGTGGTATGAGTATAAACTTATACCATTTTTTTTTAGTTAGTATTTGCAGAAAGAATTAGTAAAAAACTTTTATACAGATTCAATATGAATGTTACAAGAGAAAACGTTGATGAGCTTAACGCGATTTTAAAAATCACTGTTGAGAAAAACGATTATCAAGCTAAAGTTGACAAGACTTTAGAAGATTACAGAAAAAGATCTAATATCCCTGGCTTTAGAAAAGGAAAAGTTCCGATGGGAATGATCAAAAAGCAATACGGAAAAGCAGTGCTTGGCGATGAACTAAACCGCGTGGTAAGTGATGCATTATACAAGTACATCGAAGATGAAAAGATTGAAGTGCTAGGTAATCCATTACCAAAAAATGATATTGAAATCAAAGGTGACTTTGATAATCCAGATACTTTTGAGTTTGCATACGAAATTGGTATCTCACCAGTTGTTGATGTTAAACTATCAGGTCGTAACAAATTTGACTTTACGAAAGTAAAAGTAGATGATGCACTTATCGACAAACAAGTTGATGATTTAACACGTCGTTACGGAAAATTAGTTTCTGTTGATAAAGTTGGTGAAAAAGACCTAATCTTATGTCAATTCGTTGAGTTAGATGAAGCAGGTGAAATTAAAGTTGGAGGAATTATGAATAATTCTACTATCTCTATGGAGTTTGTAGAAGATAAGAAAACAGCAAAAGAAATCATCGGTAAGAAAGTTGGTGATAAAGTAGTTGTTGACCCTTCAAAAGTTTCTAAGGGTGGTAAAGATACTGCTGCAATGCTTGGAATTACAGAAGAAGAGTTGGCAAACGTTGCTGATAAGTTCCAAATGACAATCAACGAGATTAAAGTAATGGAGCCTGCGGAAATGAATCAAGAATTATTTGATAAATTATTCGGTGAAGGTGCTGTTACTTCTGAAAAGGAATTAAGAGAAAAGGTAAAAGAAGACTTAGTTAAAATGTTTGAAAACGATAGTAACAGAATTTTAGTTCGTCGTATTTCTAACAGTTTAATCGAGAAAACTGAATTCGAATTGCCAAATGAATTTTTAAAGAGATGGATTTTTGTAACACAAAATTCTAACCATAACCATGATCACGGACATGACCACCAACACAACCATGTGTCAATGGAGGACATCGAAAGAGATTACGAGAATTATGTTCGCGGATTAAGATGGCAGTTGATTCAAGGTGAAATCTTCAAGAAAAACGATTTAAAAATCGAAAGACAAGAAGCTATTGAATATACAAAAGGTTTATTGGTAAACCAATATGCTCAGTATGGTATTCCTGCACCAGAAGACAAAGAATTAGAAGCTTCAGCTATCCAAGTTCTAAAAGATAACAAGGAAGCACAACAAATCTATGATATGTTAGCAGACGAGAAAATGTTAAACTACTTTAAGGAAACTGTTAAACTAGTTGATGTTGAGGTTGATTATGACGAATTCTTAAGAATTGCACAAGACCAAAACGCGTAATCGTAAATAACGTTAAGAAATAAAATATAAAACCGATGTGTTCGAAAGAATCATCGGTTTTTTTTATATTTGATAGAAATAAATTGAAATTATATGATAGTAGTAACAGGAGCAGCTGGATTTATTGGAAGTGGACTTGTTGGGAAGCTAAACGAAATGGGAATTCAACGAATTATCCTTGTCGATGCCTTTCTTAACGATGAGAAAGAACACAATCTAGTTGGTAAAAAATATGCCAAAAGAATCGAACGTTCAGAATTTATTGAATGGCTAAAGAAAAATGGACAGGATGTTAAATTCATCTTCCATATTGGCGCAAGAACTGATACGACGGAATTCGATACAGAGATTTTTGACCGATTGAACTTAAATTATTCAAAAGAAGTTTGGAAAGCAGCAACAACACATAAGATACCATTGGTATATGCAAGTTCTGCGGCAACCTACGGACTTGGTGAATTTGGTTATGAAGACCATCATAGAATTGTTGAAAAACTAAAACCATTAAATCCTTACGGAGAATCAAAGAATGATTTTGATAAATGGGTATTGGGTCAGCATTTAAAGCCGCCTTTCTGGGCTGGATTGAAGTTCTTTAACGTATATGGACCGAATGAGTACCACAAGGGAAGAATGGCCTCTGTAATCATGCATGCGTACAGACAGATTCTACATACAGGTGGAATGAAGTTATTTAAATCACACAACGAAAAATATGCGGATGGCGAACAAAAGCGTGACTTCGTTTACGTGAAAGACGTTCATAACATTTGTGTTTTCTTAATGGAAAGTCGTCCTACAAGTGGACTGTATAATGTCGGCTCCGGTAGAGCGCGAACTTTCAAGGACTTAGTGCGTAAAACTTTCGAATCATTAAACATAGAGGCGAACATTAGTTATATCGATACACCAGAAGATATTAGAGGAAATTATCAATATTTTACGGAAGCAAACATGAATAAGTTGATTGAAGCTGGATATTCAAAAGGTTTTCATACGCTTGAACAAGGTGTAAAAGATTATGTTGAGAACTACCTGATCGACGGAAAATATTTGTAAGATAATTTTCATTGATTTAGTTTGTAGTTTAATATTTTTTTCTAATTTTAAACAAAATATATAACTAACAAAAATTAAATTATGAAAAAAGTATTACTATTTGGAGCTGTATTAGGTTTATTCGCAATCACATCATGTGAGAAAAAACATACCTGTACAAAAGATGGAGTTGATGTAACATACGCTGAAAAGGATTTTTCTGATATCGAACTTGCTATTATTAAAACAGCTTGTGAAGAGTCAGGAGGAAAATGGAAATAAGATCATTTTAAAATAAACTTTATGAGTGGTTTCAAATTTTTGGAACCACTTTTTTTTTAACCAAAGAATACGATTATGAAACAACTATTACTTAGCGTTTTTATTATTAGTGTCTTAGGATTGGTTTCTTGTGAAAGAGATTGGGATTGCAGGTGTTCTGTAGAATTCCTTGATATACCAACTACACAAGACACAAACTTAGGTGAGAACAAGAGAAAGGAAGCCAAAGCGGAATGCGAAAACCTAGAAATTGAATTAAACGCCAAAGAAGGAGTAGCAGCTTCTTGTAAACTAAGACCGGCTTAAGATTTGGGTGCTCTTACTGCTTAAATGAGTTTTCATAACTTTATAAATCTGCCTTTTTCTTTCAAGGAATATTTGGTAAACTACTTCTATTTCTTTATCTTAATATAGAAAATTAAATCAACTATATGACCACCAAAGAATTAGGAGACATCGGAGAGAATGTTGCTACACGTTTTTTGCGAGAAAAAGGCTTGTCGATATTAAAAAGAAATTATCGTTTCGGAAAGAATGAAATTGATATTATTTATGAATTGCCAGGAAAAATTGTTTTTGTTGAGGTGAAAACTAGGGAATCAACCGCGATGGGACCACCTTGGAAAGCAGTGACAGTGAAGAAGCAGAAACAAATTATTAAGTGCGCTCATCATTACATTGTGACCAACGATTTGGACGTTGAAGCACAATTTGATATTATTTCTATCATTCGCAATAAACATGGCACATTTATAGAACATATTGATGACGCTTTTTATCCAAGAATGTAATTGCTATTATTATCTTTGCAAAATCAATTGATAAACAATGAGTAAGGAAAGAGGGAGAAATCCAATGAAGAAGACCGGTAAAGCGCCAGCAGGTGCAAGGTCATCAAAGTCGAAACCAGCTAGCGGGAGGGGGACTGGTGCTAGACCAGGAAGTACAAAGCCAGTAAGTGCAAAGCCTACGGGTGATGCGACTGAAGAAGTGAAGCCAGCAAGAACTGGTGGACCAAAAAAGTATGGAACAAGGACTGGAACGCCTAGTTTTAAGCGTCCAGCAAAGGCACATATGCCAAAATTTGACGATAAAATACGTTTAAATAAATATCTTGCAAACGCAGGACTTTGCTCTCGTAGAGAGGCAGATACATTGATTGAATCTGGTGTTGTTACTGTTAACGGACAAGTGATTACAGAAATGGGCTACAAGGTAGAGCCAACAGATGTGGTGAAATTTGACGGAGCAACAGTTAAAAACGAAAAGAAACGTTACGTATTGGTAAATAAACCAGTAGATTTCTCTTTGAGATATGAAGAAGATCATTCTAAAAAATCTGTGTATCAATTAATCAAGAGTGCAAGTAAAGAACCTTTGATTCCTGTTGGAAAATTGGATAAAAGTGCAGCAGGATTAGTGCTATATACAAATGACACTGATTTAGAATTGAAATTGACACATCCGCAAGTTAGAGTTTCGCAATTATTCCACCTGATATTAAATAAAGAAATGTCGGAAGAGGATTTGGAGAAATTAACCAAAGGATTATTCGTTGACGAAAAAATGTTTAAAGCAGAAGATGCTAGTTTCGTTAAAGGTAAAAGTCACAACGAAATTGGAGTAAAGATTTTCTCTAGCAAAAGTAACATGGTGAAATTGATGATAGGAAAACTTGGATACGAAATCGTAAAGCTTGACCGTGTGGAGTATGCAGGGCTAACTAAAAAGGATTTACCACGTGGACATTACCGTCATTTATTAGAGAAAGAAGTAGGATTCTTAAAGATGAATTAAAATATTTATATCCCGATAAGAAAAGGGCACAAAATTTGTAATAAGCAAGTTAATCTATTTTATCATGAATTATTTTATTACATCTATATTAACTGTATATTTTTTGTTGACGTCCATCTTCAATGTTCCTTTTCAGGAGATTGAAGATGCCTTTTCGAAAGGAGATGCTGTCAGCCTTGTAGCTTTGGGAGCTCCGAAAATATTAATTTCTATCGAGGGAACTGAAGGGGTTCATAGTAAATCACAAGGAACACAGATTCTGAGTAATTTCTTTAAAACCCATCCTCCCAAGTCATTTAAGTTTACATTTAAAGGAAAAAACGAGGGCGCAACATCTTTTGCTGTGGGAACTTATACTTCTACTAATGGCAAGTTTAGGGTCAGTATAAAGTTTAAGAAATTTGGAGAAACGCATAAAATTGAGTCTATTACTGTTAATGCCGTTTCTGAATAATGAAAGTTTCCCTAATTTATGTTGGCAAAACCAAGGAAAATTATCTTCAAGAAGGGGAGAAAGAATACTTTAAGCGAATCAATCGATACATTTCATTTGATCTCGTAGAAATTCCAGATATCAAAAATGTTAAGAATAAATCTGAAGAGGAAATAAAAATCCTTGAAGGTGATATCATTCTAAAGAAATTAAAGAATACAGATTATGTTGTTTTGTTAGATGAGAACGGAAGACAGTTTACTTCTATTCAATTTGCTGACTATATGCAGCGACAATTCAATGCGGGTAGTCAAGGGTTGATTTTTATTATCGGAGGTGCTTACGGATTCTCAGAAGCATTGTACCAGCGTGCTGACGCAAAACTATCCTTGAGTAAAATGACCTTCTCTCATCAAATGGTTAGAATGTTCTTTATGGAACAATTATACCGCGGAATGACGATTCTAAATAACGAACCATACCATCACCAATAATTCATGTTAGTTGACCGCTAGTATTTGTAGAAGCTAATGTTGTCAATTGTCATTTCCCAAACACCATCATCGTTAATAAAAGGTTCCTTTTGAACATAATGGATTAGATCTACAGCGTTTCCAACTTGAATACCATAACTTGACTTATTGATTTTTACTCTTCCTGTTTGAAGAACCAAACACATCTTAAAAGGATCATCAATTTCACATCCAACACCAAAAGCACTGTCTGAACCGTCAACGGTAAAGTAATTTCTAATAGAATCACCTTTTGTTGGTGAAAAATAAGCATCTGTCCTCCATTGTCCTATAAAATCCTCGTTGTATTGTTCGATTTTCTCAACACTACAAGATGATATCAGGATAGTAATAAATAGGAACATTAGAAAAATCTTAAATTGCTTCATTGTTGGAATTTTGTGAGAATATAAAGATAAAAAAAAGGGACTACTAATAGCCCCTTTTGTAAATTCTTTTAGAATTAATTATGCTTCTGCATTCTCTAATGGAATAACAGATACATAAGAACGGTTGTTTTTCTTCTTAGCGAATTGAACTAAACCTGTTTCTAATGCGTATAATGTATGGTCTTTTCCAATTCCAACATTTGCACCAGGATGGTGTTGTGTACCTCTTTGACGAACGATAATGTTGCCCGCTAGAGCTCCTTGTCCACCAAAAATCTTTACACCAAGACGCTTACTTTCCGATTCACGACCGTTTTTCGAACTTCCGACTCCTTTCTTATGTGCCATTTCTTTTAATTTTTAAAACTGAAAGCTAACTTTCAATTGTGATTATCCTATAATACCAGTAATTGTCAATTCTGTTAAGTACTGACGGTGACCATTTTGCTTTTGGTAACCTTTTCTTCTTTTTTTCTTGAAAACAATAACTTTGTTTCCTTTCAGGTGACGTTCTACTTTCGCAGTAACTTTAACACCTTCTATAGCTGGGGCGCCAACAGTGATTTTCCCTTTGTCATCCGTTAATAAAACGTTTGAAAAGTCGATTGAATCTCCTTCTACTGCGTCTAAACGGTGAACAAATACACGTTGATCTTTTTCAACTTTGAATTGTTGCCCTGCTATTTCTACAATTGCGTACATAGCTTTAATTTAATTTGTTAATATTAATTCCTGATAATTCAGAGGGCAAATATACATATATTATTTGTAATTCAAATATTAGTGCATTCTTTTTTACGATTATTTATCGCTTAAACCATAAATGTAAAGATTTTTTCATGAAATCTGAAATTAAATTTGACTTGCTTGTCATATCTTATGCAATACTTTCGTAATTTTGCTATATAAATTATACCTATTAGAATGAAAAAACAACTATTTGTTATCGCCCTTTTCTCTGTTTTGTTTGTCGCTTGTGAAAACGACAAAACTGTTATTGAAACTTCTGAAGACACAGAACAAGTGGAAACAGAACAAACGGAAGTCGTTGCCGAAGAGTTTGTTGGACAAGAGGTGAACGTAATAGCGACACATATTGCTGTTTTTGAAATTGAAGGAATGATGTGTCAAAAAGGTTGTGGATCTATTATTCGAAAAGGTCTCTACGAAACAGGCGGAGTTTCAGAAGTGGAAGTTGCATTCGAGGATGAAAATCCAGTGAATGAAATTCGAGTGTACTTCGATAAAAAAAATACATCAATAGAAGATATGATTTCCGTAATAGGAAAATTAGCGGATAATAGATACAATGCTAAACTAATCAGTATTAGTGAATCAACTCTTTCTAAGAGTTAAACTCTTTTTTTTGGAAGGTTTAACAGTGTTTTATTTGACCCCATCCCATTTTTCAGTATTTTTATAAAATGAGAGTCACAAATCCGTACAACAACGAAGTGATTGGCGAAATTGCTTTGTCAAATAAAGAACAGGCTTTTGAAATTATTGAAAGCGCTAAATTAGCGAAGACGAAAATGAGGGATTTATCCTCTTTTGAAAAAGCTACCATTCTTAAACAAATCGTTAGAGGTATTCGAGAACATTTTCATGAGTTTGTTCAAACTATTGCTCAAGAAAGTGGGAAACCTATGCGCTATGCTAAAGGCGAGGTGGAACGTGCTATTCAGACTTTTACAGTAGCTTCTGAAGAGTGTAAACGACTGCCGCATGAATTATTTGATATCGACGGAAGTTTGCCCGGTAGAAATCTAAAAGGGGAGTATGTTTACTTTCCAAGAGGAATCATTTTTGGAATTTCGCCGTTTAATTTTCCGATGAATTTAGCTGTTCATAAAATTGCACCCGCTATCGCAACGGGTTGTCCGATTATTCTAAAACCTTCTAGTAAAACGCCTTTGACAATGGAATTGTTAGCGAAGGTAATTGCTGGTACCGACTTGCCAAAAGGTGGCTTTTCGCTCTTGCATTGTTCGAGAGAAGTGGGAGATGAGTTGGTAAAAAATACGGATATTGACGTACTCTCTTTTACCGGTTCGCCTGAAGTTGGATGGAACATGAAAGCCATGGCTGGTAAAAAGCATGTGGTTTTAGAACTAGGTGGAAATGCTGCTGCAATTCTAGCGCATGATGCCAAGGTAGAAAAAGCTGTTGACGAACTCGTAATAGGCGGTTTTGCTTATGCTGGACAGGTTTGTATTCATACACAAAGAATATATGTGCATGCTTCAATTTACAAGGAATTTGTAGAGAAATATGTTGCAAAAGCAGCTCAATTAATCATCGGAAATCCTATCAACGAAGAAACTGAGTTTGGGGTGATGATAGATGAAAAAAATGCTGAAAGAATAGAAAAGTGGGTCAATGAAGCTATTGCCGCCGGTGCTGAAAAGTTATTGGGTGGACAAAGAAGCGGTGCCTTGTATCCGCCAACGATTTTGACGCAAGTTCCGAAAGGACAGAAAGTGAGAGACGAAGAAGTCTTCGGTCCGGTGGTTGTAATCGAGTCTTATGATAGTCTCGAAAACGCCATCGCAGAAGTGAATGACAGTCGCTGGGGACTACAAGCGAGTATTTATACGGACAGTATTTCTATTCGAAATCAAGTGTTTCAAGAATTGGAAGTTGGCGCTGTAATTCACAACAAATCGACCACTTTCAGAGTGGATAACATGCCTTATGGCGGTATCAAAGATTCCGGTTTTGGTAGAGAAGGCGTACGTTATGCCATGTTGGATTATTTAGAACCCAAACTTTTAATTCGAGAATAGTACCCGCGCCAAGAATCGAACTTGGATCTAAAGTTTAGGAAACTTTTATTCTATCCGTTGAACTACGCAGGCAATAATTTCCTTCTAAGGAAAACCAAATCACAAAAATAAAGAGAAAGTTTTTTTTATTTTTATTTTTACACCTTTGATTTAAAGAAATGACGAAAATAAATGATGTTTTTTTTGATTTAGACCGTACACTATGGGATTTCGAGCGAAATTCGGAAACGGCGCTACATGTTTTATACGAAGAATACAAACTCGGAGATTATGTAGATAAACTAGAGTCATTTGTTGAAGTATATAAGGAAGTCAACGCGAGATATTGGAAAGAGTATGGAGACGGTAAAATCACCAAAGAAGATTTACGTCAAGGTCGATTCCGCGATACCTTAAAGACTTTTAATATTAAAAGTGAAAAAATGGGAGTTGAAATGAATGATAAATACATTGAAATTTCCCCACTTCAAACCCATTTATTTCCATCTACAAAAGAAGTACTGACGGAACTGAAAAATCAGGAATACAAATTACACATCATCACCAATGGCTTTTTGGAAGTGCAAACTTTAAAACTCAAAAATAGCGGATTAACTTCCTTTTTTGAAAGCGTTTTATGCAGCGAAGAAGTTGGAAAAAACAAACCACACCCCGCTGTTTTTCAAGAAGCAATGCGAAGAGCTGAAGCCAAGGCACATCAATCTATGATGATAGGAGACGATATTCGAACAGACATCATCGGTGCCGAAAATGTAGGAATTAAAGCCTTGCTTTTTGACCCTTATAAGCTATATGAAAACAATGTAGGAATTGATAGTATAACCAGTTTGTCGGAAATTCCCAATCGAATCTTAGGGATTGGAAATTAATTATCTAGTGACTTTCCAAATTTTTTTTACTCCAATATCATCTGTCTCATCTTCTCGTAAAGTACGATTCCTGTTGCTACTCCAACGTTATACGAACCAATTGTCCCCAACAATGGAACTTTTGCCCTTTGGTGTGCAACTTTCAGCAACTCTTGAGAGATACCATCTTCTTCAGAACCCATGATAACTGCAGTCGGACCCGTTAAAGTTGTATCGAAAATAAATTTATCTGTCTTTTCAGTACAAGCAACGATTCTTAAACCAGAAGACTTTAAGTAACTAACAGCTTCCTCTAGGTTTTTCACTTTACAAACTGGAATTTTAAAGAAAGCACCAGCCGAAGTTTTAATCGCATCACTCGTGATCGTCGCCGTATTTCTGTCGGGAATAACAATCGCATGAACACCAGTACATTCAGCTGTTCTAGCAATCGCTCCAAAGTTTCTAACGTCCGTGATTCTATCAAGCACCAAGATGTTAGGAATATCTCCTTTTTCAAAGATTCCTGTAATAACATCTGTTAAGTCATGATATTCTAATGGTGAAACGAAAGCAACCACCCCTTGGTGATTTTTTCTCGTCAGACGGTTAATTTTCTCTAATGGAACAAACTGTAAAGTATAATCTTTACCAGCTAAAACTTCCTTCAATTCCTTGAAAAGAACCTTGTCCATTCCACGCTGAATCATAATCTTGTTGATTTCTTTTCCTGAAACAACCGCTTCGATTACAGCACGTACTCCAAAAACTAAATCCTCTATTTCTCCTTTATCTTTATTCATGATATACAATTAAAAATGCAAAGTTAAGCGATGTTTTCAATATCAGTATAGAAAAATGTAGGGTATTCAATAAATCTTTGACATAAAAATCGAAAATAAGGCATTTGTTCAGCTGCCTGTTTGCATAAAACATGCATGATTACTAAACAAAGAGGAAACTTAATCGTTTATACCTTGTTTAAGCAGATTTTCTATTGAAAAATAGGGGTAATCTGAGAAAGCAGACTATTTTTGTACCATGGGTAATGAAAAAAAGAAATTTATAGATCTTTATATACTTAAGCGACTTTTCGTTTACGTTAAACCCTATAATAAATATTTGGTCCTTGCACTGATATTTACGCTTGGACTAGCGGTTGTTACACCATTGCGTCCGAGTATCATTGGAAATATGGTGGACGAGTACATCGTTAAAGACCAAGATGCAAAATCACTACTCATTTGGACACTTGTGATTATTGGAATGCTTTTTATTGAAGGACTGTTTCAATTTTTCACAACTTTCTTTTCCAATTTATTGGCACAACAAGTAATTAAAGACATTCGTACAAAGTTGTACAAGCACATGATGTCTTTTAAAATACAATTTTTCGATAAAACACCTATTGGTTCAGTGGTGACAAGAATTGTATCGGACTTAGAAGCCATTTCTGAAATATTCTCTCAAGGACTAATCAACATGTTAAAGGACCTGTTGATATTGGTAACCATTGTAATTTGGATTTTCTATGAAGACCCATTGCTAGCTACTTTCGTACTGCTTCCTATTCCTTTGTTGATTTGGGCGACAAGAGTGTTTGCAAGAGCAATGAAGAAATCTTTCCAAAAGGAAAGGGTAGAAGTAAACAATTTAAACACCTTCGTACAAGAGCGCTTAACAGGAATGTCTATTTTACAATTGTTTAATAGAGAAGAAATTGAAGAGAAAAGATTTGCGGAAATTAACGCGCGTCACCGTCAGGCACACGTAGATGCAATTTGGGCTTTCTCCATTTTCTTCCCAATTGTCGAGTTTTTAAGTTCGCTTTCTATCGCCTTTTTAGTCGTTTTTAGCGCTTGGTCTTTGGCACATGGCTTTACTATTGGCGCTGATTCTACTGGTACGATTGTGAAGTTTACCCTATGGGTTCAGATGCTGTACCGTCCAATTCGACAATTAGCGGATAAGTTTAATGTACTGCAAAGAGGTTTGGTACGAGCTGAACGTGTGTTTAAAACATTGGATAGACAAGACAGTATGCAAGATACGGGAACAATCGACGATTTGGATTTCCAACAAGATATTCGATTTGAAAATATGTCCTTTGCTTATCAGAATGAAGATTGGGTTTTGAAGGATATCAATTTGACCATCGAACCGAATAAAGTTGTTGCCTTTGTGGGGGCAACCGGTGCGGGGAAATCTTCTATTGTGAATCTTCTGTCTCGCTTCTATGAATACCAAAAAGGAAGTATTTCAATCGGTGATACAGAACTTAAAGACATTGACTTATCTTATTTAAGAAGGAATATTGCAGTTGTACTACAGGACGTTTTCTTGTTCTCAGATACAATTTACAACAATATTACTTTAAGAAATGAAAACATTACAAGAGAACAAGTAATCGAAGCAGCAAAGGCAGTTGGTGCACATGATTTTATCATGAAGTTACCCAATGGTTACGACTATAATATCGGTGAAAGAGGAGGAGTACTTTCTACGGGACAGCGCCAACTTTTAGCCTTTATTCGTGCTTATGTTTACAATCCACATATTTTAATTTTGGATGAAGCGACATCAAGTGTGGACAATGAAAGTGAAGAATTAATCAAGAAGGCAACGGAGAAATTAACGGTAGGGAGAACTTCCATTGTTATTGCTCACCGTTTGTCAACTATCCAGCGAGCAGATAAAATCATTGTATTGGATCGTGGTCGCGTAATGGAACAAGGAAGTCATCAAGAATTATTAGACAAAGATGGCTTTTACAAGAATTTATATGAAAAACAATTTTTAGGTAAAGAAGAATATGATGAAGTTAAAGATAGGAGGAGTTCCTGAGCACTTTAATCTTCCTTGGAGATTAGCCATGGAAGAAGGAGATTTTGCCGAGGGTAATATTTCTTTGCACTGGGAAGATATGGCTGGTGGAACTGGTCAAATGATCCGTGGATTGGAAAATAAAAGTATAGACGTAGCTGTCTTACTAACAGAAGGGATTTCAAAAGCCATTCTTGAAGGACTAGACGCTAAGATATTACAAGTTTATGTTGCTTCTCCATTGCATTGGGGAATTCACGTTGGAAAGGATGATAAATCTATCCAAAAGGTAGATGAGTTGGAAGGAAAAACCTTTGCAATTTCTCGTCAAGGTTCTGGTTCAGAGTTGATGGCTTACGTATTAGCCGACCAAAAAGGATGGGATATCGATAAATTGAAGTTTAACTCTGTTGGAGATATTTACGGTTTACTTTGGGCTTTGGATCACAATGAAGCAAGTGCCTTTTTGTGGGAAAGATTCACAACTAAACCTTATGTTGACCAAGGGAAATGTCGCTATATAGAAGATGTCGTTACACCATGGCCTTGTTTTGTGGTTGCTGTGAGAACGGAAATTGCAGAAAAGTACAAAGATGAGCTACAAACGATGCTTGAAATTGTAAATAAAAAAGCATTGGCGATTAAAAATCATGAGGGAACACCTGGCATGCTTTCTTGGCGATATGGTCAGAAACTGGAAGATGTTATCAAATGGTTGGACCAAACAGAGTGGAATTACGACGGAAGAGAATTCAACGACGATTTTGCAAATATGATTGATTATTTACTGAAACTGAAATTAGTTACAGCCGAACAAGCTGAAAATTATCAATCAAAATTATTTTTGAAATAGGATATAGATATGAATAAGGTAAGCGAAAAGAAAGGCGTACAGCAATTGGCGGAATTATTTGTAGCCCATGGAATAAAACACATCGTTTTTTCTCCAGGGTCACGAAATGCACCTTTGGTGGTTTCTTTTGCGAATGATGACAGATTTCAAACGCTAGTAATTCCAGATGAAAGAAGTGCGGGCTTTTATGCTTTGGGAATGGCAGAACAACTGCGCGAACCTGTTGCAGTAATGTGTACTTCTGGTTCTGCTTTGTTGAATTACTTGCCTGCTGTGAGCGAAGCCTTTTACAGAAATATTCCCTTGCTTGTTGTTTCTGCCGACCGACCAGTTGAGTGGATCGACCAAGGAGATGGACAAACCATTCGCCAAGAAAAAGCCTTGGATAATTTTGTCGTCGCAGCTACCACTTTATTCGAAAATCCTGAATCAGAAAATCATACTTGGTTTAATGAAAGAGAGATTAATAAGGTATTGAATATGGCGAAATCTCCTGGAGGTGGACCTGTTCATATTAATTTTCCTTTTACGGAACCTTTATACAATACGGTTGATAAAGTGAGTGTTTCACCTAAGTCCATGGATTTAATGGAACTAAACGAAACACTTTCTAGTCAGCAAATCGATGAACTAAAGTCAATCTGGAATAGCGCTGCTAAGAAGTTGGTTTTAGTGGGACAAATGCCGAAGAATGATTACTTGAATGAACAACTTAGAAAGTTGGCCGCCAATAAAAGCGTTGCCATCGTAGTTGAAAACACCAGTAATCTAAACGACAGAAGTTTTGTGCATTGTATCGATAGAACTATCAACAGTTTTATAGAAGACAATCAAGAACTTTACCGTCCGGATTTATTGATAACCATCGGTGGTGCGGTGATTTCTAAAAAGATTAAATCCTATCTGCGAAAATACAAGCCAAAACACCATTGGAAGATAGGGAAAGAGTTTCCTTTTATGGATACTTATCAGTCGCTTACGCATTCTATTCCTATGAACGTCAATCGTTTCTTTGGAATGATAGAAGAACATCAATTTGAAGGAGAGTTGTCGCGCTACGGTGAACAATGGAAACAGTTGGACTACCTCGCCAAAAGTCAGCATGAAGACTATCTGACAACAGTGCCACATTCCGACTTAGCAGTGTTTGATTTTATTCTCGATTGCGTTCCAGACAATAGTGCTTTACACATCGCCAATAGTTCGGTTATCCGCTATGCCCAATTGTTTGATCCTATTCGCGGAGTTTCGTACTTCTGCAATAGAGGAACAAGTGGAATTGATGGTTCAACGAGCACAGCCATAGGAAATGCCATCGCTGGAGGCGAAGGAAGAGTTCACACCTTGATTACAGGTGATATGAGTTTCTTCTATGATAGCAATGCTTTGTGGAATCATCATTTACCGACGAATTTTAGAATTTTCTTAATCAATAACGGTGGTGGAGGAATTTTCGATATCATTCCAGGACCGCAAACTACACCGAACAGAGATAAGTACTTTGTGACGGAACATGAATTTTCTGCAAAATCCATCTGTGAGGCTTTTGATGTGAATTATTTTTCAGCGAAGTCTGTAGCAGAAATAGATGCCCAAATTGACGAGTTTTATGATGTCTTACCAAACGATCGTCCTGCGATAATGGAAGTGTTTACCAACTCGGCTGAAAGTAGTCAGATTCTAAACGAATACTTTAAAGCAACTAAGGTTGTTGATATTCCTGTTTTGGAACTTTAAACGACTTATTGAAAGCTACAGTTTATCTAAGAAAAACATAAGCAATAAAAAACTCCCAGCTGATAAATCAATTGGGAGTCAAAAAAAACGTTGGTTTATTTGTAGCTTTTTATTGCTGATTCAAATATATGCAGTTATTTCTTTAATTTTTATCGGAATCGTACGAACGGTAAATATCAATGTTAAAGAGATGGCTCTTAAGTTTTTAATAAAATAATCAAAAACTATTTCTTGTTAGAACCGTCATTTTTCTTTGGTGTATAATGATAAATAACAGTTTGATTCTCTGAATTTGAAGAAGCTTTTTCATTCAAATTCTTATTCTCTTCTTCCTCCTTAAGTAGAAGCAAGGCCTTAAATTCCGCCTCTTTCTGCTGAATTTCTTCTAGTTTAACTCTCTGCTCTTCTTCCCACAATTTCTTTCTGATCAACCATTCAGCTTCAAAGTCTGGCGGCTCGATGCCCATTTCTTGTTCTATCTCGTAACGATACTTCGGTGCAACAGGACCTTTCTTACGGAAAGCAAAAGCTAGTAATAGTCCGATAAGGAATCCTGAAAGATGTCCTTCCCATGAAATACGTTCCTCTGTGGGCAAAATTCCCCAAATCATGGAACCATACATAAAAGCGACAAAGAAAGATATAGCCTGAAGTGGTAAATACTTTTTGAAAAAACCGCTGAGAATTAAGAAACCAAATAAACCGTAGATGACACCCGACATTCCGATGTGATAAGTGTTGACATTCCCGGCGAAGTACCAGAGAAGAAACCCACCACCAATCCAAATAAAGAGAATGACATACAAGGCAATTTCACGGTAGAAATAAATCAATGTTCCCAGCAATACAGCAATGGGCACGGAATTGTTAATGATATGCGAGTAATCCTTTTGTCCATGAATAAAAGGCATAAATAGAATCCCTTTAATTCCTTCTATCGTTTGCGGTTTTACTCCGTAACGGTATAAGTCTAAATGAAAAAATCGGTCAACTAGAAAAATAATCCACATAACAGCAAGCAGTAACAAGGGATAGATAATAGCTTCCATTGTTCGCATTTTGTCTGATTGGATATGTTTCATACGAGTTGATAGTCAAATTATATGCCCATAAAATTTCACTGACAAATAGTCACTTATCAAGGCTTTTTTACCAAACTTAAATATTTATCGCAACAATATCTTATATTTGGCCCTAAAATTTGACAAGAAGATACTATGCGTAGAGTTGTAATTACAGGAATGGGAGCTTTGACTCCAATTGGGAATTCAGTAGATGAGTTTTGGAAAAATGCTTTAGAGGGAGTGAGCGGTGCTGCTCCAATTCAAGCTTTTGATGCTTCAAAATTCAAAACTCAATTTGCTTGTGAGTTGAAAGACTTGAATTTAGATGAGCATTTGGATAGAAAGGAACGTAAGAAATACGATTTGTTCACGCAATATGCACTCGTTGCAGTTGATGAAGCAGTTAAGCATGCGAATTTAGATTTCGAACAAATAGATTTAGATAGAGCAGGAGTGATTTGGGGTTCAGGTCAGGGAGGATTGCAAACTTTCGAAGAACAACTAAAAGAGTTTTACGAAGGAGACGGAACACCGCGATTTAATCCCTTCTTTATTCCACGTTTATTGGTGGATATCGCAGCAGGGGTAATTTCTATTAAATACGGTTTATGTGGAATAAACTTTGCGCCGGTTTCTGCTTGTGCTACTTCAACAACTGCTTTGATTGAGGCTTTCAATTATATCCGTTGGAACAAAGCAGATTTGATTGTTTCTGGAGGATCTGAAGCAAGCGTGACTGCTGCAAATATGGGCGGATTTGGTTCGCTAAAGGCATTATCAACAAGAAATGATGACTGTACAACAGCTTCCCGACCATTCGACAAAGAAAGAGATGGTTTTGTGATGGGAGAAGGAGCAGGAGCCTTGATTGTTGAAGAATTAGAACATGCTAAAAAGCGTGGTGCAACAATTCTTGCTGAAATCGTAGGAGGTGGAATGGCAGCAGATGCTTATCACTTAACAGGAACGCACCCAGAAGGAGCGGGAGCGATTAAAGGAATGAAATTGGCCATTGAGGAAGCAGGAATTTCACCAGATGAAATTGGTTATGTGAATTTACATGCGACTTCGACTCCAAATGGAGATATGAATGAAATCAAGGCTTTAGATGCCATTTTTAATAAAAGAGATTCACTTTTAGTGAGTGGAACAAAGTCGATGACTGGACATTTATTGGGTGCTGCAGGTGCAATTGAATCTGTATTATCTGTAAAGTCACTGATGCATCAAATGGTGCCGCCAACGATTAACGTTAAGAATTTCGAAGAAGAATGTAAGGATAGCTATACTTTCCCAACGGATAAAGGAGTGCCAGCAAAACTAGATTATGTGTTGAGCAATACTTTTGGTTTTGGGGGACATATCGCAGCGATTCTGCTGAAGAAATACGAAGAATAATAAGGAAGTCACGTTTTTGTTTCAACTAGAAATAAAAATAGTGACCGCCAAGTTTCCCGTCTGAGAGAATCAAGGCAGGGAAAGGAACTTTTAAATGGTTAAAGGCTTTGAAAATCGCTTTTAGCCATTTTTTATTGGTCGGTATTTGTTCCATGTCGATGTCCAAGGAGAATAGGTATTGACTTCTTGCACTCAGTTGAACCGAAGATCCATCTGCCCTGTAAACAAGCATTTCATTGTAGTCGCCATGCACTTTTTGATCAACGCTGTAGCCAAAACTAAAGCCTAGCCATTTTGGGAACTTTGTGTCTTCTTTTAGAAACATTCCCGGACTGATCGTCAGCCAATATGTTTGACCGTTATAATCCTTGAGTAGCCTTTCTGGAATGGTGCTTCCTAAAACATTGGGTCGAGACTGTGCATAAGGTGAAAGATGTGTGCTAAATTTCAATTTAAAGCGCTGTTCTTGCCACAAAAGGTCTTGCCAAGCGAACATTGCCACTCCAAGTGAATTGGCCGCCATATCGCTCCAGGAGAATCCCCAATCCTTGGAGAAACCATCGAGTATTTCAATCGTCGTTAAGTAACCCAAAGCAACGCCTGAACCAATTGCCAAACTAGTTCCTCTTTTCAGTCCAGCCCAATGATAAATTTCTGTGATATTCTTTGTGATAGCATGCGTTGTGTAAGCATGACCGATTTTATCCATTCCCAACCATTCTCTCGAATCGTCAAAAAGATGAAATTCCGACCAATGTTCCTTATACCAGATGTTTTGAAGAGCAACTGTTGAAGCAATCCATCCACCGGCAATAAGTCCGCTCGACCAAGCCGTTCTTTTGACATTCAACGTTGTGTCTCGCTCAAAAAAGCTTTGCGAATGACCCAGCGTTGTCAAAAATATAAATAGGATGAGTAGAAGTTTCTTCACAAAAGTAAAAGTACACTTTTCTCCTAATAAAAAGAAAAAAGTCGCTATTCTTCTTTTTCTTTATCCAGAAATGCATTTTATTGCTTATCCAGTTGAATTTCAAAGTGGAAGTCAACTACATTTCCAATCTTTTCAGAAGGTTCCATTCCAAATTCTGTTCTATCAATCGAAGCCATTCCCCAAAGAACAAGGACCGCTTTGCCATCTTTCTCTCCAACACCAACAACTTTCATTTCAGTTGTTATCATTTTGGTAACGCCAAGCATGGTAAAATCTCCTTCGATGAGGTAAGTATCTTTTTTGGCAGTTAGGGATTTTGAAGTATAAACAATCTCCGGAAAGTTATTTCCATCAAAGAATTCCTTGTCATTTCTTAATTCATCATCTCTGATGGAGTTGAAAGTCGTAATTTTCTTTACAGGAATTTTTACGGTGATTTGACTACCTTCTGCTGTTCCGTCGGTTTTAAATTCTCCAGCGATATTTCTAAATTCTCCCTTGACACGACCATCTCTTGGACCAATCTCGAAGAAAATCTTTGAAACATCTTCATTAATGGACCATTTTCCTTCCGCAATCGCGATGTCTTGACCATTTGGTGCGGTTAACTTTTGGTGGTAACCTAAATCGGGAGTAGAAGTTTGAGCTTCTCCAGAAATTCCCAAAGCATCCAAGTCGATCTCCGAGCTTTGCTGAACAGGCGTGATTATAGGCATAAGCATAATCGTTGTTCCCAAGGTAAGCAGTTTTACACCAGAAATATTTGTATTATTCTTTAAACTACTATAGAAAACACCAAGAACACCTAGCGTAATTAATGCCGCAGATAAAGTAAGTAAACCGCCTAATCTCTCCAGTTGCGTATAAAGAAGTCCAAACACAGCAACAGCAGCGATAGGTTTTACAATGGCAAAAACCAAGAACATTTTACTGTTTTTCTTTTGTGCGGTCTTGATAAATAATTCATAAATCAGCACTAGAAAGCCAGCAAGGAAAACCCCTTCGAGAACTTGTCCAGCGGTTAAATCAATTCCATCAAAACCAGTTCTATGAACAATGATATTGGCTGCAGAAATCAACATTAAAGCATTTCCCGCATTTAAGAGAACGTTTGTAGAAACGGCATATCTATCTCTTATCATAAAGGTAGTTGCCAAAAGGAAAGTTCCTGTTGTAAGCATAGCGATAGGACCCAAAAGGAAGTTACTAATTGCAGCAAAGCCACCAATAAATATAAATACCAGAGCTCCGCTGAACAACTGTTCATTTTCATTCTCTTGGAAAATGGATTTTGTGTACTTTATGATATAATGTAAAATAAAAGGAAGTAACAGACCCATCATGACTGTAAGGGCCAAGATTAATTCACTTTC
Organism: Brumimicrobium sp.; assembly: GCA_035497735.1. Taxonomy (GTDB): domain Bacteria; phylum Bacteroidota; class Bacteroidia; order Flavobacteriales_D; family Crocinitomicaceae; genus Brumimicrobium. Next base: position 11,375 of record DATJCX010000009.1, on the reverse strand, counting down.
AATTTGTTGTCCCAAATAGCTATGTTCGGCAAAATCTTTTGTTAGAAATGTTGGGAATCCGATTAAAAATGGAATAGCAAGAAATCTTTCAGCCTTTTTATTTTTGAAAATTTCTCCTAAGGCAAAAGAAACACCAAGTGCAAGAATTAGGACAAGAATGATGGTATTGTTTATCCTACCACCTTGAAATATGTAATCTTTAGAAAGTGCAACGCTTGAAATTCCAATAATAAACGAAGCGATATACCAGATGGTTTGATCGTTATTTTTGAATTTAGAGACACTAAAGAAAGCACCTGAAATGATTAAAATTATTGCGATTGAGAAAAGCATAGTTTATATAATTGTTATAATAATTTGTTAAAGTACAAAAAATAATAACAAAGAAAGAGAAAAAATGTTCCGAATAGTGTTGCGTAAATAAAAAAGTAGGCATAAAAAAAATCCCGATTCAAAAGAATCGGGATTTTTCAATTATGTCTAGAAAAATTATTTCCCTTCCATTTTGTTCTTTAACTCAGCAAGTGCGTCAAAATCTCCTAATGTAGATTTTTCTGCGTTTTGATTTACTGAAGCAATAACATCAGAAGTTGAATTTGATTTTCCTGTTTTCTTAGTTGTCGTTTTCTTATCGTCACCTTCTTCGAAAGTTCTCAAGTGAGATACAACGATTTTCTTAGCGTCCTTGTTGAACTCGATAACTTTAAAGTCAAGCGTTTCTTCAACTTTAGCAACAGAACCATCTTCTTTCTTCATGTGCTTAGAAGGACAAATACCTTCAACACCGTAAGGAAGAGCAATGATACCTGATTTGTCTTTTTGCTCAACGATAGTACCTTGGTGTACTGAACCTTCTCCGAAGATAGTTTCAAATACATCCCATGGATTTTCTTCAAGTTGTTTATGACCTAAAGAAATTCTTCTATTATCGCTATCGATTTCTAGAACAACAACATCCATTTCTTCACCTACTTTACAGAATTCAGCTGGGTGCTTAATTTTCTTTTGCCAAGAAAGGTCAGAAATGTGGATTAATCCGTCAACACCTTCTTCTAATTCTACGAATACACCGAAGTTAGTGAAGTTACGAACTTTAGCTGTGTGCTTAGAGCTTACAGGGTAACGTAATTGGATATCATTCCAAGGATCTGGAATCATTTGTTTGATACCTAATGACATTTTACGCTCTTCGCGGTCTAATGTTAAAATAACTGCTTCAACATCATCTCCAACATTTAAGAAATCTTGTGCAGTTCTTAAGTGTTGTGACCAACTCATTTCAGAAACGTGGATTAAACCTTCTACTCCTGGAGCGATTTCTATAAATGCACCGTAATCAGTTAAGACAACAACTTTTCCAGTTACTTTATCACCAACATTTAAGTTCGTATCTAAAGCATCCCATGGATGTGGTTGTAATTGTTTTAAACCAAGTGCAATTCTCTTCTTGTCATCATCAAAGTCAAGGATAACAACGTTGATTTTCTCATCCAATTGAACGATCTCTTCAGGGTGGTTAACACGACCCCAAGATAAATCTGTAATGTGGATTAAACCATCAACACCTCCTAAGTCGATAAATACACCGTAAGATGTAATGTTCTTAACAACTCCTTCAAGGATTTGACCTTTTTCAAGACCAGAGATAATTTGTTTCTTTTGTTCTTCAAGTTCTGCTTCAATAAGCGCTTTGTGAGATACAACAACGTTTTTGAATTCTTGGTTAATCTTAACCACGCGGAACTCCATGTCTTTACCAACGTAGATATCGTAATCACGGATTGGCTTAACATCAATTTGAGAACCTGGTAAGAAAGCTTCTAAACCGAATACATCGATAATTAAACCTCCTTTAGTTCTACATTTAACATGACCTGTAATTACTTCTTCAGTTTTCAATGCTTCGTTTACACGATCCCAAGCATGGTAAACACGTGCCGTCTTGTGAGATACTTGTAATTGTCCGTTTCTGTCTTCTTGAGCTTCTACGAATACTACTACATCATCACCAACACTAAGGTCTTTTTTGTAACGGAACTCGTTGATTGGAATAATACCTTCAGATTTGTATCCGATGTTTACTACAACCTCACGGTCAGTGATAGCAACCACTTTTCCATGTACGATTTCTTTCTCGTTAACTTCTTTTAATGTCGCTTCGTACGTATCAGAGTACTCAGCATGTTGTGCTTTACTGTAACCGTCTAATGCTAACGCTTCCCAGTCAAACTCAGGATTTCCCTGAGCGATAATTTTGTTTTCAGCCATATTGGCGCTTTTAAATTTGTATTTCAAACTCCCTATACGTTTGAAAGAGGTTATTAAATAATAATCGTCTTTAGGGGACATTATAACAATTCCGACTTTTCGAAATTGGAGTGCAAAGATAAGTTGTATTTATTTGAATACCAAAATTATTGCCTGAAAAAGTGAGACTTTAGGACAATATTTGGGAAAAGGGGCACGAATTACCCAGTAAAAAGAGGAAAGAAGTGAGAATTAATAGGTTAACTCGTAAGTTACCGTATCGAAAGCAACGTTGTAAACACTATCTATACCATGTTGAACATCGCCGTTTACCCAATAATAAAATTTCATATAGGTGTCGCCATCGTTTGGACAAATTACAGTTGTATCAACTAAACCGTTGTAGAAGTAAAATCCATTTTCACAACAGTCTTCGCAGTCGGTCTTGCCACTTACCTTTTGAACTTTTAATTCATCCGATGGATTAGCAGGTGGAATGTTCTTGAAAACAAACTTCGTCCATGATTTTGGACTGATTTTATAATTGAAAACATTGTCATTGGCAGTTGAAAGTTTATCGAAAAGGTAAGAGTTTCTTTGTGTAAAGTACTTATCCTTTGATATTTGAATGGTTAAATTCTCAAATCTTGAGCGGTCAATAGAGATTTCGAAATTTCCGGAAGCATCTGTTTTAACTTCATCGACTAATTTTAAGGTACTGCTTCCTACTTTATCTGCGAATATTTTAACGCTTACTCCCTTTACGTTTGCTCCCGTATTTAAAGCGGTGATGTTTCCTTTCAGAACAAAACTCAAGTCTTTTTTCTTACATGAAGTGGAAAATGCTAAAACCGCAATTAGGATAAAAATAAAGTGCTTCATCGTTTTTTCTTCAAATATAAAGAAATGGAAGTGATATGTCAAAAAGTATTTTCACTTTATAGAAAAATATTATTTCTACTTGTGAACAATTGCCATAATTTCGGAGACCATATTTTCATTTGAATCGTAAGAAATCCAATGGGCATTTTTCTCCCTTCTAAACCAAGTGAGTTGACGCTTGGCGTATCTTCTGGAATTTTGCTTAATCAATTCGATAGCTCTTTCTTTGTCTATTTCTCCAGCGAGAAGACTAAAAACCTCCTTGTAGCCAACAGTATTTAAAGATTGTAGTTCTTTATACTGAATGTTGTTTTCTACTTCTTGGAATAAACCGTTTTCAACCATGATATCCACTCTTCTGTTGATTCTATCATAGAGAATTTCTCTCGGATGGTCGATGACAAAGTATTCTGTTTCAAATCGGTAGGTATCGTCTGCCATTTCTCTTTGTTGGGAATAGGGGATGCCTGTGATTTCAAATATTTCTATCGCACGTATGAGTCGAACGGCATTTTTTGTGTCAACTTTGTTGTAGAATTCCGGATCGACCTCTCTTAAGTGTTCTTGTAGAAATTCGATTCCTTTTTCTTGATGAATTTGATTCCACTTTTCGCGCACCGCTGGTTCATGCGGCAACTGATCTGTTCCGTAAATTAAGGCATTGATAAATAAACCCGAACCGCCAACGACAATGATTTCCTCTTTTGTTTTGAATAATTCTTCTACGACGGCTAAAGCTTGAATTTCATATTGTCCAGCCGTAAGTGGTTCTGTTACAGAATGGGAATCGACAAAGTAATGCGTAATTCCCTGCATTTCTTCTGCTGTTGGCTTGGCTGTTCCGATGGAAAGTTCCTTATAAAACTGTCGGCTGTCGGCTGAAATAATAGCAGTATCTAACTGTTTTGCCAGTTCAACAGCAAGTGATGTTTTTCCACTCGCTGTCGGACCTGCAATAACGATTAATTTTTTCATTTGATGATTCGTTTACCAAATGATAGAAATTTCCTTTGCGTTTTTACGCATTTTGCTTCCTTCAGGAATCTTAAAGGCATCAAAAAATTCTGGTGAATTCATCAATGGTCCGTTGACTCTGTATTTGGCTGGACTATGCGGGTCAGTTCCTAAGCGTTTTAGCAACTCCTTGTCCTTATAATTGGTTCTCCAAAGTTGCGCATAGGCAATAAAGAATCGTTGCGAAGGCGTATAATTATCGACCGTTTTTCCCGACTTATATTCATTTGTCATTTTATACGCATGGTAAGCCATTGTAACACCACCAAGGTCAGCGATATTTTCTCCCATCGTTAAGTCTGGGTTAACGCAATGACCGTTGATTGGACAGAATTTTTTGTAGATATCACCAAGCTTCTTTGTTCGCTCTTGGAAAGCTTTCGCATCTGCTTCATCCCACCAGTTTGTGTAAGAACCGTCTGCAGCAAACTGACTTCCCATATCGTCAAAACCGTGTGTGATTTCATGACCAATTACCATTCCAATTCCACCGTAATTCACAGCATCTTCTGCATCGATGTCAAAGAAAGGAGCTTGCATAATTCCTGCTGGGAAAGCAATTTCATTTCTCAATGGATTGTAATAGGCATTTACCATGTGTGCTGGCATACCCCATTCTTCTTTGTCGATAGGGTTTCCAAGTTTTGATAAGTTATCCTTAAAACTAAAGATGTTACAATTGTCAATATTTGAAATATAGTCGATTTTAGAAATTTCTAAACCGCTGATGTTTTTCCAAGTCTCTGGGTAACCTAGTTTTCTCTTTATCGCATGAAGTTTTGTCAAGGCAGCTGCTTTTGTGTCTTTTGTCATCCAGTCTAACTGATTGATTCTGTTTTCATAAGCCGCAACAAGATGGTCCACTAAGGTATTGATTTTCTCTTTTGCTTCAGCAGGGAAATGTCTTGCAACAAATTCCTTTGCTAAGGTTGTTTGCATTGCATTGTCGGTCATTTCCTTAATTGCCTTTTCATTCATCGGTTTGAAATCCTTAATTCCAGACAAAGTCCTGTGGTAGAATCGGTCATTCAAATCCTCCAATTTTTTCCCCATGTATCGCGAGTAGTGGTTCATGTACTTCCAAGCGATAAAATCTTTGATTATTTGGAAATCCATTTGTTTCATTTCACCTGCTATAGATACAAGGTGCTTCGGTTGACCAACGATAAAAGACTTTACACTTCCATTTCCGTATTGTGAAGCAAAATATTCAGCATCAAACATAAGATTGAAAACCTTCATTTCTTCTATCTGCATTGGATTGAAGATTTTTTCGATAGACCTTAATTCCGCAGGAGACATCATTGTTTTTGCTAATGTTTCCTCAAATTGGTAGGCGTTTTTTGCTGCAGTTCTTGGATCTTTATAACCGAATAATTCAAAAACACGCTGCGCATAAATGATGTATTGCTCACGAATTTCAGCATGGGCGTCATGGGTGTAATAGTCCTTTGAAGGCATTCCCAATCCATCTTGAAATAAGTAAGGCACATTTCTTTCATTATTTCCTAAATCTTGTTCGGCGCTGATACTGAAAACAGTTGGAATTCCATGTAAATTCATCTCCATGAAAACAGTCGGCAAGTCTTCTAGTTTGTTGATTCTACTGATGATTCCTTGAATAATATCAATTTGCTTTTCTGAAAATAATTCTCGATGTTTTTCATCTGTCATAGAAGAATAATAATCACCAATCAACTTTAAGTTCGGCGATGCATCTTCTCCTTTTTCTACTGCTTCGTTTAGAATAAGCGTCAATTTTTCATTATTTTGCTTTTCTAAAATGCTAAAACTGCTCCAAGATGATGCAGTACTAGGAATCGACGTATTTTCCAGCCAAGTACCATTTGCAAACTGGTAGAAATCCTCTTCTGGCGAAGTAGATAAATCCATGTATTGCGTATTGATGGAATAGCCATTTTTCTTGTTTCCTTTTTCGTTTTTCGATGTACCGCACGCGAATAGGGTAAGGCCTAAGCCAAGGATAAAAAATTGATTTACTAATTTCATTTAATTTTCTTTTGGAAGGTAAGCCATTTCTACATGCGGAATATCATCTTCAAGATACTCTTTTCCAGTAGAATAGAATCCATGTTTATTATAAAATCTCTCTAAATGTTTCTGACCTGAAAGGTAAATTGGAACATCACCAAATTCAGCTTTACAAAACTTCATTGCCTCTACCATCATTTCATCTCCTTGGTGAACGCCTCTTTCTGAGGTATCAAGAACGATTCTCCCCAATCCAACTTCGGAGAAAGCAACACCCTTAGGAAGTACTCTCATCGTTCCTACTACATCTCCTTCGCCATTCCTACAAATAAGGTGGTAAGACTTTTTATCTTTTCCATCTAATTCCTGGTAAGGACAGTTCTGTTCGACAACAAAAACTTTAATTCTCAAGGCTATAATATCATGAAACTCGTTCAGAGATAAGTCATTGTAATGCTTGTACTGCCAGTTTAACATGTTTATTTTCTTTTTTAAGCTTGAATTACTCCAACGTTGTATGGTTTTTCTGCAGGACTTTGATTGGCAGCTTCAATTCCTAAAGCAAGCACATTTCTTGTTTCCGCAGGATCGATAATTGCATCAACCCATATTCTTGATGCAGAATAGTACGGACTGATTTGCTCATCGTATCTGTTTTTAATATTATCGTATAATTCTTTTTCTTTTTCCTCGGTAATTTCTTCTCCTTTAGCCTTTAAAGAAGCAACTTCAATTTGCAACAAAGTTTTCGCAGCTGAAGCACCACTCATTACAGCAAATTCAGCAGTTGGCCAAGAAACAATCAATCGTGGGTCGTAAGCTTTTCCACACATAGCGTAGTTTCCAGCTCCGTAGGAATTCCCCATGATTACAGTGAATTTAGGAACAACAGAGTTTGCCATGGCGTTCACCATTTTCGCTCCGTCCTTAATGATTCCCCCTTGCTCGCTCTTAGATCCAACCATGAATCCAGAAACATCTTGTAGGAAAACCAATGGAATATTCTTTTGGTTACAGTTCATAATAAAACGTGCTGCTTTATCTGCTGAGTCGGAATAAATCACGCCGCCCATTTGCATTTCTCCTGTTCCACTCTTTACGATAATTCTTTGGTTGGCAACGATTCCAACGCTCCAGCCATCGATACGTGCATAAGCGGTAACAAGCGTTTTCCCGTATTCTTTTTTATATTCTGTGAATTTCGATTCATCCACAATTGACTTGATGATATCGCGAACGTCATACGGCTTTGTTCTTTCTTTTGGAAGAATTCCGTACACTTTCTTAGCCTCTTGTAAAGGCTCTTTGCTTTCAATTCTATCAAAACCAGCAGACTTAGGTGCACCGATTTGCGACATTAATTCACGAATCGTTTTAAGACATTCTTCATCGTTTTCCGACTTGTAGTCACAAACGCCAGAAATTGCTGTATGTGTAGTTGCACCACCCAATGTTTCATTGTCGATGGTTTCTCCAATCGCTGCCTTCACTAGGTAAGAACCCGCTAAAAAGATTGTTCCTGTTTTGTTGACGATTAAACTTTCGTCCGACATGATCGGTAAGTAAGCACCACCGGCAACACAACTTCCCATCACTGCAGCGATTTGTGTAATTCCCATGGAACTCATCACTGCGTTATTTCTGAAAATTCGTCCGAAATTCTCCTTATCTGGGAAAATTTCATCTTGTAAGGGTAAGAAAACTCCAGCACTATCTACTAGGTAAATAATAGGAAGTCTATTTTCCATGGCTATTTCTTGTGCTCTTAGATTTTTCTTTCCAGTAATTGGAAACCAAGCGCCTGCTTTTACGGTAGCGTCATTGGCAACCACGATACATTGTTTACCTGATACATATCCAATTTTTACGACAACACCTCCAGAAGGACAACCTCCGTATTCTTCATACATTCCTTTTCCTGCAAAAGCAGCAACTTCAAAACTATATGCGTCTTTATCTAAAAGCAAATCAATTCTTTCACGTGCGGTCAACTTACCTTGTGCATGCAGTTTATCAATTCTTTTTTGTCCACCTCCTTGGTAGATTTTATTTAATTCTCTTTCTAATTGACTGATTTTAAGACGCATTGCATCATCATTCTTGTTGAATTCTAATTCTTCTTTTGGAATAGCCATATCTTGAATATTTTTCGAGTGCTAAATTTAATGATTTTAGACGATTTCCGCCGTCTTTGTATTGAATAATTTATTTTGTGCTTATGAAATACTTATTTCAGTAATGCATATAATATTTCGTTATAGGTATTGTAGAATTGATCGAAACGAACCAAATGCTGAAGGAAAAATTCAAATATTTTTTGATGATCTTCTTCCTTGTACATGCTAACATCTTCCAGAATCCAAGAAATTTTACCGATTGGTTGTCTCGCGACATTCATCGCTTCTTTTTCCCAAATTCCAGGTGTTAACATCTCGTCTTCGAGTACTTTTTTTAGTTCGGTGAATTGTTCCCACACTAAATCTCTGATTTCATCATCTTTGTCTTGAATTTCGATGGAGAAACGTGCACTGCGGTCGTCCACTGTAAGTCGTATAAAAACCTGCTTGACGTTTGTTGGGTAACTCGCCCAGTTTTTACGTCTTCCGTCTGCGCCTTTCTGTTTGTTACTATAGGTTTTAAATTTTCCCCAGAAATAATTATTGAACTCCTTTCTTTCTTCTTTTGAAAGCATGTTTAATTATTTAACCAATAAATAAATTTACCCCATAAAGTTGTAGGAGCTTCTTCTTTTCTCTTCTGAATAAGCGCTTTTTCTTGCATTGTTTTTTCTCTGCTTTTGCTTATTTTTTTCTTCGGCGCTGTACCTACTTTCTTTTTCATTAACTCCTGGTAACGCTCCTTCGCTTTTCGCTTTTTTTCTTCCTTTCTTCTTTTTACCGCTTCGGTATAAGCAGCTTTGTCCAATCGTCTCTGTTCTTCGTAAGAAATCTCTCCTTTTTGACGCTTTTGGCGGTCTTGAGTAGGTATTTTAGCTTTTTTACGGGGATTTTGTGTTTTTACAGGAATATTCTTTTGTTCTGTCGCTGGTTGAATTGTTGTTGTTTCAGTATTTTCTTTTTCTGCTTGGTCAACCGTTTCGTTGCTTTCCAGGCTTTCTTCGCTTTCTTCGCTCTCTTCAGTATTTTCTACTGCAACAGGTTTTTCGGGTAAATCTATTTTACCAATAACTTTTACACCTTCGATTTCAACCTTAGGAGCACGAATTACGCCGTCTTGAATGTTGAGTTGAAGAGTTTCTTCGCTGCTTTCTTCTGTTGACTCATTTGAATCTTTAGTAGTTTCTTCTATTTTTTCTTCTTCTTTAGTTTCGATAACTTCAGTATCTGTTTTTTCAACGCTTGTTGTTTCGTTTACAGGAACTTCGTTTACAGTTTTCGTTTCCTCGACGATAGTTTCATCTTCAATCAGTGAAGTGGAAGGAGGAGTTGCAATTTCCGTTTCTTCAGGTATTTCTACTTTAATAAATGCCTCGTATATATTTTCCAAATATTCATCAGGAATACGGGAGTTTGGATGTGAGTTTATTTCAGTTTCGAAAGTTTTTTCGATATACTGAATTATAGTAGCTGGTTTTACCTTTAATTTACGTGATAATTGTGCTAGTCTCATAGAATAAACAGTTTTTACAAAGATAGTTTTAATTTGTTAAATTTTAAGGGGAATGAGAAGAGGAATTTTTTGCGTAGTCCTACTTCGATACAATTTCACTCGTTCCTCATGAAATCACTCAGTATGACAAGAGTCTTTCGAAAAGTTTTACATTTACATTGTCACACTTCGATACAATTTCACTCGTTCCTCATGAAATCACTCAGTATGACAAGAGCCTTTCGAAAAGTTTTACATTTACATTGTCACACTTCGATACAATTTCACTCGTCCCTCATAAAATCACTCAGTATGACAAGGGCTTTTCGAAAAGGCCAAACTCTACATTGTCAGACTGAGTGTTTTCCGACGAGTAGGAGGAAAATGTATCGAAGGCTGGCATATCTATGAAGTAATCCAGCTTATTTCCTAGATTGTAAAACTTCAATTGCTCTAATTATCTTATTCTCCACATCAGGATAACGATGTATAACTTCTCCTTCCTGAAAACGGATTATAGTATAACCAAGTGACTCTAATCTATCTTGCCGATATCTATCATAATCACCCTTTGTAAAGTGTGAGTTTCCATCTATTTCGATAATCAATTTAATTTCTGCAGAGAAGAAGTCAACTATAAATCTATCTATCGGTCGTTGTCGTTTAAATCCAACGCCAAGTTTCTTTCTGCTTAATCCAGCTTTCCATAAGTACTTTTCAGCTCTAGACACTGTTTCAGTTCTCAATTCTGATGCATACGTTTTTAATTGATTGTTGTAGTGGTTATTCATGACCAATAAATATAAGTAGATTATAAGATATATAAAATTGAAAGATTAAAAAAGAAAAGTTAAGAGTTTATTTAAAAATCCTCCCCCTTTTTCCCCCTCCGAAGGGGGAGATTGCGAGTCTCTTGCCTTTATATTTTAATAAAATATTTCCTTTCGCATAGGATTTTTTGTTAGGTAGTTTTTTTATCGGAGGACGGCGGCTGACTCCCCCTTTTTCCCCCTCCGAAGGGGGAGATACCGAGTCTTTTACCTTTATATTTCAATAAAATATTTCCTTTCGCATAGGATTTTTTGTTAGGTAGTTTTTTTATCGGAGGAGGGTGTTTCCTCCCCCTTTTTCCCCCTCCGAAGGGGGAGATACCGAGTCTTTTACCTTTATATTTTAATAAAATATTTCCTTTCGCATAGGATTTTTTGTTAGGTAGTTTTTTTATCGGAGGACGGCGGCTGACTCCCCCTTTGGAGGGGGGCAGGGGGGAGGACTCTTTGGGTAGTCACACTTTGACCCGTCCTAAAAAAAGTTTACAGATTTAACTTTTATTTATTGATAGTCCTGTTACAAATTTACATTTATTTTTTAGTCCTGAAATAGTTTTACATTTGTTGTTATCAACTGAAGCGGAAATTAGCTCTGCTGAGGAGCAACTAATCAGGAATACGTTGATCAGATAAGGTAAACTCAGAGCTCCAGTTCTGAGTTTTTTTTATACCTATTCTGGTATTATGCCTTAAAAAACCTACGTTATAGTTTCGCATTCTTTTTGTGTTTTGTAATAATTTTTCCATAATCGCTTTATTTCAATGTCCGTATCGTTGTTATGTACTTGAGATGGCACAGCA
>DATJCX010000008.1:0-4445 GCA_035497735.1 Brumimicrobium sp. | reverse complement strand
ATCCACAGATTTTATCATTGGAGGAAGTACACAAACGCAAGGGTGGTTTCCTTACACAAGAACAATTTACGATGCTGGAGATAGATACTCTAACCGCTTTTATTACGACCGTTTAGGAAGATTAGTAGTGAGTCAGAATGCCCGTCAGGAAGCAGAAAATAAATACAGTTACACGCTTTATGATGCCCTTGGAAGAACGATAGAGGCAGGAGAGAAAACAGAGAATGAAAATCAAAGCGAAAAGCGTTTTAAAGACATTTTCGGAGCTATGGTAAACGGTCATCTTAATCCCTCAACAATTGATGATGCTAAACTAAGTGAATGGATAGCAGGAAGTGGAGCACGAAGAGAAGTTACCCGTTCGTATTATGATGGGGTAAGCATTGCAGGATTACCAGCAGTTATTTCTTCTGATCCAACAACCCAGCGCCATAGAATCGTGCATGTAACTTATGAGGAAGAATACGATAAAAACGACCAGACCTTTGACCACGCAACGCATTACAGTTATGATATTCACGGCAATGTAAAAACGCTTTTACAAGACAATAAAAGAATGGCAGAAAGCTTTCCAAGTCTTTCCTCCCAGCGCTTTAAACGCATGGATTATGCCTATGATTTAATTTCAGGAAACGTTCACCGCATGAGCGTTCAAAGTGGGGAAGCCGACCAATGGCACCATGCTTATTTTTACGATGCAGATAATAGAATCCAGCGTGTTTATACCAGCACCGCAACGCCGCTTACTGCCATTACCCGCCTTTCTCAAAATCTAGCCAACGAGCTAGAACACAACGCAGATTGGCAGTTAGATGCCCAGTATTATTACTACGATCACGGGCCGCTTGCCAGAATAGAACTCGGTCAAAACGAATTACAAGGACTTGATTATTACTACAACCTCCAAGGCTGGTTAAAAGGTGTCAACTCTTCTGTTTTGAACGATGAAAACGACCCAGGACTAGACAGCGATCCAAATAAAGTAAACGCACATTTTGCAAAAGATGTCTTTGGCTTTGGCTTGTCGTACTATGAAGGAGATTATAAGCCAATTGGAGGGGTAAATCCTGTTGCTAATGTGGCGCAAAACAGCCACCCAGCACAAAATTCTGCTGATTTATACAACGGAAACATCCGCTACATGCAAACGGCAATTATGAACCCTGAAAACAGGGAGAAATTACCGATGGTAAATGCGTATAAATATGACCAGTTGAATAGATTGAATGAAAGTAGAAGCTATACAAGTGGGTTAGATGGAAATGAGTGGAATCCAGGAGCAAGTAAGAAATACTTCAACGCTTTCGATTACGACCAAATGGGGAACATCACAAAGCAACTCCGTTATAACTCTGAATCAAAAGTAATTGACTCATTAACTTACCATTATTCAGTTGATGCTGAAGGAAATCTTATTCATAACCGATTATACAGCGTGTCAGATACAGTAGCTGTTGACCGCTTCGATGACGATATCGACAACATGTCTGCCAACAACTACGCCTACGATGCCGAAGGGCGTTTAATTCGTGATATCCAAGAAGGTTTAGACACTATTATTTGGACAGTATCTAGTAAGGTGAAAGAAATCCACAAAGTTTTGGGAGAATCAAATAAAAGGATTATATTTGATTATGATAGTTTTGGTAACAGAATCGCAAAACACATCTACAACAATAACGGTGAGATAGAAATGTTAGAAAAATCAACATACTATATTTTAGACGCACAAGGAAACCAGCTTTCCATGTATGAGCATGTTGTGGATACTTCTTCTACCAAAACTTATTATTATTTAACGGAACGAAATATTTACGGAAGTTCAAGGTTGGGGACGCTAAAAGACACGGTTAATATGTTTAATCCATACACTTTGCAAAGCTATGGTGTCATTGGAAACAGAAACTATGAATTAAGCAACCATTTAGGAAATGTACTTACGGTAATTAATGACATCAAGTATCCACTTTCTTCTGATAATAGCACAATTGATAGCTACGAAGTAGGGATAAGTAATGTGTTTGATTACTCACCTTTTGGCGCGCCACTAGATGGCAGGACGATAGAGAATATATTTCATCAAGAAGAGTTTATAACAGATACCATTACAGAAACCGCTTATGCTTTAGAAGAGACTTTTAATGTTGTTTCCGACTGGCAAGCCAGTACAACTAACTCTAGAATCACGTATCCATTAGGGAAGATGCAAGTGAAAAATCGTTCTTCTACGAAGCAGACGATTGGAGCAGGTAAGAGTTTTACAACAGGTGATGGTTTACATAGTTTAAGTTTTAATAGCATAAGTATTCCAGTATCAACCTGCAAGGGAATAGTAATTGTCAAACCTTTTGTTGCCCCCTCTTCTAGCAACTTGTATTTAAACGTTGTTATTCGCAACCAAAATGGTGTTGTTATAGCCACTGATAGCATAAATTCCACAGGAAATTATCCTGATTATTTGAATTTTACAGCCACTGCAGGTAATACCTATTATATAGAGTTCTTTATGCGTAATGTATGCGGAACAAGCTATATTAACAACTTCTTTGAAGTAGATGATGTGTTTGTTTCTTATGAGGAGAAGACGGTGGTGGAAAGTAAAGGGTACGTGGCGGTTGAAGGGTATAGGTATGGATTCGGGGGGCAAGAAAAAGATAATGAAATCTACGGTACTGGAAACAGCTACACTGCCGAGTTCTGGCAATACGACCCAAGACTTGGAAGAAGGTGGAATATTGATCCAATGTCTTTTAAATATCCGTGGCAAAGTCCTTATGTAGCTTTTAATAATAATCCGATTTTCTATAATGACCCGTTAGGACTTGAAGGAGAAGACCCCGAAACCATAGGTTCAAAATCAGAAAAAACAGCTCAAAATATTATAAAGAGAAATGGTGGTGCAAAAAATTTAAGTTTAAGTAATGCAAAATTAACGACAGAAGAAAAAAGTGAATTATTCTCGAAAGGGAATAGTAATGAAGACTATTCCATTATAGGTGAACAGGTAGAGTCTATCCTTAGAGCTCAATCTTATTTGGAAAGACGAAATAAAGAAGTGGCAGACGTTTTTTCAGGTCTGTCAAACTCTGGTAATTTAACAAATGCAGAGTTAACCGAGTTACAAGACGCTAGACTTAGGGCTGTTGAAGAAACTCAAGGTTTATACATGATGGGTATTGGAGACAACATAGGAACTGTCTTATTTATGAGTCTTGGAAATAGTTCTGCTAGTCTACAAGGAAAGGCTGCAAGTTTCTCTCCTAAATTCGCCCAATCTTCTGCCAAAGTTTGGTCATCAATTAGTGGTCAAGCTCCTAATATAGCAGGCACACAAATACCTAAATATTTTACATTAAATAATCAATATTTTGTAAATCCAAATGCAACCAAACACATGGCTGAATACGTTGGAAGGTTCGGACCATCACATTCAATGCCTCTTAGAAGTCAACTTACATTGAGTAGTTTTAAAAGTGCAGTTGACCAAGTTTCTAAGCAGGGTAATATCGTAATGGGAAAAATGTACAAAGCAGGTAATTGGGAAATAATGTTTAGTAAAGCAAGAGTTGAAGGTGGGTTGCCAGTTATTAAACACGCAAGAATGCTTAAATAGAATGGGATTAAAAATAAAAGAAATAATAGAAAAGAAGCTCTTATCAAGTCTGAGTATTAATGATGATTTGCCTATTAAACTAGATATTAATATGAATGAAAAGTTTGAAGAGGTATTACATTATGAAATAGTAACAGATAATGATTCTTTTTTTGAAATAGAAATTTTAAAGGATAGCGGAGCCATAAAATCTATTCTTTTAATTAATTGCAATGAAAAAGATATAAAATATACACCTGAATTATTTCTTGATTTATCTAAAGTTATCACAGGCGAACCACTTATAGATACGTCAATTTTTGTCTTATCTGAATCTCAAAATTATTTTGAGAGATTTTACAGAGAAAAAGAGTTTAAATTATTGATTGCCAAAAACGGAATAGAAATAAGATTTAATATCAATAATCTTTCAAAAAGAACTATTAGCATTGGAGGAGAATGCTTTTTAGGTATTTCCGATGAAAATAAAATTAATTCTTTTATTATAATTTGGGCAAGTGAGAATCAAAAACAACGATTTAAGGAATCCATTTATCAATGACATACATTTTATACATAATGATAGCAATAGCAGGATTTAAAGTTCTCTCAATACTTTGTCAAATCATTCAAGGGAAAAGTGAGAAACGAAAATCTATTAGGCATAACCGATATTTTAAGAAAAAATTCTAAACCATTATTACAATTATTTGGCAATTCCCGAGATAAAAGCGAATATTTTCCTTCGTTACAACGAATGTTTTTCTAAACAGTGTGTTGCTGGGGAGTTTTTTTAGGTCAGTTTAATTGTTTATTTTTTTTTCTAAAGAGTAGGGATAATAATTTCTGTTGT
>DATJCX010000007.1:0-23175 GCA_035497735.1 Brumimicrobium sp. | reverse complement strand
ATGCTTGGAAATTATGATAATACCTTGACATATTCCTTCTCTCCTGCTGGACCGACAATTGACGGAACAGGAAATATAAACGGAGTGAATGCCGATGTGAACTATACATTGACAGTTTCTAATGGACAATGTGAAAGTACTTCTGACTTTACAATTGAGGCAATATTAGAAGTTCCAACCATTTCTGCACAAGCAACAAATCCAGATTTTTGTGGTGGTAATGGAACTATAAACTTCACTTTTACAGGAGTTCCTGATGGAAGTTATATCATAGAATACGATGGCGGAAGTTTTATGAATGTTCAAGTGGTGAATGGAGAAGCTTCTGTTTCAACTATTGCAGGTGAATACAACAATATCTTTATCGATAACGGAGATTGTATTTCCAATTTAGTGGATATCAGTATTACGAATCCAACTACAAATTTTAACGGAGAAAATCCTTTCGATATTGAAATAAATCCTTTCGACCCAATAGTTCCAGCAGGCGAACAAGTTGACTTAAATGTATATGTAGAACCAAGTGTTCAGGTAACACAAATCTTATGGTTTCCAGCAGAAGGATTAAGTTGTATAGACTGTGCATCACCAACTACTTCACCTGAACAAACAACAACCTATTATGTTGAGGTAACTAATAGTCAAGGATGTACTGCTATCGATTCAGTAACAGTTACCATAGATGCAGCTTGCGGAGATATTTTGGTACCTACACATTTTTCTCCAAACAACGATGGGCTAAATGACCGTTTATGTGTATTAGGAAACTGTATCACTTTCCTTGAGTTTGAAATCTATGATCGATGGGGAGAACTTGTTTTCTATTCAACAGACCAAAAAGATTGTTGGGACGGAACATATAAGGGTCTTCCGGCTCAAACAGGCGTATATGTTTTTACTATGAGAGCGGGAATCTTCAATGGGGAAGAAATCATCAAAACAGGAACTGTTACACTGATGCGCTAGGAAAAACTCAACAAAATATTCTTGCCGATTCTAACATAGAACGCTTAATAGTTGCCAAGAATACGGTTACAACCAGGAATTATTTTGCATAATTTTTAAGATGCCGTAACAAATCCTTATATTTGCCTATTCATAAAAGAATAGAAATGTCTGAACAAGGTAAAACAAGTACAAGTAGAGCGCCAAAACCAGTTGGTTTATACCCACACACAAGAAGAGTAGGAGAATTGCTTTTCTTATCTGGAGTTGGTCCAAGAACAGCCGGATCTGATGCTTCAGATTCTCATGTACCAGGATTAGAATTAGATAAAAACGGAAACTTTATTCAATTTGACTTTGCAGCACAATGTAAGGCAGTATTCGACAACGTTCGTGCAATTTTAGAAGAAAACGGTT
The DNA here is from genome assembly GCA_035497735.1 of Brumimicrobium sp. GTDB lineage: Bacteria > Bacteroidota > Bacteroidia > Flavobacteriales_D > Crocinitomicaceae > Brumimicrobium. Next base: position 21,813 of record DATJCX010000007.1, on the reverse strand, counting down.
CAAGCTGGGAAAACTTAGTGGACGTTCAGGTGTTTTTAGTGAATATGAAGAGAGACTTTCATACTTACAACCAAATTTATGCAGAGTATTTTAAAGATAACCAACCTTGTAGAACTACAGTTGAGGTGAGCTCTTTACCTACTCCTATCGCTATTGAATTAAAATGTATTGCAACAATTGATTAATTAAACAAATATGATCGGATTTATTATCAGAATTATTTTAGCGGTTTCATTACTAGCTTTCAACGTTTACCTTTTTGCAGTTGGCTCTTGGGGTTGGGGAATTTCCTTTATCTTAATTACCGCTTTAGTTTGGGTTAGTTTCTGGAGAAACGAACGTGTGATAATGTCTTTATACCACATGAGAATGGGGAATAATGACAAAGCTTGGAAATCTTTAAGCAAAATCACTGCACCTCAATTTTTACCAAAAGGACAGCACGCTTATGTTCTATACCTAAAAGGAATGCTGGGATTACAACAAGGATTAAACTTCACTGAATGTGAACAAATGATTAGAAAAGCATTGAATGTTGGATTAAGAACAAAACAAGACCAGGCAGTTGCTCACATGCAGTTGGCTGGAATCTGTGCACAAACAGGTAGAAAAAACGAAGCTAAAATTTTACTTTCTCAGTCTAAAAAACTAGATGAGAAAAACATGCTTAAAGACCAGTTAAGAGATCTTGGTAACCAATTGAACATGATTCCTTCTCAAAATCAAATGCGTATGGCGCAAATGCACAAGGGAAGAGTAAAAACTCCACGTAAAAGATAGATGTCAGAAAACTTAGTTATTCATAGCGGAACAAAGGAAGAGAAGTATCAAACGCTTATTCCTCAATTGAAAGCCCTTTGCGAAGGAGAGTCAAACGCAATTGCCAACTTGGCAAATGTAGCTGCTGCTATCAAACAAAGTTTCGATTATTTTTGGGTTGGATTTTACTTGATTGACGGCGATGAATTGGTATTGGGACCATTCCAAGGACCGATTGCTTGTACGCGTATCAAAAAAGGAAGAGGAGTTTGTGGTACATCTTGGGAAAAAGCAGAAACAATTCTCGTTCCTGATGTGGATAAATTCCCTGGACATATCGCTTGTAGTAGTCTTTCTAAATCTGAAATCGTTCTTCCGCTTATCAAAGATGGAAAGGTGATTGGGGTTTTTGATTTAGATCACGACGAACTGGACACTTTCGACGCAATAGATGAGAAATATCTAAAAGAAATCTGTTCATGGCTCGTTACCGTTATATAATATTTTTACTGGGTGTCGTTCTCCTTTCCGCTTGCGGTCAGGTTGGAGAAGTCACTGGCGGAGAAGAAGATAGAACTGCGCCACAAGTTAAAATAGACAAGGTAATTCCTTCTATGAGCAGCATCAATATTGCACCTCAAAAAATCACTATTCCTTTTGAAGAATTTATTGAATTAAACAAGCCAGCAGAAAACATTCGCGTAACACCGGCTGACGTTCAGTTGAACTATGAAATCAAAAAGAAATCATTGGTTTTAACTGTTAAGGAAGGAGAATGGCAAAAAAATACCACTTACACAATTTACCTAAACAGAGCAGTTAAAGACATTACAGAAAGCAACGATTCTATTATGTCCTACGTATTCTCAACAGGTAGTTTTATCGACTCACTACAAACAGTTGTTAAAGTTGTAGATGCCTACACAGGAAATGTAGTAGATGGCGTTACAGTCGGTTTATATACCAAACCGCTTATCGATGACACCAGCAAGATTTCTCCAAGATATATCACTTCGACAAATAAAGATGGAATTGCAACTTTCAAACATATTAAAAGTGCTGACTTTTATGCTTATGCTTTCGATGATGAGAATAGAAACAACAGACTTGATGCCACAGAAAAAAGAGCTTATCTAAATACGGCTGTTACATTATACGATACAGATACCGTTGAAATAATCGGTCCTGTTATACGCTTAATGCCACCAGAAGAAACGGAACTAAAAGTAAGTAATAATGAATTTGCTTCAGCAGGAATTTGGGGGTTGAGATTTAACCGACCTTTGAATGAAGACGAAGATTTTGTACCATTAGATTTCGATGAAGAAAAACTAAAAGATTACCTTGTATGGAATGAAGACAAGGATTCAGTAACTGTTTTCTATGCTTTAACAGAAAGTTCAGGAACATTATCCGGACTATTAAAAACAGCTGAAAAAACAGATACTATTAACAGAAAATACTTTTACAGACAAAAGCCAAACCTAGCGGTCAACAGCAATCTTGTTAATCGTAAACTACTTTATAACGACAGTTTAAAATTTATTGTTAGTGAGCCGATTCAGTCTATTGACACATCATTGATTGAGTTTTCAGCGATACTCAAAGGAGATTCTATTGCCATTCCACAAGCCTTTGAATATGTACCTTTATCCAATAGAGAATTTGCGCTTTATTTTGAAAAAGGAAAGCAAGAAAAATTGTTATTGAACATTCCTCCAGCGGCAATTACAGGAATAAATTTAACAATGAAAGATTCTTTAAAGTACGACTTCTCATTACAACTCGAACGCGAAACAGGTACCATGATAATAGAATTTGACTCTATCCCACCCTATGGTGTTTTGTTTATTACCAGCAAAAGAACAAAGGAAGAGATAGCTGTAGTTTTTGATGGAATAGAAAAATTGACACATACACTTTCCTACGTTCAACCAGATCAATATGAATTTAAGTTTCTGATTGATGAGGATAAAAACGGAAAATGGTCAACCGGTTCGATTTTCACCAATAAAGAAGCCGAAACCATGATTGTTTTTCCTGACGTTACAACCATAAGAGCCAACTGGAGCGTGAAAACGACCCTGGCTCCCATTAAAAAATAATCTAGAAACTTTTGTGATACTAGATAATTGCGTTAACTTTCACTTTACTCTATACCCACTTTTATGAAAAAACAATTTGGAAAGTTCCTACTTTTTTTAGTCGTTACACTCTTCTTTAATGACTTGTGGGCTTCCAATATTACTATTACTCCTTACAAAACAAGAACTTTACTCAATAGTCTATACTATTATGATTCTATTCAAAATTTAGATAGTTTAAACAAATTTATTAGGCAGTCGGAAGAACTTTTAAGAGATGTTACTGCGAATTCTAAGATAAATGAGAAAGTCGCAGAAGATGTGGCGGATATCTTTCTTTTTTTAGCAGAAGACAGAATGGAGAAAGGAATGTCTTTAACAGCTATTAGCTTGTATAATAAGGCAGAAAGTTTCTATAATGTTAAGAGTAATCTTCGAAAAGTAGCCTATTGTTTATATAAAAAAGGAGATATTTATTTAGGACTTAACAATCAACTAAAGGCCTTAGAAAACTACTACCGTTCTACTATTCTCTATGAAGATTTAAACGATTCTACAGAAATGACGAAAGTCTATTTGAATTTGGCTAAAATCTATAAAGAACAAGATGATTATTTGCTTGCAAAAGAGAACATATCAAAAGCTTTATCAATTAACTACCAGTTAGAAAATCCACTTTTGTTAAGTCAACTCAAGAAAGTATATGCGGAAATTATTTATGAAACAGGAAAAGTTGACGAGGCATTGCTGCTTTTCCAGGAATCACTTTCTTTAGCGAAGATAGCGGGGGATAAACACATTATTAGTCAAGTTCTCAATAAAATTGGTAATCTCTACTTATCCTCTAAAGATTATAATCAGGCCAAATACTTTTTTGATGAAGCCTTAAGAATGGCTTTGGAGAATGATTTTAAAAACGAGGAAGCAAATGCAATTGTTAACATTGGTAGATATTATTTTTTAACAGACAAACTAAGCAAAGCTATCGAATATGGTCTGCAAGCTGCAAAGCTATATGAATCAATAAACTCCAACAACACAAGCACTAGAGCTATTGTGTTATTAAGTGAAGTTTACCAGAAGCAAGGAGATTGGAAAAATGCTTTTTTCTACCAAGACAAATTAATCAATATCAAGGAAAAAAAAGAGAAAGAAATTATAGAACAAACATTGAGACAAGAGGCTTTTCGTTTGGCAGTTGAAAAGGACAAACTTCTAATGGAACAGAAGAAAGTAGAAGAAACTTTAAGAAGCGAAAAAGATATTCAAAGAAGAAATGTATTGCTTTTAATTGTTGGGGTAATTGTGATTCTTCTAATTTTCTCCTTACTTATAGTTTACCTTCGATTGAAAGCAATTAATGAAAAAAACAAGATTATTTCGAAACAAAACGAGGAAAGAAAAATGCTCTTACAGGAAGTTCACCACCGTGTAAAAAACAACTTCCAAATTGTATCTAGTATGCTTAGACTTCAGTCTTATGGATTTGAAAATGAAGAACTAAGACAAAATTTTACCGAAGCGGTCAACAGAATTAATTCTATGGCAATCGTCCACGAGGTTATCTATCAGCAAGAAAGGTTTAAAGATATAAACTCTAAAGTATATTTAGAAAAACTGATAGAAGTTCTTGAGAAAACAGGTGATAAGTCCGTTAGTTTCGAAAGTGAATCAGACGATGTTATGTTTAGAATAGAAACCTTGATAAGTTTAGGTATAGCACTTAACGAGCTAATTACCAATTCATTTAAGCATGCTTTTAACGATAAGATAGAAAATCCGAAAATAAAAATATCGCTAAGAGCAATTGCGGATAATAAGTTCACACTGACCTATCAAGACAATGGAATTGGAATCAATAAAAAGAAACTCCAGTCGAACTTCGGAATGGAATTGATAGAAACGATAGTAGACAACTATGATGGAGTAATTAATATTATTTCAACCATCCCAAAATGGCCTACAACTATTGAAATTACCTTTAACGAATAAGTTAATCTACGTTATACGTTTAAATCGTTTATCTAAGAGGTGTAAATTAGCCGTATTCGTGTGTTTAATGCTTGTTTTAAGCCAAAAAATCAGAAAGCACACATTTGGTCGTCTTAGGTATAGAAAAGGCTAAAACGGCTTTAAATTCAAATTCACAGAAGTATAATAAAATTTAGTAAATTAGGTTATAGTTTCTATTCATCATTATATAAAAAAAGTTTTTTATGACAACGATACTCTTACTTGTTTTAGTTCTTATTGGAATCATCAACCTCATCGTAGTTTTGACCAAAAAATCGGATAACCATTCAGAAGAATTCAGAAACCGATTGATTAAGTTGGATTCTGATAATTCACGCATTGATCCATTGATTAGAGATGAATTTTCTAGAACACGAGAAGAAAATCAGAAAACGTTTTTATTGAATAGAAATGAAATGATTGCTTCTTTTAAGTCTTTCGAAGATAAATTCACCCAAAACATCAATTCTTTTAACGATTTGCAAAAACAAAAGTTTGATGATTTAATAATTCGTCAGGAGAATATTAAGAAAGAGACAGAAAGCAAACTCAAAGAAATTCGTGATACGGTTGAAGGAAAATTAAAGAGTCTGCAGGAAGATAACAACAAGAAGTTAGAAGAAATGCGTAAAACGGTTGATGAAAAATTACAAGAGACAGTTGAAAAACGCTTTAATGAATCTTTTAAAATGATTAGCGACAGGCTAGAACAAGTTCACAAAGGCTTGGGTGAAATGCAAACCCTCGCTTCTGGTGTTGGAGATTTAAAAAAGGTATTGACGAATGTGAAAACTCGTGGAAATCTCGGAGAAATTCAATTGGGAGCAATTCTAGAACAAATTCTTTCACCTGAGCAGTATGACAAAAATGCGCAAGTAAAGAAAAACAGTCAAGAAAGAGTGGAATTTGTGGTGAAACTACCCAACAAGAACAGCAACGATGAAGCTTTATTATTGCCTATAGATTCTAAATTCCCAACAGAAGATTATCAGCGCTTACTAGATGCTTACGAAAATATATCAAATCTCGATCCGAAAGAAGTAGAAGTAATCGCCAAGCAATTTGAGTCTGCTGTAAAGAAAAATGCAAAAGATATCCGAGAGAAGTATGTCAATCCGCCAATAACGACAGACTTTGCGATTATGTTTGTTCCCACAGAAGGACTATATGCTGAAATTTTAAGAAGAACTGCTTTATTTGAAACATTGCAGCGCGATTATAAAATCACAGTCGTTGGCCCGACGAATTTAGTAGCCTTTTTAAGCAGCTTACAGATGGGATTCAAAACATTGGCTATAGAAAAGCGTTCGAGCGAAGTTTGGGAGGTCCTGGGCGCTGTAAAGACAGAGTTTGGTCGATTCGGTGATATACTAGATAAAACAAAGAAGAAACTGCAAGAGGCGTCGAATGTAATCGATCAAGCAGGAGTTAGAAGTAGAGCAATAGAAAGAAAACTAAAAGATGTACAAGTACTTCCCCAGGAAAGCATGCCGAAATTTTTAGATGAAATAGAAAAGCCATATTCAGACGAATCTGAATATGGCTCATAAACTTATTAACCGAAAGCTTTTTTAGAAATTGTACTCTATTGCTAAAGTGAAGTTTCTTGGGTTTGTTTGATTGATATAACTTGTTCTGTAAGCATTGTAACCTATCTCGTTTAAGATATTGTTTGCCATAAATCTAAATGCCCAATTCTTTTTCAGTCTGTAAGCGATTTGTGCGTTCACTTCTGTATAAGCGTCAACATCGAAAGGTTTTTGCCCTGGTACCATTCCTTCGTGAACTACAGCACCTGACGACCAGTCGTTGATTGGACGTTTTCCGATGTAGTAAGCACCAACACCAACGCTTAAACCATTAAAGATTCTGTCTTTAAATCTGTAGTTGATATAACCGTTTGCTGTATGCTTTGGCGTATTCAATGGCGCTGAACCTCTAACGTATGAAGTATGTTCTTTGTACTGCGCATCGATATAAGAATAACCAGCAATTAACTCTAAGTTTTCTAAGATTCTACCCGTAAATTCAATCTCCACTCCTTGTCTTTGGTCATTTCCACCTTTTTGGTAGTATCCTGTTTCAATCCAGTTTTCATCATATACAGGTAAATTAATATCCATATTATTGATTTTAAAGTAAGTTAAGTTTACTCTAAACCTACCTTTAAACCAGTGTGATTTAATTCCTGCTTCGATTTGGTCAAAACGCTCACTTCCCAATTCTTTCCCGTCAACTCCTAAACGCGCTGCAGAACGTGGGTAAGAACTGTTGGTATAAGAACCGAATACGTTTACGTTTTTAAATGGTGAAAAAACCAATCCTCCAAGTGGATTTACCGATGTACTTAAACTGTTTTCAAGTTCATTGATAACCTCTGTTCTACTCATACGAACACCTAAGAATGTTTTAAACCAACTTGTAAAACTAATTACATCTTGTGCAACAACTCCGAAAGAACGACTCTCTGCCCCCGCTCTTGTTCCTGCTGGTAAAGTAATTTCTGGCAATCGATTTGAATTTGCTTTAAACACATCGATGGTATCAACTACTTTTAATGAACGATTTAAGGTATTAAACTTGTTAGCTCTAAAATCCATTCCAACTTGGAAAGTATGTGACATAAACCAAGTTTTAACATCTTTACCTGTGAAGTCTAATTGAATAACAGTGTTTTTATCCTCTCTTTCAGAAACGCTGTATCCTCTTCCTCTCTGGTTATAAATCGGCATTCCTCCTTCTTGAACAACATTTCCTAAGGTAGCACCTTTGTCTTTTAACGCTAAGTTAGAATGATAAAAAGCAGCATTCAGTTGAAACTTATCATTGATTTCATGATCCACACGCACCGCATAAGTTGTATTCATTGTGTTTGACCTGTCATTTTTATAACCTAAGAAGCGATCTACTGGTAAGTTGTAAATTTTATTTTCATCGTTTTCACCTAAGTTAACAGTTCCCATATCTGGTGTTCTTCCATCACTGAAATAATCCATTTCCATAGTAACAGAAGTCTTTTTACCCACCAACCATTTTAATGATGGATTGATATAAATTCTATCATTGCTTACCATTGAACGGTATGTTTTACCACCTTCAACCGCACCATTGATACGAAATGCTATTGTTTCTTTCTTATTAATCGGAGAATAAACATCGAATGTAGCTCGTGCATTCCCAAAACTGTTTCCTCTAATTCCTACACTTCCACCTGTATAGAACTTAGGTGTTTTTGTTACCAAGTTGATTACTCCACCTGGACTTCCAATATCTGTAGCAACTCCTTGCGTGATAGCTGAAGAACCTTTTAATATTTGCATATTGTCAACACCTTGCATATCTGTCAAAACTCCTACTCCACGGAAGTCAGAATGAATTCTTACACCGTTCTTTAGGATAGGAATACCTCTAAATCCACGAGATGACATACTTTCTCGTTTGTTACCATAGGTCGCAAAAGTATATACTCCAGGAACGTTCTTAGCAACTTCAGAAATTGTCAATGAACCTTGTTCTCTAATAAGTTTATCAGAGATAACCGATATACTTTGGATTTGGTCATAGATGTTTAACGGAAGACCTGTAATTGCTTCTATTTTATCAGGACGACTGTCTCTACTTCCAAAAACCTCAACACCGTCGATAAGGTCTTCCATTTTTAATTTAATTTTGACGTCTACGCTTTGACCTTCATTTACACTAACGCTTTGTCTCTTATCAACAAATCCATTCATAAAAACATCTACTCTATATTCACCAGCGTGTAAAGCTTCAAATACGAAACAACCTTTTTCATTGGTAATTGTAGCTTTATTAGATGGGTATATTTTAACAGTAGCTCCTATAATTGCGTCTCCAAAATTATCTTTTACAGTTCCATTGATAGTCGATGTTTGCGCAAAAACACCGATTGATACTAGAACACAACAGATACTAAATATAATATTTCTCACAACTTCTTATTTAGATTAAATAAAAACAATGGCGCAAAAATAGGTGGTCAACTTTGGTTTAGCAATACCTAAAAAGGGGTATTTGCAATAAAAGCTTGAAAAAAACAGTGATAAAAGGCTTTATAACTGAAAAAGTAGGAAGAAAAGTCACTAACAAGCAATTCGCATCCTATATTGAGAATATATTATTTAGAAGAAGAAAGGGTAAACAAGTAATAGTTTTTACAGTTTCTTAAAATACAAACAGTAGGTTAAATAAAAAGTGGATGTCTCAAAAATGGGAAACCGCTACGTTGTTTTCAAATTTCGAACTAAGTCACATACTTCAGTACGTTCCTGTCGTTCTAATTATAAACACCATGTATCATCCTCACTTTTGAAACATCCACCACTTTATCCCAATTTTAGTTCTTTTGGGACAGCTATTTCAGCTCAAATATATTTAAAAGCTTAATCCTTTACAGACAATTTAGCTTTACCGTATTCTCTATTCAAACGCGCGATACTTTCAAGTGAAATTCCTTTTGGACATTCCGCTTCACAAGCACCAGTGTTTGTACAGCTACCGAATCCTTCAAGGTCCATTTGCGATACCATGTCTTGAACACGATTTTTTGCTTCAATTTGACCTTGTGGCAACAATGCGTATTGCGAAACTTTCGCAGAAACGAATAGCATTGCAGAACCGTTTTTACAAGCAGCAACACAAGCTCCACAACCAATACAAGTTGCGTTGTCAAATGCCATATCAGCATTCTCTTTGTTTACTGGAATTGAGTTTGCATCTTGAGTATTTCCTGAAGTATTCACAGAAATATATCCACCTGCATGTTGGATTCTTTCGAAAGCACCTCTATCTACTACTAAGTCTTTAATAATAGGGAAAGCTCTTGCTCTAAATGGCTCAATGTAAATCGTGTCTCCATCATTGAACGTACGCATGTGCAATTGACAAGTTGTAATTCCTTGGTCTGGTCCGTGTGGCTGTCCGTTAATCTGAAGCGAACACATTCCACAAATTCCTTCACGACAGTCATGATCAAATGCAACAGGAACCTGGTCTTTTTCAACAAGGTCCTCGTTTAATACGTCAAGCATTTCTAAAAATGACATGTCTGGTGAAACGTTTTTTACATTATAGTCAACCATTTGACCTTTAGCGTCGGCATTTTGTTGCCTCCATATCTTTAATGTTAAATCCATATCTTTAAAATTTTAATTCGTTTGGTAATCTACTATTAGTATCCTACTTAATTACTTGTAACTTCTTGTTTTAACTTCGATGTTTTCGAAATTCAAATCTTCTTTATGTAGAGTCGCTGCTCCTGGATCACCAGTGTACTCCCATATTGCTACATAAGTAAAGTCTTCATCGTTTCTCATTGCTTCACCTTCATCAGATTGTGACTCTTCACGGAAGTGACCTCCACAAGATTCTGAACGGTGCAATGCGTCAACAGCGAATGTTTCAGCTAGCTCTAAATAGTCGGCAACACGACAAGCTTTAGCCAATTCTTCGTTGAACTCCATTCTTCCTCCTGGAACCTTAATATCTTTCCAGAACTCTTCACGAAGTGCTTTAATTTCTTGAATTGCTTCTTTTAAATGTTTTTCGTTACGAGCCATTCCACATTTATCCCACATGATTTTACCTAATCTTCTGTGGAAACTGTCTACTGAATGATTTCCTTTATTATTGATAAAGAACTCTAAACGATCTACAACCTCCTTTTCTGCTTGTTCGAACTCAGGAGTATCCGTAGAAATTGTCCCTGTACGAATTTCGTCAGCTAAGTAATCACCAATCGTGTAAGGCAATACGAAATATCCATCGGCTAAACCTTGCATCAAAGCAGAAGCTCCTAAACGGTTAGCTCCGTGATCTGAGAAGTTTGCTTCTCCAATAGCGTATAGACCTGGTACAGTTGTCATTAAGTTATAATCAACCCAAATACCTCCCATTGTATAGTGAACCGCTGGATAAATCATCATCGGCGTTTCGTAAGGATTTTGGTCAACAATTTTCTCATACATTTGGAATAAGTTACCGTATTTATTTTCGATAACATCTCTTCCTAATTTGGTAACAAGTGCTTTATCATTCTCATCTAAATTGTGAATGTGTGCTTGCTCTTTACCGTAACGCTCAATTGCTGAAGCGAAATCTAAGAATACAGCTTGACCCGTTGCGTTAACACCGAAGCCAGCGTCACATCTTTCTTTCGCAGCACGTGAAGCAACGTCACGAGGTACTAAGTTACCAAATGATGGGTAACGTCTCTCTAGGTAATAATCTCTGTTTTCTGCAGGAATGTCAACTGGTTTTAAGCGACCTTCTCTAACAGCAACAGCATCTTCCATATTTTTTGGAACCCAAATACGACCGTCATTTCTTAAAGACTCAGACATCAACGTTAATTTTGATTGGTAGTCTCCAGAAACTGGAATACATGTTGGGTGAATTTGCGTGTAACAAGGGTTTGCAAAATGTGCTCCCTTTTTATGTACTTTCCAAGCAGCAGAAGCGTTACTTCCCATTGCGTTGGTAGAAAGGAAGAATACGTTTCCGTAACCACCTGAAGCGATTACTACAGCGTGTGCGCTAAAACGCTCAACTTTTCCTGATACTAAATCTCTTGTAATAATTCCACGTGCTTTTCCATCGACAACAACTACGTCCATCATTTCATGACGGTTGTACATTTTGATTTTACCACGACCAATTTGACGGTTCATAGCAGAATAAGCACCTAATAATAACTGCTGACCTGTTTGACCTTTAGCGTAGAAAGTACGAGAAACCAATACACCACCAAAAGAACGGTTGTCTAATAAACCTCCGTATTCACGTGCAAAAGGAACACCTTGAGCAACACACTGGTCGATGATATCCGCAGAAACTTCAGCTAAACGGTAAACGTTTGCTTCTCTTGAACGGTAGTCACCTCCTTTAACAGTATCGTAGAATAAACGGTAAATTGAGTCACCATCTCCTTGATAGTTTTTCGCTGCGTTGATACCTCCTTGCGCTGCAATCGAGTGTGCACGTCTTGGAGAATCTTGGAAAGCGAATGCTTTTACATTGTAACCTAATTCAGCTAGCGTTGCAGCTGCCGAACCACCTGCCAAACCTGTACCTACAACGATAACGTCAATGTTACGCTTGTTAGCTGGGTTTACTAATCGAATATTATTTTTATAGTTTGTCCACTTTTCTTGAATTGGACCTGCTGGTATTTTTGAATCTATTTTTGTCATAATGTCTTAAAAATTATAATGTCTTAACATAAAGCGCAATCGCAATAATAATGAACCCAAGTGGAACAAGGATTGCATAGTAAGTACCTAACTTCATTTTTCTGTTAAGGTATTGGTTGTTCTGTCCTAAAGATTGGAAAGAAGAACCGAAACCGTGCATCAAGTGAAGTGATAATAAAACGAAAGCAATGATGTACGCTAAAACACGAACAGGGTTTGCAAATTTATGCAAAAGGTGCTCGTAGTATCTCGTTGGATCTTCTGGACTCATTTCGATATACTTATAGCTAATCTCTGGAATAAAGAAGTCTATAATGTGTAACGCTAAGAAAGCAAAAATCACTAAACCTGAAATCAACATGTTGCGTGACATCCAGCTTGAATTTGCAGCGCCATTATATTTTGCATATTTAACTGGCCTAGCCGCTCGATTTACTCTTTCAAGGTACATTCCCATTGCGAAGTGGAATACTACCGCGAATACTAAAATTGGCTGAGCTACAAATTGCACCAGAGGATTTGTCCCCATAAAGTGCGAAAGCTCATTAAATAGGTCTTCACTAATTACAGCAGTAATGTTTATAACAAGGTGTTGTAAAAGGAAAATCATTAAAAAGATTGCCGATAGTGCCATAGCGAATTTTCTACCTATCGACGATTTGAATATACCTGATTTACTCATAATTAAATATAAAATTGAATTTGTCTATTTAACAAATGTAAAAGTTGTTTCTCACATTTGCACGTGTTTTCCTAATTTAGAATTAGTTTAGATAAGAAAAACAAGGCTCCCGAGGTTTTTTGAACATTATTACCATGTATCTTATGGATTTTTTTACAATATTTGTAGAACGCTTTCATTTTTATTAAATTTTTCGAAAATTGTTAAAAACAAACACCTTACTAATTTACTTATTCATTTTATACTTCTTTTTTCCAAGTTATTCTCATACTCAAACGAATGAAGAGCTAATCGATTCCTATATTTCTTCGTATGAAGAATTAATTTTTAGAGAAGCATGGGATAGCCTTGAACTGGACACAAAGAAACTGAACTTAGGCTCTAATCCTAGAGACACTAGCATAGTATATTGCATTAATCAGGTGCTAAAGGCAAATATTGAAAACGCTAAGTATATCGGGGAAGAAAAGCCGGTGAAATTAGACCGCATATATGAAGAATGTGTCCAATTGGCAAAAAAATATGATTATCCAGAACTTAAATACTGGGTTACGGTCAATTTCGCTTTTTACTACTACTCTTTAAACGATTACAACAAGGCATATCCATTGTTTATAGAAACAATGAATTTTATCAAAAAATATCCGAATAAAAAGCAAATTCAAGAAGCTAACACCTATACAAAACTGGGTTATTTTCTTGGGTATTTAAAAGAGTACGAAGAGGCTATCTATTTTCTTTCACATGCAAAAGACTTAGTAGAGCCCAATTCAAAATCAGAAGCTGTTATATTAGACAATTTGGGAGTTTACCATGTCGAAATGGGGGATCTAAAAAGTGCTAAAACTTGTTTTGACAAGGCATTACTAATTGCAAAAAATGAAGGGTTAACGTTGAGAGAAGCTAAAATTTATGGTAATCAAAGCGACATCTACAGGTCGAAAGGTGACTACAATACAGCAATAACACTATTAGAAGCTGATTTAGCGATTTCCGAAGAATTAAAAGCCAATAAAAATTCGCTTTTCGCCTTGCTTAAGTTGGCTAATATTTACTTAGAAAAAAGAGATATTCCAATGACACAAAGTGTTATTGATAGAATAAATGAATACAAAGAAATAGATTTTTTCTACTACAAACTATTTGAGTACGAGCTTTACAAAGTTTGGGTTGATGTTGCCAGAGAACAAGGAGTAAATGAATTGGAGTTGCAAGTTAGACGGAGATATGACGACGTTTATGATTCCATAAAAGACCTTGATAGTGAGGAATTAATTCAAAAGATAAACTGGATGGTTTTAAAAGAAAGGTATGAGTTTCAACTTGAAAACAAAAACACTAAAATTGAACATATCTCAGAAAGAAATAGGTTGCTCTATTTAATCTTGCTGTTACTAACGGTAATTGGTATTTTAATCTATTTCTATTATATAAAAAAGAGGAGATTGGAGAGAGAGCACTACAACAATATAATTTTACAATTAAAGTTGGACACCTTTACAATTGAGAACAAACTTGAAGAGACCAATTACACCTTAGAAAATTATTTAGATGAAAAGAATCAACAAATAAAGAAGTTAGAAAAGGAGATTAAAAAGGTTAGAAAAAATTCTAGTTATAACAATGAGAATCAAATCAATCAACTTTATGAATTGTTAAATTCTCATTTAATGACAGAGGAAAATTGGTTGAAATTTAAGAATGAATTTATCAAACGTTGTCCAGCATATTTTGACAAGCTAATAACATTGGATCCGTCCTTCACAGAAAACAATATTCGCTATATCATTTTATTTCGACTTGGGATTAATTCCCACGATTTAAGTCATCTTTTAGGTGTTTCCGAAGATGCAATTAAGAAATCAAAACAACGATTAAAATTGAAATTAGGTGATGATCTAGAGGCTCTATTAAGCTATCCTTTGGCTTAATATTTTGTTCAATATGAATTCAAATGGCATAAAAACAGGGTGAACTATCAGTTAAAAAAAATGGTTTATAGAAAAAACCAATTTAAAAAACCTCACAAACAACTACGCAACTACCACACAATCAGCACGTTTATTTAATGTCTCTATTTTGTCCTGTTGTTTTTTATCGAATTTCTGGCATAAATAACTAGAATTGTAACAGTCAAATAAAACAACTAAAAAATAATGAACACTATTTCAATTTTTAAATTCTTGAGTAGGATATATGAAAAAGAATTTAGCTATTAGGTAAACTACGCTTAATCACTTACTAAAAGAAATTAGCAAATCAACTAAGGTTGATTATCAATAACCTATCATCCTAACAACGTAAGCATCTTATCACCTAAACAATTTTTCTTTACTACAACTAAAAAATCGCTTCAAAACATCATTTGAAGCGATTCTTTTTATGGTTAAATATATTCAACTAACTATATCGAATAGATAATTGTAAAATTTAAAATAGAAAGTTTATTTCTTAATCTTCCTTAAGATGATTTTGGTAGATTTAGTTGTGGTTACAACATTATTATCTTCGTCAATCTCTTCTACAACTTGCTCATTTTCCATAATGATGTAATTCTTTTTCCAAGTCATATCAAAAATCATTTCATCTTCACTTATGACCATATTATTTCCAGTTCCCTTAAGCGTAATTGTATTTTCTGTATTTGTATAAGTAAATTCCTCCTCAAACTTCTGTCCATAAACATTCAATTGAATATCTCCGGTACCATCTTTAGAAAAATGAAATTCACCAGCATCTCTTAGTTCTAACTTAATCGGAAAAACCGTTGGATCATCGAGTTCTATTTTATTAATGTTCCACGTTCCACTTTTGTTCCATAAATTCTTACTAACCTGTTCTTCTTTTTCACAACTAATCAAGAAAAATAAAGACACCATTAAGAATAAAACTTTTTTCATAATCTTCAATTTATATCAATAATTAAAACGTTAAACACTATATTAAAGCACTATAACTTAAGATGTTTGAGGTTTTAGTGGATTCTCAGTGATTGATTTAATCCATTTTCTTGTTCTATACACATCAAGCGCTAAGTAAATTGCACTGCGCATAGACTGTTCGTTTGCTTCATTTTTACCAGCGATATTAAAAGCCGTTCCATGATCTGGAGAAGTTCTCACAATCGGTAAACTTGCTGTAAAGTTCACACCATCATCAAAAGCTAAAGATTTAAACCCAGTTAAACCTTGATCGTGATACATTGCCAAAACACCATCAAATTTTGTATATTCTCTACTTCCAAAAAATCCATCAGAAGGGTAGGGGCCGAATGCTAAAATTCCTTCGCCCATGGCTTTTTGAATAGCTGGTGAAATCTGTTCAGACTCCTCCGTACCCATAGCGCCTTTCTCGCCAGCGTGTGGATTTAAGCCCAAAACAGCGATACGTGGTCGAACGACACCAAAGTCCTTCTTTAAGCTCTTATTTAGCTCTGAAATCTTTGCAAACACCTTGTCTTGTTTTACTTCTGCAATCACATCTTTCAGTGGAATATGACTTGTTACCAAGGCAACGCGTAAATCACCTGAAACCATCATCATTAAAGCTTCTTTTTGACCCGAAAGATCCGCTAGATATTCTGTGTGACCTGGAAACATAAAACCAGCCATATGTATCGTCTCTTTAGAAATAGGAGCAGTTACTAACACATCTATTTTACCAGACGCTAAGTCTTGAGTTGCCTTCTCTAGTGAGTAAAAAGCGTATCTTCCACCTATCTCAGTTGCCTTACCAATCTGAATATCAGCTATATCCGTCCAACTTTGAACGATGTTAATCTTCTTGTCTTGTGCTTGAGAAGCATCGCTAATACCTTGAAAAACAAATAGTTCGTCTTCTATAAGCTTCTTATGAAAACTCATTAATTTTGAGGACGCATAAATAATTGGGGTGCAATCCACTAATATTTCAGAATTTCGCAAAGCTTTGATAATAACTTCTGGTCCAATTCCATTAATATCTCCAACGGTGATACCAACACGTATCGGCGCATTTTCGTTTTTACCTTCTGACTTTTCTTTCCCTTTATTCTCTTGCATTGTATTTGACTTATATTTTTTTTGGTGAATGTAATCTAAACTAATACAAAAATACGATTTAGAATCATACGATAATAAAAGGAAGAATTCTTTTTGTGAATAGTTTGCAAGAAATTTATAACACAGTCTGAAAACCGTCAAAAAACAGCTTGCAGAAAGTGCTAATTTGAGCGCAAACAGAAAAAATCAAGGTAAGGACAGGTGAAGCAGACTTAAAAACGGATAATGGGCCGTTTAAATCGATTTTGCTCAGAGGAAAAATGATTTTTCTGAGAAAAATAGGGGAGAAGTGGATTTCGATTTAGATTTTCGCGAAAATATAGATTTGACTTGAGTAACCATATTTTTTTGCTTTCATATTAGAAAGCCATCCGATGAATACGCCAAAAAACGGAAGGAAGGTTCTATACTTTTCTGAGAGCATAGAAATATAATAAGCATCATATTTCATTGGAATAACTTTTTTCAATTGGAAACCATAATTCAAAAGTAAGTGTGCGATATCATGTTCTTTAAAATGGTAAAGATGTCTTGGAACATCGTAAGCTGCCCAGTAAGATTTATAATGTCTTGCATCAAAAGAATTCATGTTTGGAACGGCGATTACCAACCTTCCATTCGAATCCAAAATGTCATATATCCTTTTAATATCTTTATCCAAATTATAAACATGTTCTAATACATGCCACATGGTAATGATATCAAAACTGTTGTTTTCTATTCTATACAACTCTTCTTGCGCAGAACTTCGGACACCATTTTCTTTGTGCGCAAAATCTCTCGCTTCAGGATCTGGTTCCAATCCTATTCCGTTAAACTTATATTCACTTACCGTTTTTAAAAAGTGTCCAGTACCTGAACCAATATCTAAAAGACGATTACCTTCAACTTCATTTCTAACTAAAGCAGCTTTCTCGTGAAGGGTTTTCTTCCTAACGATATTGTAGAGATAGTTGATCAATCCTTTTTTGTTAGAAGAATGGGAAACATATTTTTCAGACTTATAAAAGTCAGCAATCTTCTCCTCCAAAGGAATAGGGTTGGTGAAATGAAAACCACAATTCTCACATTCATCAATGGTGAAAATTCTTTTGGTTAACATAAAATCCTTCACTTTCAAAAATTCTTTAAAAGCCGTTTGTTGGCAAACGGGACATTTATGGATGGTTTTCATTCTGCTTATTTAATATGTTTCACGTGGAACTATCTACCTATATGAATTAATAAAACATTCACATCATTGGGGGAAATCCCGCTAATTCTAGATGCCTGCCCAATAGTTTCTGGCATAATAGCGGTTAACTTATTGACAGCTTCAGAACTCAGGTTAGACAGTTTTTTATAATCAATTCCTTCTGGAATATTTACACTTTCTAAACGATTCAATTTATCAGCAACCTCTTGTTCACGATGAATGTATCCTTCGTACTTCAATTGAATTTCTGCTTGCTCAATTTCTACTTGTTTATATTCAGCGAAAGCATCTTTCAACTCCTCACTCATTAAATAGATGTGCTCCATTGTAATATGCGGACGTGAAAGAATATCAATTGCTTTTACTTGTTGACGAATAGGAGTGGAGTTAAACTGTTCTAAAACTGGATTTACAATCTCAGGAGTTACCCCAACCTTTCTTAATAATCGCTTAATATTTTCTACATTTTCATACTTGTTTCGAATGGACAGAATTCTCTCTTCAGTAATCATCCCCATATCAAAAGCAAACTCTGAAAGACGTAAATCAGCATTATCTTGTCTTAATAAAATCCTATATTCAGCACGAGAAGTAAACATACGATAAGGTTCGTCTGTACCCTTCGTTATTAAATCATCTATCAAAACGCCGATATAGGCATCAGAACGTTTTAAGATAAACTCATCTTCGTTCTTTACTTTTTTGGCAGCATTTATCCCAGCCATTAAACCTTGAGAAGCTGCTTCCTCATAACCTGTAGAACCGTTAATTTGTCCAGCAAAATATAAACCAGAAACAAGTTTAGTTTCTAAAGAATATTTTAACTGCGTAGGAGGGAAGTAGTCATATTCAATTGCATAACCTGGGCGGAACATTTTAACGTTCTCAAATCCAGGAATAGTTCTTAAAGCACTTAACTGAACATCTTCAGGTAAACTAGAACTAAATCCATTTACATAGATTTCGACTGTATCCCAACCTTCCGGTTCAACAAATATTTGATGTCTTTCTCGCTCGGCAAAACGGTTGATTTTATCTTCTATACTCGGACAATATCTTGGTCCAACAGATTTAATCGTACCATTAAACATAGGGCTACGATCAAAACCTGTTCGCAATATCTCATGGGTTTCGTTATTGGTATAAGTCACATAACAATCGCGTTGCTCTGTTAAAGATACTGTCTCATCTGTATAGCTAAACTTAGATGGGTTTTCATCTCCACCTTGTACTTCCATTTTAGAATAATCCAAAGATCTCCCATCCACTCTTGGCGGAGTTCCAGTTTTCATTCTTCCAGCTTCAAAACCAAGTTTAATTAAAGACTCCGTAATACCCAAAGAAGCACCTTCTCCAGCACGTCCTCCTCCATAATTTTTTTCACCTAGGTGAATCAAACCATTCATAAAAGTCCCACTAGTAAGCACAACTGTTTTGGCATTAACAATCATTCCAAGACGCGTTTTTACACCCGTAACAATACCATCGATCGTTTCAATACCGATAACCATATCTTGCCAAAAATCAATATTTGGATTCTTTTCCAATAGCAAACGCCACTCTCTAGAGAATAGCATTCTGTCGTTTTGCGAACGGGGTGACCACATGGCAGGTCCTTTACTTCTATTCAACATTCTAAATTGAATAGCAGTCTTATCAGCTATAACCGCCGAACCACCTCCAAGAGCATCAATTTCTCTTAGGATTTGTCCTTTGGCAACTCCACCCATGGCAGGATTGCAAGACATTTGAGCGATGTTATCCATATTCATGGTAATCACCAAAACGGAAACACCTAGTTTCCCCGCTGCATTTGCAGCCTCACAGCCGGCATGACCAGCCCCAACAACTATAACATCGTATTCTTTTAACATAATATTTTGTTTCACGTGGAACAAAATTACAACAGAGTAAGATAATAATCTTCTTTTTCTCTCATGATTTTTATTTCTTTTTCAGAATGATCTGCATAACCGCAAAGATGTAATAATCCATGAATGATAACACGATTCAATTCTGTTTCACGTGAAACATTGTATTCCTCTGCATTTTCATGAACTCGATCTAGGCTAATCAGCAAATCTCCACTAATGATATCTCCTTCGACATAATCGAATGTAATGATATCTGTATAAAAATCATGCTCTAAGTATTTTATATTTTGTTCCAACAACCATTCATCAGTGCCTATAATAACACTTATAGCTCCCAATTGTTTACCTTCCTCGGAACAAACTTTCTCATACCAATCATTGATATAATTAAGATCGAATGGTGTGATATCGATAAAGTCAAATTCAACCATTAATTCAAATTAAAATATAATGAAACTTCGTTTCCTTTTTCATTGAATTCAATCTTATCTGATAGTGCTTCCATTAAGAAAATACCTCGTCCATTTTCTCTTTCGATATTTTCTGGAGCAGTAGGGTCGGGTAGATTTTTATAATCAAAACCTATGCCTTCATCTAGTATTTTAAACTGGATTTCACCCTCATTGAATAAGACATCCAAACGAACATTTTTAGTAGTATCGTTTGCATTACCGTGTTGAATAGCATTATTGACAGCTTCCGTAACCGCAATTAGTATATTACCATAATTATCTTCGTCTACGCCTTGACTTTGGCAGATGTCATCAATCAATGATTCAACCAAAATTAAACTAGCCATATCCGATGTTATGGTTAATGATTCTATCTCTTTAAAAGTAGTTTTCATTAAATTTATTTTATCTCAATTATATGTTACAAAACATTATTGAACATTTAAAAAATAAGCATTCGCTTTCTCTTTATAATATTTACTAAACGACGGATCTAGCGTTCGTAATAACTCAATTTGTTTTTCCTTTTGTTTCTTATACTCGATAAATTCAATTTGGTTACCTTTATTTTGATCTTTTCCTGAATTACTTTCCCTCTCTTCATCCCAGTCTCTTTCACGCATCGCATTTTCACTCTCAAGAAGTCGTGTTAAAATCTCTTGTTGACGGTCTAAAAGGTCGATTTGCCAGTTCTTATTAATCAAGTCTTCCTGTTGCTTTTCAAGCTCTTTTATGACTTCATTCAACTTGTTACCATCACCACTTCCGTCTTTGTTTAAATGCTCTCTTAATTGCTGTAGCTTTTGCTTAATAGCACTCTGTTCAGCAGCCATCTTTGCAGCTTGTTGTGAATTCATCGGCAACAAGCCTCCTGGGCTATTTGAACCCGGTTTCTGACCACCTAGTTGGTTTCCATTCTTCATCTGTTCCAACTGTTTCTTTAACGCGTCTTTGATGCCTTCTAAGTCTCCTTCACCACCTTGACCCTTTTTACCTGGCTTACCTTTTCCAGGTGAACCTTCTCCTTCACCTCCTTCACCTTCTCCATCCTCATCACCTTCTCCTTCACCTTCTCCACTTTGCATTCCTTGTTGAGCTGCTTCCATGGCTTCGTTTAAGAATAAAGCGAGGTTGTTAATGCTGGTCATTGCGAATTGTTGTTTGGCCAATAGTTCAGGTTTTTCTCTCTCCCCAATGTGTTCCGGAATGTAACGGTATTGTTTTTCGATGGCAGAAAGTTCTTGTTCAACAAAAGAAGAAATCTGGGGAATACGAGAACTTAATGCACGCAAACTATCTTTGATAGGAGCGAGGTTATCAATAATTCCTCTTTGCTGCATTCCTAAAGTAACGAAGTAAGGATCGAAAATATCCGTACCTCTATATGCTAACATATTATTTTCTTGGTCGAAACTTAAGCGAACTAAGTTTTCCAATAATGCTCGTAAGGATTCATAATCCTCTTCGTTCTGGTCTTCCTGACTTGCTTGCATTTGTGCTTGC
>DATJCX010000006.1:0-5377 GCA_035497735.1 Brumimicrobium sp. | reverse complement strand
ACCTGATCTGTGGAAATCCACACAACTTAATCTATTTTAAAAAGAGGACTTTATTTCTTGACTTTTAAAAAGCACCCTTTGAAAACAAAGGGATATAGCGATTTATTGACTAGATTTGAAAAACTTTCGGATGAATGTGAAATTGTCAAGATTTAATTCTACAAAAGGATTATTTCCATTCCCAATTATCATCTGTGAGGTATTGAATTTTCAAATAATCAGCAAGTTCTTTTAAGCTTGTTTTCAGTTGATCAAGATTTGCTATTTTTTCTTTAGGGAGAATGAAAGACTTTCCGCCTTTTAGTCTAACGAAAATTGTGGTTGGAATCTCGTTTATTTCCTCAATTTCTTTCGTCGAAATTTTGCTTTCATTTTCCTTGTCAATAGCTAGTATAAAGTCATTGCCAAAGGTTATAGTAACACTTCTTTCTTGTGGGGCTTTATTGTGCTCCCGAATGAAGTTTTGATAATGTTTTACATAATGTCTTTTTTCCCAAATAGGGTAGAGTGAAAACCAAAGAATTGCAAAAATCAAAAATAGAATTGACATTATGTGCTTGCCATCATAGAGAAGTATAAGCGCAAATACAGTATACAATATGGGTAGAATAATTTTACTTCTCTTCCTTTTCTTTTTTATTCTGTCAGATTTTGAAGCAACAAAGAGTTGATGGTTCAATAAATCGTTTTCGTCTAAGTTGTATTCTATTGTCATTGCTTTTCTGGCTAAAAGGGCTCGGTCGTTTGTAAAAATAAGCTAAGATTAGAGTTTTTTCTTGATTATCTGAGTTATTCTAGCTTCTTTTCGGGTGATTTCTATCGTTTATTTTTAAGAACCGTCTTTGTATTTATTGTTTCTGATAACAACTTATCGCATCAGTATTACTTTATTTTTGTAGTTTCTAATGTTGTTGCTTTCTGAATAATTGTCATTTCAGCATCTTCGGAAAATTTAGCTGTCATCGCTATAGCTAATTCAGTTGTTCTGCTAATAATTCTCTTGTTCTTGAAGTCGTAGCTGCATTTACCGGAACCGTCTCCAATTGCTTCAAATTTAACTTCTGGGAAATCGGAACTCATTTCCACTTTTGAGACAATAGTAAATTTCGCTTTCTTTGACTTTATTTTTAGTAGGGTATAGGTGCTTTCTAGGTCAATTGTGAATTGATACGGTCCGATAGGAACGTTTAAAGGTGTGATAATGGTAACACTTTCACCAACAGATAATTTGCCCTTGTCAAACAAATCAAGTGAAAAAGCATCGCTCATGAAATTCATGAAATCTTCGCTTGCGATTTCTATTTCTTCTATTCGACTTACATCGGGTAATTCCGTGATGCTAACCTTATCTTTTGTATAAGTTCCCTTAAGAGATTCGCCAACTCTTACTACACCATCTTGTTGCTTACCCGTCTCCAAATATTTCACTTCAATTGGTATAACACCATCCTTTTCTGTTCCAGTGTAAGTGATGGTTTTAATTGTAGTTTTTTCTTTCGTTACTTGATCAATCTCTTGTCCAGTGGATTTTAAATGATTGAGAAAAACTTCAGGGGCTTTAAAAGAAATGGCCATTTCATTTACTGTCGTTGAAGTGACATGATATTCTGATTCTGGTTTGAACTCATTAGAAAACTCAATTTGAGTTTGACTAAAAACTGTAAAGTTTAACCCGATTAAAAATGCAAAAAGTGTGTGTGTTATTTTCATAATTTAAAACTAAGGCGTGAATTTAATCGTAACTAAAAGAAGTTGTGTAAATATTCACTGTAAATAATCTAAAAGCTACTTGTATTCAATTATAAAACTGCTTTTAGTCCTTAGAATTTCAATTCTGAAACTTGAAAACTGTAGCTGTTCATATGCGTGTAACAATTGTGCTGTCAAACTTAAAAAATATACTTTAACTTTCAAGGGTTTTGCAGGATTTATAACTTCCTTACTTTTTGGCAACCTGAATGCGATTCTTCTCTAGGATTCATCTCACTAGTTATTAGAGTTATATGAAACTTAATTTTATAATAGAACCCATGTTAGTAGGAATTAGGGACAATTTATTCATTTAAGAAAAGTAACAATAAAAAAATGTCTTAACCATTTCTGATTAAGACATTCAATTCTGTTAATGATCAACTACTTTTTATAGGAAGTACCCGAAAGAAAGTCCGAAACTTCTACTTCTTAAAGTGTGATTATTGTTGTTATTATCTTTTGGTGAAAGATTAGACAATCCTAAGTTGTAATAAGCACGAACAAACGCACCCATTTCTAACTTAAAACCTATGGTTGCACTTGCTCCAAAATCTAAAGGACGCATGTCGTCAGTGCTACTGTTATTTCCAAACTCTAAGTCTCTTTTAGAATTTCCTCCTTTAACAGAACCACCAAAGTTCCAGTCAAAAACTGGACCTACACCAACAAAAAGGTGTCCTTCATCTGATCCTGCTGTTCTAAACATAAAGTATAAAGGAATTTGAAGACTATGTACAGTGCTTGTTTCTGAGAATGTAGCACCTAAAAAAGTAATTTCATCCTTTGCTCTCGCCATGTTGTAATAAACACCAGGTTGAATCGCAAAGTGGTCATTTATTCCAAGGTCTAATATAGCCCCAACACGTGCACCAAGTTGATACTTACTGTTGTTACTTATAGTTGAATTGTTAAAGTCATATTTAGAGGCGTAACTTGATAAGTTCGCACCTACTTCCGGAGCTATTCTAATCTGACTGTAAGAGAAAGACCCTATACAGATAATTAGAAATGCAGCTATTGATATTTTCATTTTCATAATTTTAGTTTTAATTGATTTGTATAAATAAAAGGTGGTTAGATTTAGATTTTAAAGACTAATCACGTACACAGTTAGCCGTCCAAGTTTTATCTCCTTCATTAAAAAGAATTTTCAACTCACTTTCATTAATCTTAATATAATGAGATGAATTTGAACCAATACTGATTACAGAATTCTTTCCATTATCTTTAAATTTAACATTTGTGATATCCGGTATTCCATCTGAAAATATAAAGTTATAGCTACTTCCAACTTTTGCTACCTTAACATTTCCATTTGCGATATCAACACTTTCCTGATTGTTTTCATCAGTATTGTTATAAGTGATGTGTCCAACATACTTACCTAAGAAGAAGTCTTTATCTACAGGATCTGTATTTTTATTACATGAAGTTAATAATACAGCAGCAAGAATTCCTACACTAAGGAATGCCGTTAACATTTTCATTGATTTTTTCATAACGTTTGTTTTTTTTGAATTTGTAATTAGTTATAAATGTAAGACGACTACTGCGTTCAAATAAATATTTAGTGTTAATGAATCATAACAAGAATTTTAAACTCTGTTAACAAATAGCGATTAAATCTATTGATTATCAATAAGATGGGTTTGAGGTTAATGAGGTGGAGAAAGCTGGCTTTTATATTTTTTAACAAAATCTTGAATAAAAAGAGCTTTACTTTTTTGGGAATAGGAAAGTTTTTTTTAATTCTGGACCTTTTTAACCAAATTATAATGTTTTCGCGTTTAAACAACCTAGAGAAAAGAGAGGATGTCATTTAGTTAATACTGAAAAATATTAAGTTATCTATCAGTACTTGATATGAAGCACAAACTTTAATTAACCACTGAATCAATAATTTATTGTAGATACTGTTAGAAAACTCGGTTTTCTAAAGCTATTCAATATCTAATTTGGTTGCAAAATATTCATTTATTAGATTACTTAAAGGTTTGAATTGACGATTTTCGTGTATAATTTTCTTAAAACAAAGCCAGGTATAAACTTCAAGAAACCAAGACTCAATTTGTTTAGAATTCCGGGTACAGTTTTAGCTTTATTTTTAAACATAATTTCTAATCCTTTTTGGGCAATAAAATCAGGGCTATGTATAATTCCCAGTCGGCGACCTAGTTTTCTATTGGCTGGACTTAGGTTTAATAATTCCGTATCAACGGCGCCAGGTAGAATGCAGCTTACGTGAATGTTTTTGCTGTAAAGTTCGTGTCTTATAGCTCTTGAAAAGTTAAGAACATAAGATTTTGTTGGTCCGTATAAAGAGATTAAAGGGTAGGGCATATAGGCGGAAGAAGATGATACATTGAGAATATATCCTTTCCCACGCTCAACCATCTCTTTAGCCATTGTTTGACAAAGCAGAGTTGGCGTTAAGGTTTGTAATTTTAATAATGCCACTGCTTTTTCTTGCGGAACCTTTAGAAATGGTTCGGCAATTAGAAAACCAGCGTTATTGACAAGTACTTCTATAATTAATTCATTAGTACGACAAAAATCATGGATTTTTTGAACTGCATCGTCTTGCGTTAAATCAAGGTAAATGGTGAGACATTTAACAGAGTGTTTTTCTGGAATTTCTTGTTTTATTCGTGTTAGTCTGTCTTGGTCATTACTTACAATACAAATATTATAACCTTTCTTCGCGAGTTGATGCACCATCGCTAAACCAATTCCTGAAGAGCCTCCAGTAACTAAAGCGTAGGTATTTTTTTTAAATTCTGACATTTAAATTTGATTTTTTATAGATTCACGTATAAAGCTATTTATCACTATGTTTATAGACTTTGTAAATCGATGTTTTGTAACTATCCTTTTTTTCTCCCGATAAATCTGATGACACTTGCGATTCCGTTGTGATATTTACCTTCATTCAATTCTGTTTCAGTTTGTTCCAATTGAATGATTTCAAAATTCGGGAAAGTAGTTTTCATTTCTTCAACGGTGTAGAGCATGTCCTTATTTGCCGGTCCACCCACTTTCGGATTTTTTTCTCTGTAGGAAATGTTATCTACACTAAATCCTTCTAAAATAAAATATCCATTCGGTTTCAATAACTTTGCTAATTTCTTATGAATTTCTTCTTTGTTTTCGGGGAAATGAGCGTAAATTAAAGCAATACCGTCAAAACTCTCTTCCTTAAAATTGTGCGAATCCAGTTCTCCAACCTTGTAATCAATTTGTACATTTTCATTTTCGGCAAACTTCTCTGCCTTTTGCTTTCCTTCTTCACTGATGTCGTAAGCTGTTACCTTAATACCTTTTTTCGCTGAAAAAACAGCATTTCTACCTTCACCTTCTGCTGGTAAGAGAAGATGACCATCGAACTTTAATTTTTCAAGTGAATGTTTTAAAAAAAAATTGGGCTCTTTTCCGTAGGCAAAACTTTCTGCCGCATATCTTTCATTCCAAAATTCTTTCATATTTTTTCTTTTTTGAAGTACATAGGTAGCATATCCTTAAAATTAGGCGTTTGCTATTTTGTGTTGCTTTTATATAAACTGATATTATGCTAACAAAGTTAACTATAATCTTAAATATTTAACGCTTGGTTGGTCAATTTTCAATT
>DATJCX010000005.1:0-94538 GCA_035497735.1 Brumimicrobium sp. | reverse complement strand
TGAGGCAATGCAGGAAAAAACAGTAACCGCTGCATGACATACCTACCAGTTACCAAAACCATTCTTCGTTTTAGCAACACAAAACCCGATTGAGCAAGAAGGAACATATCCTTTACCAGAAGCCCAATTAGACCGTTTTATGTTTAATATTTGGGTAGATTATCCAACATTTGAAGAAGAAATGGCGATTGTTAAAAGTACAACACAAGACAATAATATCACTATTAAGCAAATCATGAGCGCTGAAGAAATTATGCGTTTTCAAGCTTTAGTTCGTGAAATACCAGTTGCTGACAATGTACTTGAATATGCTGTTAAACTAGTTGCAAAAACGCGTATCAATGATCCGAGTGCGCCTAAGTTGACAAAAGATTTTATTTCTTGGGGTGCTGGACCACGTGCTTCACAATACTTAATTATTGGTGCTAAATGTCACGCTGTTTTAAAAGGGAAGTTTGCTCCAGACATCGAAGATGTTAAGGCAGTAGCTTTACCGATTTTACGCCACCGTTTAGTTAAAAACTACAAGGCGGAAGCAGAAGGATATTCAATGGATAGAATTATCAAGGAACTTTTATAAAAGTTTATACCATTTCATAATTCTATACGTTAAAAGGCAAACAAGTGTATTCAATGCGAATTTTATCTATTTTACTTTTCATTTTCGGAGTAGTTTTTAGTGCTTCTTCCCAAACAGGAATCATTTCTGGGAAAGTAGTGGATAAATCGAACATTGGTTTTCCAGATGTTTGGATATACTTAGAAAGTGATTCTTCTACAATCACAAAGTCCAATCTCGATGGAAATTTCGAACTCTCCTCTCCTATTGGAATGCAAAAAGTCATTCTTCAATTAGACGAAGAGAAATATAAATTCACTGTTGAAGTTCAAGAAGGAAAAATAAGCAAATTAGACAAAGTTAAATTCAACTTCCAATACTTTGAAGGTATTGAGGTGAAGGCCAGAGTGAGAAATGAAAACATAGATGACCTACCCGTTATTGAAGTTCATAAAATCCCTGGACCACAAAACAGCGTTGAGAAATATTTAACCTTTACGACAGCTGCTGTTTCTAATAACGAATTAACAAACAACTACAACGTAAGAGGTGGTAGTTACGAAGAAAACCTTGTTTACGTAAACGGATTCGAAATTTACCGACCATTTTTAACACGTAGTGGTC
Organism: Brumimicrobium sp.; assembly: GCA_035497735.1. Taxonomy (GTDB): domain Bacteria; phylum Bacteroidota; class Bacteroidia; order Flavobacteriales_D; family Crocinitomicaceae; genus Brumimicrobium. Next base: position 93,355 of record DATJCX010000005.1, on the reverse strand, counting down.
AACAAGAAGGAATGAGTTTTATCAATCCAAACTTGGTTCAAAGTCTTGCTTTTAGTGGTGGTGGATTTACGGCAAACTATGGTGATAGATTAAGTTCTGTTCTAGATATTACTTACCGTACGCCAGATAAATTCAGAGGTTCATTTGACGCTTCTTTCTTAGGACTGTCGGGTCATGTCGAAGACGCTGTTGGTGCTCGATTCAACTATATGGTTGCCGCAAGATATCAAGATCATGGTTACCTTCTGAATGCTTTACCTACTAAAGGTGCATATAAACCACGTTTCTACGATGCGCAAATCATTACCAATTTTGCAATTAAAGAAAATCTTATCTGGAGTGTTTTAGGGCATTTCTCTTCCAATACTTACTTGTTTTCACCAGAAACTCAAGAAACCCCTTTTGGAACAATTAACCAACCCTTAAAATTGAAAATTTACTTTGAAGGTCAGGAAGTAACAAAATTCCAAACAGTTACTGGAGCAACTTCATTAAAGTGGAAAGTAAACAGAAAAACAGATTTAGATTTCTACGCTAAAATCTTCAATACAGACGAACGAGAAACTTTTGATATTCTAGGAGAATACTTCATCAATGAAATTGAAAATGACCCAGGGAAAGACGCTTATGGAGATTCCGTAGGAACTTTAGGTATTGGTGCTTACTTAGATCATGCTAGAAATAGATTATTAGCAACAGTTTACTCCATTCGACATGAAGGAAAGCATAAATTTACTAAACTCTCTGATGACGGATTAGATTACGCTAATAATGGTCAGTTAAACTGGGGCGTATCGGCACAATACGAAGACTTCAACGATGTTATGAGCGAATGGGGACTAGTGGATTCAGCAGGCTTTAGCTTACCACAATCCAACGACAATGAAATACATTTGAATAAACTCATTAAAGCAAACAATAGACTAAAAACCTTTAGAACTTCAGCATACGTACAATATAGCAACACCTACGATTATTTTAAGAGGGACTACCCGATTAAAATCAAAATTAAATCAAAAGATGAAACGGGAAATAAAGTAACATCTTATTACCATGACACGATTGAGAATTCTCGTACTCAACTAAACTTTAATATTGGATTAAGAGGAGGATATACTGCTTTTAACAATGAACTTTATGGTACCCCTCGTGCAACAGTAAGTTATTTCCCTAGAAAATACTATTTAGATAAAAGTGGCAACTTAAAGAAGCGATACATTCGTCTTCATGCTGGAACAGGACTGTACTATCAACCACCTTTTTATAGAGAATTAAGAACTCCTACAGGAGAAGTAAATACTGATGCAAAAAGTCAAAAGTCCTTTCACTTTGTAGCGGGAATGGATTATGGATTTGAAATGTGGAAAAGAGAGTCACCTTTCAAGTTATCGAGCGAAATTTTCTACAAATACATGTGGGACGGAAATCCATACTATATTGATAACGTAAGAACACATTATTTTGCTGAGAACATTGCAGTTGGCCATGCTTACGGACTAGACCTGCAATTGAATGGAGAATTTATCGAAGGAATTCAGTCTTTCTTCAAAATTGGACTATTGCGCAGTATTGAAGACTTAAACAATGACGACTATTACACTTACTACAATTCCGATGGAGAGCAAATCTATCCAGGATACACTTTCAATAATGTAGCAACAGATAGTACGCTTAATTCACCTGGTTTCCTTCCAAAACCAACAGATCAATGGATTACATTCGCAACGCTATTTCAAGATAGAATGCCAGGAATTGAACAGTTTACAGCACAATTAGGTTTACATTTCGGTTCTAAACTTCCTTACGGTCCACCAGGAATGGATAGATATAAGGATACTTTAAGACAAAGAGCATATTTTCGAGTGGACATTGGCTTTGGTTATGACTTCTTGTATAAAAAACCAAATAAAGAGGATAGAAAGAAATTATTCCGTTCATTTGAGGATATCTCCTTACAATTTGAAATATTTAATCTCTTAGGATTTAAGAATGTACTTTCTCAACAATGGGTTCAAGATACGGAAGGAAGAAAGTTTGCAGTACCTAATTACTTGACTGCAAGACGCTTTAATCTAAAACTGATTGTTAGGTTTTAACTCACTCTACATCGCTTAGCTTTTCTCCAACAATGGCTCTATTGTTAAATATTAAATTTACGGAAATAAATAATAATATACTTGCTATATTTGTCTAAAACACATTCTTATGAAAACAATGATAGCGGGGCTCATTTTATTTGCTCTTTCTCACTCAACTTCATTCGCACAAACTATTAGTAGAAGCAGCTTAAACGCTCTGGGAGGTACCGTAGAAAATAATGGAATTGGTCTATCTCAAACTTTTGGACAATCGGGAATTACCTCCACTTTTGTTTCCAATCAATTGAAAATAAGACAAGGTTTTCAACAACCAACTACCATCAATTCCTCAAAGCAGGACGATGGCTTAAATTTTATTGTTTTCCCCAATCCCAACAGAGGTGAATTTCAACTACAGTTTGAAAAAAGAATGTCAGGAGAAATTAAGTACAGTTTCTATGACAATCAAGGAAGACTTATAGATTCAAAAGAAATGCTTGCTACACAAAACATTCATTTCGACTATACACTTCCAGCAGGAATATACACGCTACACCTTTCTAACTCTTACGGAAAATCAGAAGTCACAAAAATTATAATAATCCCATAACGAACATGAAAAAAATTCTTTTTATGGCGGCATTGTTGGTTGGTACCACAACCTTTGCCCAATATAGGTCTAATCTCGGTCCTGAAACTTCCATCAATTTGATTGGTGGTGCTAGATTTTCAAACTTTATCTTTCACAACAGTGAAGGTGTAAAGAGTGATAACTTAAGTTACCGACTAAACACAGCCTTAGGAGTTAACCTTGCTGTCAATATCAATAAGAACATTATTCGTCCAGAATTAATGTTTCATCAAGCAGGTGCTAAATCTAAATTAAGCGGAACATCATTTGATTGGAAGTTGAATTATTTAGCGCTTAACGTTGGTTATTTATACAGCGTAGTTGATACTGGAATACTTTCTTTACAGCCAGGACTTGCTTTTGGAGTAAACTATATGGTAAGTGGAGAACAAGTAATTGGAAACAACAGATACAACATCATAAAAGAAGAATCTTTAGGACGACTAGATTTGGAAGTTATGGGTTTATTAAATGCCAAAATCCAAGTAACACCTTTATTCTCTATAGGAGCTGAATATCGTTTTGGTTATGGCTTACTTCAAATTGAAAAAGACATAGACCAAAGAACACGAAACATCGGAAATAGCGTATTGGTTCACGTAGGTTTTAACCTTGGCGCTAATGCAACATCTAGATTCTAATTAATATTGATATAACATAGCTTTAGATATGAAAAAGAAAATTATCACAGGAATATTTGTATTACTTTTTGCAAGTTTTACAATCGCACAAGCTCCACCACAAGGAGTGAATTACCAAGCAGTAGCATTTGACAACAGTGCTGCACAGTTACCAGGAACCGACCCATCTTCATTGGTTTTAATCAATCAAGAGATAAAAGTAAGATTTACAATTATAAAAGATCAGGCTTCTGGAACTGAGATATACAAAGAAGAGCATTATACAATGACAGATAACGAAGGCTTATTCAACCTAATTATCGGTCAAGGTACGCAACTAAGTGCTAGTAGTTTTCCCCAGATTGATTGGGGAACAGGTCTTCACTTCCTAAAAGTAGAAGTTGACATTAAGAATGGTTATAAAAACATGGGAACACAACAAATATGGAGTGTACCTTATGCTTTATATACTGAAAAAGCTGGAAATGGAGTAATGGATATGGTGGATGACGGAACGTCGTTAACACTAACATTAGAAAATGGAGATGTTTACAACGTTCCATTAGGAGGAGGAACTGGTACACAAGGACCAGCAGGACCACAAGGACCTCAAGGGCCTCAAGGGCCGGCAGGTGCTAACGGAGCAACAGGACCGGCAGGTGCAACAGGACCTCAGGGGCCACAGGGACCACAAGGACCAGCAGGTACTAACGGTGCAGCTGGTGTAAATGGAATAAACTCTTTGGTTAATTCAACAGCAGAAACACCAGGAGCAAACTGTTTAAATGGTGGATTTAAAATTGACTTTGGTATGGATACCAATGGAAATGGAATATTAGAAGCATCGGAAATCACTTCAACCGAATACGTATGTAACGGAGATGGCAGTGGAACAGGAACTGGACCACAAGGACCACAAGGACCTCAAGGACCTCAAGGACCAGCAGGAGCTGACGGAGCAATTGGACCAGCAGGACCCCAAGGACCGCAAGGACCAGAAGGACCAGCAGGAGCAAATGGAACGAATGGAAATGATGGTATCAGTATAGAGTGGCTTGGAACAAATGCAACTGCTCCAACCAGTCCAACGATAAATCAAGCTTATTATAACAGCACAGACGGTGTTTCGTATATCTGGGATGGTTCATCATGGCAAATTGTAGCACAAGACGGAACTGGTGGTGGACCAAGCGGACCACACAATACATTAAACCAAGCATATAATGAAGGAGGTCCAGGAGCTGGTAGAATTATCACTGCAAATAACGGAGCGGTTGAAATTAATCATACCGGTACAGGAACAAGAGGATTGAATGTTACAACTAACCAGAACTCGTCTTTTGCTATTGACGCAACAAATAGTGGAACTGGTGTAGCAATTAGAGCACGTAATACAAATGCTGCAAATACATTTGCTTCATTACAAGCAGAAACAAACAGTACGAACACATTAAATTCTGCCATTTTAGGATCTAACTCAGGAGCTGGCTACGGTGTTTCAGGACAAATTCCTGCAACGGCAACTGGTACATCAGCTGTTTATGGTAACAACTTAAGAACAAATGGAGGTTCTGGAGTGCGTGGAGAAGGATACAACGGAGTTGTTGGGATATCTAGTAAGATAGACGGCTTTGGAGTTTACGGGTCGAATACAGGTCCGTATGATGCTACAAACACTTATCCAACTGCAGGAGTTTACGGAATTGGTGTAATAGGTATTTATGGGCAAACAACTGACGTAACTAATGGATGGGCTGGATACTTCACACGTGATATTGGTGTTGAAGGAGCTGGTATTTCCATAGAAGGATGGTTCGACATCAGTGACAGTAGATTAAAGAGTAATATTACTCCTATCTCTAGTGCTTTAGAAAAAATTGCACAATTATCTGGTAATAGCTATACCTTAAAAACTCCGAAAAGAGACATCAACGGAAACATCACTATGCACGAACGTGTACAGTACGGTGTAATAGCACAAGAAGTTCAAGCGATATTCCCTGAGATGATTTCAGAGAATGCTGTTTTCAGAAACTTAGGAGACGAAACAGTATATAAAACTGTTAAATACAATGAATTAATTCCAGTTTTAATTGAAGCGATTAAGGAATTAAAAGATGAAGTAGATGCTTTAAAATTAGAGCTTCAGAATTTAAAAGATTAGTCAGTATATCTTTACAGAATAAGAAAAGCCTCACAATTGTGAGGCTTTTTTAATAACTAATGATTTCTTTTCAGTAAAACTTCATCTTGATAAACTTGCATTTGAGATTCAGCATACTTCTTCATTTCAGCAACCTTCTCAGGATATTCAGCTGCATAATCTTTCTTGTCTTTCTCAGGGTAGCGGTGAAGTGTCGATTGGTCTTTCCTAACGATTAACAACCATTCTTGGTCCACTACCCCATACTTATCATCTACGTTAAAGTAGATATAGGGACGTTCCTTCTTAAAGAGATTCACACCTAAAGAATGATCTTCATAAGGCAAATTCAATAATCCCATTACACTAGGAAAAATATCGATTTGACCAGCCATTTCTGTATAACTTTTTCCTTCTGGAATCAATTTTGGCGCATAAAACAACATTGGAACATGGTTATAAGCTAAAGTGATGTCATAAGTTGACCCCATTGCTGAACCGTGATCTGCTACAAAAACAAACAAAGTATTTTCGAACCAGTCTTTCTTGGAAGCCATCTCTATTAGTCTTTCCAAGGAATAATCTGCATACTCTACGATTTGTTTATCAACTGCATCATTCCTCGGTTTAAAATAGGGCGGTATATAATAAGGTTTATGGTCACTTGCAGTCATATATGCTGCAAAAAACGGTTTGTTTTTCGAATGCATCTCGTCCAATATAGGCATTGAAAATTCAAACATATAATCATCTGGAACCCCCAAGGTCGTTTTTACTTTCTCCGGCGGATAATCTGCTTTTGTCGTTATTCTGTCGTAATCGTTGGCTCTTAGAAAACCTTCAACGTTGTCAAATTGACCGTCATGCGTTGTAAAGTAGAGCGTTGAGTAGTCATTTTTCTTAAAAGCTGTTCCCATTCCATGTAAATAAGGAATTTCAACGCTTTTCATCGGGTGTTTTCTAAAGAATGCAGGATAAGCAAACAAAGTACTATAAATTCCATTAAAAGTATGAATTCCGGCGCTATAGGCATTTTCAAAGTACGCTCCCTCCCTACTTAAACTGTCCAAGAATGGCGTCATGTTGTGACTATTGCCATGTCTTCCCATTTTCGCAGCAGTCATGCTCTCCATCATGATAACAATGACATTGTAAGTATGTGTTGAGTCTTCCAGTTCATTAACAATTCGTTTTAAAGGAAACTCTTCTGAAGAAGGAGTAAATTCAAGAAATTCATAAGTATTCTTTAAAGCCTTATCACTGTCCATTAATTGCACTGGACGGTTACTTTCTTTTTTACTTTCTAAATAACTTTTCAGTAAAGTAAAATTAGGATTTAATCCCAATTGATTCAGTAGAGGATCTTCACTGAAATAAGCTGTTCCAACACGAATTGGTGACTTCTCATCCAATCGACCTCGCATTCCCATGAAAAACACCCCTAAAAACAAAACAGAAGCTACAATTGCAACAACTGGCTGTTGTGGTTTCGTGATAGTATTATTTTTAACCAACACTCGTTTCAGTATTCTATAAAACAAGTAGATAATTCCTATAACAGGAAGCGCAAACAACCATAAACGCGGTTCTTCAAGAATCATTTTAAAAACAAACACAGGACTGTCCATCCATTCAAAAGCAGTGATGGAAAATCTAGAGAAAAATTGTTCAAAGTAAGGAATGTCGGCGCCACTCACTACGAAAGACAAGGTAAACAAAATGAAAACCAGCCAGAAAATAATCTGTGTATACACCTTTGATGAACGCCCAATAAATTGCTGAACAGTCAATAGTAAAAAAGGCAGTAAAAGTACATAGCAAATGATAACAGTGTCAAATCGAAAACCCATAAAGAAGGATTGGAATACGGTGATTAATCCCGTATCTGTACCCATCTTATCAATTTGCGTGTACAGCAAGACGGCTCTAAAAATTGTGAATACTACTAAAGCTATAAGGTAAACCTTAAGGATAGTTAGAATATTGTTAAAGTTCGATTTATCGGTCAGGCCCTTGTTAGACTTTGTCATTCAGTAAGAGTTATATTTATAGCGACAAAAATAGGAAAGTTTACGGATAAAAAAAAGACCTTTGACAGTTCTACTACCAAAGGTCTCTTTTAACTTTCAAGTGCAATGTAGTTGTAGTAATAATTGATTAGTTTGCACTTGTTAATTAAACCAATATTATACGACAAATATAAGGTAGAAGTTTAAATCGGCAATAAGGGTTTACCCCCCTAAATTTTAAAAAAAATACTTTTTATTTTAAAGATTCATTCGAGTAAAACGATTTTAGTTTTAAACTAACTCGATTCTCACTGCGTCTTCCACTTCTATAATATCGCCTTTTTTCAATTTAGCTCTTCTTCTTTCTTCCACCTCACCATCGCGAATAACACCACTGTTATCTACAATCATCTTGGCATGACCGCCCGTTTGAGCGATACCAGTTGCTTTTAATAATTGAATCAATTCAATGTATTCTCCTTCAAGATTGAAATCAATTTTCTCCATAACACATCTTATTTTTAATGGCGTTGTTTTTTAAAACTATTTTACTCCGTGCATTAATTTCTTTAAAATCGGATTTAAAAGTATCACCGCAACCCCTGCTACTGCAGGAACAATTGTAAATATCAAGAAGAATGAAGTCAATGTAAAGTCAGGATCATCCTGTGCTTTATCCACCATTCCTCCTAATGAAGCGGCAATTTTATTTCCAATAGCAATGGCTAAATACCACATACCAAACATAAAGGCAATCATTCTTCCAGGAACCAATTTACTCACGTAAGACAATCCTACTGGAGATAAGAACAATTCCCCTAAAGTGTGGAATAGGTAGGCTAAAATAAGCCATATCATTCCCACCCTAACTGCACCTGCTTCTGCACCTGGAGGTATAACACGAGCTCCATACGCTAAGATTGCGAATCCAACACTCATAACCAAGAGTCCAAGTCCATACTTCATTGCGGCTGAAGGATTATATTTACTTTCCCACCACTTCGAAAACACAGAAGCTAAGGCAATAATGAAGAAAGAGTTCAAAATACTAAACCATGAGGCAGTAATTTCCACTTCATTCTCCTTAATTTCCGCAACAGTTCCCGTTACTATTTGCGACTTAAGGTTGCTAGCAGTATAATCGGAATCCAACTTCGTATTTTGTGCCTCGTTTAGGTAAACAAATTTCCCTAATTCTAAATGGGCTGCTACAGGCTGTCCAACTTCTAATGATTCGTTTGTTGAAAAATCTAAAATATGGTCAACAGCAACTTCTCCTTCTAACAATGGTCTAGCCGCTGTAATAGGTTCATAAACAATCTCCAAATCACCATTTTTGTCAACTTGCTCTACGGCTACAGCTTTGTATGTTACCTCATATGAAACGCTAGAGAAGTCTCTTGCTAACATCCAAACTACAACACCCCAAACCAAAGCAAAACATAAAGCCAACACGATATTACTTCCTGGTATTTTCTTAAACGTTCTTTTATTTAATAGGAAAAGCACCCAAGTAATAATCAGTAAAGGAATAACCGTTAAAAGTGTATTCACAACATTAAATATCGTAGCTGCCGTACCGGTCATTACACGTTCTGTAAAGTCACGTGCGAAAATCACCATGGAAGTAGCTGCTTGTTCAAACGGAATAAAGAATAATACTGTAAAGAAAGCAAAAATGATTACTGCAATCATTCGGTCTCTTACAATGGCATCATATCTGAATATACGAGAGAATACTAAGTATAAGAAGAGAACCAGTCCAATAATAGTAATCACTATAGGACCAGGTAAAATATCTTTAGATATAATAAACTCTTCTGGTAAAAGGTGAATTTCAGCAATTTTAGACATTGGATCATTAATCAGATACAATAGACCGATAACAGCTGTAATAACAATTAGAATTTTATCGATTAGGGTAAACTTGTTGTCCTTATTACCAGAGTCAATAACTTTTTGCTCAAATGTTTTCTCATTACCATCAGCATCAAAGTTTGATACTTCTTCAACTTCTGTTCTAGCTTCTCCTTTAACTGGTGGTGCACCAATTTTTCCGAAAAGCGGCTTTGCCAATAAAAACTGTAGTGTTCCGAATAGCATGAAGATACCTGCTAATCCGAATCCCCATGACCAACCAACTCTTTCTGCTAAGTATCCACAAAGCATCATTCCGAAGAATGCCCCTGAGTTGACACCCATGTAAAACAAAGTATAAGCAGAGTCTTTCTTCTCAGGAAGATAAACATACATTTCTGAAATAATCGAAGTAATATTCGGCTTAAAGAAACCAGTTCCAATAACAAGTAAACCTAATCCCATATAAAGAGAAGTCTCAGTTTCGAGCGCCATGGCACCATGTCCGAGTGTCATAACAACACAACCAACTAAAACAGCCCAACGATAACCTAAAAACTTATCGGCTAATACCCCTCCTACTATTGGTGTTAGATAAAGTAATCCAGCATAGGTACCGAATAATGCTCCTGCATTCCCAGAAGACCATTCCCAACCAGGATTACTACCAATTGCTGCAATAGTTAAAAAGTTAATTAACAACACTCTCATTCCGTAGAAGGAGAATCTTTCCCACATCTCGGTAAAAAAGAGTACAAATAATCCTGCTGGATGTCCTAAAACTTTTGTTTCAAAGAAACTTTTATGTCCATCGTCAATGGTTTCTACTGTAGCCATAATCTATTCTTAATATTAAATTTTAAAATTATTCTATTACTTCTTTTGGAGTATCTTCTGCTCCATGTGTTAACGCTTTCAATTTTTTCAAAAACAATAGTAAAAGAAGTCCAAAGCTTACCGTGAATAAGACAAGTCCTATAAAGGTCTTATATTCCATTTTACTTTGTTCTTCTTCCAAGACAAAACTAATATAATATTCTTTCCCATCTCCTTTGTTGTCAATAATGTTTCGTGCATCGTCATCTTTTTCAAATAAAACGCGGGCATGATTTGGATTAGAAACAGTTGCATTACTCGTTTCTAAAACAGACTTAAGTTCAACGTAATCAGACTCATCCATAACAACAGCTTCTGTAAATACGTGATCTGTTTCATATTCGCTAAAATGAATTTCTCCATCTTCTAAATAAACCTTACTTTTTATTTCAAAAGCTAAATCTTCATTAATTGGATAATCATAAACTGTAATGAGGTTATTAGAAACGTCTTTAATTCGCATTGAATCTTTAGTCATAAACGGCAATAACGCTTCTTTTTCTGCTACAACTTCTGCTCTATAAGGTTCTAATTGCGACATTTCACCAATATTTCCTGCTAACTTATCTCCTAAACCCGAGGCAGCAAAGTACACACCCATCATAAGTGAAGCGTACTTTATAGGAGCCAATTTCGTAATAAAAGAAAGCGCAACAGGTGAAGTTGACAATTCCCCTATCGTATGGAATAAATAGGCTAAAACAATCCACATCATTGCAGCTTTTCCGAAGTTATCAGCACTTGCTTCTTTCGATGCAAAAATCATAAAGATGTAACCCAGACCCATAATTATCGTTCCTATGGCCATTTTGAATAAAGAGGAAGACTCTCGTCCTTTCTTTTGCCACCAAACCCAAAAACTAGCGATAGCCGTTCCAAAAACAATAATATAAAAGGCAGGTAAACCTTGGAAAACGGCTGCTGGAATTTCTTGCATCCAACTCAGTCCAATTGTTCTATCAATCTTTGTATCTGTATAAAGATTCATCAATCCACCTGCTTGTTCGTAAGCACCCCAGAAAACAATAATGATTAAAAATGAAAGTAACAATACGATAATTCTATCCTTCTCAATCTTTGTTAGCGGTCTTTTTGCTGCTGCCTTTTCCTCTTCAGAAGCTTTGTCACCTCCAGAGAATTCTCCAACTCCTACTAAGAACTTCTGTCCCCAAATAAAAATTATTTGTCCAATTAACATTCCTATTCCTGCAAGTCCAAAACCATAGTGCCAACCGTAATAGTAAGCAACTAATCCAACACTTATACTTGCTAGTAAAGCACCGATATTAATTCCGATATAGAAAATTGTAAATCCTTTTTCTCTTCGAAGGTCGTTTGGTTCATAAAGTCCACCAACCATGGTAGAGATATTCGACTTCAAACCACCAACTCCTAGAATAATAAATCCTAGTCCTGTAAAAAACGCCCAATTTTGAGGTATAGCAAGAATAGAGTGACCTAAAACTAGTAAAAACCCACCTATCATAACGGTTTTCTTCTGTCCAAGGAATTTATCTGCGATCCAACCCCCTGGAATTGCAGAAACATAAACCAACATCGAGTACCACCCAAAAAGCCAAAGCGCATCCTTTGTACTCCATCCTAAACCAGGATCTGCTGCTGAAGCAGAAGTAGCAATATATAATGCTAGGATACCACGCATTCCATAGAAGGAAAAACGTTCCCACATTTCAGTTAAAAAGAGAATAAACAATCCAGCTGGATGCCCAAACACCTCTTTTTTAGAACTCTCTGCTAAACTCATTATTTAGGTTTTTAATTTTTGAAATTGTGAAAATAAAGAAATTCCAGTAACATTTTACAGTTATTCAAGGATATTTATCCGTTTAATCAATGAAATGGGCAATAAATTTATATTTTTGCAGGCATGTTTTCACAGATACCTTAATATATGATTAAAAACATTTGGCCACTTTTATCTATCCTGTTCTTTTTAGCTTGCACTAATGAGTCTGAAAAGACCGTAATCCCTAAAGAAGAAACGAATATTGATTATGCGATAGACAATCATAGTTATAGCAATATAAATGAAATCAATACGACTCATTTGCATCTTGATATTAAAGTAAACTTTGATAAAAAAGAAATAATTGGTGTGGCTCGTCATACAATGAATAATAAGGGAACAAAAAAAGCTATTTTTGATATCAAATCAATGATTATCGATAAAATCACGCTTGGTACTGAAGGAAATGAAGTGGAAACAACATACACAATCGGTAAAAGCGATTCTATTGTAGGAAAAGCCTTAGTCGTTGACATTTCTGAAAACGACCAATATATAAACATCTACTACCGTACTTTACCAGAAGCCGAAGCAATTGGTTGGATGGAGCCTCATTTAACAGAAGACGGATTGTATCCATTCTTATATACACAAGGTGAAGCAATTTTAACACGTACTTGGATTCCAATTCAAGACGTTCCTTCAAACCGTATTACTTATTCTGCAGATGTAGAAGTGCCGGTTGAATTATTGGCTTTAATGAGCGCAGAAAATCCAACAGAAAAGAATGATACTGGAAAGTATTCTTTTAAAATGGAACAAGCAATTCCTTCTTATTTAATATCATTAGCGGTTGGAGAATTAGAATTTATAGCCTTAGATGATATTTGCGGAGTATATGCTGAGCCAGGTTTGATTGAGAAAGCTGCAAAAGAATTAAGCTCTATTCCTCAAATGGTGAAAGCGGCCGAAAATTTATATGGAGAATACTTGTGGGGAAGATACGACGTTTTATTCTTGCCTTACTCCTTCCCTTTTGGTGGAATGGAAAATCCAAGGTTGACTTTTGCTACACCGACTATTATTGCAGGTGACGGTTCTTTAGTTACATTAATCGCACATGAATTGGCGCATTCTTGGTCTGGAAACTTAGTAACAATGGCCAATTGGGATGACTTCTGGTTAAACGAAGGATTTACCGTGTATTTCGAGAATAGAATCATGGAAGAAACCGAAGGTAAAGAAGTAGCAGACTTATTAATGCTAATTAATTACCAAGAACTTAAATGGACTGTTGAAAGAATGTATGAAGCAGGAATAGAAGAAGAGACTAAATTAAAGATTGATTTAACAGGTAAAGATCCAGACGAAGGAATGTCGGATATCGCATATATTAAAGGAGCATTTTTCCTAATGGCACTTGAAAATGAAGTCGGTAGAGAAAGATGGGATGAATTCCTTAAAACTTACTTTAAAGAACATGCTTTTCAATCAATCACAACAGAAGATTTCGTTGCTTATTTGAATAAAAACTTATTAGAGAAAGTTAATAGTGACTTCAACATTAATGAATGGATTTACGAAGCTGGATTACCAGAAACATTATTGGAAATCGATTCAAAACGCTTTAAAGCTGCTGAGAAGTTAGCGCATGACTTCAAAGAAGGCAATCAATTGCCAAAGGAATTAAAGAGATCAGATAAGGTAACTTATGAATGGATTGCGTTTATTCGTGCATTTGAAGGAAAGTTGGATATCGAAAAAATGAAGACAATCGATAAACAATTAAACTTTAGTAAATCAGGAAACTCTGAAATAATGGCAGAGTGGTTTGTACTGGGAATTAAGAATGATTACGAAGAAGTTAGACCTGATATCGAAGCATTCTTATCAATTGTTGGAAGAAGAAAATTCTTAGAACCAATTTATGAAGCACTGAGAGATTATTCTCCAGAGTCGAAAAAATGGGGACTAGAAGTTTATGAGAAAGTTAGAAACAACTATCACCCTATTTCTTACAACACCATCGATTACATGCTTTACTAAGCGAGAAAGAGACAAAACGACATTCTATAATCTGTAATTTAGAAGGGTTTTAATCTATCCATATCAGCTCTATTCATGTTGAAATAGCTTATCTTTATTCATTAAACTATAAAGTATTTTCTATGGAAGCTTCAAACGGACTTGACAAGTTATTTTCGAGTGCCAAACTCAATGGTGCTAAGCTAAATAATCGCGTAATTAAAGCAGCAACATTTGAATCAATGTTAGATGATAACAGCAATATCACTGAAAAATGCATTGCTTTTCATGAAAATATTGCAAAAGGTGGTGTTGGAATGACAACGCTTGCTTATTGTTCTCCCGAGCCAGATGGTAGAATGATAAATTCCTATATGTATATACGGGAAGAAATCAAACCACAACTGCAAGAACTAGCAGCGAGAGTACACAAGCATGGAGCATTACTTTCTGGACAAATCGCACACTGTGGTGGATTCAGTAGAAACACTAAGTTAGAACGAAAAAGACCCGTTGCACCATCAACTCAATTTTCTCCAATAGGACTAGCTTACGGAATTTATTTCACGCAAAAAATGGATAGGGCTTTAATGGATGAAGTTTCAGAAGCATACGCTAGAACAGCCAAAATCATGAAAGAATCAGGTTTTGACGCTATTGAAATTCATTTTGGACATGGTTACTTACTTAGTCAGTACATAAGTCCGATTACCAACAAAAGGAAAGATGAATACGGAGGAAGCATTGAAAATAGAATGCGTTATCCAATTGAAGTTTTAAACGCAGTTCGCAAGGCTGTTGGTCCCGACTTCCCTATTCTAGGAAAAATCACGATGTACGATGATATGAAAGGTGGAATTTCTTTGGAAGATGGAATCAGAAGTGCTGAACTTTTAGATAAAGCAGGAATTGATGGGATTATTCTAAGTGCAGGATCGAGCAGTCAAAATCCTATGCTATTGTTTCATGGCGATTCCATTTTACCTGGTTTATTGGAATATGAAAAGAGTCCTGTAATGAAATTGGGAATGAAAATGGTGAGCAAGAGTTTCTTTAGGAATTATCCTTACCATGAACTTTATCTTTTAGAAGCAGCTAAGAAAGTTAGAGAAAAGGTGAAGTGTAACCTCATCTTTATCGGAGGAGCAATGACTACCGAAAGTTTGGAAAAAGTGATGGATTTAGGCTTCGACTTTGTTCAACTAGGCCGTCCACTCTTAAGAGACCCCGCAATGGTAAATCACTTAAAAGAACATGGAAAGGCATATATAAACGGCTGTGATGCTTGTAATAAATGTGCGCCTTTGATGAATGACCCTGAAGGAATTAGGTGTGTAAAAGATCCATGGAAAATGGAAACGTAATCTAGATTAAGATAATATAGAAACAAAAAGAGCGCCAGTGGCGCTCTTTTTGTTTCTAATAATTTATTGTTTCTCTATTTGAATTTCAACAACCGAACTATGTCCAGCAAACTTCGGAGCATAATAACTCTGCATGGATGCCATACCGTTACTAAACTGTCCGCTATGAGTTGCGTAAACTGTGTAAGTGAACTTATACGTTCCTTTTCTTAATTGCTCGATAAAGAATTCCATTGAAGCATCTTTTGTACTCTGATAGTAAACAGCACCGTTTTTCCATCTATATCCGCTCCTAGTATCTGTTGGCTCAAATCCAGCTGGACGTAAGTCTTTTAGATGAACAAATTCCATATCTCTATCTACAGTTACAAGAATTTCAATTTGAATTTTATCTCCTACTGTAAATTCAGTCCCTTCAATTCCTGTTTCGGCTTTTTCTCCAGGAACTAAACGGTAATATTTCTTTTGAACCTTCATCGATGCGTTCTGACTTGCTTTCACCTTTGTGATGTCTTCTTCATATTGCCAGTACATGTTCAATACAGCTGGTGCCTCAGAATGTTTTTCAACACTTACTTTTCCTAGGCTTGAATTTACTTCACTACCCGACCATCTGTGCTTTATTTGACCTAAACCTTCAATGTATTCAACTTCGATCTCATTGTTATTCTTTGTATTTTCATAAACCAAGGTCTTGTTCCCTACTTTAACAGTTGGACGAGGAGAAGTTGCTAAGTAATTCTTACCTGATAGCAGTACTGCATAGATAGCATCTGCTGTTTGCACTCCTGTTTCCCAAGCATTCGCTTCCTTGTTTAGAATAAGCCATAGACGTGCATCATCCATGATTTTATCACTCGCTTTCATTTCTTGGAAGAAAGAAATAATCATTGCTTGTGTACCGATTTTATTATCGTACCAGTACCAACCTGAATTTTCAACCCAGTACATTCCAATATGCGTGTTTTTCTTCGCTCTATCCAGTAAAGAAGCATAAATCAAATCTCTTTCCTTCGTAAAACCTTCTTTGTTGAAGTAAATACCAATCAAAGCTTGCATGTATGGATTGAATTTCGTCCAATCTTTCTTCAGTTTCGCCTTGTAGTATTCCGTTACCTCATCGATTTTAGCCGACTTAGAATTGTTAAAGAAAGTTCGCGCATACAGCCAGTTTAAATCGTAAGAAGAGATACTGTAACTGTCTTTATTTTTAGCATCCTTGATGTATTTTTCGTAGTATGCAACTTTCTCATCAGTCACAAACTTCTCTGCACGATCAATCATTGATTTCAGATGGTCAACCGAAACTCCTAATCTAGAAAGATGACCTAAACGCGTTAAGACATTTTGCGTAATATAGGTAGAAGACTTCCCTCCATTAAACCAAGTAAATCCACCGTCAGCATTCTGAAGCTTTTTCAATTCAGCCAGCATATTCTCTTGATTATTTTGCAACTGATTTAATTCAAACAACTGACCGATTCTACGACGTTGTTCAGTTTCACTTTTAGCTTCCATCACCCAAGGAGTTTCTTTGAGAATGATGTTTTTCAGGTCTTCATTCTTCTCCAATTCACTCATAAAAACTTCTGGAGATTTTGCTTTCCATTGGTTGAATATTTGTTGAATTCGTGGATTTTGCTCTACAATGTATTTAGCAATCGCATTGGCGTAGTAACTGTTTACTAACGAAGTTGCACTCATATCGTTTGCCTTACTTAAATACGGTAAAGCAAGAACAGCTTGCCATGCTAGATTATCAATGTATTCAACAGTGAAAGACTTATGGTCTAAGCTTTCAGACTTGTTGTTTTCAAAAGCCGTAAAATGGTGCTCTGTCTTCCCTTTGTCTTTTAGTAAAACATGTTCCGTTTCTGTTACAAGTATGCGATTGCTTAAAACAGGTAGGATGTTTCTTTCCCCATCTGAAAAGTTTGCATTCTTAACTGAAACAGTATATTGAATCAAGTCTTGATTTCTAATTTCTAATCTCCAACTAACGTCCACAGATGAATTCGCAGGAACAGTTACCGATTTCGTTACTTCTCCTTTAATCCAGTTAAGCGTACTTAAATCCATAGGATTCTCCAAGTTCAAACTCACTTCCACAGTTTGGTCTTCATCCATCAAGTTTACCACCTTAGCAGGAAAGTCAAAAACATCACCTTGTCTAACAAAGCGGGGTGCATTCGCTGTTATCATCAAGTCTTTCTTGGCTTCGATTTCCTTCTGAAGTGTACCAATTTCTAATTCTTTACTATGTGCCAACATCAACAACTTCCATTTTGTCAATGATTCTGGAAGCGTAAAGTTTAACACATAATCATTGTTCTCATCCGCATAAATTGTTGGGTAGAAGAAAGCTGTTTCATCAAAATTACTGCGAACATTCATCTCGCCTTGAGGTGCTTCAGTTGTCGGCTCTTCACTACTCTCTTCAAGTTGCCCACTTTCTTCATCTTTCAAACCACCAAATGCCTCAGCGCTTTTTGATCTCGATGCAGATTCTAAATTGACAATATCGTCTCTGGTTACAGTTCCACCTTGCGCACCACCATCCTTCTTAATTAAAGGAACTCTGTAATAAATTATTTTAAAACCTGAGTTCGTTCGATCATACTTACCAAATGAATTATTTATAACGAAAGTAAGATCATAATTCCTAGTATTTAAAGACATACCATTTAATGACATACTCCAATTTGTTAACCAATTGAGATAAACACCTGAGGAAGAGTACAACCAGTAACTCCAATTTTGTGGTCTGAAATAATCCAAAGAAGCATCATACATTACTGAAGCTAATTCTACATTTTTCAATTGACCGTCATTATCTTTAATTTTAAAAGTCCATCGTTCCTTGGCACCTGGCTCTAATTTATCTCTAAAAGTGGAAGCAATAATTTCTAACTTCTTATTTGAATAAGGAACAGATATGTTTTGAATACTTGTATAAATTCTTCCGTTTTGAATTAATAGCACTTGATACGTCAACATTCCTCTATCCTTCTCAGTAACTGAATAGCAAATTGAATGTCTATTCTTTAATTCTACCCATTCCTGACTAACCAACTCTTTACCTCTGAAAAAAGAAACCAAAGCAATTGCATTCTTAAATGAACTTCCCACTTGGAACTCGACATCTTTACCAACTTCCACTTCCGAAGAAGAAACAAAAGTCCATAAGGCTTCATTCATAGGCATTTTCTTAGAAGTAACATCAATAACACTTACTATTTTCTCAAGCTCTAATTCATCTCCTGCATCTGTTGAGGCTTTAAACTTAAACTTGTAAACTCCTTGTTCACCTTTCAAATCTTTTTGGAAGAATTGTTCAAAAGAAACTGATGCACCTAATTTATAGCTAAGTGTATTCACTAGCACGTATTCATCCTCAGCATCAAAAGCATCCAGCCTATTATAAGGATAAATCTTCGCGAATTCTTTTGCACCCTCCGTACCGAATTGATTGTATTCAGCATTCTCCCAGATTCTATTTAAGAATCGTTCTTTATCCGACCTTCTATATACTTCAATTGTAACAGTTTTATCTTTTAATGACTGAGCTTCTCCTGCTAAATTCACCACTTGAGGAAGGAAAGAACCTTTGTCATGTGTGAATACTTGATTCGGTAAATCTGCCTGTAAAGACAGGCCTATTTTATTTAAAGTAAGCGAAATCTTTTGCTCATGTGTTTCTCCAGAAAGGTCGGTCACCTTCGCTACGATCTCATAATAGTAATAAGCATTCTTATTAGCATTTGGGTCCGTTTCTGAGAAGAAGTCAATAGTAAAATCACCGTTTGCATCAGTTGTCAACGTATCTGTTTTCAACAAGTCTCCTGAACCGGCTGATGGCCAGTAAGAACGCCAGTAATTATTCCAATTTCTATAAATTGAAACAACAACTTGAGCATTTGCTATTGGGAAACCAGCGTAGGCTTTTGCGTTTCCTGTTAATCGAACATCACTATTTAACTTCGCTTCTTCTTTTGGCAAGTTTAACTTCACCTCGTAAGTTGGACGTTTATATTCTTCTACTGAAAAAGAATGAGCAGAATAGTTCGAACGCTGCTTATTACCTTTAACTGCAGCCATCATTCTGAAATTCCCAAGTAAAGAAGAGGAAGGAAGCACAAAGCTATCGTCAAAACTCCCATATTCATTGGTTTTATAGCTCTTCTTAAAAACTTCCTCATTGTTGACATCGTAAATAATAAAATCGACTGTAACATTTGACATCACTTTAAAATCGTTGTCCTTACCCTCCGAAGCAATTCCCTTAAAGTAAACAGTTTGACCAGGTCTATAGATGGAACGATCGCTAATCAACTTAACGTTATTTGTTTTAACAGACTCGACTGTTCGGTAATAGTAGGAATTCGTAGTTAAGAGAGAGTTTTTATATCGAACAAGATAGATGAAGTTTCGGTTTCCTTTATCTGTTGCTTTATGGGTGAATATTCCGTTATTATTTGTTTTACCTTTTAGCAGAAGTTTAAGAGAGCTTCCTCTAGAATAATCATAATAATATACCTCTACTTCTGCATCTTTGATTGCCTTCCCAGTTTGAAAATCAGTCACCACATAAGTCGCTATATTATTCTCTACATTATTCGCAACAAGTATATCAGAAACAGTAAAATTAGTAGAAATTAGATTTAAAGAACTCCATTTTTCATTGTCATTCGCATGTAAATTCAAGGCTTTTTTATCCTTAGAAGCGACTACAAAATACATTCCTGGTTTAGTGAAACCACCTATTAACAATTCTGTACTTCTTTCTTGAAATAATCCTTTATGTTCAAGAGATAAGTCGATAGTTTGCACTAACTCCAAACTATTGTTCTTTGCATATTCTCTTAAATTACTTCTGGTTATTTTAAAATCAGTTACACGATAAACACGTAGTACATATTCGTCAATATTTCTATGCTTCACCAATACTGGAACACGTTTATTTGATGCAGAAATGTTTGGAATAATAATATTCAAATCTTTTTCTTCAATCAATTTCATCAAAGCCATTATTTCTCCTTTAAAATCAGAATTAGGATAGATAGCCAATTCATTTTCTAAATCTTTATGTGCTTTCTTAATCAAACCTTCAACTTCAGGCTTGTTCTTATAATGAAAAGTTTTTCCTTTATTGTAATCTTCAAGTGCTAGAGAAAACAAGAATTTAGAACGTGCAGAAGAACGCTCAAAAAAGTCATAATGCTTTTGTAATGCCTTTACATATTCCTCTTGATTGTTAAATTTATCTTTTAAGAACTTCAATCTCAAGTAGCTTGCTACACTTAAAAAATCGTGATTGTTCAGGTTGTTTTTCTCTATCTTTTGGAATAGACGCAAAGAAGCGAAAGTTAGATTTTTTGCTAGAAAGTGATGCTTAGTAAAAGCGTCAGGAGTCATGTACCATGAAGCATCATCAGTAGCAGCATGTTTTAATGAACCATAACTATTCACCAAACTTGAGCCATAGATATCAATTAACTGATAGCTTAGGTAATCCCCTAGCGTTCGATATAAGAATAACGTATCTGACTTTCCAATTAAAAGTTTTTGATATTCCTTAAAGTCAAAACTATCTAGGGTTGTTATTTTATCTTCTAAAGCTTGGATATTTTTTATAGCAAAATCATATCTCACATAGCTATCTGAGAAATTAATAGAATGATATATTTCTAGTTGCTTATAACCAAACCAACCATTGAAGTCATTAATAAAAGACTGAAGCAACTCTGTTCTAACTATTGACTGAGCTGGTTCATTCATAGAATTAGGCAATTCAAATAAGTCAAAAAACAATTGTGCTTTTTCCTCTTCTTCTAAATTGAAAACAACAGACTGATAAAGGCGAATACCCTTAACGATATTTACTACATCATTCTTCTGGATTAGTTCGGGCAGTTTTTTATCTAAAACACTCCGCGCTTTAGTTGGCTGCAAAATAGCAATCAAACTATCCACTTCATGGAAAGCATAATTTTTATCATCGATTTTTCCAGTGGATTTTTGCGCCATTGAAGCAAAAGATATCAATGTGGTTAGTATAAAGATAAAGTTTTTAAAATTCATATTCCGTTTTTTTAATGTAAATAAATATACAAAAAACAAGCCAAGCTTACTATTTCACGCTTTTTGAATATATAAAATCAAGTTAAAGAAGACTGCATCAAGCGCTATTAGGAAATTAGTTTATCTTTGGAAAAAATAAAAAAAAATGTCAATAAAAACGTTCAGAATAATCAGCAACTTAGAGGTACTTTCTTTCTTAATTCTCTTATTGATTGCCATGCCATTAAAATATATTTTTGACCTACCACTTTATGTAAAGTATGTTGGTTGGGCACATGGTGTACTTTTCGTTCTTTACTTAGCAGGAGCATTAGCGATGTACAGAAAGTTAAATTGGTCTTTTAAGACATTATTCATCGCAGGATTAAGCTCTATCATTCCATTAGGACCATTATATATAGAGAGAAAATACCTTCCAAAGAAAGATTAATCAGAAAGTCTATCTTTCACAAATTCGACTTCTGTTTTCCCGTGTGGCTTGGCATTCCCATGCTCATCTACACTCACCATCACTATTTTATCGATGGTAATAATCGACTTTCTTGTCATTTTATTACGTACTTCACAAGCTAAAGTCAAAGATGCGTGTCCAAACTTCACAACTTCAATTCCTATCTCGATAATGTCGCCCTGCTTAGCTGGACTTTTAAAATCAATTTCAGAAATAAACTTTGTCACTGTATTGGGGTTCTCTAATTGTATAATGGCATAAAGCGCGGCTTCCTCATCAATCCATTGTAAGAGTCTTCCTCCAAACAAAGTACCGTTTGCATTTAAATCCTCTGGTTTAATCCATTTCCTTGTGTGAAATCTCATATCTTTATTTTTAGGTGAAATGTACGCATTTCTTTAGTTTAAAGCAAAAAATAGGTGTTTCTGTTTTGAAACACCTATTCTCCTTTTAAAGAAAAATAACCTTTTATTTAATAATTACTGCTTTAGTAGTAAAAGTATTTTCTGCTGCAATTCTTACAAAATAAGTTCCTTTCTGAAGTGAAGCAACATTTACGTTTGTAGTTCCTTGTACATCTGCTGTCATTACAACTCTTCCTAATGCATCAGTAAAAGTTACTTGAGCACTTTCTACTGAAGATGGCAAGCTGATGTTTAACATATCAGTTGCTGGATTCGGATAAAGTGTAGTTAACTCCAGTTCATTTTTAGTGATGCTAGCAACTGGACCTTGGTAAGCCAATACGACAGAAAATTCTCCATAAATTCCTTCTTCCATCTCTTCCTCAAATGTCACTTTCGTGTGACTAAATAATGGGAAGTTACTAACCTCATGCTTAAAGTATTCGTATTGCGAACGTGTAATTAATACTCTAGCTGTTGGGTCTTCTTCTGAAAGGTAAACAAACATTGTATCGATAATTGCATATCTCAATACATTCTCGATCTCATTTTCAAAAAGTTTCAATGTACCTTTTCCGTCCACTTTCACCATAGAAACACCTTCTAATGGCAATGGCTCTGGTGCAAAATCTAAACCTACTGTTCCTTCGAACTCACTTGTTACAAAGTCGCCAAAGTCGAAAGGATAGTTTCCTAATAATGAATTCGTTTCATCTGAGTATTTTGCAACAACATCTCCAAGATCGCCTAAAGGATCACCATTAAAGATAAAACCTTGACCTTTTTTTCCGTTTTCATCACTTGTCATGTAACTCATAAAGAAACCTTCGATATCATAAGCAACTTCTGAAAGTGCAAACATTCCATTATTAGAAGTATCTGCTGCATTCAACATTGAAAGTGTAGTGAATAAAGTATCAGATGCTACAGCTTGACTGTAATCCCATACCACTCCTTCTCCAAAGATTTCAGCATAGTTAGTAATTGTACTGTCCATTACAACCATCTCTTGAGATGATCCAACTGTTGGTAAATTGTCCTGTGTAAATTGTGCATTTAAGCTTGCTCCTACAAAAAGTGAAGCAAATACAAGTAAACCTTTTTTCATATTTGTGTTTTTTAAAATTTCTACAAAGATAAATCTATAATTGATTCAAATTGTTAAAAATGAAAAAAAGACCCTCAATTCGAGGGCCTTTTTTTAAAGAATTAATTCTATATACTATTGATTACTTGATAACAACAGTTTTAACAAATGAGTTTTCCCCTGAAGTCATTTTAACAAAATACGTTCCTTTTTTGATAGAAGAAACATCAATTGTTTGAACTACAGCGTCAACATTTAAAGTCTTCACTACACGACCTAAAGCATCAGTAATAACAACATCTGCACTTTCTACTGAAGAAGGTAATTGGATGTTTAATACTTCACTTGCCGGGTTAGGGTAAAGAGCAGTTTGCGCTAAAACATTTTCGTTAACAGATACTTCAAATGAAGGCTCATCCTTACTTAAAACTACAAAGCTTTCCATCATTGGCTCAGTAGAACCAGCTTGAATAACTGTAATAGAAGCGTAAATAAAGATAGGAAGATTGCTAATGCTGTGATCATAGTATTCATACTGAGTACGAAGTAATTGCATCTCTCCCAAAATACCTGTTTGAATAAGAGCATTATCAGAAATTGAGTATCTTACTACGTTTGAATAAGAACCACCTGCTAAAATTAAGGTCCCTCTTCCGTCAACTGCAACATCAGATGTTCCTGTAATAGGCATATTCCCCCCCATTAAAGCAGTACTTCCAACGTAAGTGTCTGCAAAGTTATCTCCAAAATCAAAAGGGTAATTCATTAACTGTTGCTCGTCCGTTAATTTTACAACGATGTCTCCAAAATTAGGTTCAGAAAAAACAAAACCTTGAGAAGAACGTCCTGTTGCGACACTTGTAATAAAGTTTGTCAACATATCCTCAATTTCTAAAGCCAATGTAGATCCTGGAAAATCAGCTTCAAACGCAGATTCTGCTGCTTCAATCACGGTAACCGCTCTTGTAGCTCCTGCATACCCTCCGAATCCACTATAATCCCAAGTAACCTCGTCACCTGTTACAGCTGCATAGCTTGGTGCTAAACTATCTAAAACAAATAAAGCAACACCAGAACCTGCTTCAGGCGTGTTTTCATGTGTAAATTGTGCTGTCGCTGTCATTCCTATAAACAATGAAGCAACTAAAAGTAAATTTCGTTTCATAATTTTAAATTAAGTTTATTTATTTATTTGCAAATATAAAGCTATTTCACAAACTATAAACGTTATTAATTCAAAAAAGGTTGAATGGTAAAGTACATTCCTATAAAACTAGAGAAGTGACCTAACTATAGCTGGTATAGAATAGAAACAAAATAACAAATAAATATTTATTGCATTTTCAGTCATTATTATGGAAGTCTTGCTTATTTTTGGCGCACATTTTAAAACATATAGAAATGCCAGAATTATCTTTAAAATCGGTTAGCATGCCGTCTTCTCCTATCAGGAAATTAATGCCTTATGCAGATATGGCAAAGAAGAGTGGAAAACATGTTATCCATTTAAACATCGGTCAACCTGATATTGAAACACCAGAAGTGGCACGTGATGCTATTAGGAATACAGATATTAAAGTTTTAGAATATTCTCCTTCTCAAGGTTTTGAAAGTTACAGAAATGGACTAGCAAAATATTACGAGAAATTCGATATCAATATTACACCAGACGAAATTATTGTTACAACTGGTGGATCTGAAGCAATATTATTTACTTTCTCTACTTGTTTAAACCCAGGAGATGAAGTTATTATTCCAGAACCATTCTATGCAAACTACAATGGTTTTGCTACATCAGTTGGCGTAAAAATCGTTCCGATTACAGCGACAATTGACAATGGTTTTGCGTTGCCTCCAATTGAAGATTTTGAAAGTAAAATTACTTCAAAAACAAAGGCTATTCTAATATGTAACCCTGGTAATCCAACTGGGTACTTGTACACAAAAGAAGAATTAGAAAAACTACGTGACTTAATTAAAAAGCATGACTTGTTTTTGTTTTCTGATGAAGTTTACAGAGAGTTCTGCTACGACGGAGCAACTCCATATTCAGTTATGAACCTAGAGGGAATTGAAGAAAACACAGTTTTAATCGACTCTGTTTCTAAAAGATACTCTATGTGTGGAGCTAGAATTGGCGCTTTAATTTCTCGTAATAAAGAGATCATTAAAGGTGCTATGAAATTCGCACAAGCACGACTTTCTCCACCAACATACGAACAAATTGCGGCAGAAGCAGCATTAGCAACTCCACAGTCTTACTTTGATGACGTCGTGAAAGAATACGTTTCTCGTCGGGATATCCTACACCAAGGATTAATCAGTATCAAAGGCGTAGAATGTCCAAAGCCAAGTGGAGCTTTTTACTGTATCGCTAAGTTTCCTGTTGAAAATACAGAGCATTTCTGTCAATGGTTGCTTGAATCTTTCGAATATGAAGGAAACACAGTAATGATGTCACCGCTAAGTGGTTTCTATGCAACACCTGGACTAGGAATGCAAGAAGCGAGATTGGCTTACGTTTTAGAGAAAAGCGAATTAGAATTAGCTGTTAAAGTTCTTGAGAAAGCTTTAGAAGTTTATCCACATACAAAATACTAGGAAAACCATGGGATTTCAATTAGAACAAAATATTAAGGTTGCAGTTGACGCAGTTTGCTTTGGCTATGATACAACTGGAATTTATCTTTTGCTAATCGAAAGGAAGCATGGAAACAAAGGTATAAATTGGGCAGTTCCTGGTGGTTTTGTTGAAGACAACGAAGAGTTGGACTTTGCAGCAATTCGTGAACTAAAGGAAGAGACGGGTATAACTGTTAAACAAATGAAACAGTTTTATACTTTTGCTGGTGTAAAAAGAGATACACGCGGAAGGATTATCTCGATTGCTCATTATATTCTGATGAATAAAAAAGGAACGAATCCAAAAGGTGCAGATGATGCAAAGACTGCGCAATGGGTCGCTATAAGAGATATTCCTCAACTAGCATTCGACCACAATGAAATGGTTGAAATGGCTTATCGAAACTTACAAAAAAGCATCTCTTCTCTGCAGATTGACTGTATGAATGAGACGCCAACTTTGGAAGATGTTAAGTTGTTAGGGAAGTTGCTCAATAAAGAGATTAAAAGTTATTAAAAAGTAAAAGGCGTCGAATGACGCCTTTTACTTTTTATATTATCCATAGTGATTCAGGTCTTTAGTTTACTGCTTATATGCTTCTATAAAACTACCTATATGCTGAATGTAAATATCTCCAAAGTATTGCTTGGTCATTTTCTGAAAACCGCCTAAATGATTGCCCTCAAAAGAAATTAACTTACGATTAACTTTTTGTGCTACTATTTCTTGACTATCGGCTAAGGTGGTAACAACATCTTCTGTCCCACTAATCAATAAAAGAGGAATATCAATTTTTGAAATAAGCGCTTCAAAACCTTTGGCGCTTTCTAGCAAAATTATTTCCTTTCCTTTTAATTGGAATATCTTTTCTTTTATGTTTTCGGGATTCATTACAAAGCCTTCCGCTACGATAAAATCAACTGATTCATTTTGAACAGCAATCGTAGTCATAATCGTTCCCATTGAGAAGGAGAGAATTCCTAAGTTGGCATAACTTAAGTTTTGCTTTGTCCAACGTATAACGGCTTCCAAATCCATGGAAAATTCATCATAGTACAATTGATCAGGGTTGATGACGAAATCTGAACTTTCACCAAAACCTCTATAGTCGAATAGTACCACAGAATATCCAACTTGACTCAAAATAGCAGCATGATTCAACCAATAAGACATGTTTCCAGAATCACCATAACAAAGAATGATGGTGTTTCCGTTATCTAGTTCTTTCTGCGCCTTAATATCCCACAGTTTAACGCCCGCATCATCGCTTGTTTGAATTATATGTGATTCATAAGTTAAACCAAGCGAATCAGGACTAAGATGATAAACCCTATCAGGAGTGATAGCCAACAACTGCCCTACAACAGCTATTTGAAATAATGTAAATATTAGTGACTTCATTTGTTTTTAATTATCCGAAGTCTAAGACTTACTAGGTCTCGATCTAATCACTTTGAACATCACAAAAAACATAGTCAAGAAAAACAAAATTCCACAACCATAAGTTAGTCCCATAAACAAATCGTACTTCGCACATAAGTTTTTTCCCGAAACTTTAGAAATACAACCACCAGGATCCACTTCGTAAGTTAAACTTGCTGCTGTATCCATTGCTATATAGTAAAATATAGGAACTAAGACAATAGAAAGACTCAGCACCAATATATAGAGTGCTATCTTTAATATATTTCCTTTTTCCTGCATAATTTCTTATTTATTATTCTCTAAAACATAGTTCAACACCTTTTCCATTAGGTGAATTCTATCCTTACCCATCACATTGTGTTCGTGCATTGGATAAATAAAGAAGTCCGTTTGTACTCCAGCATCAACAAACTTTTTAATCATAGCATAAGCATGTTGCGGCACAACCACTGGGTCAATCGCTCCATGAATCATCAATAAATCACCTTCTAATTTATCCGCTTTATTCAATAAGCTCGTTTTTTCATAACCTTCTGGATTTTCTTCAGGAGTATCCATATATCTTTCACCGTACATTACTTCGTAAAACTTCCAATCAGTTACTGGACCTCCAGCAACCCCTACTTTGAACACCTCTGGTGCATTCATCATCATGAACATAGTCATATAACCACCAAAACTCCATCCGTGAACAGCAATTCGTTCACCATCTATATAAGGTAAGGATTTCAAATACTCGACACCTGTCAATTGATCTTCGTAGGCTGCTACACCTAATTCTCTATGAATAACATGTTCGAAATCAACACCTCTATTTCCAGACCCACGATTATCTAAAGTAAAAACTATATAACCTTGTTCTGCCATCCAGTGCATCCACAAACTAGCACCATCTAACCAAGAATTTGTTATCAATTGCGCGTGTGGCCCACCATATACATATATTAAGACTGGATATTCCTTACTCTCATCAAAATTGGAAGGCTTAATCATTCTTGTATATAAATCCACTCCCCCTTTTCCTTTGATAACTTTAATCTCTGCCTTAGTTACAGCATACTCTTCTAGTGTGTTTTTTGCATTTAAAACTTCTTTTAGAATTTTCCCATTGCTTTTACGAATAACAGCACGATTCGGAATATCACGAGAAGAATACTGGTCGAATATCAACTGTCCTGTACTATTAATGCTCGCGCTATGCGAACCTTCCTCTTCCGTTAATAGGATTTGCTTTCCTTTTAAGTTGACTTTATACAAAAGCGTATTTAAAGGATTCTCACCAGTAGCCGTAAAAAACACTTCACCGTTTTGTGCACTTATGACTTCTTTTAACATGAATTTATTCTTAGTCAATTGCAGTTTTAATTCACCGTCAATAGAATAGTAATAAAGGTTATCAAATCCATCGCGCTCACTCACCCAAACAAAGTCGTTACTGTTAGCATTCGGAAAATAGGCTGGTTTTTCAGGTTCAACCCAAGTAACTGCCTTCTCTTCAAACAAGGTTTTTTCAAACTTTCCATTCGCCGTAAACCTTTGCATCCAGATATGCTTTTGAGAACGAGCCACTTCGGCCAAAAGAATATATTTATCATCAGGTGACCAGGCAACATTCGTCAAATAGTAGTCCTTCCCATTTTGTGGAGAGATCATAGCTGTAGTTTTCTCCTTTAGCGAATGAATACCCAATTTAGGGATTTCACTTCCCGTACCAGCCATAGGATATTTAATAGACTTTAATTCACCTGGTGTTACTTCACTATTCAATAAAGGATAATCGTGAACATTCGTTTCATCCTTTTGGTAGAATGCCAACTTATTTCCAGAAGGCGACCAGAAAATTCCATTTGTAATTCCCATTTCACTTCTAGCGATGGCTTGACCAGAAACAATATTCTTATCTTCGAATTGCGTTACAGCAACTTCATTAAATTCATTTATTCCAGTATAATATAGATTATTGTCTTTTGTGTACGCTATATAAGTATAAGTAGGATCGAAAGTCAAGTTATCTGCATTCTCCGGTAAAGTGATAGCGCTTCCACTTTCTGTTTTCACATTATAAGATACAACTGAAGTACCTTGACTAATCACCAAAGTATTTTCATCCTTCCACTTCATTCCCACCAAATGAAAAAGACTAGTTCCTAGCTTCTCATTAATAACCCAAACATCAGTTATTTTCTCTCCTTCCTTTCCATCTTCTGTGACCATAACGGAACGATACATCTCCAAGTAGGAATATTTATTAGAATTACCAATCCATTCTACATTAAAAACATTTTCTGGATAGAACTGTTGATATTGTCCTGCAACTGACTCTTGTAAAGTCATTTGTTTTTGACCGAAGCTGAAACTTCCAATCAAACCGATAAGGCAAATGATAAAGATCTTTTTCATTTAAGAGAGATTATAATATGTATAATTACACAGTTTGTTTTATAAAGTTCGCTAAAAATAGCAAAATTCAAATTAGGAATAAACAAAAGCCATTCCCTTTTTCATTATAATATTCTAAAGATAGGAGAAGTTAAATCAATTCATTGTCTATTAAAATTGTATCTTTGCATTTCAGAATATATAATAAATGAGTCTTTAACAAGATTATAACAGGTCTTTTAAAGCTAAAACGACAAAAAAGTGTAGATTTTTACAATCTTTTTGTCTTCTATTTGGTATTCAAATCAATTATTTATATATTTGCAACCCGAAAATTCGGGATATTGTCTTATTTAAAAAATTAAAAGAGTGGATACATTAAGTTACAAAACTGTTTCTATCAATAAAGAAAACGCTGACAAAAAGTGGTTATTGGTAGACGCAGAAGGCGAAACGCTAGGACGTTTAGCTAGCAAGGTAGCACAATTGATCCGTGGGAAACACAAGACTAATTTCACACCTCATGCAGACTGTGGCGATAACGTAATAGTTATCAATGCAGAGAAGATTACAATGAGTGGAAATAAAATGTCTGAGAAAGTTTACCTTCGTCACACTGGATTTCCAGGTGGTCAACGTGCACTAACTGCAGAACAATTATTAGAAAAGCGCCCAGAGCGTTTAGTAGAAATGGCTGTTAAGCGAATGTTGCCTAAGAACAAATTAGGTAATCAGTTATACAAAAACCTTAAGGTTGTTGTAGGAACAGATCACAAGCACGAAGCGCAAAAGCCAGAAACGATTAACTTAGAATCAATCAAATAGTATGGAAGGAATTATCAATTCATTAGGAAGAAGAAAAACTTCTGTTGCTCGTGTTTACATGAAGCCAGGAAACGGTACAATCGTTGTTAACAAACGTGATTACACTGAGTTCTTCCCAGTTGCTACTTTACAAGCTAAAGTTCAACAAGCATTCAACTTAACAGAAACTTCAAATCAATACGATGTTACAGTTAACGTTAAGGGTGGAGGAATCAACGGACAGGCGGAAGCTATTCGTTTAGGAATTGCTCGTGCTTTAATCCAAATCAATGAGGAGTACAAGCCAGCATTAAAAGAAGAAGGATTAACAACACGTGACCCTAGAATGGTTGAGCGTAAGAAGCCAGGTCAGAAAGGAGCACGTAAGAAATTTCAATTCTCTAAACGTTAATCGTTTATTATTAAAATTATTTGGCGCTTGTTTAGTATCCAAATTGCAGAGCACCTTTCGAAAGAACCCTCTGCTATTGACTACTAAGGAACGTAAACTTGAAAAAGAAAATTAAAATGTCAAAAAAACCAGAATTTAAAGAACTTTTAGACGCAGGTGTACACTTTGGTCACTTGAAAAGAAAATGGAATCCAGCAATGGGTCCATACATATTTGAAGAGCAAAAAGGTATTCACGTAATTGATTTAAATAAGACAATTGCTCACCTTGAGCAAGCTTGTGCAGCAGCTAAACAAATCGCAGCTTCAGGAAAGAAGATTCTATTTGTTGCTACTAAAAAACAAGCAAAACAAATCGTTGCTGATAAAGTTAAGGAAATCAATATGCCATTCGTTGTTGAAAGATGGACAGGTGGTATGTTAACAAACTTTGCTACAACAAGAAAGTCTATTCGTAAGATGACGACTATTGATAAAATGCAAGTTGATGGTACATGGGAAACACTTTCAAAAAGAGAGCGTTTATTCATTACTAGACAACGTGAGAAGTTAGAAAAGAACTTTGGTTCTATCGCTGAGATGACTCGTCAACCAGCAGCTATTTTTATCGTTGATATATTGAAAGAAAAAATTGCTTTACACGAGGCAGCTCGTTTAGGGATTTCAACTTTCGCAATGGTAGATACAAACGTTAACCCTAAATTGGTTGACTTCCCTATTCCAGCAAACGATGACGCAACAAAATCTGTTGCAATTATTATGGAATACTTCACAGCAGCTATTAAGGAAGGTTTAGAAGAACGTAAGTCTTCTAAAGCTAAACAAGATGCTGACAATAAGAGTGAAGATAAAAAGAAAGCAGAAAAAACTTCAACTGATGCTCCTTCAACTAAAGAAGCTCCAGTAGCAGAAAAAACTACTACAGAAGCTGCAGCTAAAGAGGCGAAAACAGAAGAAGAATAATATTAATGTATTTGTAATTAAAAAATGTTATGAACATTACAGCTAGTCAAGTTAATGACTTAAGAAAAATAACTGGTGCAGGAATGATGGACTGCAAAAAGGCATTAGTGGAAGCTAATGGAAACGCTGAAGAAGCGATTGATATCCTACGTAAAAAAGGACAGAAGGTTGCAGCAAAAAGAGGTGATAACGAAGCTTCTGAAGGCTTAATCTATGCTAAGACAACTGGAAATACAGGATACATTATCAAATTTAACTGTGAGACTGACTTCGTTGCTAAAAACGCAGACTTCCAAAAATTTGTAAATGACATCTTAGAAGCAGGTATCAAAAGCGAAGCTACTTCTGTAGAAGAGGTATTAAAAGCTCAATTCAACGACAAACTAACTGTTGAAGAAAAAGTAATTGAACAAATTGGTGTTATTGGAGAAAAATTAGAAATCTCTGGATTTGACAAAATCGAAGCAGAATTTGTTGAAGCTTACAATCACCCAGGAAATCAATTAGCTGCTTTAGTTGGATTAAACAAATCTAGCGAAGAAGCAAAAGAAGCTGGAAGACAAGTTGCAATGCAAGTTGCTGCTATGAATCCACTATCTTTGACGAAAGACGGTATTGATGCAGACACAATTGCAAGAGAATTAGAAGTTGGTAGAGACTTAGCTATCCAAGAGGGTAGACCAGTTGAAATGGCTGATAAAATCGCTCAAGGAAGATTGAATAAATTCTTCAAAGAGAACACATTATTAAGCCAAGATTTTGTTCGTGATAATAAAATGTCAGTTGAACAATTCTTAAATTCAGTTGAATCAGGTTTAACTGTAACTAACTTCAAGAGATTATCTATGAGTTAATAGACTTTTGAAAAATAAAAAAGAGAGAAATTAAGTTTCTCTCTTTTTTTTGTCTTATTTTGCAGAAAATTTAATTAACGATCAACGATTCTCATAAAATGAAATACAAAAGAGTTCTTCTAAAGCTAAGTGGTGAAGCCTTAATGGGAGATAAACAGTTTGGAATTGACAATGTTAGAATACAAAGTTATGCACAACAAATAAAAGAAATTACTGATTTAGGTGTTGAACTAGGAATCGTTATCGGTGGAGGGAATATCTTCCGAGGAGTTCAAGCAGAAGAAGGTGGAATGGACAGAACACATGGTGATTACATGGGAATGTTAGCAACCATGATCAATGCAATGGCCCTACAATCTGCCCTAGAAGCTATTAATATAGACTCTAGATTACTTTCTGCAATTGAAATGAAAGAAATCGCTGAACCATATATTCGTAGGAGAGCGGTTAGACATCTTGAAAAAGGCAGAGTGGTTATTTTTGGTGCGGGAACTGGAAACCCATACTTTACAACCGACTCGGCAGCATCGCTTAGAGCAATCGAAATCAATGCAGATGTTATCTTAAAAGGAACACGTGTAGATGGAATTTACACAAGTGACCCAGAGAAAAATTCAGATGCTGTTAAATATGATACCATAACGTTTGATGACGTTTATTCAAACGGATTAAACGTGATGGATATGACAGCTTTTACACTTTGTAAAGAAAATAGTTTACCTATCATTGTTTTCAATATGAACATTGATGGAAACCTTAAAAAATTAATTCTTGGAGAACCTATCGGTACATTAGTTGCTGAAACTTCAATGCAATTAGATTAAAAATGATAAACTTGTATTATTATCGCAATCAAAAGATAAAATGACTGAAGAGATAAACATGATTTTAGATGATTTGAAAGCATCTAATAGTAAAAGTATGACCCACTTGGAGTCTGAATTTAGAAAAATTAGAACTGGTAAGGCAGCTCCAGATATGTTAGACGGTGTTCTTGTTGACTACTACGGTAGTAAAACAGCACTTTCAAAGGTAGCCAATGTGAGTACTTTGGATCCAAGAACTTTGACAGTTCAACCTTGGGAAAAAAACATGATTGGAGAATGTGCAAAAGGAATTATTAATGCCAACTTAGGTCTTGCTCCACAAGATAACGGAGAAATGCTAATCATCAGTATTCCAATGTTAACGGAAGAAAGAAGACGTGACTTAGTAAAAATAGCGAAAGCAGAATCTGAAAATGCTAAAGTTTCTATCAGAAACAATAGAAAAGACGCAATGGACTTCATTAAAGAATTGAAGAACGATGGTCTTTCTGAAGATATTGCCAAATCAGCGGAAGGAGAAATCCAAACGATTACTGATAGCTTTGTCAAAAAAGCGGAAGACCTATTAGTTCTAAAAGAAAAAGATATTATGACGGTATAATACCGATTAAAACATAAAAATATTAAGCTATCCATAAGGGTAGCTTTTTTTTTGTTTATAGCAACTTTTATAGTGAATCAAGAAAAAGATTATGCAAGAGAAGATTACTAAGCTAGAAAGCTACTCTAAGTCGGTTTTACGGCTACATCTTGATGTTTAAACGATGAATATAGAAGGTAGGAAATAGCTACAAAAAAAAGCGAGACTATTCACATTGAACAGCCTCGCTTTCTATTTTTCTTGGTTTTATTTAACCATTAATCTCTTCCTCCTATTAATCTTAATAAAGATAAGAATAAGTTAACAAATAAAATGTACAATGACATTCCACCAATTAAGCTTAGTTTCTTTTTATCTCCCTCTCCTATTGAATTGTCTGAAGCAATCGCCTTTAACTTTTGCATTTCCCAAGCTGTTAATCCTGTAAAAACAAAAACACCAATAAAAGAAATCCAGTATCCCATTGCTTCACTCTTAAAGAACATGTTTGTAATACTCGCTATAAAGATACCGATGAACACCATGTACAACAGACTTCCCATTTTGGATAAATCAACTGAAGTTGTGTAACCTAATATTGCCATTGCACCAAATGCACCAGCTGTAACGATGAATGTTGTACTAATATTCCCAATGCTATAAACAAAGAAAATAGAAGATAAACTAGCACCCATTAAGGCTGAAAACACAATAAATAGGATAATCAATATTCCCATCGAAAAGCTTCTATACTTAGCTTGAATTAAAAACACAAAAGCCAGTGGACTAAAAGCAACTACATAAAACAATGGGCTTACAGAACCTGTTTCTGCATTTACAAACAATTCTAGAAATAATCCAGAACTCGCCATGTACCAAGAAATAGTTCCTGATACTAATAATCCTAAAAACATGTAAGCATAAACTCCTGAAAAGAAAGATTTAACTTGCTCTTTAGAGATTACATGGTTAAATGAATTGTCAACATAATTTTCCATAAATTATTTTTTAATTAAAAGTTTAACGTTTTTATTTTCTATTTAGTATTTCAAAAGATTCGAAAATCATTCGAAAAAGTCGTTATCTTCCCAAAACAAAAAATCTTCTAAATCTCTACGCTCTTTTGTCGTTGGTTTTCCGTCTCCAAACTTCCTATACGAAGATTGTGCCACTTGGTATGTTTTGTACTTTTCTAACTCTTCTGCTGACGTAATGTCAGTAATGTAGTCTTTAACAAGCTTAGCGCCGACTCTCCTGTCCAACAAATCTCTGACTTTAAAGGTAAAAACAGAAGTATGCTTAACCATTCCTATCTCATCGCCCACTTTCACCAAAGCAGAGGGTTTAATATTCATTCCATTCAACTTTACCTTTCCTTTCGAAACTTGTTCACTCGCCTTGGTTCTTGTTTTTGCAAGTCGTACAAACCAAATATATTTATCTATTCTAACACTCATTTTCTTAACTCTTCTTGTATTTTCTTTGAAAAAGAATTCATAATTAAATCATACGAATGGTCTATTAACTCATAAATTAATGAGTCTGACACGTCCTCATCAAAGAAAACAGTATTCCAATGCATTTTGTTCATGTGCCATCCTGGAATAATTCCTGAATATTCTTCCCTTAATATTACAGCTTTTTCAGGATCACACTTCAAATTACATGAACGTGCATTCTCTAAATCTGTTAACGCAAATATTTTATTATTCAACTTAAAAACCAAAGTATTTTTATCAAATGGAAAAGATTCTTCCACATGCAGTTTGGCTAAACAATAAAAACGAAAAGATTCTATATTCATATTCGGTATTATTCTGTTCAAATATAGGAATTATAAGCCCTAATCATTAAAAGATTAATTATTTTTGTACAAACTTTATTAAAATGAAAACAATTTCTGACGTTAATTTCCAAGACAAAAAGACGCTTATTCGCGTAGATTTCAATGTACCTTTAAATGATCAGTTTGAAGTAACTGACAATACACGTATTAAGGCAGCAATTCCAACGATTAAACATGTTTTAAGCAAAGGAGGAAGCGTAATCTTAATGTCGCACCTAGGACGTCCAAAAGAAGGTCCTGAAGATAAATTTTCACTAAAGCACATCCTTATTGAATTAGAAGGTTTACTTGGTCAAAAAGTTATTTTTGCTGGAGATTGTATCAGTAAAGAAGCGTTAGAAACGACTAAGAATCTAAAAAATGGTGAAGTTGCACTATTAGAAAATCTTAGATTCTATAAAGAAGAAACAGCAGGAGACAAAGAGTTTGCTGAGAAATTATCAAAACATGCCGACATCTATTTGAATGATGCTTTTGGAACTGCACATAGAGCGCATGCAAGTACAGCTGTGATTGCAGAATTCTTTCCGAATGATAAATACTTTGGACTATTATTAGAGAATGAAATCAAAAACATAGATGCTGTTTTGAAAAATCCAAAGGCACCAACTACGGCTATCGTTGGAGGCGCAAAAGTGAGTTCAAAAATCAGTATCATCGAAAACCTAATGGATGCTGTTGATGAAATCATTATCGGTGGTGGAATGGCTTATACTTTTATTAAAGCCCAAGATGGAAAAATCGGAAACTCATTGGTAGAGGAAGATTATCTTGCTACAGCGTTAAAGATTATCGATTTAGCAAAAACTAAAAACGTAAAAATTCATTTACCGACAGACACATTAGCTGCTGACAAGTTTGACAATAACGCAGCAACACAAATCTGCGCTATCGTTGCTATTCCAGACGGCTGGATGGGACTTGATATTGGTCCAGACTCGATTAAAAATTTTAGTTCGATTATTGAAAATTCAAAAACGATTCTTTGGAATGGTCCTATGGGTGTTTTCGAAATGGAGACTTTCAAAAAAGGTACAGAAGCAGTTGCCAATGCTTTGGTTAGCGCGACAGAGAATGGAGCTTTCACATTGATTGGAGGTGGAGATTCAGTTGCAGCCATCAACCAGTTAAACTTAGCGGATAAAGTTAGCTACGTTTCTACAGGAGGTGGAGCTATGCTTGAATATCTTGAAGGGATTGAACTTCCTGGGATTAAGGCAATCCTAAAGTAAATAAAAAAGTGAATGTTTCATAACTGGGAAGCTGTAGCATTATTGATGAATTTGGAACTAAATCACATACAATAGTATCTTCATTTCGTTCTCATTTACAATCTTTTGTATTCTCCTCACTTTTGAAACATTCACACTTTATAACAAAGTTTGCTGTCTTGCGACAACTACTTTTTATTTGAGAGCATCTCAAAACTAAAGTTTTGAGACAATTCCTTCCTAATCTTTCTTTAAATACTTATCTCAAAATAGTCACTTGACCTTGCCATTCGTATTTTCCATCTGTCAATCTATCAGCTGCGCTAACTTTCCAGATGTAAGAACCTGTAGGAACTGGCTTTCCACCATATGTTCCATCCCATCCATACTCGATGTCGTGTGATTCCCAAACTTGTTCACCCCAACGATTAAATACTTCGATTGTTACATTGTAAACATCAACTCCTAATAAATGTACTTTCCATACTTCATTATAAGAATCGTTGTCTGGCGTAAAAGAATTTGGTGCAAAGATCAACACTTCCGGTTGAACTCGTATTCTTTTTAAAACAGTATCAGTACAACCAAACTCAGTGTAAGCAATCATTTCAACATCATACACATCGACGATACCTTCAGGGAAATTTACCGTTGGATTCGTTAATGAAGAATAAGCGGGAAGACCGTCTTCGAAAGTCCACTGATAAGAAACCGCCCCTGTCGTACCATTTTGAAACTTCACTTCAGTATTCAACACAGTTGTAGGATTTGGTGTATATGTAAATCTTACTTCTGGTAAAGCGTAAACTTCAAGGAAGTTATTTACAGATAAAGAATCTACACAACCTGCTGGACTCACTACCACCAATTTCACATCGTAAACACCAGGTGAAGTGATATCAGGATTAATCGTATCCAAATTAGCATACGAGTGGCCACTATTAACGTACCAATATGTTTGATCAACCATATTCGGATCAGTATTATTTATCACTTCAAACACAGCAGGCGTACATAAAGCCGGTTCTGTTACAGAAAACATTACTTCTGGCAATGGTTCTACGACAACTTCAGAAGTTAGGGTAACAGGAGTCGTTTCACAATTATCTGAAACCGTTAATGTATAAATCGAAGTTGATTCTGGAGAAACGGCTATTTGTGCTTCATCCCCTACTACATTTCCTGTTGGGTCTGTCCATACTAAAGTATAAGGGCCACCATTTCCTCCTGTTACTACAGAGCTAATCTGTGCCATATCGCCAGGACAAATAGACTGTAAAGTCGGAGTTATTGTTAATTCTAGAGGAGGATGAACCGACACGGTTATCGTTTTCGTTTGCGAGATACATCCATCGGTATTTTCTGCAAAAACAGAATACGTAGTATTTTCTAATGGTGTCACATTCTGAACCGCACCTACATCAGTTGTATGATCCCAATGATACTCTAGAGGTGAATTGCTCGTCGTATTTCCAGTAGCAATTAAATCCACCTGTCCATTCTGACAAATTATTGTATCGTTTGAAACATCTAATAACACTTCACCATAAACAACGGTTACAGAGTCAATTCCAAAGACATCACAGGTATCATTAGCTTCTGTGAGGAACAAGGTGTAGGAACCTGGTTCTGTAAAAGAAACAGTCGCATTGGGGTCATTTGCATTCGGCGTAAAAGTAATTACACCAGGGCCATCATACGTCCAAGTTGTAGTGTTTGTTGCTACTTCAGCTTCTCCTTCTAAAACCCCAGTTCCACCATCACAGACGGCAAAATTTGATCCTGCATTCGGAATGGGTATGTCGGGCTTATCGGCTATATATAACCGAGCTTCACTCCACAAAGTATCTCCACAGGGGTTGACCGAAAAGGTACTAATTTCAATCGATTCCAGCCCTTCAAGCAAACCATCTAAAACTGGTTCAATATCGATACAGAAATCTGTTTCTCCTGGGTAAAGAATAATACTATCTAGCGTGTTTGGAATATTCGTAAAGTTATAGTCAACTCCTAATATTGCTGTACCACCAATTTCAAAGTGAACAACAGCAGTATCTTCAGCGATTTCAATTGGTCTTGTGAAACAGAAATTACCCATATCACACCCTTCTACTAGTACCGAGTCCATAGTCATGGTTGTCGTATTTTGACCAGAAATTTCAAATGTTGGTACAGATGAGAAAGAACCAGCTTTCAGGAAAACCCCTGAATTATAAGATTGGTCACTCACATTAGATATCGCTAATTTAATATGGTAAGTTTCCCCACAAATAACCGAAGCATTAGCTGTTAATTCAATTGTACTTCCATTAAAGTTAGGCGAACCTACAGAACCGGAAATGGCTGGAGAAGAGTTGTAAACAGAGTTAAAAGAACTTGTCCAATATTGAGAATCTTGCTGATAATTTGGGTTTGCATTAAAGCAATTACTACTCGTTACATTCCCAGAGTTTACCGTATTAATTCCAACCGGCGTATTAGTACCAGGAATTGTTGCAATGTTGATTGAGTTATTTGAATAAGGACCTGATATTCCAGGACCAGAAATAAAGAATCCAAATACATCGTTAAAACTAGAGCATGTAAAAGAACTATATTCTGCAGAAGAGAAGATATAGCTAAAAGACAAAGTATCTCCTTCTGGCACGAAATCAAATTCCAAAATTACTCCGTTAGAAATATTACTATTACTTAAATTAATTGCATTTAAGTCAGGGTCTCCGCTCACATTAGGAGCATTTGCAGTATGCATAAGAACCCCTTCATCTAAAGGAAAAACAGCATTTGTATTGACGAATCTTCTAATGTTTGACTGAACGTTAACAGCCATAACACCATTCCCGTTGTATTTAAAACCAGAAGCTTGAACTCCAGGTCCCAGCAATACATTTTCTACTGCTTGTTGTGGCGTCACAAAAGGTGTTGGGAATGTTATTTGGGAAAAAGCAGTAGCTTGAAAAAACATAAAAGTAAGTGCTAAAATCAACTTACCTACTGAGAATGATTTATTTAGTTTTAAAAAAGTATGCTTATTCTGCATTGTGTAATTAAATTTCATGAGTCTAAATTTTACCAACGTTTAAAGAATAAACGTGTGTAGTGCTTATAGGTTGCCTTATTTAACAAAAAAGGATGTTTCAAAACTGGAGAACTCTTGCATTCCTAAAAGCTTCGAACTTGACCACACACCTTAGTGTATTTTTCTTATCCTCACTTTCAGCGTCTTGCAACGCCGTCACTTTTGAAACATCCTATCATCTGTCATAAAACTAAACTTTTAAGACAGAATATATAACTAACAACTATTTATTTTTCAAAAAAGAAAAGTCGAGACCAGGGAAATAAGCTGTTTCTCCTAACTCTTCTTCAATTCTTAATAATTGATTGTATTTTGCCATTCTATCACTTCTTGAAGCTGAACCAGTTTTGATTTGCCCACAATTCAATGCAACAGCCAAATCAGCAATCGTATAATCTTCAGTTTCACCACTTCTATGACTCATAACCGAAGTATATCCATTTCTTGTTGCCATTTGAACTGCCTCAATTGTTTCTGTTAACGTTCCGATTTGGTTCACTTTCACTAAGATTGAATTAGCCGTATTTTCTTCAATTCCTCGCGCTAATCTTTTGGTATTTGTAACAAACAAATCATCCCCTACTAATTGAACCTTATCTCCAATTGCTTCTGTCAACGCTTTCCATCCTTCCCAGTCGTCTTCGTCTAAACCGTCTTCGATAGAAATAATCGGGTATTTTTCAGACCATTCTTTCCAGTAACTTACCATTTCAGCAGAAGTTTTTTCTTCTCCAGTAGATTCGAAAATATATTTCTTATTTTCTCTATCGTAAAACTCTGAACTAGCAGCGTCGAGTGCGATCCAAACATCTTCACCTGGTTTGTAACCAGCTTGTTTAATCGCTTCTAAAACGAATTCAATTGCTTCTTCGTTTGAACCAAGGTTAGGCGCAAAACCTCCCTCATCTCCAACATTTGTCGAATATCCTTTTTCTTGTAGTACCTTCTTTAATTGGTGGAAAATCTCCACTCCTATTCTTAATGCTTCAGAGAATGACTTAGCGCCCAATGGCATCACCATAAATTCTTGAATATCGATCTTGTTATCAGCGTGTTCACCACCATTTAAGATATTCATCATAGGAATAGGCATTGTAACAGCACCAACTCCACCGATATATTTGAATAAAGAAATTCCTAATTCAGCAGCTGCCGCTTTAGCCACAGCCAAAGAAACTCCTAAAATTGCATTCGCTCCTAAACGTGATTTATTCTCAGTACCATCCAACTTCAATAATTGAAGGTCGATCGCTTTTTGATCTAGAACATAAGCCCCTTGCAAAGCTTCATTGATGATAGTGTTAACATTTTGAATTGCTTTCTCAACACCTTTTCCAAGGTAGCGAGACTTGTCTCCATCGCGTAATTCCACAGCTTCGTAGGCTCCTGTTGAAGCACCCGAAGGAACTGCAGCCCTTCCCATTGCACCACTTACTGTATAAACATCA
Source organism: Brumimicrobium sp. (assembly GCA_035497735.1). Lineage (GTDB taxonomy): Bacteria > Bacteroidota > Bacteroidia > Flavobacteriales_D > Crocinitomicaceae > Brumimicrobium. Next base: position 51,532 of record DATJCX010000005.1, on the reverse strand, counting down.
ACTTCAACTGTAGGATTACCTCTTGAATCCAAAACTTGTCTTGCGTGAACGCTTGAAATGTAACTCATGTTAACCGATTTTTAAGTTAAAAATTAAATTCTTTATATTAAGAACACTTGACGTGTCTAAAACACCTTGTTTATTATTTCTTTAAATATTCGATAAATTGATTAAATAGATAAATAGAATCATGTGGACCAGCAGTTGGCTCCGGATGATACTGAACACCGAATGCTTTTTTACCTTTAAGTGCAATTCCAGCAACCGTATTGTCATTTAAGTGTGAATGTGTAATAACAACATCCTTATTTGCTTCCGCACTTTCTCTTGTCACAACAAAGCCATGATTTTGAGAAGTAATTTCTGCTTTACCTAATAGGTGATTAATAACTGGATGATTACTTCCTCTATGTCCATGTACCATCTTTTCAATCTTCAGTCCTTGACTTAAAGCCAATAATTGATACCCCATATTAATTCCAAAAACAGGAAGGTCGGTAGCAATCATTTCTTTTACAAGTTCAATTGAAGAGGTCATCGTAGAAGCATCTCCAGGACCATTTGACAATACAAATCCATCAGGATTCCCTTCTAGCATCTTTGCTAAAGGTGTATCCATAGGATAAATAGTAACGTCGCAACTTAATGTATTCAAATAAGAAGCTAATTTCACTACCGCACCGTAGTCTATTAGTGCTATTTTATATGTTGATTCTTCAGTTGTAGAAGGGAAATTCAAAATCTCTTTTGTTGAAAGTTTACTAGAAATCTCTTGTCCAACCATTGACGGAAGTGCTTTTGCTTCTTTTAACAATTCCTCGATATCGAAATTATCTTCTGAAGAGATTACACCATTCATTGAACCATTGTCTCTCAAGTGGCGAACCAATTCTCTTGTATCAATATCAGAAATTCCAGCTTTATTTGAATGCTCCATCAATTCTTGCAAAGAAGCTTCCGCTAATTTACGTGAAGTCACCTCAGAGAATTTCTTTACAACAATACCTTCACAACGGATTACGTCAGATTCGGCATCATTAGAAGTTACACCATAGTTTCCTACGTGGCTTGTTGACATAACAATAATTTGTCCGTGGTATGATGGGTCTGTAAAAATCTCTTGATATCCAGCCATACTGGTGTTAAATACTAACTCTCCCTTAGACTTTCCTTTTTTACCGATTGCAGTACCATGAAATACTGTTCCATCTTCTAATACTAAAACTGCTTTTGCTTTTTGGTCCATTGTTAAATTGTTTTGACAAAAATAATACTTTAAGGAGTATGTACTAAGAGAATTCAATGAAACTTATCGGAATTTTTGCACAATGTGTTAATAGTACTCGATTTTATGAAAAATGGAGCGAATAAATCCAAAAAAAAAGGATGTCTCAAAATTGGAGAACTATTTGTTAACTCAAATTTCATCTGAATTAACTTTCCCCACTTTTGAGACATCCGATACTTTTACTCAAATCTTTACTTTTTGAGATAGCTATTATTCAATAATGCTAAGTTCAAATCTATTATCCTTCTCTATAAGCTTTCAAACCAGCTTCCAACCATGCTCTAAATGCTTTTGCACTACGGTGGTTTTGGTAGTCTGCTGGACCATTTGAAAGGTCTTTTCCAGTTCCATTTTGGAAGATATAATATGGCTGAGCAGTTACTTCGTATTCGAAAACTTGCTTAAAAGTCCACTTATCACCATAAGTTCTTATCTTTTTCACTCTTCCATTCGGGAATGTACCTTCGCCTTGCTCCTCTTTTGGAAGCATTACGCGCTCATCAACGTGTAAAGAAGCGATTACCACACTATCTCTTAAAATATCGATAATTCCTGGTTCACCCCAAACACTTTGTTCCATCTTACGACAGTTTACACAGTTGTGTCCTGTAAAATCAACCATCAATGGTTTTCCTATTTTATTTGCATGCGCTAATGCCAAATCATAATCGTGGAACACCATAATATTTTGCGGTCCTAAGAACGTACCTTCAATATAAACATCATCAGATTTTCCGGTAAAGCTTGTTGCACCTCCACCTGTGTAACCAACACCTAATGGAGCCTCACTATAACTCATTGGTGGTGGGAAAGCTGCAATAATCTTTAATGGTGCACCCCACATTCCTGGAATCAAGTAGAAAACAAACACTAAAACCAGCGTTCCAAACAAAGTTCTACCTACTGACAACTTCTCAATTGGGCTATCATTCGGCAATCTAATTTTACCAAACAAGTACAATGCAAGTACTAAGAAAATTGCGATCCAAATAGCGATAAACAATTCTCTTTCTAGGAAGTGAGTTTGTAAAGCCAAGTCCGCATTCGATAAGAATTTAAACGCCAATGCTAATTCTAACAATCCCAACACCACTTTCACAGAGTTTAACCAACCTCCTGACTTTGGTAGCGTATTCATCCAACCTGGGAAAGCTGCAAACAATGCAAATGGCAATGCCAATGCTAAAGAAAAACCGAACATTCCAATGAATGGTGCAATTCCACCTTCAGTTGCTGCCTGAACAAGCAATACACCAACGATAGGTCCAGTACATGAGAATGAAACCAGTGCCAATGCTAATGCCATAAAGAAAATTCCAATGAAACCACCTTTATCAGCCTTTGAGTCAGCTTTATTCGCCCATGATGAAGGCAATGCGATTTCAAAAGCCCCCATAAATGAAACGGCGAAAATAACCAATAAGAAGAAGAATACAATGTTGAAAACAGGGTCTGTTGACATATTATTTAGTGATTCCGCACCGAATATCCAAGTAACCATGGTTCCTAAAACGATATAGATAACAATAATAGAAACACCATATTTAACAGCGTTTGCAATTCCTGCTGCTTTTGATTTACTCGTTTTCGTAAAGTAACTTACAGTCATTGGAATCATCGGGAACACGCAAGGCGTAACCAAAGCGATTAAACCACTACCAAATGACAAGGCGAAAATCCACCAAAGAGAGTGACTTTTAATATCTTTTTCAATAGGCGCTTGATCTAAAGTCTCAGCCATTTCATCCAAACCTTCTTCAGGAGTAAGCACTGCTTGTTCCTCAACTTCCTCTTCTTCCTCTTCTATTGCAGAACCTTCGTCACTTGCGTCATTGTTATCTGAAGCAACTGGAGTATCACCTTTTTCTTGCGTGGCTAGTGTTTCCTTACATCCTTTAACTTTAACAGTAAAAGTATCTTCAAAGGGAAATAGACATTGAACTGAATCACACGGTTGATACCCAAAGTTAAAAGACAAAACAAAGTCCTTTTCAGAACTTACTTTTATTTTTTGTTTAAACTGAATCTTTTTTCCAACGTGAAAATCAAGAACTTCGCCAATTGCTGGACTAAATTCGTTGGTAGGTTTTGTTTCTGTTGGCTTTCCTACAAGCGTATAATTAGGAGATTTATCTATTTCAAAAATAGAGGCAAAACCAAAACTCTCTTTATCTAAATGAATGGCATTGATACTCCATCCGTCTTTGATGTTTAAATCAGCAATAATGGTAGCTTCACAGCCGTTTTGTTTCACTGAAAACTTCCAATCGACAATATCCTCTGGCATTATCATTTGGGAATATCCAATGAAGCTAATAAAAAATACGAATAATAAACTTGATAATTTCTTCATTTTGAATTGACTTTCTTTATTTTCTTAGTCTGTCATTAAACATTAAACTACAAACATCTTTTAACTAATAATTGTTCTTACAAATAGACGACTTTGTCTTTTTTAACTAAAAACAAAAAGTGCGATTAATTAAAACCGCACCTCAAATTTAAACATTCTGTTTGAATCTTTATGTTAGATATGTTACAATATTCTTGTATTCCTAACTTAGATAAAGTATAACCATCTAAAAAACAACCCTATGAATTCTATTAATTGGCAGCCATACGCCACCTTTTAAACAAATATAGTCGGTTCCAGTACTCCAAATCGTAGTTTCTACCTTCTTTACACCTTCATCATCTTCAAATATAATGGCCACTTTACCGTGGTGAAGGTTTCCCAATTTAGTTGCCTCCATTAATTTTACAGCTAAACCCTCTTGTTGACGAACAAGGTCCTTATTATTGAATTTAAGCGTTGGAATCAACTCTTTTTCAATAAGAACGGGTTTTAATTCTTTAGTTTCTTGCATGGTTTATAGTTTTATACAATGGAAAAATAAGTATTATTAAAAACAAAAGCTAGTAAATAGATTTATTTTTTTAGTGTTGTAATTTTATGTTTATACTCATTTAACAACAAAAATGTTTCAGCATTCTGGAGCTATTTACTTTTCATATAACAAAAACATAGTAACTTAGTTCGATTCTTCTCTTGGATTCATATCACTAGCTATTAGAGTTATGTGCAAAAAAACTTCGTATCTTACTTATTTATTGAAATATGAAACTCAATTATATAATCGAACTCAGGTTAGCATAATCGAATAGAGACCGCCTTAATCAAATCACAAACTGCTTGTGTAAAACAATTTTCACAGGAGCACAAAACCCTCAGCAAATTGATTAATTTTGTGTATAGAATTGTTAAAGCTATGAAAAACACAACTGAAAGAGAAGCAACTTTAGAAGAAGCATTAGATTTGGGTTTAACTCAAGAAGAGTTCCAAATGGTTAAAGAAATCTTAGGTAGAACGCCTAATTTTACTGAAACAGCTGTTTACAGCGTAATGTGGTCTGAACACTGCTCTTATAAAAACTCTATTACCTGGTTAAAGACACTTCCTAAAGAAGGTCCAAACATCTTGGTCAAGGCAGGTGCAGAAAATGCAGGAATGGTAGATATAGGTGACGGATTAGCTTGTGTATTCAAAATTGAATCCCACAATCACCCAAGTGCCATCGAGCCCTATCAAGGTGCAGCAACGGGAGTTGGAGGTATTAATCGCGACATTTTCACGATGGGTGCTCGTCCAATTGCTTTGCTCAACTCACTTCGCTTTGGGAATATAGAAAATGAAAGAACAAAATGGTTGATAAAAGGAATCACTAAAGGCATTGGAGATTACGGAAATGCTTTGGGAATTCCAACTATTGGAGGAGAGGTGTTTTTCGATGATTCATTTAATACCAATCCATTGGTTAATGCTTTTTCTGCTGGAATTATGGACCCTTCAAAAATGATTTCGGCTACAGCTTCAGGCGTTGGTAATCCCGTTTTTATTGTTGGTTCTGCAACTGGGAAAGATGGTATTGCTGGAGCGTCTTTTGCTTCTAAAGATATTTCAGAAGAATCTGTGGCAGATTTACCGTCTGTTCAGGTGGGCGACCCTTTTCAAGAGAAACTATTGCTAGAAGCAACTTTAGCTTTAGCTGAAACTGACGCAGTAGTCGGAATGCAAGACATGGGTGCTGCCGGAATCACTTGTGCAACTTCTGAAATGTCGGCTGCTGGAAAAGTAGGTATGGACATTTGGTTAGACAAGGTTCCAACGCGTCAGGATGACATGCTTCCATTTGAAATTTTACTTTCTGAATCACAAGAACGCATGCTTGTTGTTGTAGAAAAAGGAAAAGAACAAATCGTTAAAGATATATTTGACAAATGGGATTTACATGCCGAGGAAATCGGTGTTGTAACAGCAGGCGAACAAGTACGATACTTCGTCAATGATAAAATCGTTGCTGATGTTCCAGCTGACTCTCTCGTACTAGGCGGAGGTGCTCCAGTTTATGAAAGAGAATATTCTGAACCAGCTTATTTTCAAGAGTTTAAAAAATTCAACATTGATGACATTGAGCAGCCAGAAGATTTAAAAGAAGTTGCTAATTTCTTAATTGAACATCCGAACATTGCTTCAAAGAAATGGATTTATAATCAATACGACTCAACGGTTGGTGTTTCAACAATGACAACAAATTCACCTGCTGATGCTGGTATCGTTGACATTAAAGGAACGAGTCGAGCTTTAGCAATGACATTGGATTGCAATTCAAGATATGTTCATGCTGACCCACATCAAGGAACGGCAATGGCAGTTGCAGAAGCGGCAAGAAACATCGTTTGTTCTGGAGGAATTCCAAGTGCAATTTCAAACTGTTTAAACTTCGGTAATCCATACAATCCAGAATCATACTGGCAATTTGTTGAAGCGATCAAAGGTATGACAGAAGCATGTTTAAAGTTTAAAACTCCTGTAACTGGTGGAAACGTTTCATTTTACAATCAAACAGTAAGAGAAGGTAAAGAAGAACCTGTTTTCCCAACTCCTACTATCGCTATGATTGGAATTATCGAGGATAAAACAAAAACTATGTCTTTAGATTTCAAGCAGAAGGGAGATTTAATCTTCTTAATTGGAGAAATTCAAGAAGACATTTCTAGTTCAGAATACCTTTATTCTTACCATGGCGTTAAAGGATCTCCGGCTCCTTACTTCGATATTGATAAAGAGTACAAAATGCAAGATTCTATTAAGAAGTTAATCCAAAAAGGAATGATCAATGCAGCGCATGATTGCTCAGATGGAGGTTTGTTCGTTTCTTTAAGTGAAATGGCTATGCCAAGAGGATTAGGTTTCGACATTGTAACAGATTCTATAGTTCGTGAAGACGCTTTCTTGTTTGGAGAATCCGCTGGTAGAGTTGTAGTAACAGTTGATCAAGACAGTGAAAATGATTTCCTAGAATTTATGATGAATTCAGGAGTGAACTTTATGTTATTGGGGCACGTTACTCAAGGGAAACTGGTTATTGATGATGAGCATTATGGTTTTATTCAGGAGGTTAGGAGTAAGTTTGAGAAGGCGTTAGAGAAGATGATTGAGGGATAGATGTTCCAAAATTGGCGAACTGCGTCGTTATCGAAGATTTAATCTTACTCACATACTTTAGTATGCTCGTTGCGTTTTAAATCTTCAATGCCTAGCATTTCACTCAATTTAAAAACATCTATTTCTTTCAGGTTGGCATTTTGCTAAAAGCATGGCGGAGGTTTAGGTTTAGGTTAAGGTGTGTGACCTCTCTAAGGTCAGGGTAGTTTTCGTTATGCTGGAGTTAGTTGATGTATGACCTCTCTGAGGTCAGTAGTTGGGCTACTCTTAAAATGTATATTTTCCGATGACAAACTTTATTATCTAATAGTTTCATTTTACTTGTAATCCCAGAGGGATTATATGTTTCTATCTTCCCGTCGTAGTTGCCACCACGACCCCAGCGGGGTCGAACAATCTATTTTTTTCAGGTTGGCATTTTGCTAAAAGCTTGGCGGAGGTTTAGGTTAAGGTGTGTGACCTCTCTGAGGTCAAGGCAGTTTTGTCTTTCAATAAATACCATATTGACTATCGAAGAGGCATTGGTTCATAAATTATAAGAAATCAATAGTATACTATATAATAAATTTAAAATTTCATGATTCCAAAAAAAATTATTACTTTTAAGCAGCACTGCTAAATCTTTAATTTGGCTAATTGAATAAAAAATAAAATCAAAATATAAAATTATGAAAAAATCAATTCCTCTGATAACCCTAATACTAATCTCTGCCGCATTTCTTATTTTATCATTCACACCAAATAATAAAAACAAAGAGTATGTTTCAATATTTTATTCAGGCAAATATTTATTCATTAGCAACAGTAATGGAGCATACAAGAATATAAAAGCTGATAAAATACAAGGAAGAAATGACCAGACCCAATTACTTAAGGTAATCACTGAATATGAATTGAATGGTTACAAGTTGGAAAGTTATGATATAAAGTATCCTAAAGGAAATAGCATTATTTTTACAGCAGATATTTTATTGTCTAAGTAATTAAATGAGCACTTCGGATTCTCTCATAACTTTTTAAACAAATGCTTACTTAATAGTATTATTTTTGATGTTTCACGAATAGAATTGATTACAATGCATATTAAAACAGATTGAAAACATTACTTCGACAAAAAATAAGCTTCGATAGTATATACAAATGTTGAACAACATTAATAGATATTTAATTTTTTAAACAGATCATATATTCGGATTAACTATTTCAATTTTAAAGAAGTATACAAACAGACACTTATGAAAAACGTTCTATTATCCCTTTTTCTTTTCGCCTTTTTATTATCCTGTAACAATAATGGAGATAGCAATACTAAAAACTCCCAGCCGATAGCGATAGATGTTAATAATTTGGCTGAAAAGATAAAATACCAAGCTGGAGATCCGTTTATTGAAACATTTAAGAAAAGTGAATTTTTTAAAGTTAGTGGTTTAGAGAATCATATTTTGGAAACGAAATCTGGAACGATTTTATCTATTCCAAAGGGTGCTTTTAGAGATAAGAATGGAAATATCGTAGAAAAGGAGATTCAGATTGAAATCAATGATATTAAAAGCATTGAAGACCAAATTCTTTCCAATGTAACTAGTCAATTAGGAGAAGGTATCATGCAGTCTGGTGGTTCGATATACCTTAATGCAACTCATAATGGTGAACAATTGGAATTAAATGAAGACAGTCCAATATATATCGAAACAACCATTGAAAACCCTGAAGGTGATTATTTGATTTTTGAAGGAATTAGAAACGAAAAAGGAGAAATGCAATGGATAAATCCCGTTCAACCAAAAAGACATTTAATTCCTGTAGACCTAGAAGAACTGGACTTTCTTCCTGATGGCTTTCAGTTAGCAGTTGAAAAGGGAATGCCATTTAAAAATCATACAAAAGCTGATAAAAATCTAGTAGATAGCTTGTATTATAGTTTGACAAATTACTTTCAAAAACAAAAGCCAATCCCTAAGCCAATAGCTTTTGAAGGAGAGCAAAGTTTACCTTTGGATGATGGCTCATCTTCTCAAGACAAGAAAAACAATGGGGAAGTTATCGAATCATTTTATAATTGTAAAGGAATTGATCCTGCATCGATAAAGGTGATAAAGTCTAACAAATATGCCAATACTTTTATAGCGACAAGAGACTTTGAAAAGCGATTAAAAGAAATACATAAGACTAGGCGACCAGAATTACTAGATATTTATTTAAAAAATTTGGAATTAGACCTTTCTAAATGCGATAGTATGGTTGAGGAAAAACTTTCAAAATCAAATGCGTCAGCTTTAAAGTTTATGGATTTTGCTCGTGAGAATTTAGGAAATGTTGAAAACCTACCTCGTTCTGTTACCAAACTAAGTGAACACTACACGAAAGAATTAGAGAAAACGAGAAATCAGCTTGAAAAATTGGAAAATGAGTACCAAAAAGGTTTAGATAAGCAGAGCGAACGGTACAACAAAGTTGTAAATGAATACAAACAATTACTTACAAAAAGACTGGAGTACAGGTTAAATAAGTTTGGTTATGAAGTAAAAAATCTTGGTTGGTCTAACATTGCGAAAATTCTGGAACCTTTAGAGAAATTCAAATTAGAAATTGTTGTTGAAAATGGCGCTTCCTATGATTATGTAAATGTATATACTTTAGATAAAAACATTCAAAGCATTTTCGCCCTGACGAGTCAGAATAAAACACTTTTTGACCACGGATATAATCATGACCAATTTTTACTTTACCGAAAACAACAAAGTGCTAGAGCAATAGTTATTGCCTATAAAAACGGCGTTCCATACTATGCTTCAAAAAGCTTTTCATCAACTCCAGAGGTGCACATCGACTTATCACCAAAGCAGGTATCAGAAGAAGACTTAAAAAAAGTTCTACGTGGCTTTGATAGAGGTCACAATGGTTATAATAAACTTAGAATTGATTTAGAATACCAAGCTTTGTTCTATAAAGAAAAACTCAGAAGAAAAAGTTTAAAAGAAGAGAAAGAGTTTATCAATGCCTTGGCAAGAATAGCACTTGACTGCACAAGTACTTTTACCGAAGTCATTCTATATGATTATGGAATTTAGAAATCCTCCATTAAGCAATTAAGTTTTAATTATTCATAAAAATTATTAGATTTATAAGTTGCGGTTGATGAATTTTTAGGTCCATCGGCTCTTATCTACAAAAATGAAAAAACTTATACACATAGCATTTTTTATTCCCCTATCCTTTTTATTTGGGCAGGAAAACTTATCTTTAAATGATACGACTTTTGACTACCAAGAGCGCTTTTTTCAAAATGGCGAACTAAAAGTTAGCAATACAATAGTGTATGTAGATAGTAAATACACCTATGCCTACACCCTCGAACAAGTTCAATCACAGAATATTGACACTACCAATCTAATTCGATTTAAGCACGGATTATGGAGAGAGTTTTATGATAAAAAGTGGAGAGAAAGAGATTCTTCTAAATATTACTATTACAGTTTGACAGAATACAATTTTGGTTATCCCACAGGTAATATGTATCGTTTCAATAAAAAGAAAGAAATAGTTAATGTAGCGCTCCGCTATCCCGAATTGGGAGACTCGATTTTTGAAGGAATAAGGCACATCACCTATCACAATGGAACAATAAGTTGGATTCAATACTTTCGATTCAGCGATGATACACTAAAAGGACTTTATATCAATTTGTGGGGTTACTATCCTGACGGCAGCCTCAAATACTATACCATTTCAGATGATTCCAATAATAATTTTTATTCGGTTAGTTATGACGCCAAGGGTTTGTGTACCTACGAGTCAAAGCTCAATAAAAATGAGGCATACATAATCAAGAGAAAAAGAAACGGACGAAAAGAAATAATAGACAAAAGAGAAGATGGAATACGCATCAAAACAATAAAAATTGATGGTGTAGAAAGAAGGCGAAAGATAAAATAAGTAAAAACTAAATTACAAATCATGGAAATTTCAAAAGAAACCTCAAACAATCCAAAGCATAGACATGGCTGCGTAACTGCTTGGTTGATTTTAATGATCATAGCAAATTCAATCACAGCATTGAGCTATCTTTTTGCAAGTGATACTATAGCACAAAATTTTCCTTATGGAATTTCAACCTCGACCTTGACTCTTCTGGCATTTATAGGAATTGGAAACGTTATTTTCGCTTTTCTACTCTTTAAGTGGATAAAAATTGGATTTTGGGGACTTCTTATAACTACTCTTGCCACATTTGTAATAAATATAAACGTTAGCATAGACCTATTTCAATCAGTTGCTGGACTACCAGGAGTTGTGATATTATACGCTCTATTGAAACTTAAAAATAACGACTCGTCTACATGGGAAAACTTAGATTAATTTAACCATTAGCTATTTAAAATAGAAACCGTAAAATATGAAAAAATCACTCAAAATTCTGGGACTTATATTATTAGTCACAACCATTGCATTTATTGGAGTAGGAATATATTTCCACCAAACAAATCTAATGCTAAAAGCAATAGTGAAAAACGATAAATCAAAACTCTATTATTTTCCAAGTAAACAAATGCTGCCAATGAACGATTTAGATTATTCTGAATCCACTTTAACTGTCGATGATACCATTATCATTCATAGCTATCAATTCGTACCAAGGATAGAATATAAAGCAAATGTCTTTTTAATTTATGGAGGAGGTGGAAATGTAACAATGTATCAGTCTTAAGACCTGGTTTTGTAAATACACAAATGGCAAAAGGAGAGGGTTTATTTTGGGTAGCTCCAGTAGATAAAGCAGTTCGACAAATATTTGATGCTATTACCAGCAAAAGAAAAGTCGTTTATATAAGTAAACGCTGGCGATTAGTTGCTATGCTCTTAAAACGAATGCCCAAATCGCTTTATGATAAAATGTAAATATTGAATGAAAAAGAAAAGTCACTTTTAGCGCAAAAGGATAGCTTTATACTTCTACTTTATTCGAAAGAAGCTACATAATTATCAATGTAATTTGCACGAGCGTCTAACCAAGTTAAAGTGTTTTTCAAATCCACATCTATATCGCCAGAAGAATCTCTTGGTCCCCAAATTTCATGGTCGGCTTTCATTGCTTGGCGCACTAATTCCGCATAATTTTCAACATGTTTTTTTAGCTTCTCAAATTTATGTGCCTTAAACCAGTTCCATCTTTCTTTGAATAAGCTTTGTAAATGGGGGTCGGTCATCAGTCTTCTAAAGAATACAGTACCAACAGCGCTTCCGTTTTCAATTACAGATTCATTTACTGAACTCAAGTCAAAATGCTGGTCGGTTCCCGGAAAGCCAAAAGCCCAATCAAAGTCCCAAACAATTCCCATTCTATACTTCCCTCCTGCTTTCTTATTGATGTATGTACTCTTAGGACTATTTAGTTCTCTATTATGCGTTAATTGATACACAATCATATAGTTAACAAAAGAAAGGTCTTCAAAATAATCTAAATAATTATTATTTGGGAAAGACGGATCGGCTACCAAGGCTTCGAATATTTCAAAATTTGACTTTATATTGTCCAATTTGTCATTCGTCATATTCACAGCCTTCGGATATTTCACCATTACTGGTAAGTTAAAATTCTCTGATTTAAACTGCCAGTCTTCATCAAAGAAAACATCCAATTCCAATAATAATCCACCGTTTCCAATATCAATACGCCCAGGTCCAACCTCTTTATCTTCCGTAAGAACATAAAACCCTTTATATTCATTATTGATGGTTAATTCTACCGGCACCACATTACTTGTATAGGGCATTCCCAACATTTTAGCCGTTTCAAATGGTATAGAATTATACAGCATTGATCCGTCCAAATATTCTGCAAGAAGTATCCAAGATTTATATGCTTCCATTCCGAATAAAGGTGTGGCTGTTTCCAACTTTATTTTATACGGCTTTTTAGGATAGTCCCACGTAGAGTTTCCACGACCTTTAATGCCGGTTCTTCCTTCGTGACTTTTGTATTTACTCTTCCCATCAATGACAATGTCGGCCATGAGGTAGTAATCTTTTGTATTGACTTCTGCTTTTTGATCTACATTAATGTAAATTTGGGGAATTATTCCTGCGGAGTTATCAAAAAGAGTGTTGCCTTCCTTATCTTTATTACATGAAAGGAAAGTAAGGAAAAGTAGAAACAAAAAAACAGTTAAAAACTTCATTTAGTGTTTTATTTAGTAAGACTTAGAATCGTAAGTTGTAAAGTTAAAAAAAAGAATTAGAAAAATAGAGAAATATGTGAAATCTCTAAGGCCAGAGAACTCGGGAGAGATTTGATCTAATTGGATAGACATATGACCTCTCCGAGGTCAGGAGTTAGCAGTAGAGCAGTGTTTACAGAAGTGTGGCTAATGAAAGATGTGGTTGGTCGGGGGCTTACATTACAGATTGATTAAAGGAGAGTTTAGCTACTTACTCAATCAAACATTTGCAATGATTCTTTTTTGAAATCCCTATTAATTCTTACTATGAATGTTAAACAGTAATACATTAGTTTACAGCAATTAAACCAATCGGGTTTCAAGTTAAAGTAACGAATAAAAATCTTCTTTTTGTCTTCCTTCGTTTTTAACAAGCTTATTCCTTGATGTTCAATCAAAAACCTGTATCTTTGCGCCATCTTTAATCATTAAATATACATAGCATGCAACTGTGGAATACGTTGGATAAGGAGGAATTGAGGAAATTATTGAAAGAACAAGGTAAGGATTATGTTACCATTTCTTTCTATCAATATGCTCATATAGAAAATCCTCATTTTTTTAGAGACCATTTGTACAAAATGTGGTCGGAAATCGGAATAGTAGGGAGAACTTACGTCGCAAAAGAAGGAATTAACGCACAAATTGCCGTTCCTGAAGACAAGTTTGACCAATTCAGAAAAGAACTTTACGAAATTAAATTTTTAAACGGAATTCGTTTGAACATTGCCGTGGATGACGCTGATGTAGATTTTCCTTTCTTAAAATTGAAAATTAAAGTTAGAAATAAAATTCTAGCTGATGGTTTGAGTGATGAAACCTTTGATGTAACAGACAGAGGAAAGCACCTTACAGCTGTTGAATTTAATGAGTTAACAGATAAGCCTGACACCATTTTAATCGATATGCGTAATCATTATGAATGGGAAGTTGGGCACTTTAAAGGTGCGACTTTACCAGATGTGGACACATTCAGAGACTCTTTACCAATTATAGAAGAAGAAATTCTAAAGGGGAATGAAGATCAAAATATCGTTATGTACTGTACCGGTGGAATTCGCTGCGAGAAAGCTTCTGCTTGGTTTAAACACAGAGGCTTTAAAAACGTACATCAATTAGAAGGTGGAATTATTAAATACGCAAATGATTGCCAAGAAGCGGGTATAGAAAATAAATTTATTGGAAAGAACTTTGTTTTTGACGAACGTCGAGGGGAAAGAATTTCTGAGGATATTATTTCTGTTTGTCATCAATGTGGTTCTCCCGCCGATACGCATACCAATTGTGCGAATGATGCTTGTCACCTACTTTTCATTCAATGCGAAGCGTGTACTAAAGCAATGGACAACTGTTGTTCTACCGAATGTAAAGATATTCATGCTTTGCCAGTAGAAGAGCAAAGAGCACTGAGAAAAGGACAAGAAAAGAGCAACCAAATCTTTAAGAAAGGAAGATCGACGCATCTACTTTTTAAAGGACAAGCTGTTTCCGACATCGAAATTCCTGAAGCTGTAAAAGTTAAAAAGGAAACTGTTCAAGAGGATTCTCAAGAAAAAACAATGAAATAAATAGCTTAGAATTCACACAAAGTTCAAAGCGTTTTACATAAATTCAAGGGATAGTTCAATCATTTGCTATCCCTTTTTTCTTTGTGATTAATTTCACCCCTTTTATTCTAGTAAGTCATGACAAAAAGTAAACTCATCATTTAATCCGACTTTTGGGGCGAACTCAACAAGCAGTGGACGGATGTTTACATTGAGAATATGTCGTACAATTTCGACATTACTTACCTGGATATTAGAAAGTTGGCCGAAATTGATTTAAGTTTAACAAATCAAGAAGATTTACATCAAGCCTTTATCGATGGAGGAATAGAAAAAGCAGTGAATGCCCTACTCGATTTCACAAAAGAAGGAGCAACAATATTGGCATTTAGCATGGGCGGAACAATTGCATGGAAAGCCAGTTTAAAAGGTCTTAAAGCAACAAGTTTACATTTGGTATCGGCGACCAGAATTCGCTATGAAGAAATCGCACCAACAGTCGATACCACTTTATACTTTGGCGAACTAGACAACTTCCAGCCTACTCCAGAATGGATAGGAAAAATGGAACTAAAAAACCAACTTCGCATCTTTAAAAACCTTGGTCATGAATGCTATAGAGAAAAGGAAGTTGCCAAGGAAATCATTAAAAATCTATTGAGGTAACAGATATTTCCTTGCATTCTCAGGAATTCTATCGATTAAATTGCATTTGTTAAGCAATCGAATTTATGTTATTATTTCCGAAAACACTGCGCTAATTCACGCAAAAAAAGTATCTTTCGGAGGAATTAAAAATTAGTGATTTTGA
This sequence comes from Brumimicrobium sp., assembly GCA_035497735.1. GTDB lineage: Bacteria > Bacteroidota > Bacteroidia > Flavobacteriales_D > Crocinitomicaceae > Brumimicrobium. The sequence goes on along the minus strand of DATJCX010000005.1, from coordinate 36,161 downwards.
TATTAGGAATTAAATGGAATGTTAGCTCTCAAATAATTGATGGTTGGAACACTCCGAATCTATACGGTCTTTTGTTTGTTTCAGGTTTAATCATCGGATACTACGTTATTCAGCGTATGTTTAAATCCGAAAATATTCCGGAAGCATGGCTTGATAAACTACTTATCTACATGGTATTGGCGACCATTTTAGGTGCGAGATTAGGACATGTTTTCTTTTACGATTGGGAATATTACAGTCAACACAAAAATGAAATATTTAAAATCTGGGAAGGTGGATTGGCTAGTCACGGAGGTGCAATCGCGATTTTAATTGCCCTTTATTTATATAGTAAATGGGTTAGCAAGAAAAGTTACTGGTGGATTTTAGATAGAATCGTTGCACCTGTCGCTATTGCTGGAGTTTTTATTCGTTTAGGAAATTTAGTCAATCATGAAATCATTGGAGATCCAACAACAATGCCTTGGGGATTCATGTTTATGCATGCGAGTCCAGAATACCTAATGGAAGTCGATGGTGAATGGGTACAAGTTTACCGTCATCCAACACAATTATATGAAGCCCTCGGATATTTGGGATTACTCTTCTTATTACAGTGGATGTTTTGGAAAACAAAGGCAAAAGAATACAGCGGACTTATATTCGGAGTGTTTTTAATCATCCTATTTGGTTGGAGAATTTTTGTAGAATTTTATAAGGTTGGTCAAACCGCAAGAGATGAATATTTGTTCTTAAATACAGGACAATTACTTAGTGTACCTTTTGTTTTAGCTGGTATCGCAATTGTTTTACTAGCATTAAAAAAGAAGTTAAACAAGCAAGGAGAATAAAAATGAAAAATAGAATTACAGAATTATTTAATATAGAATACCCACTTATTCAAGCGGGAATGATTTGGTGTTCAGGTTGGAAATTGGCAGCAGCCGTTTCCAATGCTGGCGGATTGGGAATTATAGGTTCGGGAAGTATGTATCCTTCTGTATTAGAAGAACATTTGATCAAGTGTAAAGCGGCGACAAACAAGCCATTTGCAGTGAATATCCCAATGTTATATCCAGATATAGACAAGCATATTGAAACAGTTATCAAGCATAAAGTTCCAATCGTATTCATGTCGGCTGGAAATCCAAAAACATGGACGCCGATTTTAAAGGAAAATGGAATTACTGTTGTTCACGTTGTGGCAAGCGCTAAGTTTGCCCAAAAAGCTGAAGCTGCAGGTGTTGACGCTGTCGTTGCAGAAGGTTTTGAGGCGGGTGGACACAATGGTTTTGATGAAACAACCACTTTTACGCTTATTCCAAACGTGGTGAAAAACGTAAATATTCCTGTTATTGCAGCGGGAGGAATTGGAACAGGTGCTGGTATGTTGGCCGCTATGAATTTGGGTGCCGATGCAGTACAAATTGGAAGTCGTTTTGTGGCTTCGGAAGAATCGTCTGCACATATCAACTTTAAGAATTCTGTAGTAGAAGCAAAAGAAGGTGATACAAAGTTAACGCTTAAAGAATTGGTTCCTGTTCGCTTGATTAAAAACGAATTCTACAAACAAGTTGAAGACGCCTATTTACGCCAAGCCGAGATTCCTGAATTGAAAGAACTCTTAGGAAGAGGAAGAGCAAAAAAAGGAATGTTTGAAGGAGATTTAGTAGAAGGTGAATTAGAAATTGGACAAATTTCTGGAATAATAGATGAAATTTTACCTGCTGCAAAAATCGTAGAAGAAATTATCACAGATTTCAAAAAATCATTGGCTGAACAACAAACAAATAGCAAATTTCAATTTTAATGATAGAGTTTGAACGTTTTACGTTAAACAATGGTCTCAAAGTTATCTTTCACAAAGATATTACGACTCCAATGGCTGTTGTCAATACATTATATGATGTCGGTGCAAGAGATGAAAATCCAGATAGAACAGGATTTGCTCATCTTTTTGAACATTTAATGTTTGGTGGCTCAGTAAATATTCCGAATTTCGACACGCCAATAGAGCAAGCCGGAGGAAATAACAATGCTTTCACCAACAACGATATCACGAATTATTACGATGTACTGCCTGCACAAAATCTGGAAACGGCCTTGTGGTTGGAAAGTGACAGAATGTTGTCATTGGCATTTACCGACAAAAGTTTGGAGATACAACGCAACGTAGTAATCGAGGAATTTAAACAGAATTATCTGAACCAACCTTATGGAGAATTGTGGTTGGAATTAAGTCCTTTGGCTTATAAAATACACCCTTACCAGTGGACAACCATCGGGAAGAATATCGACCATATCAAGGATGCAACGATGGAAGAGGTTAAAACCTTTTTCGACAAACATTATCATCCTTCGAATGCGATTTTATCCATAGCTGGAAACTTGGAGCTGAATCAAGTGCAAGACTTAGTTCACAAATGGTACCAAGACATCCCAAGCAAGGAAAAAATCATCAGAAACATTCCGCAAGAACCAAAACAGAATGAATTTAGAACGAAAACAATAGAAAGTGACGTTCCTTCAGACTTGTTTGTGTACGCATTTAAAATGCCCGGAAGAGGTGAAGCAGGCTATTTTGAAGCTGACCTTATTTCAGATATTTTAGGTCACGGAAAATCGTCTCGTTTACACAAGAAATTGAAAAAACAAGAAGATTTAGTGACGGAAATTGATGCCTTTATCACTGCGACCCTTGACACAGGTTTGCTTATCATAATGGCTTATCCAGATGAAGAGGCCAACTTAGAGCAAGTTGAAAATGCGATATTCGAAGTGCTGGAAGGTCTAAAAGAAAAGACAATTGAAGAAAATGAATTGGTGAAAATCATCAACAAGTTAAAAACTTCAAAAGCATTCGAAGATCAAGGAATAATGAACAAGAGTTTTTCGCTTGGATTCCATGAATTAATGGGAGACGCCAACGGTGCAAATACCGAAGTTTTAGCTTACGAAAAAGTAACGGCAAATAGCATACAAAACGTTGCGAAGGCTATTTTAAATAAAGAAAATTGTTCTCGATTAGTTATAAAATCAAAAGGAAATGGTCAATAGAAAAGTAGCACCGAAGTTATCCGCTATCACACACATTCCGTTAATCTCTCCTGAAATTTTAACTTTAGAAAACGGAGCTAAAATATATACCATTCGTGAATCGAATGACGCAACTGTTCGCGTTGACTTCGTTTTTAACGCTGGAAGTGCCATGACAAAAGGAATTGCTTCCGACATGACAGCCGAACTTTTACTGTCGGGAACGGACACACAAAGCAGTGAAGAAATCGATGAGAAAATCGACACTTTAGGCGGTTACACAGATGTAAAGGCAGCAACAGAAAAAACAAGCGTTACCGTTTTTGGATTGCTTGAATTTATCGTTCCAATTACAGAAATAGTGATTGACGCTGTTAAGAATGCAACATTCCATGAGAAAGAATTAAAACAAGCGATTTCTGAAAATAAGAAAAGACTTGAAATTCGTCTGAAGAAAGGAAAAACCATGGCACAAAGAACATTTATCAAGCATCTATTGGAAGGTTCTCCTTATGCCGACATCATCGAACTAGAAGATTTTAAAAATTGCAGTCGAGAGAGTTTAGTAGAATTTCACAGAGATGTATTGCTAAAGAGTTTGTCACATATCAACATCGTTGGGGCTGTTAGTGAAGAACAATTAAATGCCATTAAAGAATTAGGGAATCAGTTTTCATGTGAATTAAATCCTGATTTAAAATACGAAATAGAAAATCGTCCAAAAACAATCCATATTGCAAAAGAAGGAGTTCTGCAAACAGCTGTTCGTATCGGAAAGATGATGTTTAACAAAACACATCCCGATTTCAAAAAGTTGGCCGTGGTAAATACAATTTTAGGAGGATATTTCGGAAGTCGATTGATGACTTCAATTCGCGAAGAAAAGGGTTATACCTACGGTATCGGTGCGGGAACTGTTCAATTAAAAGAAACAGGTTATTTCTACATCTCTTCTGAAGTAGCAGCAGAATATAAAGATGCAACAATAGCGGCAATTAAGGAAGAATTTGAGATTTTACAAACTGAGAAAGTAGGTGCAGAAGAATTAGAATTGGTGAAAAGTTACCTTATTGGTCAACTACTTGAATCATCGGATGGTGCTCAAAGTATGATGGACAGATTCCATTCTACACATTACTTTGGACTGACACTTTCCTATTATGATGATTTGATAAAAACCATCAACGAAATTACACCGGAAGAAATTCAGTTTTATGCCAATGAATACTTGAAGTGGGAAGATATGTCGATTGTAACTGTTGGATAAACCCTTACAAAAATTGAAATAAAAGGAAGGGAGAAGTCAAGGCTATTTTCTATCTCAAGGCGAATATTTTATGTTGCGTTGCTGTAAAGTAATCTCTAAATATATGATTTAGCAAATGATCTTCTCGACTAGCTTTTATTCCGAGACTAGGATAAATTGTTAAAATTTCTTGTGTTAACTTCCTAACTTCTTCTGAAGCTCTCTCTAAGATTTCACTTTCATATTCAGCTGAGATTTCCTGACTATTGCTTACCAAATTCTCAACATTTTCTGCTAAAGAAAATAATTCTCGACCAGCTTCTTCTATAAGTTGGCTTAACTTTTCAGTCATTTCCTTTTCCAGACATTTACATGCTTCATTATAGAATTGAACAGCCAATCCAAGGTAATTCACCCACATGGTGAGAAAAGCAAAAGTTGCGAATGGAATTTTATAAATCTCCGCATTGTGGTACAATTCTTCATAGATAAAACTGAATTTCGCTTCACATTCATAGTTTTTAACTTCAAAAGAATGCGTAGCTGTAGCTTTTAAGCCCATTGTATTCCAATCTTCAATAATTCTAACATATTCAGAGGGAACAAGAAAAGAACGGATTAAGGGAGAACCATCCGTATTTAAAAGTTCTTTCCCATTCTCAATAATCTTTGCGTTTAAAGTGAAATGTGTGAGATAAGGCGCTCCTGTAGCATAAACCCAAGTACCATTAATCAGATACTTGTCCCCTATTTTTTCAGCCGTTCCACCTACTGCACCGCTTCCACCAAAACAAACAGGACGATTTGGATTTACAAAAATTTCCTTGGCAACTTCGGGCTTCAAATTCCCAACAAAATAATTGGCACCACTGCAAAGTGTAACCGTCCAGCCTATGCTTCCATCAATTTCAGCGAAGGTTTTTAATTTTTTCAGTCCTTCCACTAAAGTAAAACCCAATCCACCATATTCCTTTGGAACCCAAATATTCCATACGTTTTCCTCTTCAAGCCATTGAATGACTTCGGGACTGAATACCTTAGCATTAATCAATTGATTTCTAAGCTTCTGCAATTCCTCTTTCATTCTCAATAATATTACGCCATTTGATATAACCAGATATGGCTACGATAAATAAAAATACAGTTAAGCCCATATATACATACAGTCCTTTGTAGAATAATAAGGGAATAGCGATAAAATTACTGATGTTTAAGAATATCCAATTCTCAATTTTACGTTTTGCCATTAACCACATTCCCGCCCAAGCAAAAGCAGAAAGCAAGGCATCCCATAAGGGAACATCTGTGTTTGTGTGAAAATATAGCCAATAACCGATCGAAGAAAAGGCAACAATGACAATTCCACAAGCAGTTATAAATTCTTTTTTAGTCGTATATGTGATTTTCGATTCTTTGTGATTCTTCCCGTATTTCCAATAGGTCCAACCATAAACGCTCATTATAAAGTAATAAACATTCAATAGAATATCACCATAAAGTTTTGATTGGTAATAGACCCAGGTTCCTATTAAAATAGCAACGATTCCAAATAAGTAATTGTGGACAATGTTTTTTCTCGCTAAGAGAACTTGCGTTAAACCAAAGAGGGTTCCTATTATTTCTAACCAAGGTAAATTTACCAGCATTCTCCATTTATTTTAAAAATATTTACTGAAATGGAGAGTGATAAAAACAACTGTAAATTTACATGACTTATATCCAAAATTCCTACGCCAGTATTACCTGGATCAGGTGCAGCACTCATTAAGCACTTGGGTATCATCTCAGCCTATTTACAAGAATAAGCACCCCATTTCAGTCACAAAGATAAAATTAATAATTGTAAAACTGCAGTTTGAATAACACTACTGCGAATTATTTTCTATTGTCGGTTCGTGCGCAGGCTCAACATGAATAAAGACATTGCCAATTTGTGGTAATTCTTCTATGAGCGTATCTTTCAATAAATGTGCAATATCATGGCCTTCTGTTACGGTAATACTTCCATCCACCCAAGCGTGTAGGTCAACATAATAGCTCATTCCCAACTTACGAACAAAACATTTTTCGATAAACATTACCCCTTCCACCTTTAAAGAAACTTCGCGAATTTCCTCTACCAAGTCATCATAAGTGTGTTCATCCATGATTTCACCTAAAGTTGGCCTGAAAATCTTATAACTATTGTAGAAAATAAATCCTGCTGCAACAAGTGCTGCCCAGTCATCTAAAGTCTCGTAACCTTCTCCCAAAATCAAGGCAAGGGAAATACCTACAAAAGCGGCAATCGACGTTAAAGCATCACTCCTATGATGCCACGCGTCCGCTTTTAAAGAAGAACTATTCGTTTCCTTACTTTTGCGTAAAACATATTGATAGGAAAGTTCTTTCCAGATAATAATCGTTCCCAAAACATAAAGTGTCCAAGATTTAGGAAGTTCATGTGGCGTTTGAATATTTTGAATGGCTTGATAAACGATAATAAGTCCAGAAAGGAATAAAATTCCAACAACAGCAAAAGTAACCAGGGGTTCGATTCGTCCATGTCCGTAAGGATGATTATCATCTGCTGGTCTTTTTGCATATTTCAAGCCTAAAATCACCAAAATAGAAGCAAAAACGTCAGACATCGATTCAATGGCATCAGCAACTAAGGCATAAGAATTTCCAAAAACCCCTGCTATTCCTTTGATTATGGCAATAAAAAAATTACTAACAAAGCTTAACTTCGCTGTTTTTATAGCTGTTTGTATTTTTGACATTTAATCCCTTACTTTTCTGGAAAAATAAGAAATCTTCCCTGAAGAGTCAGAGAAAATCTCGTATTTATTTGACGATAGTTGAAAAGCAAGAGGAAACGAGATGAGTTGAAAATATTATAGCAGCAGAAGAACTCGCTTTTATAGCGTAAAGCATAAAAAAAGTCATTGACAAGTCCGTAATTATGTTTGCAAATTCTATAAATCTAAAGAACTCAACAGAATATTCTTATTTTTGAGTCATGAAAATAGAATCCATTGTAACAATAAAGAAAGAGCTCCAGCACCTTACGAAGGAAGAACTTTTGGAATTGTGCATTCGTTTAGGAAAGTTCAAGAATGAAAACAAAGCCTTGTTGACTTATTTACTTTTTCAATCCTACGATGAGGAAGGTTATATTGAAAGCGTAAAATCAACAGTTGCTGAAATGTTTGAAGAAATAAATCCGAATAGTTATTTTTATATGAAGAAAACGATTCGTAAAATTCTCAAACAAATCAAAATTTACATTCGTTATTCTGGGAATAAGGTAACTGAAATTGAACTTCTCCTCTATTTCTGTGAATGTTTAAATAAATTAAAACCATCGATTTTCAACAATACGACCTTGACCAATATATATGAACAACAAATTTCTGCCATTCAAAAGAAGACCAGCGCTTTGCATGAAGATTTACAATTTGACTACACACTTAGGATTGAGGAACTGACATAATTATTACTTATAAAAACAGATAGGGCAAGAGCTTAAAAATTGGCGCCAAAAAACAGCAAGCTTACACTTTCTAAACCTAACTTTCATTTTCAATCAAAATGACTATCCGTTTTATGCAACTATATGAATGTCCTACTACTCCTCCAATACTACGATAAGATCATTCTCAAAAGGATCGATGATATCATGAACCATTGAAATATATTCTTTCACACCGTATTTAGCCAAGTAAGGAATCATATTTTCATAACGTTCTTGTAAGCCGTTACCTGGGAACATTTTCTCATATATTCCATCTATTTGACCCATTGCATTTTCATGCTTTTTCTTTTGCTCTCTTACTAGCTTTTGTTTTAGGTTGTCCAATTGCTTTTGAAGTCTAACAATTTCTCCTTTTACATAACCGTCAAGACCTTTATCAACGCTTAGAACAGTTTTCTCAACTTCCGCTATCAATTGATTTTCCATCGACTCTAAAACAGAGAAATCCAATTCGTCTCCAGAGTTTTCAAACACAAAACGTTTTTTTAACTCGTGAATAGATTCAAAAATGTCAGTAACTTCAAAAGAAAGTTTATCCAAACGTTTAACCGTTGTTTTATCAACCCATTGAACAGAATTTCGAACTTTAATCAAAGGATATGGAACAGCAGCTTCTTCAAACATCGCTTTTAATTGCAACCAATAAGCCATTTCTCCTCCTCCACCTAAATAACATAGATTTGGTAAAACAGACTCTTGATACAAAGGTCTAAAGACAACATTCGGGGAAAAACGTTGCGGATTTTCGCTTAATTCATTTAATATTTCTTCTTTAGAAAAACGAAGTTCACCGGCCTCAAAGCTTCCATCTTCAAGTGCTATAATACGCTCTCTCAATTGATCCTTAATATAAAACAAGTTGATTGGACGAGCATGTGCTTGACCATGATATCCATCGGCTTCCAACTGTTGCGTTGTTTCAGCAATCAATTTTTCGGCAAAAGGTGTTTCAATTTCTTTTCGCATTGTTCCAGCAAAAGAAGCTTTCAACTGCTGACTATCACCATCGATAATCACCAAACCGTATTCCTCTCCTACCAACTCCATGAAGGTCTCCACGGTTGCATCGGTTAGACTTCCATTTTTATAGAATTTATCTAAAAAAGCAGCGAAATTAGGATTATTTTGAAATTTCTCCTGGATAGCATCTTTAACTTCTTCAAAACCGTCCAAGTTAAATCTTCCTACCGGTCCCACTTGCTCTGAGTTCCAAGTAAGCGTTTCACCAAATAAATGAAGGTGATTAATTTCTTCAAAATCATGGTCTTCTGTTGCCATCCAAAACACGGGAACAAAATTATTTTCCGGATATTTCTTTGACAACTCTTCTGCTAAACGAATAGCATCCATAATTTTATAAATCGTGTAAAGCGGTCCACCGTAAAGATTTAATTGATGTCCAGCGATAACAGTAAAAGTATTGTCTTTCAATAGCAAGTCAACATTTTCCTTTACTTTATTGTGATGAAAGTAAGCAGACAACTGACCGACTAAAACTTCATGCAACAACACTCGTTTTTCATTCGTAAAATGCGCCTTTTTAAGTTCAATTTGCGCTTTAAAATTCGCTAAATTCACAGGTGCCTGAATGTACTTTTTTAAATTGTCTTGTTGATAGGTTAATTGATTTGATAATCCACCAAAGTAAGATGTATCGCCACGCTTTACGGTTATTCTCTTCATTTTATTCTTTTACTTCTTGAAAGTTCTACACTTTAATGACAAAGATAACAGTATAATGTTTTAAGTTTTTAAAAATCTATTTTCTTTTAAGTCGGCATTGGTTTCCTATCCGCTCTAAATTCAATCAGAAGTCGGCGTTAAGAAATACGCAAATTCCTATATCTACATTCGAAAAGAAGCAATTTCGGAAGAGTATTCTCAACTAAAGGGAATAAAATAACTCTGAAAATCGTATCTTTGTAAAAAATTTAAAGAAATGAAAGGAATAATTAAAACAAACAAAGGAGAAATGACCGTTGAATTTTACGAAAAAGACGCTCCTAATACAGTAGCAAATTTCACAAAATTAGCAAAAGAAGGATATTACAATGGACTTAAATGGCACCGTGTAATTCCTGATTTCGTTATTCAAGGAGGTTGTCCAAATTCAAGAGAAGGAGCAAAAGGACATCCAGGAACAGGTGGTCCAGGATACCAAATCGACTGTGAATTAACAGGTGGAAACCAGTACCACGATAGAGGTGTTTTATCGATGGCTCATGCTGGAAGAAACACAGGTGGCTCTCAGTTCTTCGTTTGTCACAGTAGAAATAATACGGCACATTTAGATGGAAATCACACTTGTTTTGGAAAAGTAATCGAAGGATTAGATGTGATTGACGCTATCCGTGAAGGAGACAGCATCGACTCGATTGAAATCATGGATTAAGATATAATCGCTTAAGAAATTCTAAAAGAGTTTGCTCAAAACATAAAATTTGAGATAAAAGTATTGGGTGTTTCAAAAATAAGAGAAAATTCTCCAGTTTTTGAAACATCCTTTTTTTTTCTAGCTATACCCAATCAATTTTGCCCTTCCACACCTCTGCTCCTTGCAAGCCTCCCGTGTGAATAAACAAAACTTTATCAGTGCTCTTTATCTTTCCCGACTTATAGTCGCTAATCATATTAAAGAAAGCTTTACTGGTGTAAATTGGATCCAACTTTAAATGCGTTTGGTGAAATACATCATTGATAAAAGTGATCAATTCCTCGTTGACCTTTCCGTAACCACCAAAGTAATTATCGCTGACAACTTCTAGTCTTTCCATGAAATCTCCCACAATTTCTTCATCAAAAAGCGCTAGTATCAGCATTTCTTGAATGTCTTTGTACAGAAAATCACCTTTTAAAGAAGAGATGACATGCACTTTTGTTTTTCCTTTCGAACTTACCAGAACGCCAGCACCAGTTGTACCTGTTCCGCCAGCTAGATAAACATGGTCATAGTCATTATCCGTTTCCTTTAAGATATGCTGACAACCAATCATTCCATAATAGTTCTTTCCGCCTTCAGGAACGATGTAATGACCAGGAAAACGCATCAATAAGTCATTCATATAAGTTGACTCACATTGACCACTATAAGCAGCACGAGAAACGAATACAAGCTCCATTCCGTAGTTTGTACATGCTTTTAGCGTTGGATTACTATCAGACGTCAATTCGTCTCCTCTAACGACACCAACGGATGGTACGCCGCCTAATTGTGCTGCCTTTGCAGTAGCAACCAAATGATTTGAGAAAGCTCCGCCGAAGGTAATAATACCCGTCTTATTTAATTCCTCAACTTTTAGCAAGTTATATTCCAGTTTCCGCCATTTATTCCCAGAAACAATAGGATCGATTAGGTCATCTCGTTTGACCTCAAAACAAAAAGATTCGTTTTCACTAATTGGAAAACGAATCTCTTGTATAATAGAATTTGAAGTATTCACTTCTATACTAATTATTGAGCTTGGAATTGCTCTTGTAATTGTCTTAACTGCTCTTCAGTCAACTGACTTTGTTGGCTTTCTTGAACTATTCCGCCTGGCGCACTAGCTTCTAGAACTTCAATCTCGAAAGTTAACGTTTCGAACGGCTGAATTCCTGAATTTCCATTCTCACCATACGCTAAATCATACGGTAAAGTCAAGATATACTTTCCACCAACTTTCATTTTAGGAATAGCCAACTGCCATCCTTCGATAACATTCTTTAAAGAAAAAGAAGGTGCTGGTCTTCCATGTTGAGAAGAAATCATGTAGCTATCTTCAACTGTTTCACCAGTAGAATTCGTTAACACATAATGCGCTTTAACATCTCCACCAACTGGAACATTCTTACCTGTTCCTTCCTTGATTTTCGTTAACACATATCCTGATGGATCAACATAAGTGTCAGCACGTTTTTTAGCTTCTTCGATAACTTTTCTTCCTCTTTCTTTCACTTGACCGTAAACTTCTCCTTGACTTAATACCTTAGAGTAAATCACAATAGCAGAATATGGTTGAATGATGTAGTTATTTGAGTTTGGCGCACGTAGTCCTTCGTCATTATAAGCTAAATCATAGTCTGAATAGATTGTGTAAGAACCACCAACTTTCATTTTTGATGATGCTATCTTCCAAACTTCAGGGAAAACAATGTCATCTGCACTTACCGTTTGAGAGTTTTGCTCAGCTGGTAAATTTCTATCTACAAAAGTAGAAATGATTGTATCTCCTTTGATATTCGTAATCGTATAAACGATGTCATATTCCATTGATAAGTCGATAGCTTCTCCTTTACCTTCTTCGTTCACAACTAAAATGTAGTCTTCTTCCTGAACATCTTTTGGAAATTCTTTAGCCTTAGCAGTCATAAATTTGTTAGCAGCATTTTTATTCAAGTCATCATTAAAATCTGTAACCATTTTGTGACGTTCTTCCAGAGCAATCAAAGTATCCGTACCTTTTAAAGCTTCTGCAAAACCGATTCCGATAATATCAATGTTTACTTGACTTAAACCATCTCTAGATTCAAGAGAGTTTCTCAACATTTCACCAAAAATAGAACCATAGCAGTTAGAAATCTCCGCCATACTATATTGTGTAGTATCAATTCCTTCAGCGTTAGAGAATGCAGCATTTAAAATGTCATTACACTCAATCGTCGATTCTTTATCAACAACTTTTAAGTTAGCTAAGAATCCTTTTTGTAATTCATCTTTATTTAACTGAGCCAAAATTTCTTCTGGGATATTTTGGAAATTCGCTCCCATATCAGCACCTAAGGCATACGATATTGTTTGTTTAAAATCATCTAATTTGATTTCAGAAGCATCTTTTGGTTGTGACCCACACGCAGTTAATAACGCTAAGAATGGGATTACTACTAATTTTTTCATTAAGGATTATAATTTATTATTGAAACTTTATTTAATTGAATGGCATTATTCTCCAAATAGAGAATCAACAAAAGCTTTTTTGTTAAAAGCTTGCAAATCCTTCATTTGTTCACCTACACCAATATATTTAACGGGAATTTTCATTTGATCAGAGATACCTATAACAACACCACCTTTTGCAGTACCGTCTAATTTGGTAATTGCAAGCGCTGTAATCTCAGTAGCTGCTGAAAATTGTTTTGCTTGTTCGAATGCATTTTGACCAGTTGAACCGTCCAATACTAAAAGTACTTCGTGCGGTGCGTCTGGAATAACTTTCGACATCACATTCTTAATCTTTGTCAACTCATTCATCAAGTTGATTTTGTTGTGTAATCGTCCAGCAGTATCAATCAATACTACATCCACTCCTTGCGCTTTCGCCGCTTGAAGTGTATCAAATGCAACAGATGCAGGGTCTGCATTCATTCCTTGCTGAATAATAGGAACCCCCACTCTTTCCGACCAGATAATCAATTGATCAACTGCTGCAGCTCTAAAGGTGTCTGCTGCACCTAACATAACTTTATGGCCCATTTCTTTAAACTGGTGAGAAAGCTTTCCGATGGTTGTTGTTTTACCAACACCATTCACTCCTACCACCATAATCACATGAGGACTTCCATCTGCATGCTTTGGAATTTCATATTCCGCATCAGAAGTATTATTCTCATCCAACAAGCCTGCGATTTCTTCACGCAGTACGCGTTGTAATTCACTTGTATTTACATACTTGTCTTTTGCTACACGGGCTTCAATTCTATCAATGATTTTCAAGGTAGTTTCAACCCCGACATCAGATGTAATTAAAATCTCTTCTAATTCATCTAATACCTCATCATCAACTTTGGATTTACCAACAACAGATCGTGTTAGTTTGGAAAGAAAACTAGTCTTGGTTTTTTCTAAACCTTCGTCTAATTTCTCTTTCTTATCCCTTGAAAACAGTCCAAATAATGCCATAATAGTTAATAAAAAGAAAAGCTTCCTACCTAAAGGCAAGAAGCTAATAATATTTTAATCAAAAGAAAGGTAATATTAATTCTTACTAAAGAATTCTTTTACTTCATCATTAAGAACGATTTCTTCGTGAAAAGAGTAACTACCCTTGTCATTTTTAACCATCTTAATCACCTTAGTATGAGCCTTACCTCCCCCTGTCTGAATCTTCGATTTCGCTTTCTTTGCCATAACTTAATATTATTTAATTTCTTTATGAATAGTCATTCTTTTTAAAATAGGGTTGAATTTTTTCAACTCCATACGCTCAGGTGTATTCTTTCTATTTTTTGTAGAGATATATCTTGAAGTTCCTGGCATACCTGACTCTTTATGCTCAGTACACTCAAGAATAACCTGAATTCTATTTCCTTTCTTTGCCATCTTTATGAATTTTTGCTAGTAATAAATAACTTTACTACTATTTTAAATAACCTTTTTCTTTAGCTTCTTTTAAGCAAGCTGTAATTCCTTTTTTATTTACCGTACGTAAAGCTGCTGTTGAAACTTTAAGCGTGATAAATGAATCTTCTTCTGGAAGATAAAATTTCTTTTTAACTAAATTAGGGTAAAACTTACGTTTTGTTTTAATATTTGAGTGAGAAACGTGATTCCCAACCATTACTTTTTTCCCTGTTAATTGACAAATTCTTGACATAATATTATTTCGTTTATGCTAAATGCTAATTACAAAAGCGGGTGCAAAGAAAATCATTTTTTTTAATATAGCCAAATTATATTTTAATTTTTTCTAAAAAAGATGATTAGGCAATACACTCGCCCACAATAATGGGCAAATATAGGGGCTTTTCGTTTATAATGCAAATAGAATGAAGCTTTTTATGGAATTCTTTTTATTCAACATGTTTATTGCTTCCCGTAACTCGTCAGTTTATAATGTGTTTCCTCTCCTTTTTTAATCGTTAAGGTATCAAAATTGTTAATCGTAAAGTCTTTAAAGCTACGTTCTACCAAGCCAATCCCTTTGGCGTAGATTTCGTGCTTCTTTCGGTAATCAACAAGTGAAAGGAAGTCGTCATAGACAATCTTAGCTGTATTCTCGAATTGGTGTCCGTTAACAAGGCGTGAATGATTGTGGTCTAGATAATATACTTTTAGCTTTTCGAGTGTGTTAAAAGCATTCACATTCCACTCTTCATTCTTTTTAACTGGAAAAATCATGCGAATCATACGTTGATTCTCTTCCACCACTTCTCCTCTTTTCCCATCGATAACTCTGGTCCAAACGCGCTGATCAATTTCAGCTCCGGTATTCTTGTCGTATCGATATTGGAAAAATTTCCTGGCTAATCGTCCTGAATTATCAATTACTTCCTCGCCGATTACAGTTCTTAATCGATATTGAATCGTGTCGTGCTTCGGATTTAAGTCTTCATCGTGCCATACACGCAATACATCATATTCGACATAACGACCTTCCTCCATAGGGAAATAGTCATAGCCAAAGTCAATGTTATTTTTCTCCTTCTTACAAGAGAATAAAACAAATACGATTAAAGTAGTAAAGATTACTCGTTTCATTTTAGGGCATTTTAGTTATTCGTTTGGACTGATTCCTTTAGACTTCAAATCTTGCAGATAAGCATCCAATTTCTTTCCTTCCAAAGATACACCATTATTATAATATTTTCTACCTAATTCTTTTCCGTCTTCATCAAAGGTCTTCCATAGACCGTGTTTCTTACGATTCTTCCATCTTTCCTCAAAAAGAAGTCTGCCATTTGGATGGTAACGTTTTACAAGTCCGTCGAGAGCTCCTTCTTTGTAAACACCTTCTCCTTTTAATACGCCGTCAGGAAAATATTCTACAAATGGGCCGTTTAACCTCCCGTCCTTATAATGGTCTTTTCTTAAAACCAGTTTAACTTTATCGATTGTCACTTCAGGACCGTAGAAAATGATTTTCTCACCGTCTAGCTCATCATTCTTATAAGTTTCCGTTGAACTATAATGTCCAGAAGGCAAGAAATTAGTCCAAACGCTGTCTTTTTTCCCGTTTTTATAAATTCCATGTGCTGCTAAAGCTTCATTTTCTTCGTGGTATAAGTAAGCTTCCGAACGAATACCGTTTGGATCGTGAACAATAATCGCTCTAATCTTTTTGGAAGGATAATAATAAATAAATTTCCCAAATGGTTTGTCGTCTTTAAACTGTCCCTTGTATCGAACAACATTCGCAAACTCAGTTCCGTCATAATACTTCACCCATTCTCCTTGCTTTTTCCCTTTTGCATCAACTTGATTCAATTGCGAAAAACTGTATGAGCTACATACAATCAACAATAAGGTTAAAATATTATTTCCATTTTTCCAACGCATGTGCTAATTCCATTAAATTATTAACTATCAAATCTGGCGAGGCCGAGACCTTTTCTTTCGAGTGAATCAATACAGTTTTCATACCAAGATTTTTTCCAAAATGAATATCCGAATCTGTATCACCTACCATAATGGACTTTTCGAAATCAAGTTCTGGAAATTCAAGTTGGGCCTCCTTCCCCATTGCTGGGTTTGGCTTCCTTCTATCTTCCTCTGCTTCTCTTAGATTAGCAGCAAAATATACTTTATCTATATGAATACCTTCCTTTTTGAGTTCCGCCAACATATAGGCATGAATCTCGTCCAACTGAGTCACAGTCATTTCTCCTTTACCAACGCCTTGTTGATTGGTAATAACGAAAATATATTTGAAATATTTGGACAATTCTTTTAAACCTTCTTTGACCTGTTCTAAAAACTTAAATTCATCAATCGAAGTGATATAACCGTCGAAATTTCGTTCATTAATAACACCGTCTCTGTCTAAGAATAAACTCCAAGAATTATCTGCTTTAACATTCATCATTTAAAACGCTGTTTCAATAAGATAAACATTTCGAGAAGAGGAATTCCTACTCACCATTTCAGCTAAGAAACCAGTTAGAAAGAATTGACTTCCGAGTATCATTGCGGTGATTGCTAAGTAAAACTCAGTTCTAGTTGACAATAATCTTGCTGGATGTTCGGAAAACAGACTAATCAATTTATCGATACCCAAATATAAGGTAAGTGCAAAACCGATTGTAAACATGATCATTCCCAAAGCACCAAAGAAGTGCATAGGTTTTTTACCAAATCTACCCATAAAAACCACAGAAAGTAAGTCAAGCGGTCCGTGAACAAAGCGATTTAATCCAAACTTAGTTGTTCCGTATTTACGTGCTTGATGTTGTACAACTTTCTCCCCGATATTATTAAATCCGGCGAATTTTGCGAGAACAGGTATATATCTGTGCATGTCGCCATAGACTTCTACACTTTTAACAACAACAGATTTATAGGCTTTTAAACCACAATTGAAATCGTTTAGATAAATACCAGACAGTCTTCTTACCGACCAGTTGTATAATTTCGTAGGAATTGTTTTTGAAAGCGGATCGTATCTCTTTTTCTTCCAGCCAGAAACTAAATCATAGCCGTCTTCTTTTAACATTCTCACCATTTCTGGAATTTCTTCAGGTGAATCCTGTAAGTCGGCATCCATAGTAATAACGTATACCCCCTTTGCCAATTCAAATCCCTTCTGAAGTGCTGCAGATTTTCCGTAGTTTCTTTGGAATTTTATCCCATGCACATTGGCGTCCTTTTCACGCAACTGCATAATTACATCCCACGAACCATCCCTACTTCCATCGTCAACAAAAATGATTTCATAAGAAAAACTATTCTTTGTTACAACGGAAACAATCCAGTCATGCAATTCCGGCAATGATTCTTCTTCGTTAAAAAGAGGAATAACAATTGATATTTCGATTTTGTCTTTCATTCTTGAACAAAGATAAAACATTAGTTGAAAGTGGAAAGTTATGGAGCGGAAAAATAATTGAAGATAGGCTGTTGACAATTAATAGGAAAGAAAAACATGTGCAAAAAAAAAGAGGGATAAATGTCGTAACACTTATTCCTCTTTTTCGCTAAACCATGCTTAAAACTATAAAACCAGATTATTTAATGCATAAATAACCGATACAAATGTAATTAATTAATTTAGATGAAAAACAAAAGCATCAACATTTTTACATATTTTAACATTTGAGGTTGATTTCCGAAAAAAAATACCGCTTGTTAAAACATTTGTTCCTTATTACTTGCTATTGACTACTTAAAATTCTATTTTTGGGCAAAATTAATTTAAGTTAGAAAACCCGCATTATAATGAGCGTATTAGTAAATAAAAATTCAAAAGTAATTGTTCAAGGTTTCACTGGGAAAGAAGGAACATTCCATGCTTCTCAGATGATTGAGTACGGAACAAATGTTGTAGGAGGTGTTACACCAGGAAAAGGAGGCCAAGAGCACCTTGGACAGCCAATTTTTAACACTGTACAGGATGCAGTTGACAAAGCAGGAGCTGATGTTTCTATCATCTTTGTTCCACCAGCATTTGCTGCTGATGCGATTAAGGAAGCTGCTAACGCAGGTATTAAAGTAATCATCTGTATCACGGAAGGTATTCCAGTTGCAGACATGATTGTTGTAAAAGAATACATTTCAGCTTTTGATTGTACTTTAATCGGTCCAAACTGCCCAGGTGTTATTACAGCAGACGAGGCGAAAGTTGGTATTATGCCAGGTTTCATCTTCAAGAAAGGTACAGTAGGTATCGTTTCTAAATCAGGAACGTTAACATACGAAGCTGCTGACCAAGTAGTAAAAGCTGGATTAGGAATTACAACTGCTATTGGAATTGGTGGTGACCCAATCATTGGAACAACTACACAACAAGCTGTTGAAATGTTGATGAATGACCCAGAGACTGAAGGTATCGTTATGATTGGAGAAATCGGAGGAAACCTTGAGGCGGATGCTGCAAGATGGATTAAAGAACATGGTACAAAACCAGTTGTTGGATTTATCGCTGGAGAAACTGCTCCTGCAGGACGTACAATGGGACACGCTGGTGCTATCGTTGGAGGAGACGAAGACACAGCGCAAGCTAAAAAGAAAATCTTAAGAGAATGTGGTGTACACGTTGTTGACTCTCCAGCTATGATTGGAGCGAAAATGGCAGAAGTGTTAAAAAAATAATCACTTTTTCTTATTAAAATATCGAAGGGAGTCAAATTGGCTCCCTTTTTTATTTCCCCTATTTCTTCCCCCTACATTATTTATGCTTTTTCTTCATGGATAGCAGTTCCCAATTTTAAGTCATCTGATTTTTTAAATTTCAAAGTCATATTAACATATAATTTTCTACTTTTACAAAAAATCGATTTATGTTAAGTGCTCTTGCTTATTATCTACTCGTTTACCCAGCATCCTTTATGCCCTTGTGGCTAATGTACTTATTTACCGATTTTTTCTACCTACTCCTTATCACTATCATTCCTTACAGAAGAAAAGTTATCAGTGACAACATTGAAAGATCTTTCCCAGAGAAATCTCCTCAAGAAAGAAAAAAGATAGAACGACAATTCTACAGACACCTCACCGACTTACTAGCAGAAGGAGTAAAAAACCTAAGCATTTCAGAAAAGCAATTACGCAAAAGATTTAAGGTTGAGAATCCTGAAGTAATGGAGGAACTCTTTCAGCAAAACAAAAGTGTTCTACTCGTTTCTGGTCACTACAACAATTGGGAATGGCTTATCACAGCACAGAACTTACTCTTCCCACACCAAGCAGTTGGAATAGGCATGCCACTAACGAATGGCTTTTGGGACAAGACATTAAACGGAAGAAGAGCACGCTTTGGAATGAAGATTATTCATTCAAAAATTGTATCCGATTTTTTCAGTTCCAATAAAGACACCATCGCTACGCTAGTCTTAGCAGATCAATCCCCTGGAGACTCCTACAAATGTTATTGGATGGATTTCCTCAATCAAAAAACAGGCGTAGTCTTTGGAACAGAAATGTTGGCCAACCAATACAACCAAGCAGTGGTTTACTTTAGTATCAACAGAGTTAAACGCGGCTATTACAGCATGCACCTCACCGAGATCACCCGCGAACCAAGAAGTTTAAACTACGGTGAAATAACCGAAGGTTTTACAAAACTTTTGGAAAAGACTATACAAAAAGAACCAGCCTTATGGTTATGGTCGCATAAAAGATGGAAAAGAGAGGTCCCAGCAGACTTAGAAGAATTAAGGAAGTCGCAAGAAGAGAAGTTTAACCAGAAGTTTAGAAACATATAATTCCTCCGGGATTACAGGTAAATGAAAACGATTGATAATAAAACATGTCATCGGAAGACAAACATCTTGAAGTACTGCCAACTACTGAACTCAGAGAGGTCATACATCAACTAACTCCAGCATAACGAAAACTACCTTCACCTCAGAGAGGTCATGAACCTTTACTTTTACCTCCGACAAACATTTACCTAAATGCCAACCTGAAAGAAATAGATGTTTTTAAATTGAGTGAAATGCTAGGCATTGAAGATAAGAACGCAATGAGCATACTTTAGTATGTGATTAAGTGCGAAATCTTCAATAACGACGCAGTTCGCCAATTTTAAAACATCTATTGAAACATCTCCATATTCCCCGCCTTCATCTCATGATACCCCTTCGTCAAATACGCCAAAATAATACGCATCGTATCAAAGGCATCTTCAGACTCCTGACTAATCTCCTTCTTTTGAAGACGCAGCAAGAACTTCATATAAATCGCATTAAAGCACACCTCAACCAGATGAACATCACCTAGATCACTTTTTTCTCTAAACGCATCTATGTGTGCTTCTGCTCTATTTAAAAGTTCGATATATTTCTTATCCAGCACCACATCCTTAAGTGTTGTGTGCAGTAAAATCAATTCTGTCATCACCTCTCCTACTCTGTGAAGGTGACCTTTGGACTCTAGCTTTCGGCTTTTCATTTCAGAAATGATATCCTCATACCATTTCACCACTTCACCTTCTAGAGACGGACTTTTAACTTGTGGTCGGATTATGTTTTGCTGAATCTTTTCAATGTCAAACTGATAAGCCCTCACCATATCCTCCACCTGATATATGTAAATAATATATTCAGCAATATTGGATTGTAATTTTTCTTGTGCGACAAACATTGATTCTACTTTTTAATCCTAATTAAAACTAATTATTTTAAACCACCTTTATCTACGGTAGGCTCATTTTCAAGTGCTTCAAGTTCTTCTTCGAAACCTTGTTTTAACTCACCTTCACGCTTGTTAAGGTAACGAATAAATTCTTCTGTTACATCATAAGCATTGTTGATGTACGTAATCTGTCCACCTTTTTGGAAGAAGAATAATAAATCGATACCTCTTTTTTCAGAGAACTGCTTTCCAGCTTCAGAGATTTTATTCATCAAAGCCAACTGATATTGCAATGTTTCCTTTTGAAGTTCTTCACCTTTTTGCATTTCAAACTGTTGAATAGCTTGTTGTTTCTGCATTGCAGTTTTCTGAATCTCGTCAATTTGGTACCCCGTAATTTCGTTTCTTTCCATTCTAGCCTGAATATCAGCTTCATAGTTTTGGTAAGCACGATATTTCTTCTCTAATTCCTTACGATATTCATTTTCTTTCGACTTTAAAAGAGAATCTACCTCTTTGTAAAATCTAAACTGCGTAGCAATACTATCTTGGTTGTAAAAAGCCATAGCGATCGCTGAAGTTGAATCTCCACCAAAATTCTTTTTTGTAACTTGGTAATCTTCCTCTTCTACTGCAACTTTTGTTTTATCATTGTTACAAGATGTAAATGCCAAGCTTACGCTCAACCCTAAAATAATAGTTAAAAATAATTGTTTCATTTTATATTGTTGTTTATCCGTTTTTACTTTTGAATGCCTCATACCAATCTTCACGCATATCTACAAAACGCTTTAAGCATTTATTTAGAAAGTCATCGGTGATCATAGACTTCACATCTGCAACACCCATCACATCTGTTTCACCTATTTTATAACTTTGTTCGAATTGTCCTAGCTCTATTTTCACTGTGAACTTTCCGTTAAATGAAAATATCTGTATTTTGAACCTCTCATGAGGAATTGTATCTACTACTCGCATAATTTATATTTTTACTTAAATTAATTGTTTACAAAAATATCAAATCAATCACAATTGACAATGTTAAAACGGGTCAAATCGTTGAGATTATGGTTTTTTCACAACTTTTCAAGGATTAAACTCACATTTTTCAAGGTGAAAGTTTAAACGATCCATAAATAAAGGTCCTTCTTCTGTGTGAATTGGATAAGTTTCAAATATCTCACGCAAAATGTATTGATTCTCATTCTGAAAAGCTTCTAGGTCTTTTATAGCTTTTTCACCACCATCAACTAATCTAACTGATAAACCTCTGGTTTTGCAAATCAATTTAGCCGCCTGAATAGCATCCTTTTCAACAGTACTAAGACCTTCTAAGTCTTCTGCTTCAACTTCAGAAGCAACTTCAGAAGCAACTTCTTGCTCTTCCTGAACAGTCTCAATTACCTCCTCCTCTACTTGCTCCGCAACTGTATCGTTTGTACATGCAGCAAAAGTTAAGACCAACGCGATGAATAAGAATGATATTTTATTTGACATTATTTATTTTTCTAGAATTTAGGTGCAAAGATAGGGTTTTTGATGGACAATTGACGGATTCAATTGACGATTGATGATGGATGTAGAAATATATAATACCTCTGGGATTACAGGTAAAAGAAACTATAGTAAGCAACTTCCTAACCTTAGAGGTCAACTTACAATGATAGCATTAGAAATCAAAAGTGCGACCCCGCTGGGGTCGTGGTGGCAACTACGATATTTTTTCTAGTAAACATATAATCCCTCTGGGATTACAGGTAAATGAAAACGATTGATAATAAAATCTGTCATCGGAAGATACACATCCTAAATTAGCCAAACTTCTGACCTCAGAGAGGTCATACATCAACAAACTCCAGCATAACGAAAACTACCTCTGACCATAGAGAGGTCATACATCTTAACCTTAACCTAAACCTCTGTCAAGCTTTTATAAAAATGCCAACCTGGAAGAAATAGATGTTTTTAAATTGAGTGAAATGCTAGGCATTGAAGATAAGAACGCAATGAGCATACTTTAGTATGTGATTAAGTACGAAATCTTCAATAACGACGCAGTTTGTAAATCCGCCTAAACCTCCGTCAAGCTTTCACCAAAATGCCAAACTGAAAGAAATAGATGTTTTTAAATTGAGTGAAATGCTAGGCATTGAAGATAAGAACGCAATGAGCATACTTTAGTATGTGATTAAGTACGAAATCTTCAATAACGACGCAGTTCGCCAATTTTGGAACATCAATCAATTGTAGGCGCTGCCGGCGCAACATCCTTATCCTTATACCCCAAATGCAACCTCAAAGTAAAGCGAATCGTATTCTGTAACGGATTATTTCTCTTCAGCGACGCCAAGTACGAGAAGTCAATTCCGAATATCTTGTAACGCAGTCCAACGCCGAAAGTCAAGTGCTGACGCGCTCCCTTATTCGCTGCTTCGTAGAAGTAACCAGCTCTTGCTGCAAAAAGGTTGTTGTACCAGTATTCAACTCCAGTACCAATCATGATTTCAGAAAGTTCTTCTTTGAATTTACTTCCTTTTGCTACACGGTACGAACCATCAGCATTCTTAACGTATTCACCTTGGTCATCCTTCTCCAAGGTTCCAGGTGCGTCATAAAACGACTGAATCATTCCCATCACTACACCAACGTTCGCGTCTTTTCCGGACATTAACTCTCCAGTATTAGAATTGTAAAGTGGTGCTGTTGGAACTAACATTTTTGAAACATCAACTGCCCATGTAAGACTATTGTATTTATCCAATTCAAAAGTCATGGCAGTTCCCAAACGCAAGTTGGTCGGCAAGAAGTCACGATCATCTTCTTCTGTATAAGCAATTTTATTTCCGATGTTGTTTAAAGCAAAACCAAAAGCCAAAGATCCTGGCGTTTTACCGTAACGAACATCTTCATTTCTGTAAGAAAAAGAAAGGTCGGCTGCTCCAGCTAAACCAGGCTTAGTTGACGCTCCTTCTACAACAGTGTTTGCTGTTAAGTTGGAATAGATAAACTTACCGTTTAATCCCAAAGCAAAATTCTCATTCAACTTAAAAGAATATCCTCCTAGTAATTCAATTTCTGAAGGTGTATGCTCTCGAATCGTTTGTCCGTTAATATCTGTGAATACGATTTCTCCTAAACTAAAATAGCGCAATGACATCCCAACAGTATGTCTGTCGTTGATTTTATAGTATCCCGCTAAGTGAGAAAGGTGAATATCAGAAGCTAAGTTCTGTAACCATGGAGAATAAGACAATGATATTTCTGATTTCTCTTTAGAAAAAGCAAGCATCGAAGTATTCCAATATAAAGCACTAGAGGTCGGACTTAAAGCCACACCCGCATCCCCTAACGCACCTGAACGTGAGTCCGGCGTAATCTGAAGAAAAGGAACAGCAGTCGTAATAGTGTTCAATTGAAGTTTATTCGCTTTATCAGTTGCTGGGTTTCCGCTTTGCCCAACTACAGCAGCCGATAGCAAAACTGTGAAACCTGAAAGGATATATTTTTTCATTTATTTAGATTGTCAACTTTTAATTTCTACAAAAATGTTAATATTTCTCAAATTAACATCTTTTTATTCATAATAATTTACAAATATACGTAAACCACTAAAATTTATTGTGTTATTACTTTAAAAGATACAACTTTTGCATCTCTCGCGCTCTTTCTCCGTCTGGACCGGTAACTGTAACGCGGTAAATATAAACGCCTTTCGCTAATTGATCACCGAAATCATCTCGTCCGTCCCAAGCAATCCCCTTGGCTCTAAAACCATTCGTTTCTACCAACTCATTGATGGTTTTCACCAATCTACCCGTCACTGTGAAAATTTCAATCTGCGTTTCTAGTGCCGCACAAACTTGATTGTGTTCGAAAAGGAATTCCGTATGTGTCGTAAATGGATTTGGATAGTTTAAAACATGCTCCAAAGCAATGTCCTTTTTTCGTTGAACGTTAAACTCAATGCGCCTTTCACTGGAGTTGTTATTAACGTCCCAAACTTTCAAAGTCATCGTATGCAGTCCTTCGGAAAGTTTCTCCATCTGAAAACGAATTTTTCCACTTTGATAAGTGTCTAAATCGGATTCGTAAAAATCATTGAGCACTTTTGCTTCACTAACTTTATCGTCGATGATTAAAGTAATGTCGTGACCAATA
This sequence comes from Brumimicrobium sp., assembly GCA_035497735.1. GTDB lineage: Bacteria > Bacteroidota > Bacteroidia > Flavobacteriales_D > Crocinitomicaceae > Brumimicrobium. The sequence continues at coordinate 11,243 of DATJCX010000005.1, read as the reverse complement.
CCATTTCCTACGGTATTGATTCCACTTTCATCGAAAAGATGCGCAATTAGAATAGGTGTTTCATCGGTCAATCCACCGTTTACAAAGTCTTCGTTATTAAGAAACAATTCCACTTGTGGACCTTCCTGGTCGTTTAATCCTGTGGTATCAATTCCCCCGATGATAAAAGCTTTGGAATATCCGCCTGCGTTTTTACTATTGTTGTCGCTCCAACCGTAGAAGCTGGCTTTTCCTTCGCCAAAAGCATAGTTAATGTCCTTGGGAACGATAAATTCGTAGGAAAAATCTCCATTCTTTACAGATGCTCTTCCTTTAAACAATACATTTTGCTGTTCTAGAAATTCCTGCACCAAAGAAGTTGGATCTTGCCCTAAAGTTGTACGTTTTACGGGCTTGTCAAAAACAGAAGGCTGAACAATTCCATTGAAATTCGTCAATTTATTTCCATAAACATCTTCGATATGTCCTACCATTTTAACTTTCGACAAAGCTCTTAAGGTATCATTCACCATGCTAACATCGACCTCATTAATGCTGTCTAAAACAACTTTCTCATACGGCAAAGCAATGCGCAAAGCGGGGTCTCCCAGCAACATAAAACTACGTTTGTTATTATTCCCCGGAAGAAGTGTGTCTCCACCTTGGGTAATTTCATAAGCGTTTTTCGTTTCCACGATGATGTCTCCAAAAGTTTTTGGTTTTCCATCCGCTGTACGTAGGAATACATTCTTAAAGAAGTTTCTCGTTACAATCGTGTTGTTGGTAAAACTAACCGCCCTTGTGGTTGTCATCAAAGCAATCGCTCCACCACCGGTGTTCAGTGCCATTCTTTCTCCGATAGAAGATCTTTCGTTATCGTCCATTCTCCCGAATTCACAGGTAGCGGAAACAAACAAAGTCAGTCGATCGATATTCGTCAGTGCATTCACTTCTCCAACTGTCATCACACGTTCGGCCGTTGCACTCGTAGGTGAACCATGTCCAACAAAACAAGTCACGATAGAACCAGACTCTAAATGCTTTGTAATATCTCTGTTTACTTCGGGATAACGTTGCCCACCTGCCGTTGTAACTTGCGTATAAGCATCCAAATAAATTTTCTTCACATTCATTTCAGGATGATTCGCCTCCACATGAGTTGTAGCCGGCTCCAAGTCATTCTTTAAAAACCAGTTATTCTCTTCGTCGTCGGCGATTACAGAATAATGTAAGCGCCAATCTCCATGAGTGGAAAGAAAACCGTCGTCACCACAAGAAACGCTCGAACCCGCGTATAAATACGAACCATTCTTCATATAATGTTCGATTTTATTCACCAAGTTGGTAGCATCCCCAACCGTAGAAGCGGTCAATCGTCCAATGGCAATATCCAATCTATCATTCGCACCAAAAGATTCTCCGTCATCGAGAAAACCGAAGTAGTCATCCGACACCAAAGAACCTGTATAAGACTCAGAGTCAACCGTTTCATAAACAGGAACATAATAATTATTATTCGCCACTCTATCCAAAGGGTCATAAGTTCCGTCACCAAACAACAAGAGATATTTAGGCATCAAACTGACATTCCCTCCTGCTCTATCGTAGAACATTTTAGCGAAAAACTTAATGGCAGTTGGGTCTTGCGTTCCTCCTGAAAATTCATTGTAAATTTGTTCTGTCGTTACCACATGAACGCTTAGTCCATTGTTGTTTCTGTGTAAGTCGGCCAAACGATTGGCTTGCGATAGAAATTTCGGGTGCGTCACGATTAAATAATCGGCATAGTCTAACCCGTGTAAATCTTGCGCTACGACTTTATTTAAGAAAGTTGGTTTTAAGTAACTTCCTTCTTCAAAAGCAAAGAACGTTCGCAAACTATCGGTATTAACTTTAAAGCTAAACGTTCCGCCAGCAGTTGAACCATTCACTAATTTTGGATTTGTTGGCTCGGTAACCTCCCATACCATACCATTGTTTGGAAAGCTAGTAACTTGAAATTCAGAAACATTTCCTGCACCTATAGAATTAATGTCTTGGAATTGCAATTTGTCGTAGAATTTCAGGAAACTTCGCGCATTGACTTCTATATAGTCTAGGAAACCAACATAAGAAGGATTGTTTCTATTGAAGTCAACCTTGATGGTGAAATTACTCGAAGTAGGCGCAAAAGCATTGACAGCTGTCGTAAATTCTCTCCTCGAAAAACTATTATCTCCACCGTAGCCAATTGGAAGCGAAGCTAAAGTAGTATTTCCATATTTAAAGGTAAAACTCACCGATTCACCTGAACCGTTTACCTTAGAAACGACTGCACCACGAAGTGTACTAGAAGCATTGGTATTTAAGTTGGGAATATTCATCGGGAAAGTTTGCGATAAATACGCATCAAAATGTTCCCCGTACCATCTTTGACCTGTTTTATAAACGTTCGTATCTTCTTTCTCGTGAATGGTAAAGGAATTAAAGTCCGTTACAAAATTCGTTGCAGGAGCCGAACTGGTAACAGCGTTCGAAATTCTCGCTGGCGGTTCGGTAGAATTGATATTGATATAATAGGCCGAATATTCTGCATATATATTTAAAGTCCTTTGGAATCTATTGTTGACACGTTCCCATTTGTGTGGTCCCTTTCCATAGAAAATAACATAATCCGATGCGTCAAACTTTCCGTCTTCTTCCCCGATTACTAAAATATCATTTTTGATTAAGTCATCTGGTCGCAACACACTATTCTCTTCGGGTAATTTCCCAAAACCATTCCCGTAAACATGAATATGACTTGGATTTAGGTTGTTGACATTAATTCCCAGCGACTTTAAGAAATCGTAATCTAATTTATGAACCCCGTCTCTTTTTACAGAAATTTTATACCATTCTCCACTTCCATCTGCAAGCACAGAGTTGGCGGCAAAAACATGCGCTTTTTGATTGGCAGTATTTACGGACTTTCTATTAAAGGTAATGGAAGTTAATTTTCGCAATTCTCCATTCACTTGAATTAAAGGCACCACCGAAAGCATCGTAATCGGTTCACCCATCGCTCTATTATTCACAAAAGAAAAAGTAGGCGTTGTATTCACCTCCAAATTTCTTGTTTTCACATAATCCTTAATCAGTTGATCCACGGCCGCAGTTTGGTAACTCAATAATTCAAGTTCCCATTGCACGGCATCGTTTCCTCTTTTAAATTCCTTGACATAAAGAAATTCATTATCATCAATCACCCCACCAATTAAATTCGGATAAGCTTGAACGCTTTCATCACCGATTGCATGGAGCGGCGTATCACTCCATTTTAGAGGAAGGGTAATTTCTTTTTGGCTAACACCAACAAAGGAAAAGCAGGAAAACACTATAAATACGACTAATCTTATCTGATTTATCATTACAATACATGAAAATTAAAGATACAAATATAACGAAATTCGTTTTACTTAACATTTTAAACGCTCAGTGATGGAACATATTATAAAGAAAAGAAAATAAATACGTTAACAGAATTCATTTTAGATGACCTATTATAAAGGACTGTGGTTTAAACAAAGAAGCAGAACATTCCTTGGAATTAAAAAAATCTAGATGATAAATAAGAAATACACAGATTTTATTATTCTAAACAAACTAATTGAAAAAATTTTCTATTTTTGTGATAATTCTGATTTGAGAAAATTAACATTTTTTAAAAGAAGTACTATTTTTTGTAACTATAACGAAAATAATTCGTAAAATTGACGATTGTTTGTGTACCAAAGTGAAATTAACTATGCTTAAAAATAATTTACTTACGTATATCGTGATTGCAACAACGCTCATTGTCAGCACATTGCAATCAAAAGCATATGCCCAAGACCCTCAGTTTTCGCAATTCTATGCGAATCCCATATACTTGAATCCTGCTTTTGCGGGAAGTCATGGTTGTCCACGTTTTGCTGTTAACTATAGGAATCAGTGGCCAGCGCTATCGGGTACATTCGTTACCTATTCAGCATCTTACGACCAATACATCAAGCAAATTGGTGGAGGTTTGGGTGCTATCTTAACGCACGACCAACAAGGAAAAGGAACAATTAACCATTCAACAATTAGTTTAATTTATAATTACCATTTAAAAGCAAGCCGTAAATTCACATTGATGTTTGCCGGTAAAGCAACTTGGAATCAAAAATTCTTAGACTGGGATAAATTGACATTTGGAGACATGATCGACCCACGTAGAGGATTTATCTACGCAACAGGAGATGTTCCTCGTGGTGGTTCAAAAGGATTCTTTGATGCTTCAGCAGGAATTGTTGGACATACAGATTATTTATACTTTGGAGTTTCAGCGCACCACTTAAATATGCCAAACGAATCGATGATTGTTGGAAAAAGTCCAATGCCAATGAGGTTCACAGGACATATTGGAGCAAACATTAAATTAGGAAAGAAATCACAATACAGCAATGATGCAGCAATTTTGCCAAACATCATTTACCAATATCAACAAGGATTTATGGAGTTAATGTTGGGTACTTACGTGAAATATAGTATATTCACGGCTGGTGCATGGTTCCGTTCGAAAGATGCCTTTATTTTATCATTGGGTGTTGATACAGGAACTGTGAAAATAGGATATAGTTATGACGTTACCGTTTCAAAAATAAACAATGGAGTTTCAGGAGGTTCTCATGAAGTTTCATTAGGGTTCAACTTAAATTGTAAGACAAAGACACCAAGTTTTAGAACTTTATCTTGTCCTTCATTTTAAAAAGAGTGTAACCAAAATTATTTAGATTCGTTATTGTAATTGTTGAAGTGTGAATTATGAAAATAAAAACCAATAATATGAGAAGATTAAAGCACGGCTTATTAATCGTTGGAGCAATTGCTTTTGCTACATCATGTGCTAAACAAGTTTCTAACTCAACTGGTTGGGATTATAACAATCCTAAGATGGGAGGCTTCCAGAAAGTTCCTTATGTTGACCAAGAGACAGGGCCAGGTTTAATTCTAGTAGAAGGAGGTACTTTCACTATGGGACGTGTAGAAGATGATGTTATGTTCGACTGGAATAATAGACCACGTCGTGTGACTGTTTCGTCATTCTATATGGACCAAACAGAGGTAACAAACTTTCACTGGTTAGAATACCTTTATTGGATTGAAAGAGCTTACGAAAGCTATCCAATGGTTTACAAAAACTCTTTACCAGATACATTGGTATGGCGTTCGGAACTAGGATTCAACGAGAAATATGTAGAGTACTACTTACGTCACCCGGCTTACCGTGACTATCCAGTTGTTGGTGTGTCTTGGTTACAAGCAAACGATTTCTGTAAATGGAGAACGGACCGTGTAAACGAGTACATCTTAATTCGTGAAGGAGTTCTTTACTTTAACGTAAACCAAGCGGATGAAGCAACATTCAACACAGAAGCATACTTGAACGGACAATACGAAGAGGAAGTTAGACAAATGCTAACAGACTTAAATCCTTCAAATGCATCAGGAAAAAACAATAAAGTTCTAGGTCAACGTAGAGTAAGAATGGAAGATGGTATTTTATTACCACGCTACCGACTACCAACGGAGGCTGAATGGGAATTCGCATACTATGGATTGATTGGGAATACTTCTCAAGATGATTCTGAAATTATTAGTGAAAGAAGAATTTACCCTTGGAATGGACACTACGTAAGAATGGATGACGGAGACTTACAAGGTAAGATTCGTATGAACATCATGCGTTCACGAGGTGACTACATGGGTATTGCTGGTAACTTAAACGACGGTTCTGATATTACTGCACGTGTTGATTCTTACTGGCCAAACGATAATGGATTATACCACATGGCAGGTAACGTTGCTGAATGGGTAATGGATGTTTACCGTCCGCTATCTTCAGAAGATGTTGATGATTTCCGTCCATTTAGAGGTAACGTTTTCCAAACAAAAGTATTAAACAACGAAGGTTTAGTTGATCTAAAAAACTTCCAAGTTGAATACGACGTTCACGGAATGAAAGAATTCTTAAACGAATTTGAAAGAGTTCGTTACCAAAGAATTTCAGCGGAGAAGCACGATCCAAATGATACAATCATCGCAACTGGAGTAATGAAAACAAATGAGTCTAAAAACCCTGTTAACAGAGGATATGCGCCAGACCCATACTATGTTTCTCACGACTTCCAGAAGGATTCAATCGAATTGGTAATTTTAGGAAGAATCAATACTGTTTTGGATAAAGCAATTGAATACAAAAATGACAAGTTCAACACGGAGGCGTCAATGTACATTCAAGAAGAATTATTCGAAGGTATTTTTGCTGACGAAATTCGTATCGGACCTATGGGTGAAGAGTATGACTTTGAAATAATTTCTTTATTGAGAAATGCATTTAAAGACTACATCACGGATACGCCAGGCAAATTAAAATACCGTAACGTAACAGAAGAGGAAAATATCGGACGTTTGAATTACAGAAGAGCTGACTATATCGACTACCTTGATGGTGATATCGAAACGTCAATTCACTATGACAATACAAAACGTAAGAATGATATTAACCAAGCTAGACGTGACCCAGATTTAGTAATGTACCAAAACAAATTTGAGGAATACGACTTAAAAGGTGGTCAAGTAAAACCAGGTGGTGATGATAGAACTGCATGGCCTACAACATTGATTTCTGATAAGTCTCGCGTTTACAAAGGTGGTTCTTGGAAAGATAGAGCTTACTGGGCTGTTGGAGGTAACAGAAGATTCTTAGATGAAGACAAAGCAACTGATTATATTGGATTCAGATGTGCAATGGATAGAATTGGAAGTCCGACAGGATTAAACCCAAAGAAAAAATCTAAGAAAAAATAGAACGCTGAAACTTTAAGTTTTAATATATTTAAGCCCTGACAATATCGTCAGGGCTTTTTTTATCCAAATATACAGTATGGAAAATCTTTTTCAATTATTCTACGAATGCACAGGCGTCTCAACAGACACAAGAAATATTAAAGAAAATGAACTCTACGTCGCGTTAAAAGGGGAAACCTTTAATGGAAATCAATATGCGCAAAAAGCAATTGAAGCCGGTGCAAAGTATGCCATCGTAGATGAAAAAGAATTTGCCAATGGAAAAAACATTCACCTTGTAGAAGACGGCCTGGTATTCTTACAAAAACTAGCGGAATTTCATAGAAAGAAGTTTAACATCCCATTTATTGGAATTACAGGAAGTAACGGAAAAACGACAACGAAAGAATTAATCGCAGCAGTGCTTAACGAGCGCTATAAAGTACATTATACGCAAGGAAACCTCAATAATCACATTGGTGTTCCACTAACGCTTTTGGCGATGCCTACGGACAGTGAAATAGCGATTATAGAAATGGGCGCAAGTAAACTCGGCGACATAAAGGAACTTACCGACATTGCCCACCCGACGCATGCAATCATCACCAATATTGGAACAGCACATATCGAAGGTTTTGGAAGTCAGGAAAATATTCTAACAACAAAAACAGAACTCTATCGTGCCGTGGAAGAAATCCAAGGACATATTTTCTTTAACCAAGATGACGAACTGTTAAAAGATAAATTGCCAAATGGCTGCACCTACTCTTCTTATGGAATTGAAGCTTCTGCCGATATCTACGGAACATTGATTGCGGCAACACCACAGGTTTCTTTTAAGTGGAATAGCAAGAATTACCATTCTCCAACGCTTCAAGCACATATTATCGGGAAATACAATCTCTATAATATGCTAGCGGCGGTTTGTGTGGGAATTTTCTTTGAGGTGGAAAATGAAAAGATCAACAAAGCTTTGGAAAGTTATACGCCTAGCAACAACCGATCGCAATTGGAGAAAACAGCCAACAATCAGTTGATACTAGACGCCTACAATGCCAATCCAACTAGTTTACGTGCTGCACTAGAAAATTTTGCAGAAATCGATACCGAGGAGAAATTATTTATCATTGGCGACATGCTGGAATTGGGACCAGATACCTTAGATTATCACAATGAAATTATAGCCTTAACAAAGCAATTGCAATTACAAGGAATATTTGTTGGTAAACTCTTTCAACAACTCGCAGAAGAAAACGACATTTTAGCATTTCCTTCAACAGAAGAAACCAAGCGTTTTCTACAAACAGCAAAACCCAAGAACAATTTAATTCTCCTTAAAGGTTCCCGCGGAATCGGTTTAGAGAAGTTGGTGGAAGTTTTATAAATAGCATAGATCATGAAAAGAATTTCGCTTTTTCTATTGGTAGGACTCCTCTCCTACGCTTGTAGTTCCGACAAAAAAATGGATGAGAGGGAAATTTACACTTTTTTAGAATTGTGTTATGAAGACTATTTCAAGAATTATGATGTAGAAATTCTTGACCTACTTGATGAATTCGAACAAAAACTGGTCAGCGAAGGACATTTAAAAGATACGACAGGAGATTCCTATAAAAAATTGCTAAAAACTTTGAGTCAGGACAATTATTTCTCTTCAACGGAAAACATAGTCGCCATGAACGACATCGTTTTATTTAAAAATCCGATGAGCATTTATGAATGTGCAGAAATGGCCTACGGGATAGATTCTACCACAATTAGTCAAACACATTTCTCCAGCATCAGTAGAAACATCGCCGATTACATCGAAAACAATGAAGAAATATCCATACATTATTTCTTTGACACCTATAGAACGAAGTTAAGGAAAGAAGAAATCAAATTGCCGTATATCAAACAAACGATACAAGTTTTACTCTACAGATGGTATTATCAAAGCGGACAAATACAAGGTGAAAGGCAATAAGCACCATTCAAACAATTTCCACAGTTCTTTACATAAACTATCAATATTTCATTACTTTTACCCTTGGCTTATACCACACTAGAATGAATACTATTAAGAATTTAATAAAAAAATATTTTTCCTCTTTCGCTTATTTTTACAGTTACTTAGGCTATAGAATTTTCGTTATGTTATTTCTAAGTATCCTGATCGGCGTACTCGACGGACTTGGACTAACGATGTTTTTGCCCTTACTGCAAATGGCCGACGGAAGTTCCACTGTTTCCAGTGAAGAAATGGGTAGCATGGCTTTCTTAGTAGATGGAATAAGCAACATGGGAATCGAATTAAACATAAAAACGGCCTTGTTATTTATGTTTGGCTTCTTTACACTGAAAGGTATCGTTTTTTATTACTCGCTGAAATTTAACGTGAGAATTCTACAGTTTTTCGTTTCCTCTATGCGTATTAAACTGACGGATTTGTTTACACGCTATTCTTTTAAGTCTTTTGTAAGTTCCGATGTTGGAAGAATACAAAACTCAATGACCGGTGAAGTAGCAAGGGTTTCTGCTGCTTATAGGAATTTTGCTGACAGTGTACAAAACTTAATCATGGTATTGGTTTACCTTAGTTTTGTGTTTTTAGTGGATTGGAAATTCGCCCTTCTGGTTGTTATCGGTGGTGGTTTGTCTAACTTATTTTTTGGGCGTTTATTCAAGAAAACCAAGGAGCAATCTCACGAATTATCGAAAAACAACAGCGGTTTCCAAGGTTTAATTATTCAGTATATTTCCAACTTTAAATATCTAAAGGCAACAGGTTTTATCAAGACCTATGCAGAACGTTTAAAGGATAAAATTAAGGAAGTAGAAAGCAACAATACACAAATCGGATTTTTAAGTTCGAAAATCAGTGCCTTGCGCGAACCAATTTTAATTGGAATTGTCTGTATCGTGATTCTTATTCAGGTAGAATTTATGGGCGGACAATTGGCAAGTATCATGATTAGTTTACTCTTCTTCTACCGTGCTTTATCTGGACTGATGATTTTCCAAAACAGCTATAACAACTACTTATCCGTTTCTGGTTCTTTAGATAACATCAAGAAATTTGAACAAGAACTCATCGACAATACAGAAACACTTGGTAAAACTTCCATTCAGAAATTCCAACAAGACATTCAGGTAAAAAACATCGACTTTGGTTACGACGAAGCAGACGGTATTTTAAGAAATTTAAACTTGAGCATTCCCAAGAATAAAACCATTGCTTTTGTTGGAGAAAGTGGAAGTGGAAAGACCACTTTGGTGAATTTATTAGGCGGTTTATTGCGACCAAGCAAGGGAGAAGTTTACATAGACGGCATTCCATTTTCGGAATTAAACATAGACGCTTATCAGTCAAGAATTGGTTACATCACGCAAGAACCAGTGATTTTCAACGACACGATATACAACAACATCACACTTTGGGCAACACCAACAAAAGAAAATGTAGCACGCTACGAAAATGCACTTAAACAAGCTTCTTTGCTTCAGTATATTTCAGAACTACCCAAGCAAGGGGAAACTTTATTGGGGAACAATGGAATCAACCTAAGCGGCGGACAAAAACAACGTGTTTCCATCGCTAGGGAATTGTATAAAGACATCGATATACTGATTTTAGACGAAGCCACCTCGGCCTTGGACTCTGAAACAGAAAAGGAAATTCAAACAAATATCGACCAAATCAAAGGTGATTATACGATACTGATCATCGCCCATAGACTTTCTACCATTAAAAACGCGGATAAGGTGTATATGATGGATAAAGGAGAGGTAATTGGCGAAGGGAATTTTGAGGAGCTTTGTAGAAGCTCGGAGAGGTTTAAGAGGATGGTAGAATTGCAGGAATTGTGATAGTTTTTGATGCATTTTTATGCTTTCAAGAAAGCATAAAAATGTATTTTTGAAAGAAAGGAAATATTTTAATGAAAGATAAAGGTTAAAGACTCGGTATCTCCCCCTTCGGAGGGGGAAAAAGGGGGAGGAAAGCTACTGCTAAATATAAACTCCTCCTTTCAACCGTCAGCCTTCGATACATTTCCCTCCTACTCGTCGGGAAACACTCAGTCTGACAATGTGAATGGAAAATTTTTCGATACATTTCTTGTCATACTGAGTGATTTCATGAGGAACGAGTGAAATTGTATCGAAATGTGACAATCTAAATGTAAAACTTCTCGAAAGACTCTTGCCAGTCTTCGATACGTTTCGTCAGCCTTCGATACATTTTTATATTTTCTACCGAAAATCTAAAAACACTCAGTCTGACAATGTGTAATTAGCGTTTTCGATACGTTTCTTGTCATACTGAGTGATTTCATGAGGAACGAGTGAAATTGTATCGAAGTGACTTGTCCTAAAATAGGTTTACACAAAAAAGTGTAAAATGAAAGAAGAAAGTAAACCCAGTTTAGGACAATGGCGCAACAACAAGTTGT
>DATJCX010000004.1:0-77346 GCA_035497735.1 Brumimicrobium sp. | reverse complement strand
TCAACAGATGATGTGGAAGTTACAGTAAATGCACTGCCAGTTGTATCAATTGACCCAGTTGCAGACCTTTGTGAAGACAATGCAGTCATTAGCTTAGTAGGAACACCAAACGGTGGAACATTCTCTGGAAATGGAATTACTGGTGATGACTTCGACCCTAGCCTTGCTGGAGTTGGAACGCACACAATAACATACGAATACACAGACGGAAATACATGTGAGAACGCTGCAACGACAACAATCGTAGTAAAAGAGGTTCCGAACTATACAGTGAGTTTCACCAACCCGACAACTTGTGGTGGTACTGAAGGAACAATCACTTTAACTGGATTAAATGCTGGGGATAGTTACGATGTTAATTACAACAACGGAATCGCGGTTACTTACACAGCTGATGTAAATGGTGAAATCCTTATCACAGACCTCGAAGCTGGTACTTACACTGACTTCGAAGTAACACTTGACGGTTGTCCAAAATTAGATAACACGATAATTACTTTGGAAGATCCAGATGCACCTGTAGTTAACGCTGGTTTGGACGAAGTGCTTTGTGAAAACGAAGAAGTAACTTTAACAGCATCAAATCCTGATGGAGCAACAATTACTTGGAACAATGGAGTTACAGACGGAACACCGTTCACTCCTACTGTTGGAACGACAACTTACACAGTAACTGCGGTTCTGAATGGTTGTACTTCAACGGATGATGTAGAAGTTACAGTAAATGCACTGCCAGTTGTATCAATTGATCCAGTTGCAGACTTATGTATCAATAATGATTTAATAACACTTTCTGGCAACCCAGTTGGTGGAACATTCTCAGGAGTTGGAATCAACGGGAACAACTTTGACCCGAGTATCGCTGGTATTGGAACACATATCATCACTTACGATTATACAGACGGCAATGGTTGTGAAAATTCAAGCACTACAACAATAGTCGTAAATGATATTCCAACCCTATCAGCTGAAACACAATACAGTGTTTGTTCAGGCGAGAATGTAACAATGACTGTCGATAGTCCATCAAGTAGTAATGATTACTATTGGTACTTTGATGAAGACTTAGTTAACAACGGCGCGAACTATACTATCCAAGATGCAGGCTTAATGAATGATGGTAATTATATCTTAGTTGCCCAAAATTCAAACGGATGTTTTGTTGAAATGGATGTAACACTTTCGGTTGATATCTGTAACATAAATATCACTGAAGTATTCTCACCAAACGGAGATGGTAAAAACGATTACTTCGTTGTAGAGAATTTAAGCATGTACCCCAACAGTGAATTATGGATTTACAACAAATGGGGAGCTGAAGTTTACAACTCTAGCGACTACCTGAACGATTGGAATGGTCAATCACAAAACGCATTAAATATCGGAGAAGAAGAACTACCTGAAGGAACGTACTACTACGTGCTAAAACTTGGTGGAGACATCTCGACCCCTAATGCAGGGAACGTTTATAAAGGTTTTGTTTATTTAAAAAGATAATTAAAAATTCTAGGGCTTTTTCTTGACACTGTCACTATGAAGCCCTTAATAACAATAAAAGAATATGAAACTAAGAAACAAAATACTAGCGGGAGGAATGATGCTACTTTTAGCAGGCTCCATTCAAGCTCAACAGGAAGCGCAGTTTACCCAGTACCTAGACAATATGGTGTACTACAATCCTGCATATGCTGGAAGTAATGATATGTTAAGTATCTCTGCATTACATCGTCAACAATGGGCAGGATTTAAAGGAGCACCAATGAGTACAACTTTTGGTATTCACAGTCCTTTAAAATATGATAATATTGGATTAGGATTAAGTGTGTTAAACGACAAAGCAGGGCCAATTAACGCGACATGGATTAATGCAGACTTCTCCTACTCTTTGAAGTTTAAAAAGCACAATGGAAGATTGGCTTTTGGTATTAAAGGAGGTATGAGTTTATTGAACGGAGACTTAACAACTTTGTACAAAGAAGATCAAAGTGACGAAATGCTTGATGTAAGGTACCAAAACAAGGCACTTCCTAATATCGGAGCTGGTATTTACTACCATTCAGATCAATTCTTCCTTGGTGTGGCAGTTCCGAAAATCATTGACAACATCAAAGATGCCAATCAGATTATAGATCCAAAGTACATTGCACAGCGACACTACTACATGACTATTGGTGGATATTTTAATGCCAATAGAATGCTGAAAATTCGTCCAAGTGCTATGTTGAAAATTACTGAGAATGCACCTGCTTCAATCGATGCGAACCTTGCGTTTATCATGTATGATAAATTATGGTTGGGTGTTAACTATCGCGTACTGGAAAGTGCCGGTATATATGCACAAATACTGATTAACAAGCAATTTAAAATAGGTTATGCATTTGAATTTTCAACAGGAAAGATTCGTTCTCACAACTACGGAACACACGAGCTCATGCTTTCGTATGACTTATTCCTAAAGAGCAAACCTTTTGCATCACCAAGATACTTCTAACTTAATTACCAGCTAACAAAGATTGAAATGAAAAATTTAAAATATATTACTTTAGGTTTACTTGTAGGTTTACCAATGCTTTCATACGGACAAAGTGCAAGATTAAAGTATGCAGATAAGATGTATGAAGCCAAATCGTATTATGACGCTAGTGAAGCATACGAAGACGTTATTGAACGAAAAGTGGACTCCACTACTGTCGCAGTTAGAATAGCAGATAGTTATGATAAAATAGGGAACTCAAGGAAAGCTGTTGAATGGTTCCGCTTCCTTAAAAGAAAAGATTTACTAACACAGGAACAATTCCTTCGCTTAGCTTTTTTAGAAAGAGAAGTAGAAAACTATGGTGAATCTGATGAATTATTCTCTACCTATATAGCAAACTATGGAGATTCAGACATTCCATACGATTTATTACAAAATAAATCGATCGACGAAATTAAAGAGAATAAAGCTGGATTCAGAGTTACCAATCAATCTATTAACACTGATAAGTCGGAAATGGGTGTTAGCTACATCGGTAAAGATGAAGTGCTGATTGCAAGTTCACAAAGACGTGTTAAGGCAGCACAGCAAATTAATTCTTGGACTGGAGATTACTTCTACGATTTATACAAGGCCCCTATCGCTGCGAATGGCAATATTGGTAAAATGAAAATTTTAAAGTCAGATGCTAAAACCAAATACCACGATGGTCCTGCAGTTTATAATGAGAAAACTGGATCTGTTTATTTTACGAGAAGTAATATCATAGAGGGACAACTGATTACAGACAAGGAAAATGTAGTGCTTTTAAAGATATTTAAAGCGAAATTAAACGGAAATGAATTTACGGACGCTAGACCAGTTGGGATTATTAATGGGAACAACTTTTCTACGGCTCACCCTTACGTAAGCGACGACGGAACAAAACTATTCTTCGCTTCTAATCGTCCAGGAGGTTTTGGAGGAATGGACATCTACTCTATCGATTTAGATGAAAACGGAAATGCTGTTGGCGAACCTTTTAACCTTGGCGATAAGATAAACACTTCTCAAAACGAAGTTTTTCCAAGTTACAACCAAGAAGAAAACATTATATTCTTTTCTTCTAATGGACACTACGGCTTAGGTGGTCTAGATGTTTACGCAGGAATGTTAAACACTAGCGGTGCAGGAGTTAAAGTTGAAAACCTAGGCTCCCCTATCAATACGTCAGCAGATGATTTTTCATACGTTAGTAATGCTGAACAAACGAAAGGATATTTTGCTTCGAATAGAGAAGGTGGTGTGGGAATGGATGATATTTATAGTTTCGGACAAGAAGAACCTATCAAGAATATTTACAATACAGAATACTTGATTGTAGGAAAAATAACAGATAAAGCTTCAAACGAAAGTATTGCGAATGCTACAATTGTTTTAATCGATAATAAAACGAATGAAACTTTTGCAAGCATAACAACAGATGATGAAGGAAATTTTGAAACACAAATTATTCCTTACTCCTATTCTGATGAAATCGATTATACGCTAAAGATTGAAAAGAACGGTTTTGTTGCTGATGAATACAATTTCTCAAACACACTTGCTGAAAATGAGAGAGTTGAAGCTAACTATAAATTGGTTGCCATCGAAATCGATAAAACGGACTTAAACGAAGTTGTTCAACTTGAACCAATTCACTTCGATTTAAACAGTTCTTACTTGAGGGAAGACGCAAAAGCTGAATTGGATAAAATTATCAAAATTTTAAACAACAATCCAGAGATGCACATCGATTTACGAGCGCATACAGACACAAGAGGTGAAGATGGATACAATCAATGGTTGTCTGAGAGAAGAGCTCAGCGTTCTGCTGAATACATCATTTCTAGTGGAATTGATGAAGGTCGTTTAACATATAAAGGATTCGGAGAAAGTAAATTGAAAATTAGTGAAGAAGAAATTAATAATGCTTCTTCAGAAGAGGAAAAGGAAAGACTACACCAAATCAATAGAAGAACAGAGTTTATTGTTGTGAAGTAAAATTTTCCAATCTAATAAAAATAGTAAAGGCTAATAAGTACGAATATAAATTCAAACTTATTAGCCTCCCTAATTGCAATAAAAAGAAAAGTATCAATCCATAAGAAAGGCAAGTCCATCAGAGACAGTTTCTCGCAAATCTTGCACCTTCTTTTCTTTAAATATACTTTCTAATCGTTCTCTAACAACTTTATATTCGTTGTGAATTGGACAAGGTCTCGTTTCTGAACACAATTTTAATCCTAGGCCACACTCTGTAAACAAAGTTCCGCCATCAATTGCTTCTATGATCTTATAGATTGCTTGCGATTGTTGTTTTTCACTTAAATAAAAGCCACCGGTAGGACCTTTTTGACTGTTGATAACCTCACTCCTAACTAATGTTTGAAGTGCCTTGCTCACGGTATGTTTACTTGCATTTATTTTTTCTGCAACTTCGTTCACGCCAGCTTTCTTTCCATCAAAACTAATGTCTGAAAGATAGATTATCGCTTTTATCGCTATTTTAGACGTTTGACTTAACATATATACTGTTTCTTTTGCTTATACTCACTTTTTATAGTGAACCTATAATTAATATTGTCCTAAAAAGTCTCTTCCTTCAGGAGAAATCATAGACTGATCCCAAGCTGGGTCAAATGTCAAGTCTATCAAAACTGTCCAATCTGGAAAAGCTTCTTTCAATACATTGGTCACATCTCCTGTGATGGTATCACCCATTGGACAGAACTGTGTCGTCAATGTCATTTTGCAATATAGTTTCTTTTTTACTTCATCAAAGTCTAAATGATAAATCAACCCTAAATCAACAACATTTAACCCCACTTCTGGGTCATCTACTCCATATAATCCTGACAATGCGAATTCTCCCAATTCTGCATTATTCGTTGTTGTAATAATTCCGTCTGACATACTTATTTGGTTTTATGTAATATTGTTTTACTTGTATTTATAAAGTACAATGCAGCTGAAACAACCAAACCAGCAGCACCTAATTTCAAGAGAAAACTATTGACAATAATTACTCCCAAAATAAAGATAAAAAAGCCAGATAAATAAGCAATCATCCCTACATCGTACATTTTTTCATTAAACAAATCTTTTGGCGTTAAGGTCTTCCCTCTCCTTGCCTTACTATCATACACCTTATTCCAAACAATAAAAGGTAGGGTTTTATAAGTCATTCCCAAAATGATAGCCGTTATCCAACCAAAAAAGATTGTAAAACCATAAAGCGTGGTCACATTTAAATTCGTTCTACTAGGTAAAAACAAGACGATAATCACCAATACTAAAATCGGTAGCAACATCTGTATAACTGACAAAATCGAAGTTTTCAATTGATTATCTACTCTTCTCCTAATTCTAACTTTTCGAGCTTGTAGAATATAATAAACGAAATTCGCTACACCACCAAGTATCAAAAATATTGGAAGGAATAAATATAACTTTTCAATATGGAATAACTGAAAGATAATAAAAGCAATTAGTCCAGAGTTTATCAAGATAAAAATTCTCCACAAGGCCTTTGTGTTTTCATATTTCGAAATTAAAAACATCGGAATTAAGCGCGAACCCACTCCTATAACTAAAAGTAAAAACCAACCAACAATTCCCAAATGCGCATGAATAGAAAGATAACTCCATGAATCTTTGGCTAGGAAATGATATTCTAAATTAAAGACCAATAACATTCCAAATATTGTAGTAGAAAACAGCCAAACAGAAGCCGTAATGATAAACCACGCGTGTACATTTTGCTTTTCACTTTCAAAGGCACTTAAAAGAACATTAATGAAGTAACTTAGAATTCCTAAATTCACCAACACTGCACCCAAAGGCATTAAAACCTGATAATCAAAAACATAAAAGCCATAAATCAAGATAGGAATTCCTATTCCTGAAAAAATCAATGTAGAATAAGCCAGTTTTTCACTTTTTAATTTCCCTTCGATTAAAACGGGCAACAACTGATAAGAGGCACCAAAAATAATCATCGTTCCCCAAGCAAGCGCCATCGTATGTGTAAGCGCTAAAGCTTTTGGATTAATGTAATTAGCAACAATTAAATCTGTATTAAAAAATAGTAAAACGGCAGCCACTAAAAATGCTAAAGAAGCATAGGCATAAAACGGTAATACTATTTTATAATTCGTCGTTTGTTGTAATCCTCCTACTGATGGTGCAAACATTTACTTGGCTTTAAATATGATTAATTTCACTTCCCCATTTTCTAACTCATTGATACGGTAGTCAAAGTTTCTGTCTTTTAATTCCGACAGTAAAAACATAGGAACTTTCTTATGATTGACATATAATGCTTTTTCTTCAGGCAGTTCTTCTAAAGCTTCCAATATCGCTACCATCGGACCAGGCATTTCCAATTGACGTACATCAATTTCCACCAAAGAATCTTGATAAGCAGACATGATTTCTTCCCAGTCATCTGAGTTTTCAACATCGTCCACCTTTAATTCATTGACATCACCCTCTTTCTGCTTAGACTTAAAGAAATAAGTTTCAATTTTATCCGCTGCAAGCGTTCTAACGTGAGATTCAAAACCTTGGTTCCCAAGTAGTCGAATCAAAGGCACAGGCTCAAAATCGGCAACAATTAGCAAGACCTCTCCTACTTTTAACTTCCTTACCTTTTCTTGAATTGGACGCAAGGGATCGCCGCCATCAGCAATCATTTTACGAACATCAAACTCAATAATCTGCTCGTTTTTTCTACCACTTAGAAATTCAGGTAAGGCAGTTTCAACAACTAAATCTTCATCACTTTCAAAATTCTCATCAATTTCAAAACCTAGCGGCTTCAAAGCATTAAAGAAATCTTCTGGTTTAACACCTCCCATTTTAGAAGCCATAGAAATGCTCGCTCTACCTGCTACAAGTTTCCTAAGAATCGGATTTAAAAGCTTTTTAAAGTCAGGTGATAAGGCAACAATAATTTGCAAAGCATCAGGATGCTCTTTTAAAATATGTGCGATTTTTGTTTTTTCGTTGATGACCATAATTTCTAATTGCTTGTGAAGTGGGAGCGATAGTATTTCACTCTAAATTTAAATAAAAACAACTTATTAGTCAAAAAAAACCGCTTTATCCAATATCCAATTGAATAAAGCGGCTTTCAATTGGTCTGGGATTAAACTAATGTTTTCTCTAATTCAATTGCCTTAGGGAACATTAAGTTGTTTTCTAAGTGAATATGTGTAAAAGTATCACCTTCAAGTTCTTCTAACATTTTGAACAGCAAAGTATAACTTGCACAAGCATCTTCCGGCAATGTATATTCAGCACTCAATCTTCTAATTTCCTCAAGTGCATATCCAACATCTTTATGTTCAGCTTCTGCTTGGTCCACAACTTTCTCAAAGCTTTTTTCTGGCCTGAATGAAGTACCATTTTCCTTCGCATTTTCAATTTCTTTTACCATTGGGAATAAAATCTCCTCTTCATCTTTCATGTGTGAGACAAATTCTCTTGTAATTTGCTGAACCAATTCATTAATCGTATGTAATTCAGGATGTCTTCCACCGTGAACTTTTGCTACTTTATCTGAATACATATTTAATTCAGGCAAAGTCTTTTTAACATACTTATGATGTGTGTTTACAACATAATCAGCTAAGAACCCTAAGTCCCATTCATCGAAGTTATGGATTGCTCCACCTGCACTTCCTGATGTTGGTTTACGAAGTTCTTCTTCTAACTTAACAGGATCGATTCCTTTTTCGGTAGCTGCTTGCTTTACCGTTCTGTTTCCTTGGCAACAGAAGTCGATTCCATACCTTTTAAAAATTTCTGCTGCGTGAAAATTCTTCGCAACAATTTCTCCAATTGTTTCTTTACTTTCTTCTACTTTCATAGTTACGCGTATATCCCACCACTGAGGTCCTTGCTCCAAATATTCCCAAGTAAATACATCTCCATGCATGGATTGTAATTGGTAAAATACTGGTTTAGGGTCATGGTCGTTGTGAATAATAAATGATTTCCCTGGTTTTAATCCTTCAAAAACTTGAAAAATTGTTTGATGCTTTAAAGTATGGTTAGAAATTGAAGGAACATCGACAACTAACTCACCATCGGTAGTTTGTTTAATTCCTTGTGAAGTAAAATCAACTTTCGTTACCACAACATCCCACCATTCTGGTCCGCGTTGTTCGTATTCCCAAGTAAACGTTTCTCCAAATAAATCCAACATTTGATAATAAACAGGAACTGGGTCATGATTATTATGAATTGTTAAACTCTCACCTTCAGCCAAACTTTCATAAGTTTCGAAAATAGTTTGGTGTCTAAATCTTGGCTCAATCTCTTGAACATTGATTATATTTTTTCCGATTGCTTCCATCTATAATTAGTTTTTCAATAATTTGTTGTTGCAAATTTACAATAGAAGTATTCAAATGCCTCTATTTTCAATATGACTTTTGTCAGTTTCCAAACATTTGTTTAGAATAGGTCTAAATAGTAAGGAGGTAGATGAATTTTCATCCGAAACATTAAAACACCACTAATCAGTGAAAATTACGTTTCAGCAAAAATTATAAACAGAAAAAGGCAGATGTAAAATACTTTTCTTATATTTGGCTATTATTAAAATTATAAAAACAAATAATATGAGAAAAATTTACACTTTAGTAGCTTCTATTTTTATAGCTGTTACTGCATTTGGTCAGTACGACCTAGAGGTTAACTTAGTTACCCCAGCTTCAATGTCAACTGTTGGGCCAGTTGCTAGCCAACCAATTGCATTTACAATTAAAAATAATGGAGCTACAATTCCTGCAAACAGTTCATTATGGTTTATTGGTGTTCGTGTGATTGACCAAGCTACACAAGAGCTTTTCGCTTTATCAGACGGAACTCTTAACCAAGTAGAAGGTGTTGAATTACCAATGGCATGGGAAACTGGTATGACTGTCCCTTCTTCAATGATTGAAGGTGCTTTTGACAATCCATTTTCTGTAAACACATCTACTTGGGAAGGTAACGTAGTAGCAGTATGGGTATTAGGTATTAGTGAAGACCCAGTGAATGAATTAGTTCCAGAAGATCCAAATGATACTAACAATGATAACAATACAGATGCGTTCTTAGTAGGAACTTCTTCTTCAATTGCTATCAATACAAAAGATATCAAAGTTTTCCCTAACCCGGCTAAAAACTTAGTTAACTTCCAAGTTGATGGTTTAGAAAATGGAAACATTGTTATTTCTTCAATCACTGGCCAAGTAGTTGTTAATACAACTATCAGCGGAACAGCGAAAGTTGATGTTTCTAACTTAAACAATGGAGTTTACATCTACAAAGTAGTTGATGCAAACGGTGAAGTTGTTAAAACAAACAAATTGGTTATCAATAAATAATCATAACATTATTTTTAGAGAAAGGATCATTCGAAAGAATGGTCCTTTTTTTTACACCTACATTTCCCCATCACAACAAGGAATCGATTCAACCCTTGTTAGCGACTCGATTTATTACATTTTGTTCCACTTGGTATCAAAAATGAATTACGTTCGTCAAACTTCACGTAAAACACCTTAATTGACTCATTTAGCATTTTTTAAGAGTATTAACTTTTTATACCCATGAGTTCGATGTATATTTATAGGAGTATTAATCAATTAAAATTAAAAAATTATGAACAACAATTCAAAAATTGTAATTGCTGCCCTAGGAGGAGCTATTATTGGAGCAGGAATCGCATTATTATTTGCACCTGCAAGTGGAAAAGAGACTCGTGAAAACATTGCTGACTCTATTGAAGACGCAAAAGACAAAGTAAAAGACTCTTTATCATCATTAAAACACAAAGCGGAAGAAATGATGGCAAAAGGTAAGGATGGTGTGGAAAACATGAAAGAAAACATCAAAGATCTTAAAGCATAATCAATTCACAGAAACTATTTAAAAATGAAAATATTTAATCCGTTTAAACAAGGAATAGAAGATCTTAAAAACTGGCTTAATGCTCACCTTGAATTAATTCAACTAAAAGGCGTTAAAAAAGCTGTAGAGGTTTCTTCAAAAGTAACCTTTAGCCTTTTCATCCTTATTTTTATGTTATTAGGTTTTTCATTTTTAAGTATTGCATTGGCTTTATTTATTGGTCAACTTTTAGATTCCTATGCTTTAGGTTTTTTAATTACTGGAGCAATTCCTTTATTAATAATTGGACTTATGTACTTGTTTAAAAAATCAACGTATGGTTTTTTACTAAATTTCTTCACCCGTATATTTACTAAGCAATGAAAAGATCATTTACATCATATCAAGAACTTCTAGAGGAGGAAGAAAGGCTACAAAGCGTCGTTGATGAAGCAAATATAAGAGTAGAAAATCATTTCAAACTTGATTTGAGACCTACAAAATTAATTGGTCTCTTGAAAGGTTTCTCTCCTTTTAGCAAATTGGGAAAACAATCTTCTAGTGTTTTAGGTTTTTTAAATCTAGACTCAAAAGAAGAAGAAAATAAAGGCAATAATAACTTAATTGAATTAAGCTTAGATTTAGCCTATCAATCTATCGGCTTGATGTTCATTAAGAAAACCCAAAAAGATAAATTAAACTCTGAAGAGAGTTCGGCTAAAACATCAATTAAGTTAATATTGAAATCAATTGCAGACAATTTATACTTTCAAAATAAAGAGAAAATCGTTTCTGCAGTAAATCAACTTATTAATAAGAACAAAGAAAATCCAAAATCATAAACTTTTCGGTTTATTATAAGGAATTTATTAGTCATTAACGACCTAATTTAAATGCTAATTATAACAAGAAAGACGTGCATGGCACGTCTTTCTTGGTTTTTATCACTTATTTTTTTCCTCCAAAAAGCCCACCAAGCATTCCACCTAGTCCTCCTCCTTTTTTACCTCCGCCTGTTACAGCGTCAAGAATATCTCCTCCTTTTCCTCCTAAAACAGAAGATAAGATGTCAGATCCACCGCCTGACTTTCCTCCACCCATTAATCCGCCTAAAATACTACCTAGGTCCATTCCGCCGCCAGACTTATTACTTTTACCTAAATAGCCCATTACGATAGGAGCTAGCAATGGTAATATTTTAGCAACACTTCCTAAATCTACTCCCGACTTCTGACTAATTGCTTTTTCTACATCGTTTTTTTTAGCGCCTAAAATATGACCTAATATTTTTTCACCATCGGCTCCATCTGCTCCTCCCAAAAAACCAGAAATATTTTCTAGAATACTACCGTCATGTTGCTTTAAAGCATCCAAAATTCCAGCAGCTCCTTTCTCTGAAGCATTTTTTTGTAGCATACCGAATAGAACAGGCATTCCTTCTGTTACAACTGCTTTTGTTTCTTTTTCAGATGTTCCTGTTTTTTGTCCAATTCCATCAATAATCTGTTTACCTAGATCACTGTTAAGTATTTGTGTAAAATCCATTTCTTAAATATTATTTTTCACTAAAATAAAGGTTAAAGTTTAACAAAACGTAAAATCCATTAAGAAAAGTTTATTTAACATCATATTTAAAGACTTCCTGGAATCTCAAAACTTATTTCCTTTATCTTTGTTTTTTCAATTATGTCGGATCAAAAAATAGTAAAAGAAACAAAAACAAAGTACTCTACCAATGGAAGAGGTTGGATTTTAGCTGCCTTAATGTTTACCATTATGCTAGCTGCCATGGATGCTACTATTGTTTCTACGGCAATTCCACATATCGTTGGAGACCTTGGTGGATTTTCGATGTTTAGTTGGGTATTTTCTATTTACCTGCTGACTCAAATGGTTACCATTCCGATTTATGGGAAGCTAGCCGACCTCTATGGGCGAAAACCCATTCTAATATTTGGAACAATCGTATTCTTGATTGGTTCTGCTACTTCTGCTTTTGCTTGGGACATGCTTTCTTTAATTGTATTCCGTGGTTTACAAGGAATTGGCGCTGGTGCAATTATGGCCAATGTAAATACATTAGCAGGGGATTTATTTTCTCTAGAAGAAAGAGCTAAGATTCAAGGGTGGTTGTCCAGTGTTTGGGGAATGGCCGCTATTGTCGGTCCTGCTTTGGGTGGTGCATTCGCAGAATATATGTCGTGGCGATGGATTTTCTTAATTAACATTCCTATCGGACTTATTTCCATCATTTTAATCATGATTTTTCTAAAAGAAAATGTTGTAAAACAAAAGCGTAAACTCGATATTCCTGGTGCTTTTATGATGTTAATTACAGGCGGAACAGTTATCTATACCTTAATGGAAGGTGGACAAGCTTGGGCATGGAATTCTTCTACGAGTTTTACCATGATTACCATTTCTATTCTTTTGATTATTGCTACAGTCTATGTAGAGAAAAAGAGTCCTGAACCTATTTTACCAAAATGGGTTTGGCAAGATAGAACTTTAGTTGGAGCAAACCTTGCTATGATTGCAATGGGAACGATTATGATTGGTCCTAACATGTATTTACCGATGTTCGGTCAATCTGTTCTTAGTCTAGGTGCAATTGCTTCTGGATTTGTCTTAGCGAGCATCAGTATCGGTTGGCCTATCGCTTCTTCCCTATCTGGAAAACTTTACTTAAGAATAGGTTTCAGGAGTACAGGAATGATGGGTGCTATTATTTTGATTGTACTTAGTACCACATTCGTCTTACTGCCCTTTCAAGCAAGTGTATGGATGCTAGTTGTCAATCATGTTTTAATGGGAGCTGGATACGGTTTACTCTCAACTTCTACTATGGTTGGAATTCAATCGAAAGTTCCTTGGGAAAAAAGAGGTGTAGTAACAAGTACAAATATGTTTGCCCGTTATCTAGGACAAAGTATAGGTGCAGCAATTTTAGGAGGAGTTTTTAATGCTTCTATGGGAAAACATTTAAGAAACGCTCCCGCTCAATTAGATGGAAAATTACCAGAAGTGAATGATGTCGTTGATGTATTACAAGCACCTGAAACAAGCGCTACAGTTCTCGATTATTTAAAGCACGGATTCTTTGAGGCGACACATAATGTTTACCTCGTAATGGCTATTACAGCGGTACTTGCACTAATAGCAATTTCCATTCAGCCCAAAGGATTGAATGGAAATCAGGAAATAAAATAAGGATAATAATTGCTTATTTCTTCTTAATCCAGTCGATAATAACTGCATCGTTTGGCGCAACTTTAGAGTAATACATTTCCTCAAGTTTACCATCTGTTCCAATCAAGTATTTCTGGAAATTCCATTTTACTGAACTGTCGGCCTTACCGTTTAACTCTTTAGAAGTTAACCACTCATATATAGGCGCCATTTCTTTACCTTTCACGCTAATTTTTGCCATCATTGGGAAATCTACTCCATAATTCTTTTGACAAAAAGCAGCGATTTCCTCATTTGAACCAGGTTCTTGCTTTAAAAAGTCATTTGCTGGAAATCCAATAATAACAAAGTTTTGATCTTTATACTCAGCATAAAGTGCCTGTAATTGTTCATACTGAGGTGTGAAGCCGCATTTTGATGCCGTATTCACTATCATAATTTTCTTCCCTTTAAACTGTGACATACTAATGGTTTTCCCATCGATTGTCTCAATTTCGTAATCGTAAATTGAGTGATTTTGTGCCATTGCGAATGTTGTTAATAAAATACTAATGCTTAATAATACTGCTTTCATACGTTTCTTTTTTAATTTTCAACCACGTGGTTGGGTTTAATATTTTTACTTTCCTACTGTTTATAATAGATACGAATTTCTGTTGCGCCTTTTCCATATTCTCGAAAACTAGCGTCATAAAACTCGATTCCTACTTGTCCAGCAAGGTATTCTCTTATTTCTGTTTTAAGAACACCTTCACCTACTCCATGTATAACAATTAACTTGCGTATTAAGTTCATTTTCGCTTCTTTAAAAGAACGTTTAAACTCGTAAAGTTGTCTCGTAAGGATCTGTCCATTGGATAAACCGCGTTCAGAATCCATTATCATGTGAGAATGTAAGTCGATTTCCCAAAAGTCCTTACTTTTCGTTAATCCTCTAGGACTAGTTTGACCGTAATTATCAGGCATTTCATAACCATCTTTGTCATAACTATTGGCAATTGCTCCGGAATGATCTCCAAGAATTTTCACCAATTCATTTTCAAGAAACTCTCTATCGAATCCCGATTCATCTTCTACAATTACACAGTTGGCATCTTTATAAGAAAGTACAACACCATAACCCGATTCATGCATGAATGTTACCTTCTCACCTATTTTGAAACGCATTGACTATTGAATTAATATCTTTATTGATAATAGCATAAATTGAAATAAAAATTCCACCACCCCATAGAAGCAGCATGAAAATTTTAAACCAAATAGAAGCGTCTTTTTTCATTGGCGGATACAAAACTCCGTCCACTTGCTTCGCCATTAAATGTCCATACTTTTCTGCTTCTTCGTATTCTTCAAGGTCTTTTAAAACCGGAGTATGTTCGATTAGTATATTTTTTATTTTCGAGAATGCTTTGTTGGATAAGTCTTCATAATTCGACTCATAATTAATTCCTTCCTCCTCCATATCCTTGCGGATTAAATACATTTTATGCTTTCCTTTTATTCTAAATCCTAGTAGGAAACCGAAAATAGTAAGAACAATAGAATTGAAGTAAATACCGATTCCCATGATAGCTAAAGAAGAGATTACTGAAAAAATCAATTGTGCCAGTTCAAACTTATTAAAGAACAGCACTCGGACCAATTTCCCGCCATCCAATGGTTCTATAGGAGCCAAATTCATGACATTTAAGATTATCAACAGAACACCAACTTGAATAGAAAGTGCTTCAGCTGGCAACCAGTTATATATCAACAAAGAAGCACCGAGAAGAATTCCAGGTAAAGGTCCAGCAATAATCATTAAGGCACTCTCAACTTGAGAATACTTCTTCTTTCTTCCAGAAACCATCGCCCCCATAAATGGAATGAAAAGCATGTTTAATTCTTCATAATTAAACAACTTCATCAACAAGAAATGTCCCAATTCATGAAACAGCAACACACCTAAAAGCAAAAAAATCAAATAATAATCATTGATAATTAAAGAGAATGTAAGGGCAAACAACACAATCGACATGATTGTAATTGAAATGTGCCTTTTACTCTTTCGCTTTAGAAGAGTTGGTTTTTGAGGATATTGATGATCGATGTTTTCCATATTATACTAACAAATTTAAACATTTTTAGTTTGAAAGTCAAAACAAATAATGAATTAGTGCTTTTCATTTAGATATAAAACAAAAATATATGGACCTCATAACAATACAGGTCTATAATTTGTTCATAGATAATCAAATGAATTTTTAAAAATAATTGCTAATTTCGTGGTGAAATGATTGAAGCAAAAAATATCACAAAATCATACGGAAACGTTGAGATCTTAAAAGGCATAGACATTACCGTAAAAAAAGGAGAATTAATTTCCATTGTTGGTGCTTCTGGAGCGGGTAAAACAACCCTACTTCAGATACTTGGAACATTGGAGCGACCCGATGCTGGATCTTACCGCGTTGGCGAACAAGAACCTTTTAAAATGTCTCAAAAACAATTGGCTAAATTCAGAAATGAATCTGTTGGCTTTGTTTTTCAATTCCACCAACTATTGCCAGAATTTTCTGCTTTAGAAAACGCCATATTACCAGCACTTATTAGAGGCGATAATAAACAAGAAGCGGAAAAACGTGCCAAGGACTTATTCTCTTTCTTGAATTTAAGGAATCGAGACTCACATAAACCTTCAGCCCTTTCTGGAGGAGAGCAACAACGAGTAGCGGTAGCACGTGCCTTAATCAATGGTCCGAAAGTAATTCTAGCAGATGAACCTTCAGGGAATTTAGACACCAAAAATTCAGAAGAATTACACCAACTTTTCTTTAAACTAAGAGAAGATTTTGGGCAAACCTTCATCATTGTTACCCACAACACAAATTTAGCAGATATATCCGACCGAAAATTAGAAATGGCCGATGGAAAATTCATATAAACTTAATCCTGAAGAGGTAAAACTGTTACTGAATGCAAAAGCTGTTCAGTATAACATGCTAAACTTTATCAAATCAGACCCCATTCTTCTACCTCATCGATTTAGAAGAAAACAAGACAGAGAGATAGTTGCTTTTATCATTGCACTTATCGCTTGGGGGAAAAGAAAAATGATCATCGATAATGGCGAGAAGTTGCTTGACATTATGGACAACGACCCATTCAACTTTGTTTTGGCTTACGAGCCAGGTATGTTGGGAGAAAAGGCTTTTACACACCGTACTTTCAACACAACGGATTTAGACTTTATTTTCCGTGGACTACAACAATGTTACAACGAATACGACTCCCTTGAAGACTGGTTTTACTTAAAACCGGGGGAAAGTGGAATAAAAAATAGAATCATCAATTTCCGCAATGAGTTCATGAAAGTTCCACACGAAGCAAGAAGTGAAAAACACATTGCCAATCCTGCAAAAGGTTCAGCAGCTAAGAGAATCAACATGTTTTTACGTTGGATGGTTAGAAAAGATGAGAACGGTGTTGATTTTGGAATATGGGATAAGATTGCTATGCATGAATTATATATTCCTCTGGACATTCACACAAGTACAGTTGCCAGAGCACTTGGACTTATTACAAGAAAGCAAGACGATTGGAAGGCCTTGGATGAATTGATGGACAATCTTCGAAAACTAGACCCGAATGACCCGGCAAGGTATGACTTTGCATTATTTGGTTTGGGAGAAAGTGGTGAGTTAAAGGAAATCTTTGAACATCTACAGTAAAACAATTATAATAAAAAAGGGGAACCTAAATTCCCCTTAAAAAATCTTAATTTTCTCTAAACGAATTAATCTTTTTTACCTTTTTCACCTTTTAAATACTTCTCTAAGAACACATCTTGTTCCCAAAGTAGGTGAAGGATATTCTCTCTTGCTACATATCCATGTGATTCCTTCGGCAATAAAACCATACGAACTGGCGCTCCTAAATTCTTTAAAGCATCGAAGTAACGTTTTGTTTGCTCTGTATATGTTCCACTGTTATTATCTTCCTCTCCGTGAACTAACAACATTGGAGTTTTCATCTTATCAGCATTCATAAAGGGCGACATGGTATTGTACAAATCTGGATTATCCCAATAGTTTCTTTGCTCACTTTGGAAGCCAAAAGGCGTTAACGTTCTATTATAAGCACCACTTCTTGCAATTCCACAAGCAAATAAGTCAGAATGAGACAGTAAATTGGCTGTCATAAACGCTCCATAAGAATGTCCTCCAACTCCTACTCTACTTCTATCGATAAAACCTAAATTATCAACTGCATCAATAGCTGCTTTTCCATTTGCTACCAACTGCTCGATGAAATTGTCATTTGGCTCATTGTCTCCTTCTCCTACGATAGGGAAAGAAGCATCATCAAGTACAGCATACCCCTTTGCTACCCAGTACACAAATGAACCGTAATATGGATAAGTAAATGAGTTTGGATTCTGTTTACTCATTCCCGCAGTTGCCTTGTCTTTATATTCTGTTGGATAAGCCCAAATCAATAAGGGAAGTTTCTCTGTTTTCGCCTTTCTATCATAACCAGCAGGTAAGTAAAGTGTACCAGATAATTGAACACCGTCTTCTCTCTTATATTGAATTACTTCTTTGTGAACATCTTTAATTCCTTTAAATGGATTTTCGAAATTCGTAAGTGCTGTACTTTTATTAGATTTTATGTTTCTAACGAAATAATTGGGATACTCTGAAGGAGATTGCACCAACACCAGGATGTTTCCCTTCTTAATATCAAGAATGTCAATTACGTCTTCCTTCTTAGTTGTCGTTTTAACAGTATATAGACGTTTTGATTTTAATGTTTTTAAATCTAGCTCATCTATAAATGGAAATTGTCCTTCTTTGGTATAACCCTCTCCTATCAAATGTGCTTTGTTACCTATAATTTCGACAACATTTCGCGCATATTCATTCTTAACAGTATGGAAGCTTCCTGGATTACTATAAATATCTTGATAATTTCTATCAGAAAATAATTTAGACTCTCCAGTTTTAGGATTCAACCAATGCTGTTTTATGTTTCTTGTATCATACCAGAACTCTGTAACAAAAGCATTCTCCTCATTCCCCCAGGTAATACCGCTATATCTATTAACCGTCTTAAAAATTGATTTTGGCGAAGTAGCAAATGGTGCTTCCCATAAGAAAACCTCATCTCTATGAGCAACTTCAACCGATTGGTCTCCTTCATCTAATGCCTCAACATAGTAAAGTGTTGCTGGTGCATCAGCTCTCCATGTCATATTTCTTTTCCCCTTACGAACAGAAGAGAAACCTTTTGGTAGAATTTCATTCAGCGGAACATCATTTACTTCTTTTATCAATTCTCCCCCTACACTATATACCACTTCCTTCATCGGGAATCTATAGTAAGGTACCATGTATGAAAATGGTTTATGAATCGTACTGATTAAAATATACTCCCCATTCGGAGAAACTGATATTTCCGAATAAATTGCTTTTTCAGCAAATAAGCTTTGGTTTCCATTTAAGTCTATCTTTACCAACTCGGAAGTTCCTAGTGTTACAAAGTTCTCTTCGTCCAATAGATTTTTCAACATATCTTGGTAAGTTCTATTTTGAGATACTTCTCCAGTACTCACACTGATTGTTGGTCCTGATGGTAAATCTTCTTTCTTATTCTTTAATCCTCCTTTATCCTTAGGCAATACTTGTGCAACTAAAGTCTTAGAGTCTTTTAGCCATACATATGGATTCCCCATGTTTGCATTCAGAAAGTTTGTACTTATTTTCTTAGCGTTCAAACTAGTTAGATCTACTATCCATAGTTCAACACCATTTGCTACCGTATTTGTGAACGACAAGTATTTTTCATTAGGAGAAAGACCAAAATGAGCTAATTTCAGGTTTTCTGGTAAACCTTTAGGTGTTTGTTCTACCTTATCTGATTTCCTTTTCACTTTCAGACCATTCACAAAAGAAATAGTACTTGAAATATTCGTCTTTGGATCAATTCTCAAACCAGCTAACTTTAAATCTTCTTGGTTCAGTTCTTCTAAGGTTTTGTAAGTAGCGCGATAAACGAAAATAAGCGTTTCCTTTTTACTGTCCATGAATACAGATGGTGGTCTTTGGAAATCCGCCAACTTCAAAATTTCTTCAGAAGGTTTTTGAAAAGTTATGTTTTCTTGTCCGTAACTGTACCCTGCTATAACCATTGATAATAGAATTAATAGATTCCTCATATAAAATGTTTTTTTTCTCAAATTTAAACATATTCAGCGAAAGTCGCCCAACTACTTATAGTTCTATTTAAAATAAACAATAAAAAAAGTGTTAAAACATGTTGTCAGTATCAATTTATTATTAAATTTATACCGATTTAGGTGGTTAGGTTGATAGCGAGAGGGAAAGAACGCCTGTTCAATCCCTTTCGCGTTTTTATAAGGTTCCACTTTACCCCGCTAAGTCTAGATTACAATGTTTTTCGAGTAGATTTCGGTTATAAAAACTGGATAAACCAATTGAAATAAATTCCAAGTATGTTTGTTTTTTGGAAATTAAATATCTATTTCCTCTCCCAGAAACTTTGGTTTTACGTGAAATAAAACGTCCAAGATGGCTTTTGTTCTCGCAAAGTACTCTCTTATCTTAGTTTTAACTCCTTGATTTTTGTCTACGTCTTTGGCGTTGTAGCCAACCACATCTAATCCATATTTTTGTGCTAGATAAATAGCTCTTTCATTATGGAAACGTTGAGAGATAACGGTGTATTTATTTTGCCTAAAAACTTTACTTGCACGTACAACAGAGTCTAATGTTCTAAAACCAGCGAAGTCCAGTACAATTTTATCTTCTGGGACGCCTAACTTGATAAGTTCTTTTCGCATTTCTCTAGGCTCATTATAAGAAAGCGTACTGTTATCACCACTTACTAAGATATAATCTATCTTTCCGCTCTTATACAATCTAGCTGCGGCTTCAACTCTGTACTTAAAATACAAATTGATTCCTCCCTTAACATAATACTTAGAAGTGCCAAGTAAAACTCCTACACGATTATGCGGCATCTCCTTTACAGTATTAAAAGTCTTCCCTTGAGAATTAGAAATTATAATAGCATTGGAGAAATAGGCAAGTGCAAAAGGAAGTATAAACCCCAAAATCGGAATAATCAGTAATAGTCTTCTTCTTTTCTTTGGCGCCTTTTTCAAATCAATAGTTTTTAGGTTTTATTTAATGTGTGCATAAATATAATTAAGTTCTCAAGGAACTAACGTGGATTAAGTCAATTTCTTATCCGAATAGGTCAAATTGTCCGTCACTTTCTATACAAGAAGGTTTAAGTTGATGATTTAAGTTGATATTCCCCTTTTTTAGCCATATTATAGATTGATCAGCATCCATAATCAAAGGCATTCGTTTCTTGATATTGTGAATTTCTGCCATGATCTCATTTGCAGCCGTCGTTAGCAATGAAAAAGACTCCACTATTTCTCCATTCTTCGGATTCATCCACTTACTATGTAAACCAGCTAATCCAAAAACCTTATCTTCTGTTTGAATGATATACTTCTCCTTTCTCTTCCCCTTACTATCTAACCATTTCCATTCGTAAAATCCAGTTACAGGAAGAATGCATCTGTTTTCCACTACATCTTTAAAAGAAGATACCTCTTCTATTGTCTCTAGCTTTGCATTGAGCGTATTCTTTCGAATTTCAGCATCTTTTGCCCAGTGAGGAATCAATCCCCAATTCATAAACTGAAACATAGTTGTATCTGCTGTCGTTAAAACGGGAAGCAACGGAAAGTCAAAACCATTTATGATATCCTTTGGCG
The DNA here is from genome assembly GCA_035497735.1 of Brumimicrobium sp. Classification (GTDB taxonomy): domain Bacteria; phylum Bacteroidota; class Bacteroidia; order Flavobacteriales_D; family Crocinitomicaceae; genus Brumimicrobium. The sequence goes on along the minus strand of DATJCX010000004.1, from coordinate 55,984 downwards.
AATAAAGTTGTGGCAACTGAAATCCAGCATTAAATTTCTCTGTTAACTCTTTAATTGTTGCTTTTTGTTGAACACTGTAACACATCTTCTATTTACTTTTTAGGTGAAAGAAGGAAAACCTTCTGGAATTGTGTTCTTCTTCAAATAAATGTGGATAATATTTTTCCATTTCAGCATTCATTAGGGCAACAGGAACATCGGCAAATTCTCCGTAATAATGTTTGTATTCCATGAATACTTCTTCCCCTTGAAAGGCATGAAGCATAGCATCATTTTCACCATCCCACTCCAAAGGCTCCACTCCTATCATTCTACATATACCTTTATCAAACGCTGGTGTGGTCTTCACCCATTTCCCATCTATATATGCAGAAACATAACCATGAAAGACAATTTCTTCTCGCTTTAGTTTTTCTATTAACTTTTCTACACCGATATGATTCACCACAATTCCATAGCCTAGTTTTGTAGGAATACCTAAAGCACGTAGTCCAGTTGCTAAAACGATTGCTTTCTCAACACACCACGCTCTTCGTTTGGTAAGGATATGGCTAGATTTCAGAAACTCTGTTCGCAAGTCCAAATGATAAGGATCATATATAAACATATCTCTCACTTTATAGTAAAGTGTCACAGCTTGTTCCTTCTTACTCAAAGAAGTATCTACATCAGCTATAAGTTCGAGCGTACTTTGATGCTCAAGCTCTAGAATCTCTGTTTTTTGCAAATATGTATCGAAGTCTATTATAGTCATAGAGCGAAGATAATCATTCGTAATAAAAAACATCGATACTATCAGATTTCTTTGCTATTGTAACATATGTAGCTTATTTTTATCTTATCACCCACTATATTTGTCACATCAAATTACATGATTATGAAAAAGCTAATTTTAATTACATTTTTAAGCACTTTATTTTTCGCTTGTTCGAACGATACAGCTTCAACAGAAACGAATGATATTGAAGAAACAGAATCTGCTCAATTAACAGTAGAAGAAATAGAGAAGTATGCTGAAATAGGATTCAACTATGCACTGTCAACAAAAGGCGTATTAGGAAAGAACTTAACAAATGCTTTAATGAATGGCGGACCAGAAAACGCGTTGGAGTTTTGTAACACGCAAGCCATACCTTTAACGGATAGTATGAGTCTTGTTCACAATGCTTTTATTAGACGTGCTACAGATCTTGCGAGAAATCCAGACAACAAAGCCAACGAAATGGAATTAGAGCAAATTACATACTATAAAAGATTAGTTGCTGAAGGAAAGAAAGGAAAAGAAATCCAACCAAACGTAAAGCTATTTGGAGATAAAGTTCATGTTTTCTATCCAATCATAACTAATGAAATGTGCTTACAATGTCATGGGGTGAAAAACGAAACAGTGGCGCTTACTACACTAGCTGCTATTTCGAAGTACTATCCTAATGATGAAGCTACAGGCTATCAAGATAACGAAGTCAGAGGAATCTGGAACGTCATACTTGATAAATAAAAGGTTGTTTTTACAACCTCTCTTTATCACCTTTTTATACTAACCAAGTATTTTAACGATTGCATTTTGGAGAAATTATTTTCAAAATGCAATCGTTAATTGCTATTTTTTAGTACATTAGCCTTTTGTAAACATTATTTATTATACTATGAAACATTTTTACCTTTTATTTATTGGAGCTGCTTTACTTTGGACTTCACCTTTTAAAGCTAACGCACAAAGCAATTGTTCACCTAGCTACTTAATTGGTTGCTCTTTAACAGACGACTATATTTCTAACTTCACTTTAGTGGGAGATAATGGTACAGCAATTAACAACAATTCAAACTGTACGACAGGTTCATTTGGATTTGGTGGTGGTTATGCTGATTACACAACTTTAGCAGCTGCTGAAATTACAACAGGAGAATCCTACCAAGTTTCTATTTCAACTGGCGCACCAATTGCCGAACTAGAAAAAGTAAAAATCTGGATAGACTGGAACAATGATGGTACATTCGATGAAGATGAAGTAATTGGACTAATTGATGGTATCGATTTACTAACTTCAACAAGTACATTTTCTTTCACAGTTCCTGCTGATGCAACTGCTGGAAAAAGAAGATTACGTGCAAGAATGGTAACTGGTGCTTCGGTTGGTTCTATTGAACCTTGTGGAAGTGCAGAATTGGGTGAAGCAGAAGATTATTCTGTACAAGTAGTCCAAGCATGTCCAGAGCCTTCTGTTGACGGAATCAATATTACACCAGACATTGCAGACCATTACTATTTCACTTCTGTAAATGCAGAAAACGTAGATAGCTATTTCTGGCAATTTGGCGACGGAGAGTTTTCTTCTGATGAAACACCAACACATGCATATGCAAGTAGCGGAACATACGAAGTTACTTTAACTGTTAGTAACGAATGTGGAGAAGTAACAACAAGTTCAACTATCGCACACGTTGCAGCTAGTTTAGAAACAGAAGGGTTAGTAAATATGGAAATTTATCCAAATCCAACTTCAAGTACTTTAACGATAGAAGCCAATGGAAATTATACGGGAAGAATGGTTAATACAAGAGGTCAGGAAGTACTAGAGTTTGGTTTAATAAATAACAAGCAAACTGTTCAAGTAAACCACTTACCAAAAGGTGTTTATTTCCTTCAATTACACAATGAAACAGATACAATCTTAGTGCGTAAAGTGGTTATTCAATAATCGCGACACACCACATAATAAAATCCCTCTTTGAAAATTTCAAAGAGGGATTTTTTGCTTAAATACTTTTTTCCGATGTTATCATGTTTAACCGTGCAATTCTTACTAATGATCTATATCCTTCAAAACACTCACCTTCAAGGCTTCCTAACCTACAGCATCTATAATTCTATTATCTATTCAATTTCTCCAGTAAATACAAGATAAAACAACTATCTTTGCGCCAACATTTTGGTTTCACTTTGTGAATGAAAAGGGAACCCTGTGAAAATCAGGGACTGTTCCCGCAACTGTAAAAGTTCTCATTTAATCAAATACACCACTGTTCTGTACTATCAGGATGGGAAGGTTGATTAAAGAACTAAGTCAGGAGACCTGCCAAACTGTAAATAATTCGCTTTCGGAGAAAAAGTAGAATGAGAGATGTTTTAGACGTCGTCTTTCCTATCTATTGTTTTTCCATTTTATTAATTTATTAAATCATTTAATTAAAATGAAAACAAAATTTACTTTATTAACATTTATCATTTTTGCGACAATCAGTTTCGCACAAACAACCTTTAAACTCGAAGTCGCAGCAGAAGGGAATTTCGGGACTCCAACAGGAGATATTTTCAGAATAGATACCACAGTGGACCCAGCAACAAATTCTAGCAGTGTTTACCAAACCACCAATAATACAACTGGTTTCGATGTCTTACAAGACTTCAAGTCTTTTGGAAACAGAGCTTTAATTGCAGAAAAGCCTGCAGGTATGGGAAGAATCGTTATTACTGATTACCCAGCGCTTAATGAACTCCATACTTTTGAAGTTTCTAATGCTCCGCAAACTCTAATTCTAGCAAGTACTACCAAAGGTTACGTTAGCACTGGAAATCCTAGTTCTATTCAGTTTGTTGACCTAGAAAACAACACCCTTAGCGCTGTAATTGATCCGAACAATGATATTTCTTCCTATTCGAATCATATGCTAGCGGCAAATGGAATGGTATATGTTCAAATTGGTTCTAAAATTGTAAAAATCGATACACTTACACAAACCGTTACGGGTGTAATTCAGCCGGGTATTGGGAGTATTGTAGGCCTTGTGTACGATGATGCTGCTAATGTATTATGGACGATGAATGGCTCAGGCAATTTAGTTTCTATTGAAATTGCTAACAATGATGCATTAGGAATTCCTGTTAACACAAACATTTCTGGAACTTCTTTACTTCGCTTTTACGATGGAAAATTATATTTCTGGAAATTGGCTAATAAAGCGCTTTATATTTACAATACAGTCACATCAGAATTACCTTTAACTCCAGCATACACAAGTACGATTCCAGGAGGCTCATGGTCGATTGGTTACGGACGTTCATTTGCGATTGATACCAATTCGGGCGATTTTGTAATTTGTTCTGCTGACGCTTTTACTGCTCCTTCAAAATATGAAGTAGTAGACGGGACTAACTTTACAGTTATTCAAGCAGGAGAAATTGACGGTTGCGCCATAGCAAACAACTGTAGCTTAGAAACTTTTCCACCCTCGACAGCGCCTGTTCCTGATTTAGCTGAATTACCAACTTTAAACGCAGAGTGCAGTATAGAAGTCGAAGCACCAACAGCAAATAACGGAAGTATTATCGCTACTACAGAGGATCCTTTGGTGTATGAAGAAGCGGGAACTTACCTAATTACGTGGACGTATGATGACGGAAATGAAATTGCTACACAAACACAAGAAGTAGTGATTGAAGATGAAACTGCACCAACTCCGGATGTAGCCAATTTACCAAAAATAGGAATTGCATGTAACGAAGCATTAGCAAACTATCCATTAGCAACTGACAACTGCGAAGGAACAATAATTGGAGTTGCAACTGAAGCTTTAATTTATGACACTCCTGGAGAATTCACAATTACTTGGACATATACCGACCAGGCAATGAATACCGTGACACAAACACAAATTCTAGAAGTTTCTTGTTCAACCACAGGAATAGATGAGTTAAGTGCAGAAGACTTTCAGGTTTATCCAAATCCAACTTCAAGTACTTTAACGATAGAAGCCAATGGAAATTATACAGGAAGAATGGTTAATACAAGAGGTCAGGAAGTACTAGAGTTTGGTTTAATAAATAACAAACAAACAGTTCAAGTAAACCACTTACCAAAAGGTATTTATTTCCTTCAATTACACAATGAAACAGATACAGTCTTAGTGCGAAAGGTGGTTATACAATAATCGAAACACATAATAAAATCCCTCTTTGAAAATTTCAAAGAGGGATTTTTTGTTGAAATTTAGTGGATGTTGTAAAAGCCGTTTACCTGTTTTTACAACATCCACTTCTAAAGCTTTGTTTATTCTGGATTCTTACCTAATTCAACCGCTCTGTTAAAAGCAGCATAGGCAGCGTCTTTAATAAGTTCTTTTACATTATTATCTTCCATCGAGTCCAATGCAGCTTGCGTTGTTCCACCTTTAGAAGCAACTCTATCCATCCATGCTTGAGGAGAGATATTAGAGTCGTTAAAAAGCGCAACCGCTCCTTCAAATGTAGAACTAACCAAAACGCGAGAATCGTTGTCTGAAAAGCCCATTTTCTTTGCAGCTTCAAGCATAGAATTCATAAAGTAAAAGACATAAGCAGGTCCACTACCTGAAATTCCAGTTGATTTATCAATAAATCTTTCATTCGCAACGTGAATCGATTCTCCTGTTGTATCTAATAAATTTCTCACCATTAAAAGTTCAACACGGGAAACCGCTTTTGAGGCAGTAAAAGATGTAACTCCCTTCCCAACTTTTGCTGGTAAATTTGGCATTGCCCTAACCACTTTAGAAACACCTAGATGATCTTTAATGAAATCAATAGTTACACCAGCCATTAAGGAAACAAAGACTTGTTGGTCATTAATCATACCTTTCATTTTCTCAAACAACTCAACACAGTGATAGGGCTTTACAGCAATAAAAATGATATCCGCTGTTGATAAACAATCATCTAAATTGTCGTAAACCTCAAAATCTGGATTTTGTTTTAGCCTCGCTATTGTTTCGGGATTTAAGTCTTGAATCATTAACTTTCTACGGTTCAATAGTGGAGATGTGGACATCCCTTCTGAATAAGTTAAACCCATATTTCCACCACCGATTACTAATAATTTCATGTATTCTATTCTTTTTAATTTTTTAATTTACACTAATAGATGCAATAATTATTCTAATCTTAAGGAATGGTGCCATTCTTGAGGTTTTCAAAACTCAAAATCTTCAATTACCTAGCTATGTCTGACTTGAAAGATGCACGACAATATGTCACGACATTCTGTTATGAGATCTATTTAGATTCAATAATAAGCAGTTCTACTTTCCTATAGAAAGTATATTGGCTAATAATCTATAAGCTCCTGAAACGCCTGCCGGCAATTCTCTAAAGAAACTTAGTCCTGTGTAAATGAAGTAACCCTCTCCATATTGAGCAACCAGTAATCCACCTTTTAATTCTTTCTCACCCTTATCATGCATCCCTAATATTGGCGTGAATTCTTTCCCCCATTTATTAGAGAAGTACAATCCTCTTTCTTGCACCCATCCTTCAAAATCTTTTTGCGTAATGATGTTTGGAGAATTTAAAATGGGATGCTTTTTATCTAAGAAACGCACAGGAGAATGTTCATCTGTTACTCTGTCGTGAGACAATTGTAATTCATAAGGAGCCAAGGTTTTTGTTTTCAATTCCCTCAATGAATTATATTGCGTCACCACTGTTCCACCTTGTTTGATATATTCGAATAACACATCTTGATAAACGGGCAAGTCGTTATCGATGTCATACGCTCTAATTCCTAAAACAACTGCATCAAAACTCATTAGTTTATCTAACTTAATTTCGGTGGGAAGCATTTCGGTAACTTGGTAACCAATTTCCCTTAAGTTTTCTGCTACTTCATCCCCTGCTCCAATTATGTAACCAATATTTTCCCCTTTCTTTTGGATATCTAGTTGAATAATCTTTGTTATTGCTGGCAACAAAACAGGCTGTTTATCAATATGATCATAATCGATAACATGCAATTCTTTTGTAAATGTCTCCCCTATTATCAATTCAGGCGATAAGTCATCTTCTGTCCCTTTCTTCTTTGGTTGAATGGTGAAAGTATAACTTTCTTTCATGCCTTTATTAGCGAGATTTACAGGAATAGATGTCGGTGTAATTGTCCAAGTTTTTGGCGCGTTCAATTTAAGTTCGCCTACTACGTTATCTTTGTAAGCTTTTACAGTAACAGTAATTTCTTTGGGCTCTAAATCAGCAAACACCAAGGTCTTACGGTCCATTCCAACTGAAGCCTCAGGAACGATAGAGAAAGGTTTAATCACTTCCCCGACATCAGGAGTAACAGACTTGTATTTTAAATCTTGATGAAAAGCAAAAGGTTCTCCTTCTATTACAACTTGATAGGTAACAACCATATTTACAGGTGTATTAGGAAGTGCAATAAATTCAGGATTATTTACTTGATACATTCCCAAGGTACTTTCTTTATTTAACCAATAAGGAACTGAATACGGCATATTTTCAGGAACCTTAAAAGAAAGACTTTGCTTAAGCACTTTGTTAAACGCCAAATCATCCTCGACTTTCAAATGCGCTAAGTCTGAGTTGATACGAACGCTATTCAAATAAACATTTGCCGTAGAACGATTCACCGCTTCCACAATTACATTTACTTCTGCATTTCTTGTAGCAAATTCCTCTGTTGTTGTCGCTTGTAAATAAACTCCTGAACAAGCCAGAATAATTTTCTCAATTTCTTCTAGCTTAATCGTTCGCCAGTGGTCATCTTTTAGATTCTTTATAAGTTGATAAGCTTTAATCAATTCAGGTAAACTCTGAGCTGGATTTTTAAAGTCGAAATCTTCTTGAACCTTCTGTAGAATCTCTCCGATGCTCTTTCCACCTTCTACACGATTCCAAGTCGTATCTATTCCTGCGAATATAGATGAATGATGCTGAACATTAAAGTCGCCTTTTACAGGTTCTAGAAAGTTTATATCCGTTCCTCTTTTACCTTCCATTCCAAAACCTTGAGAGCGGTGCTGACTTCTACTTTTGGCTGAAATTTCTGTATTAGAAAGTCCTAATGAAGGATAATAATTCCCGATATCAACTTGCAAATATTTTGATTTATCCGCTTTATCAAACTTTTCTTGACTTCCGAAGAACCACCAGTTTGTATTAAAAAAAACACGTTTAACTTGCCAAGTAGTTGTTCTATCAAAATGCTCTGGGAATTTCGTTTTATCATTTGCTAAATCGAAAGCTTCTAAACTCAAGATGGCAGAAGCTGTGTGGTGACCGTGCGTTGTTCCAGGAGAACGATGATCAAAACGATTAATAATTACATCTGGTTTAAACTTTCTAATCACATAAACCAAGTCGCTTAGTACTATATCTTTATCCCAAATCTCAAAAGTTTCATCTGGATGTTTTGAATACCCGAAGTCATTGGCTCTTGAAAAGAATTGGTGTCCGCCGTCAATTTTTCTAGCCTCCATCAATTCCTCTGTTCTAATTACACCTAATAACTCTCTAATTTCCGTTCCGATTAAATTCTGTCCACCATCTCCTCTTGTTAAGGAAATATATCCCACTCTAGCATTAACTTCGTTGGATAAATAGGAAATCATACCCGTATTTTCATCATCTGGATGAGCAGCTACATATAAGGCAGTTCCTAAAAAATTTAACTTTTCTAATTGATGATAAATTTCCGTCGAAGAAGGTGTTTGTTGTACTTGTGAAAAAAGATGTGTTGTTCCTAAAAGGAAAGTCAAGGCTAAAAAAACTATTTTTCTCATTATTGCAAATTGTTGAATCCTCAAATTTAACAAAATGTTGAGATACTATATTTGATTTCTAAAAGAAAATGGATTTACTGTCTACTCAGCACCTAATAAGTTCTCTTTAAAGCTTTCGAAAGCAAAATGTTCGATTAGTAGCAACATAAAATCTCTTCCTTCTTTACTATGATAAAAATAATTCATTGTTCTCATATTACTAAGATCCAGATCAGATTCCTTCAATCTATTTTCATTTCCCCTGATGTAGGTAACAATCGTTTGACTGGTGAACGCGTATTTAGCCAACCAATCTTCCAACTTTTTTTTAGCCTTATCTTTTCGGATTTCAATTAAATTATTAATCAAAGGCTGAAAATCAGATTTAGCTGCCTTCATTTGTAAGACAACAAATAAAGGTTCGTCAGACTTCACAGTCTGATTTAACTCGCTGGTAAAGTCTAGCGACAATTCGTCTTCATGTATATAAATTACGTTTGCGTTCACAAGTGCAAATCTCAGCAATTCAAATCAATTCAATAATGATTTTAGCAGCTATTAAAGATGATAAAAATCAGCAATGAATACTTTTTCTCTAATTTCGGGGCTTTACAACTTTTTCAAATTGTAACTCTTTTAGCTTTCGTCAAGAAAAATCAAATAGAATATTGGTCCAAATGGAGACTTAACAAGTACTATCTTCTTCGATTATCACCTAGACAACAGTCTAATAAAAAACATTCAACAAATAACAGCTTGACAATCAACAGATTTAAGTAATAACAATAGAGGTATTATAAAAATAATAAAATAATTTGATTGGTATCAATATTTTTATGCACCTTTGCGGCAATAAATAGCTGAACAAGTGAACCATGTTTATAGGTTCGGGTTTTTAAGAGTTAGAAAGCAATACTTAAGAACAACTTATAAGATAAGTGACCGAAATTTAAAGCTAGCTTTCGTTTTCGTATCGTTTCAAACGATAAAGTCTACATCATTGTCAATGGACTATTGTTGGCAATTACCTCTTAGAGTTTAAAGTCTAATCAATGCATTATACATCAGTTTCAAGTGAATATTTTCGCTTTTCCAAACATTTATCTTTAATTTACAGCTGTCTTTTACCCAAATGGTAAATTGATAGAAAAAAAACATTGATTAAAAATGAAAACAAAATACATTGATTTAATAGACCAAACATACTTTTTCCCGCAAGAAGAGTTTAAATTAAACGCTAATAACGAATTACAATTCCACGATGTAGATCTAATGGAATTAGTAAAACAATATGGTGCTCCTCTGAAATTCAATTACCTTCCAAAAATTTCTGAAAACATTCAGTCTGCTAAAAGATGGTTTGCTGAATCGATGAAAAAGCACAATTATGAAGGAAAGTACTTTTATGCCTACTGTACAAAAAGTTCGCATTTCAAACATGTACTTGACGAAGCACTAAAGAATGACATTCAGATTGAAACATCATCAGCATTTGACATTGACATTGTAGAAAACTTTATTAAAGAAGGAAAGATCAGCAAGGACAACTACATCATTTGCAATGGATTTAAACGTGGTCAATACATTGAGAACATTGCACGTTTAATTAACAACGGACATGAGAGATGTATTCCTATCATCGACAATTACGAAGAAATCGATTATCTAACTGATAGCATTAATAAACCATTCGAAATTGGAATTAGAATTGCTTCAGAGGAAGAACCGAAATTTGAATTCTATACTTCTAGATTGGGAATTGGCTATAAAAACATCGTTCCTTATTACAAAGACAGGATTGAGCAAAAAGAAAATGTTACACTAAAAATGTTACACTTCTTTATCAATACTGGAATTCGTGATACTGCATATTATTGGAACGAATTATTAAAATGTTTGAACGTTTACATCAAACTTAAGAAGATTTGTCCTAGCCTTGATAGTTTAAATATCGGCGGAGGTTTCCCAGTGAAAAACTCTTTGGCTTTTGATTTTGATTATGCTTATATGATTGACGAGATTATCAATCAAATTAAAACGGCTTGTGACAATGCAGATGTTCCTGTTCCAAATATTTTCACAGAATTCGGAAGCTTTACAGTTGGTGAAAGTGGAGGTGCAATCTACCAAGTTCTTTATCAAAAACAACAAAACGATAGAGAGAAGTGGAATATGATTAACTCTTCTTTTATCACTACACTTCCTGACAGCTGGGCAATCAACAAACGATTTGTAATGTTGCCAATCAACCGTTGGGAATGTGAATACGAAAGAGTTTTTCTTGGAGGGTTAACCTGTGACAGTGATGACTACTACAATAGCGAGCAGCATATGAATGCTATCTATTTACCAAATTACCACAAGGAAAAACCACTTTACATCGGCTTTTTCAATACAGGTGCTTACCAAGAATCAATTGGTGGTTTTGGAGGATTACAACACTGTTTAATTCCAACACCAAAACACATATTAATAAACAAGGATGCAGATGGGAATTTAACAACAGAACTGTTTGCACCTGAACAGACAAGTAAACAACTATTAAATATATTGGGTTATGAAAGTTAGAACTTACGCAGATATTCCAGAAAAATATGGAGAATTACCTTCTGCTAAAGTAGTATTAATACCTGTTCCTTATGACGGGACAAGTACATGGCAAAAAGGTGCCGACAAAGGACCTGAAGCATTTTTGGAAGCATCGGAAAACATGGAGTTATTCGATATCGAAACAAACAGTGAAGTTTATAAGGAAGGTGTTTTTTTAGCAGCTCCTGTAACAGAAAATTCTTCACCAGAAGCAATGGTAGATGCGGTGCATAGCATCACGAAAACTTATATCCAAAAAAACAAATTTGTCACATTATTTGGTGGAGAGCACAGTATTTCAATTGGATCTATCCGTGCCTTCAATGAATCTTTTGACAATCTAACAGTTTTGCACATTGATGCACATGCGGATTTAAGAAAGGAATACATGGGAACAACCTGTAATCATGCTTGTGCAGTTTACGAAGCAAGTAAAACAACAAATCTAGTTCAGGTTGGAATCCGTAGTATGGATAAATCTGAAATGTTGGCAATGGATACTGAAAAAGTATTCTTTGCACACGAAATGGCACAAGATGATTTTTGGATGGACAATGCGATTGAACTATTAGGAGAAAACGTATTTATCACATTCGACTTAGATGCTTTTGACCCATCAATACTTCCAGCAACAGGGACACCTGAGCCAGGAGGTTTATTATGGTATGAAACACTTGACTTTTTAAAGCAAGTATTCAAGGAAAGAAACGTAGTAGGATTTGATATCGTAGAACTATGTCCAAACGATAACCACCCAGCTTCAAACTTTGTAGCGGCGAAATTGTATTACAAGATGCTAAGCTACAAGTTCATGGAAAATGTAGCCAATGAAGATGATGAAAATTACAATGAAGATTTAAAATTTAACTCTAAATATAACGAAGAAGATGAATATTAACGACAAACCAATTTCTCAATTTATTGAGAAGTATTTTTTACACTTTAACGCAGCTACAGTAGTAGATGCAGCGAAAGCATACAACGAACAATTAGAAGGAGGTGCAAAAATGCTTGTTTCATTAGCAGGTGCGATGAGTACGGCTGAGATAGGAAAGATTTTTGCAGAAATGATTAGACAAGATAAAGTTCATATTATCTCTTGTACAGGTGCAAACCTTGAAGAAGACTTAATGAACTTAGTTGCACATACGCATTACAAAAGAATTCCTAACTACCGTGATTTAACACCGGAACAAGAAAGAGAATTATTAGACAACCACTATAACCGTGTAACGGATACTTGTATTCCAGAAGAGGAAGCATTCAGAAGATTACAAAAGCATATTTTCAAAATCTGGAAAGATGCAGAAGAGAAAGGTGAGCGTTACTTCCCTCATGAATTCATGTATAAAATGCTTTTAAGTGGTGTTTTAGAACAATACTATGAAATCGACATTAAGAATTCATGGATGATGGCAGCAGCTGAGAAAAATTTACCAATTGTTGTTCCTGGATGGGAAGATAGCACAATGGGGAATATTTTCGCTAGCTACGTAATGAAAGGAGAATTAAAAGCAAGCACAATGAAGTCTGGAATTGAGTACATGACTTACTTAGCGAATTGGTACCCAGAAAACAGTAGCAAAGGAATCGGATTCTTCCAAATTGGAGGTGGTATTTCTGGTGATTTCCCTATCTGTGTAGTTCCAATGTTGTACCAAGATTTAGAAAAAACAGATACTCCATTTTGGAGCTATTTCTGTCAAATCAGTGACTCTACAACAAGTTACGGAAGTTACTCTGGCGCAATTCCAAATGAAAAAATTACTTGGGGTAAACTAGATGTTGACACACCGAAATTCGTGATTGAAAGTGATGCTACTATTGTTGCTCCACTTGTATTTGCTTATGTGTTGGGAATGTAATAGTTAAAATTAATTGCAACCAATTAATTCAACAAAAAAGAGCGCCTCAACAACGCAAACTATATCATAAAGCAGTGGATGTTTTCAACAGTAAGAAAATTCCAAGGCATTATAAACTTAAAAGCAAGAATATACAAATGTATGTTCTTGCTTTTTAATTTCCATCCATCCAAAGCATCGAATCCAAGAACCATAGAAACCTACCCTAGTATGCGACTTAGTTCGAAACTTTCAATTTATCCTGAACTGAATTCATCGTAGTTACGCAGCTCTCACCACCATATTAAGACTTCCTTGTAAATGTTTCAGAAGTGAGGGGAATGCTAGGCATCGAAAATGAAAAAGAATTTTGAATTTTCAACTCACCCGGAGCATTGAATCCAAGAACCACAGAAACCTACTCTAGTATCCGACTAAGTTCGAAACTTTCAATAACGATGCAGTCCCAAAACTTTTAAAATTAGACTTCCTTGTGAATGTTTCAGAAGTGAGGGGAATGCTAGGCATCGAAAATGAAAAAGAATTTTGAATTTTCAACTCACACGGAGCATCGAAAATGAAAAAGAATTTTGAATCTTCAACTCACACGGAGCATTGAAAGTAAGAACGACAGAAACCTACCTTAGTATGTGACTAAGTTCGAAACTTTCAATAACGATGCAGTCCCAAAACTTTTAAAATTAGACTTCCTTGTGAATGTTTCAGAAGTGAGGGGAATGCTAGCCATTGAATCCAAGAACCACAGAATCCTACTCTAGTATCCGACTAAATTCGAAACTTTCAATAACGATACAGTCCCAAAACTTTTAAAATTAGACTTCCTTGTGAATGTTTCAGAAGTGAGGGGAATGCTAGGCATTGAATGGTAAGAACGACAGGAGCATACTTTTAGTATGTGACTTAGCTCGAAACTTTCAATAACGACGCAGTCTCCCACTTTCATGTTAAGATTTCCTAGTGAATGTTACAGAAGTGAGGGGAATGCTAGGCATTGAATGGTAAGAACGACAGGAGCATACTTTTAGTATGTGACTTAGCTCGAAACTTTCAATAACGACGCAGTCTCCCAGTTCTGGAACATTCACTTGTTTTTGTCGAACCTGTCAGTCTTAGGATTATAACCATACGGACAATGCTTACACCCATTCTTACAACAATACCCCCTTCTTTTCAGATACTGTTCCGTGAAAATTATATACCCCTCTTCGGATTTATAAAAATCACCATCCATCATAGTCATCTTCTCTTTCATTGTTTTTCTTTTTACCAATTGGAACAAATACAGACAATCTGTAGATGATTGGAATATAACGTGCATTTTGCGGGTTTTGAGCGTCTCTAACACGCATAAAGTAATCATTGCTCAATGGTGACCAATAAGGAGGAAGACGACCATTTAAACCATCCACTAGGTCGTATAATATTCCTATGTTTAATCGAACAGGTCCTAATTCCTTTGAAAAGCCACCTCCAACAAAAGCTGTAAGGTTCCATCTTCTTTGTTTTTTTTCTTTAGCGTCATAAAACTGTTTATTATTAAACCAGTAAGGATTCTTTAAATACTCCAATTCTGCACCAAGAAAAAACCATTCTAAAAATCGGTAATGAAAGAAAGCGCCACCCCCCAATGTTGTAAAACTTTTTCCTTGAAATCCTGTCGTATGATTTTTACTCCACATATACTGCACACGGAAAGTAGGACCATAAGCAACAGTCTCATCACTTACCAAAGCATATCTAAGTGCACCTCCTACTGTTCCTCCATGTGTGGAAAAGGAAGCTGCTTGCACATCAAGTCCAATCTCATGATGATAGAATTGAGCCGAGGCAAAGTTGATAAAGAAAAAAACACTAATTAAAAGAAATAATTTTTTCATAATAAATTCTTGTAAACGGCTAAAATAAGGTAATTAATTGAATTTTGAAAGCTGATTTACAAAGCAAGTAATAGAAAATCAAGCTAAACCTTAAGAAACGAACACATCATGTAGCGCTGTTCGTATTTCATTCATATCTAATTCAAAATCAATTTCAGCCTCTCCTATCTTCTTAAGTAAAGTAAAATTGATTTTATCACTCTTATTCTTTTTGTCTTGTTTCATCAAATCCAATAAGGCATCAAAATGCGTTTCAGCAATCGGTAAAGTTGGATATTGGTGGCGAATAAGTTCCTCGATAAAAAACCAGTCCTTTTGAGGAAGTCCTGCATGTGTATGCGACAATAAACTTTCTACCAACATTCCCCATGCGACACATTCCCCATGCGTTACTTCGGTACCATTGTACACTAAAAAACCTTCAATAGCATGACCAATGGTGTGACCGAAATTCAATTTCTTTCTATCTCCATTTTCTTTAAAATCACGTTCAACGATATCAGATTTAATTTGGACAGCTTTGATTATCAACTCCATTGAAGGAGTTTCGCCTTCAAAAACCGCCAATTCTTTAAAGAATTCAGCGTCGGCAATCAAACCATGTTTTAACATTTCTGCTCTTCCAGCTAAGATTTCCTTTTTCTCAAGTGTTTCTAAAAACACATCATCACAATAAGTCAACAAAGGCATTGCAAAAAAGCCCAATTGATTCTTAAATGGACCAAAGTTCACCCCTGTTTTTCCACCAACAGAAGCATCCACCATTGCCAATAAGGATGTTGGAATATTAACGAAATCAACGCCACGTTTGAAAACAGAAGCGATAAAACCACCCATATCTGTTACAACACCGCCACCTAAGTTGATAATTAAATCACCTCTTTGAAACTGATAGTCCGTTAGAGCTCCCCAAACTTCCGTACAAATATCTAAAGCTTTTGACTCTTCGCCAACAGGTAAAACCATAATTTCGGCTTCTTTAAGCACTAAATAGTTTTCTAGCAGATAAGGAACACATAATTCAAAGGTGTTTTCATCCACAATTATCATTTTTTTCTTTTCTGCATAAGAAGGAGAAGTCAACAGCTCTAAAAAGCTTGACTCCAATAAACTACCTAATTCTACCTTATGTGTTTTCGTAATAATCTGGTGCATACTGAAAGTTTAAATGATGATTTCTGTCACAAAACAACAATATCTTTTTGTAATAATAACCAAGTTAATCAAAAAATGACTAAAATTGCTGAAAAATTGTGTTTATCATTTACCTTCATTGAAATTATGAGTAAAATCGCTTTTGACAACACCGAAGTAGCGTTCAAGTACAAATCTAACGCAGATTTAAAGAGAGCCTACAGACTATTCAAGATGGTTGGGAAACCTTGGTTGGTAAGCCTAGGAAAAACAATGACACCCATTGCATTTAAGCTTCGTCTTCCTATTAAAGGATTGATAAAAAGCACTATTTTTAAGCAGTTTTGCGGTGGCGAATCAATGAATGAGTGCGATCACACGATCTCGACTTTATACAAGTATAGAGTTGGAACAATCTTAGATTACTCAATAGAAGGTCAAGTTGAAGAGGCGGAATTTGATGCAACACGAGATGAAATCATAGAAACCATTAAGAAAGCGAAGGGAAATCCAGCGATTCCTTTTGGTGTTTTCAAGCCGACTGGATTGGCACGTTTTGAGTTATTAGAAAAATTCAATGACCCAAAAGCTGTTCCTTCAGCAGCGGAAAAAGATGAATTTTCTAGAATTATTGAGAGAATAGATTCCATTTGTAAATTTGCCCATGAAAACGGGCTTCCTATTTTTGTTGACGCTGAACATTCTTGGATTCAGGATACAGTTGACAGATTGGTTGAGTCGATGATGGTAAAGTACAACAAGGAGAAAGCCATCGTTTATAATACCTACCAAATGTATCGTCATGACCGTCTGGATCATTTAAGAGAAAGCATTGAAAAGGCAAAATTAGGCGGCTATAAATTTGGCGCAAAGTTAGTTCGTGGTGCTTATATGGAAATTGAAAGAGAAAGAGCTGCGGAAATGGGCTACCCCTCTCCTATTTATCCAAATAAAGCGGAAACTGACAAAGGATTTGATGCCGCTGTAACATTAATGGTGGAAGAAATTGAGCATACTGCTTTAAGCTGTGGAACGCACAACGAAGACAGTTCGCAATTACTGGTTGATTTAATGGAAAAGTACCATATTGCCAAAGACGATTCTCGCATCTATTTCGCGCAACTATTAGGGATGTCAGATCATATTTCATTCAACGTTGCCAATGAAGGATATAATGTAACAAAATACGTTCCTTACGGTCCAATTAAGATGGTTATGCCCTACTTATTGCGTCGTGCACAGGAGAATACTTCAGTTGCTGGACAAACAGGAAGAGAATTGACCTTGCTAACAAAAGAATTAAAAAGAAGAAAGTTAGATAAACAGTAATTATTATTTCTATAAAAATGCCATTTTTTAAAATAAAAAACTGTGAATTCGGGTTTAAAGTCAATGTAGATTGCGTTAAACCCTTATGCCAGATTTAAAAGAGACAGATAGAAAAATGAGACTAATAGTATATAAAAATCTAGCAATATTTGGTGCGATAGCCTTGTTGTTAAACAGTATTTTCTTTAGTCAAATAGAGAAATTGAGTTACGCTTCTCAAGTCATTGATTTAACTGCTGTTCCCCTTACGATTATTGCTACAGTGCTTTGGTTAAATAAACGAATCCTAATCTTTGCTCTAGTTGTTTTCCTCATTGGGTTTACCATTGAATTAACGGCTCAATATTCAACACTTTTACATCAATTTGATACGCGTAGTTTGAGTAAATTTTACACAGGATTTACGATCGCTGGTTTACTGATTACCTTAGTGACTCTTTTTATTAAAACAGAAAAAGGTTGGTTGATGAAAAGTTTAGAAAAAACAGAGTTATACACCTTGCTAACAGTGATAATAATACCGACAATCACACTGACAATGATTTTTGTATTGTTTTCGAATTAAGAATCAGACTTCTTCCCTATTTCTTTTTCGTTTCTTTCTCTTTCTTTTTTGCTTGCTTTTTAAAGCAACCACGGAAAAGGAAATTATGCTATAAAGCCTCCATACTTTTATTTTTTTGTGAATTTGTTTTTGACATATAGATTAGTTTTTAAAGAATACTCTAGTTTGTGGATCGTCTGAATTTGAAAGTTCTTCATAAGTTCCTTCGGCATAATTGACGCCATCCACCAATAATATTATTCTATTTGAAATAACACGCGCACAGTCCACATCGTGCCTAATAATCAAGGAAGAAGTTTTGTATTCATCTTGAATGCTACGCATAAGGGCAATAGTTTCATTAGCCGTAATAGGGTCTAAACCTGTTGTCGGCTCATCATACATAATAATTTCCGGTCTTAATATCAAGGCTCTTGCCAATGCTACTCTAAGCGACATTCCACCTGAAAGATATCCAAACTTATTTTTCATCAACCATTGGATACATTGATGGAAATAATTACTCCAGAAGACACAGCAAGAGCGTTTATTCATGCAATAGACAAGCAAGAAGCAATATCAAAAAGAGTTTTCAACCTTGGTGTCAGAGAAAGCTGTAGAATTAGTTACGAAGATTATTTATCCCGTTCCTTTGATGTTTTCGGACTGGGAGAAGTTGATTTTAAGCAACATTCTTTTGCAGAGAAGAATTTCCACTGTGGATATTATGCAGTTGGTGATGAATTAAACGATATTCTAGACTTTAGAAGAGATGATTTGGATGATTATTTCGATAGAGAAGAAAAGAAAGTCTCTCCAATCAAATCATTTTTTGCCTTGCTATTTAGAAAACCAATATTGGCTCATTTTCAAAAGCTTTCCGAGCCCTTAACAGCACATAAAGACAAAGATGAGAAAATGATCTCTCGCTACTTTAATAGAAAAAAGAAGAGGACTAAGCATAACCGTAAAGAGAGAGCTATATTTCGTAAATTCTGACTTTTTTCTTCTTTAAATGGGTGTTGTTAAACTGATCTACCAGATGTGCAGCTTTAGATGAAGGAACTGCAACAAATGCACAGTCTTGTTTTAATTCTATCATCCCCAACTCTTCTTGAGATAATCCGCCTTTCTTCATAAATACACCAGCAATATCTCCTTTTGAAATTTTATCTTTTCTTCCTCCAGAAATAAATAATGTTGTAAAAAATGGCTTTGCAATACCAGCGATTTTAAATTGTTTTAGCAATGTAGCATCCGCTATGAAATCTGGTAAATTTCTCCCTTTTTCCTTTATGATATAAGAAGTTCCTTTTGCGGAAACACGTGCTGTACGACCGTTTCTGTGAGTGAATTCCTCATAGGCATGTGGCAATTCATAATGAATGATATAATTGAGTTCAGGAATATCCAAACCACGAGCGGCTAAATCCGTAGCAACCATCACTAGGTTACTTCCATTTCTGAATTTAATCAATGATCTTTCTCTATCAATTTGTTCCATTCCCCCAGAAAAACAACTGTGGTGAATATGATTGCGTGCTAAAATAGCACTTACTTCGTCTATACTCGCTTTAAAGTTACAGAAAATAATCCCATTTTGATTACCAAGATGATTTAAAAGGTCAACTAAAATCTGGGATTTATCCACACGTAAAGTCTCGACAACTTTAAGTTCTAAATTCGCATTTATCTTATCCTTTAAGTAATTAAGTGTTGTCGCATCCTTCATTTTCACAAATTCCGGAATATTCATTGTAGAAGTAGCAGAAGTTAAAATACGCTTTTCTAAATTGGGTAAAAAGGAAATGATTTGACTCAATTCTTCTTCAAATCCAACTTCTAAAATCTTGTCAAATTCATCCAGCACCAGAAACTTGATAACTGCAGTATCCATTCTTTCATCAGCAAAATGGTCTAAAACTCTTCCTGGTGTTCCAATCAAAACCGACGGTGTATGTTTCAGTTCCATTCGGTCTTTCGACTTCGAACGTCCGCCATAAACTGCATTAACTTTAAAGCCTGTTCCCATATTACGGAACACTTGTTCTATCTGAATGGCCAACTCACGAGCTGGAACCACAATTAATGCTTGTAGTCCATCCACTTGCGGGTCCAATAAGTCAATCAAAGGCAGTAAAAAAGCCAAGG
This sequence comes from Brumimicrobium sp., assembly GCA_035497735.1. Taxonomy (GTDB): domain Bacteria; phylum Bacteroidota; class Bacteroidia; order Flavobacteriales_D; family Crocinitomicaceae; genus Brumimicrobium. The sequence continues at coordinate 35,966 of DATJCX010000004.1, read as the reverse complement.
TTTTTCCAGTTCCCGTAGGAGAAAGTACAATGGTATTTTCTGTTTGATCAACAACTGTATAAGCCTCTTCCTGCATAGGATTAAGCGTCTCAATCGCTAATTTATCTAGTATTTCTTCAAGCGATTTTATATTCTTAGTCATTTTATCTTTTCTTTTTTGACTTTTTATCCTTTACAGGTTTTTCAGCTTTCTGACTTATTTCAGCAAAATAATTAGCCAAAACTTTATCCATCAATTCCTCTTTTGTTAAATGGTGGAATATCTTTTTCACCTCTTCCCTAACTTCTTCTGGAATGTCGCGATTAGGCTTCGTTTTAAAGATTTTTCTAGCCCAAACTAAAGTGTTGTTCACTTCTATATCTTCTGCCTTTGCTTTGTCAACAGGAATGAAATTTATTCCCAATTCTGTTTGAAAGTCAGCAATATCTATCAGTTCTTCTTTTTGAATAATGGTCATCGAAAGTCCTTTCGCTCCAGCTCTTCCTGTTCGACCACTTCTATGCACATAAGCATCATAAGTGTCCGGTAAATGATAGTTGACAACATAAGCCAATTCTTTGACGTCAATTCCTCTTGCTACAAGGTCTGTTGCAACAAGAATATCGATATAACCTTCACGGAATTGCTCCATAATACGGTCACGAATTCCTTGTGTTAAACTACCGTGCAAAGCTCCTGATGAAATTTTACGAATTGCTAGATTTTTTGCTAACTTATTGACAGCAGCCTTGGTTTTACAGAAGATAATTCCTCTTCCTCCTTCTTGTGTACTTAAGAAGTGTAAAAGCACATCCAACTTTTCAATCGGATCTACAACCACAAATTGATGTTCAATTCCTTCATGTCCTTTCGTTTCCATATCTGAGCTAACAGATAATGCAGTTTTTGACATGTAATTATGAACGATATCCTTCAACTCACCTGGCATAGTCGCGCTAAACAACAGTGTTCGACGTTCCTTTGGCATCAATTTTAAAATAGGCATCAAGTCCTCTTTTAAAGCTTGAAACATTTCGTCAGCTTCATCTAAAACTAAGTTTTTAAGTCCTTTAACATCTACTGCATTCTTCTCCAAAAGATCCAAAAAACGACCTGGCGTAGCAACAACAACATGCGTTGGCGATTGTAACTGTTCTACTTGCGTTTTAATCGGCGTTCCTCCTGTTACCAAGGCAATAGAAAGTTCTGGAAGATATTTAGCAAACTCCGTTAAGTTATTATAAATCTGCTGGCTCAACTCACGTGTAGGCGACAAAATAAGTGTCTGTAAACTGTCGTTTTCCACATCTACCATTTGCAATAAAGGCAATCCGAAAGCAGCAGTTTTACCTGTTCCTGTTTTAGCAAGCGCAACAATATCTTCTTTTTGTTGAAGTATTAAAGGAATCACTTGTTCTTGAATCTCTGTAGCTACTGAGATTTTCAAATCGTTTAAAGCAGATTGTAGTAAAGGGTTAATTCCTAGTTTTGATATGAGTTTGGACATTGTAATTTTTTCAACAAAGATAGACACAGTTTTTTTGTGAATGGGTAGAATGATGTTATAATTCGTGAAAAAGTATCCGTTTTTCAGGAAAAACAAGAAGGAATTCATGAAATATTGAAAAAATTGAACCTAAAAAGTGTTAGCTCGCCATATTTGAAATAGAAAAGCAATTAAAATTCAGTGATAAATAAAAATACAGCAAGGAATCTGACAGATATACTTTCCTTATTAAGCATAAGGAAAATTAATGTTGCAGATTTAGATTAATAAATGTAAATTAGCTCATAACTAAAACATCTTTAATTATGAAAAAAACAATACTATTAGCTGGAATAAGTCTTTTCCTCTTCTCGTGTAACTCGGAAGGGACGACTAATTCTGATGGAACTGTAAAAGCTTCAAGTAAAAAAAGCAAGGATTTAAACTGCAAACTTTTAGCGGACTTTGAGGAAGATTATAGTGGATTGCTTACTAAAGAAGAAATTTCTGCTGTTTATCCTGTAGATTTTGAAAATGTAAAAGAAAAACTGCGTTCAGGCGGTTCGGGAGAATATTCTTTTAGTTGGCCAAGTGACCGTCCTGATATACTGATGGAAGTTGTTGGACAGAAAGTTAATATTACTGACCAAAATATAATAGGATTAAAAACCTTTTCCTATTCCACAAGTGACAGTGATATGAAATCTTTTACGGAGACTTTTAACATGGCTTACAAGGAATTATCCGAAGAAGAATTAGAGAGAATAAATAAAAACCTAGCCAAGCAAAATAAAGAGATAGAATCTACTGGCAAGGATATGATGAAAATTCGAGGTAACAGAAGCTGGGAATTTATAGAGGGTTTAGGCACTAGTTCTTGGTATAAATGGAATGAAAAATTCGGTGGAGAATTAGCAGTTCTTGCTGGAAAAGCTAAATTTTATATCATTATTAAAATTAGCGATAACCCAAAGGAAAATCGTGACTTAGCAGTAAAATTAGCTGAAAAGGTAATTGCAAAATGTTAGTCATATAACCTTAAAATAAGGTGTTATCCGACACTTTTGTGATTTTACAGGAATAATCAAATAGAAGTGGGTGTTTTAACTCTTTTTACAACCCTCTGTCCCACTTCTTACTCTTAGAATATCTATATTGCTCTAAACACACAGATGAAAACACTTACAAAAAGTCTGATTTATATCCTAATTGCAAGCATACTCTATGTTGTGTCGATTTTTATTATGGAGTTTTATCTTGAAAAACACCTGAAAAAGGAGGAAAAACTAACTTTTAGTAAGTTTAACATGACTTTTGGCGGCAACCTTACTTTCAATGATCTCCGGTTCGAGAATGATTCTATTGCTATTCAAGCAGAAGCTGTAAAACTGAATATAGGAATCATGAAAATACTTCTGAGTGATACCATTTTGATAAATAGAGCAACTGTTAATCACGCAAAGCTTACTTATTTCAAAAGAACGATAGATTCTACAAACATTGATTCCACAAAAACAGTTTCTCCTAAGCAAAAAAATAAGCGTCCCTTTGCTTTAAAAACGGTGGATATTTCAGGTTTTGATTTTCTTAAAATTGAAAAAGGAGATACGCTGACAAATATTTTGGGAATCAACTTAAAGGCACAATTAAAAGACATTCAAAACATACAATTCAAGGAGTTAAAACAACTAAGTTTCCAATCGCTTTATCTTAGGACCAATGAATTAATTGACATCACAATTGATAGTTTTAAATATAGAAGCAATACGATACTAGTAGATACCTTCAAAGTATTTACGCGTTATTCTAAGGAAGAATATATCTATCATATACCAGAACAAAAGGGCCATATCGATTTGGTCGCCTATCAATTGATATTAGACAATGTTGACTTTAAAATTCACATGAACAAACTCAAGAAAATTAGTTTAAACGAAATAAATTTAGAAGCTTTTGAATTGGATGTATATCGTGACAAAACACTACCAGAATATACACAACTTGAACCTACCTATGCGCAAATCGTTCAGGGTTTTGACTTTGAACTCGATATCAATGCAGCGATTGCCAAAAACTCTCGGGTTAGTTTTTCAATGAAAACAGATAATGAAAAAGTGAGTAGAGTTGACTTTAAGGATATTAACGCACGCTTAACGCATATCAATAATATTCCATCAAAAAAGCAAATCGCAAAACTTAAAGGAAACTTTTCTTTGTGTTCGCAGTCCATAGTTGATGTTTATTTATCTTACAATCAATACACTAAGATAGAAACGTTTCAAATGGATTTACACGGAAGGAGTATCAATACAAAAGCATTGAATAGCATATTCCGTCCCGCTATGAATGTAGATGTAAGTGGAACCGTTGACAATATAGATGCACACATGGTTTCCAAAGGTACTGCGGATGGAACGGTAAGATTGCAATCGAAAGATTTAAAAATAAAATTGTACAAAGAAAATGGAAAAGACCATAAGTTACTGACAGCCATAGGAAATGCAATTGTAAACAAAGAAATTGATAAAACCGGAGAAGTAGAAGATTTTGAATTTGATAAAACGAGACCCATGTGGAATTATATGTGGCACTTTATTCAAGAAGGAATCAAGAAGGCAATCATTTAAGCTTAAAAGATTTTTTTTATGTTTCTTAATAAAGCATAAATCTATTTCATTTCCGTCGCTATTCCTTGTTTTCTAAGAATTGAACACTTAATTTAGCTAGGCTATACGTTAAATGAAACTTGCTACAGTCAAGAAGGCATTTATTGACAAGAAAATACCGTCGAATTACATCTATGTGAAAAGGAGTTTTAAAATTTAAACAATTCTCAGTATTGAAAGCGTGTAAAATGATTGAAGGAAAGTTTATTTCCCGATTTTTTAATGAATAAAATTGACAGAAAAAACGGAAGAAAAAAATAAGAAGAAAAGTGTAGGAAAACGTCCATGGTGGAAGCGTACCTTTAGGATTTTGGGCTGGATTGCCCTTGTCCTGCTTATTCTTTTATTTTCACTGCTCCTTTTTATTCGAAGTCCTTGGGGACAAAACATTATTGTAGATAAGGCCACCCATTACCTTTCTGAGAAAACCAAAACAGAAGTTTCCATAAAAAAGCTATTTATCACTTTCACAGGAAAGTTAAATCTTCAAGGTTTATATTTGGAAGATTTAAACGGCGACACCTTGCTCTATTCGGAAGAATTAAAAGCAAATATTCCTTTATTCCCTATCATTATGGGAAATCCAATTTCTATCAATGGCGTAAAATGGAAAGGTCTTCGCGCCAATGTAGTACGAAAAGATACCATTACTGGTTTTAACTTCCAGTTCTTGATCGATGCTTTTGCTTCAGATGATAAACCAGAAAAAGTGGATACCACAGGCAGTGAACCTCCAAAAATTTCTGTTGGTACTATTCGTTTTACAGACTTTAAAGTTAATTTCGATGATGCTGTAAACGGCATGAAAGCAAATCTTGATTTAGGTAAATTCTACCTTAAAGGAAAGAATATCGACTTAAAGAACATGGATTATGAAGTCGCCAAAATTTCCATAGAAAATACCAAAGCAAGTTATATACAAAGTAAACTAAGTGCTCCGTCAGACTCTTCAGAATCGGGTGAACTCCCCTATTTGAGTCTCAAAAAACTAAAACTTAAGAACGTTACGCTGCATTATGCATCTGTTCCCGATAGCATGGTGGCAGATATGCATGTTGGAGATTTAGCATTGACAGTTCCGAAGGTAGATTTGAGAAAGCAAGACATTCAAGTAGGGAAGTTAAAATTACACAATTCAAATGTTCAGTTTATATCAACTCCCCAAAGAAAAATTGAAGCAGATACATTCGAACGTACAACACCAGCAGAAATCCAAGCTTTTGTTTGGCCTGATTGGAATATCGACGTCGCCTCAATCGACTTTGAGAGCAATTATTTTCATTATCAAAATGGCGAAAGATCACAAGAAATAAATGGATTTGACCCAAATTATATTGTGGTAGATGATTTCATCTTTAAAGCGAAAAACATTGCCTTAAATAAAGATGAGTCGGCAAACCTTCAAATAAATGATTTATCCTTTTCAGAAAGTAGCGGATTTAAACTGAATCAATTGGCTTTATTAGTTGCGCTTAATTCTAAAGAGTTAACAGTCGATAATTTAAAATTAAAAACGGCAAATAGTTCGATAGACACAGATTTAAAAGCAGAATTCGCTTCTCTACAAGCCTTTATTGAAAAACCAGAAGAATCACGCTTTTCGCTTGATTTAAAATCATTTATAGTTGATGTAAAAGATGCGTTCGCCTTTCAGCCAACACTCAAGGAAAATGAGTACATGGCCAAACTAGCCAAGCATAAATTCAGTGGGAATATCAAGGCAAATGGGAAATTATCTCAAGTCAACTTAAGCGAATTTCTAGTGAATTGGGGAGAAAACACTTCTATTACCACCAACGGACAATTTATGAATCTCATTGACTTTGACAACTTTGAGACAAACATTGATAACTTAACTATCAATTCCAACCGTTCGGATATAGCGCAATTCGTTTCCGAAAAAGAATTGGGAATTACCCTACCCAAAACGGTTGTTCTAAAAACACAATTCAAAGGAAAGTTAGATGACTTAAAAGCCAATGTCTTTCTAACCATTCCAGAAGGGAAGGTGAATATTGATGGAACTTTCAAAAAGAGTAACAAAATCGCTTTCGATGCCAATATTGCCGTGATAGATTTACAGTTGGGGAATATATTAAACAATCCAACTATCGGAATGATAGCTTTTGAAATGAAAGCTTCAGGAAGCGGAAACAATATCAATGACTTGAATGCAGAGTTGGCCTCCACTTTTTCCAAAATGGAGTTTAACAACTATGATTTTTCTGCACTTCAACTAGATGGAGAACTAAATGACGGGAAAGGTGATGTTACCTTAACGTACAAGGATAAAAACCTCGATTTAAACATTGATTCTAAGATCCAATTGTATTCTGTTTCGCCAAAAATATTTGTGGACATTCAAATGGAAGGTGCCGACTTATATGCTTTGGGTTTAACCGAAAAGGAAATCAGAACAAAACTGATGATGAATGCTAGTTTCAAAGGAAATAGCGACCTATTTGAAGTGGAAACGCACGTTACAGAAGGTGTTGCTATTTACAAGGACGATACCTATTATTTAGGCCCATTCGATTTAACTGCGCGTGCTGCAAAAGATTCAACATCAATGGACATTAGCAGCAATTTCCTCAATGGTAAATTAAGAGTTAACGCCAGTATAGACTCTACTATTCACGCCATACAGCATCATTTAGAAGGTTACTTTTCTGATTACGAAGAGCACATCGATTCTATCACCAAGCCCATCATGCTGGAGTTTAACATGAAACTTTCAAATACAAAATTAATAACCGGTTTCTTAGTTCCAGAAATCAGAACGATGGACACCTTAAATTTAGATGTCAATTTCAATCAAGAAGAAAAAACCTTAGCAGTAAACATGAGTCTTCTCTATATTGATTATGCGGAAAAAACAATTGACAGTTTACTAGTGAACCTCTCTGCTACTGAAGATATGGCTAAGTTTTTAATAGGTTTTAACGAACTAGACGCCTCTCCTTTCTTGATGCATCGCACCTATTTTGATGGCGATTTGAAAGATGGTCTTTTAAAGTTGAATTTCAACGCTTTGCACAACGAAAAAGAACTATATGTCGTTCAAACAGAAATATCTGGAAAAGTTTCAGACTTAATGGTTCATTTTAATCCTGAAAAGCTGATTCTTAACCAAGAAGAATGGTCCATTCCAGAGGATAACAAAATCAATTATAGCGACAAGAAAATTACAGCAGAAAATGTAGTCTTCAGCAATAAACAAGAGCGCATTACAGTAGCAAATGATTTGATGGGGGCATCTAAAAACAACATAGGAATTGGCTTTGAAAACTTTAATCTTTCCCATTTACTAGCGCTTTTCAATAAAGACGATTTATTAGCTTCTGGAGAATTTCAAGGAAATATCGTAGCCATTGATCCTTTTGAAAATTTCGGTTTAAATGCAGACTTCAGTATAGAGAACTTAACTGCTTTAAAAGCATCTTTAGGTAAGTTGACCCTAAAAGCAAAAACACAGGAAGTTGGCAATTACAATCTTGACCTTGGCATTAAGGGAAGTGATGTAGATTTGACAGTGAAAGGTGACTTTTCACCTAACAACAAAGGTTCTGAACTCGATTTCAACTTAGACTTAAACCGTATAGGAATGGAAACGATTGCTCTACTTTCCGATAACAACCTAAAAGATGCTTCTGGATATATCTCAGGAAAAGTTGCATTAAAAGGTGATGTACGTTCTCCAGAATACAAGGGAAAATTGCTATTTAAGGATGCAGCCTTCAATGTTACAGAACTCAATTCCAAATTTCAATTACCTAACAGCAAGATTGAAATAGACAATTCACTCATTACTTTAAATCAGTTTACAATTAAAGATGAACAAGGCAATACCTTTATTTTAGATGGAAGTATTACAACAGAAAATTTCAGCGATCCGGCCTTCGACATGCGTTTTAAAGGAAAAAACTTTCAAGCCTTAAATTCAACCGAAAAGGACAATGATTTATATTATGGAAAACTAAATTTCGACATGGATGGAACCATAACAGGAAATCTAAGTTTCCCATTGGTTAACACCAATCTAGGAATCAACGAAAATACGAACTTCACTTATGTAATTCCAGAATCTCAGGCTAAATTAGAAAAGCACGATGGAATTGTAGAGTTTGTCAACAAAGAAAATCCAGACGACATTCTAACTAGGTCCAATGATTCAATTGTTGCGAAATTAAGTGGTATTGAACTACACGCTAAGTTAAGAATTGACAAAGGCGCAGCTTTCAACGTGATTATTGATCCGAGTACAGGCGATAATTTGAATGTTTCGGGAGTTGCTGACTTAGATTTCAACATTGAACAAAATGGCGGAATGTCGTTAACAGGACGTTTTGATATATTAGACGGGCATTATGAACTCAGTCTTTATAATTTGGTAAAACGTAAATTCGAACTCGAAAATGGAAGTTCCATTGTTTGGAGAGGTGATCCTTTGGATGCTGAATTAAATGTAACTGCAAAATATGAAGTAGAAACCTCTGCATCTGGTTTAATGGCATCACAAACAGCTGGTGCTAGTGACGAAGTGCTCAATAAATACCGCCAACAATTGCCTTTCTTTGTGTATATGCATATAAAAGGTGAATTGGAAGAACCAAAACTTGAGTTTGGTCTAGATATGCCGGAAGATTCCCGTGGTGCAATTGACGGAACGGTTTACAGTCGTATCAAGCAATTGAGTGGTGAAGAAGATGAACTTAACAAGCAAGTTTTCTCCTTATTGGTATTAAAGAAATTTTACCCGAATGGAGGTTCTGACGGAAGTGAAGGAGGCGCAGAACAACTGGTTAGAAAAAGAGTCAACGAAGCTTTATCGGATCAACTGAATGCATTCTCAGATAAGCTCTTAGGGAATACTGGAATTGAACTCGATTTTGGCTTAAACAGTTATACCGATTACCAGGGAGAATCGGCACAGCAACGAACAGATTTGAATATTAGTGCCCAGAAAAAACTATTTGATGACCGATTAATTATTCAAGTAGGAACAAACGTAAATGTTCAGGGAGATAAAAATCCAGGAGAAGAAAATGCAGTAATAGGAAATGCAAACATTCAGTACTTGTTAACCAAAGACGGACGCTGGAGATTAAAAGGTTTTAGAAACAATGAGTTTGAGAATGTCATTGATGGACAAGTGTATGTGAATGGTATTTCTATTATTTTTCAACGCCAATTTAATACCTGGAAGGAATTATGGGCTCCATCACCAAAACTAGGAGAGTCTGATGGAGAATCTAAGGAAAAATCACAGAAAAAGTCGGCCAAGAAAGAAAAGGCTAAAAAAGAAGAAGATATAACTAGTAAAAAAGAGAAAGATTAATGCAAACTAAACTTCCGACATATCGAGTTTTAATTGCTGTTTTGGCTGTAATTACATTGCATTCTTGTGCTGTGAAAAAATACATGCCAGACAACGAACTGCTCTTTCGTGGTGGAAATGTTACGATAGTAGATTCGACAGAGACTAAGAGTAGCAAAGCTTTAAAAAAGGAATTGGAAAACCTGCTTTATCCTCAACCTAACAAGCGATTTTTGGGAATGTATTACGGAGTGCATTATCACTTTAAAGCCCAAAAAGAAAAACCTGGATTTATCACCCGATTTTTAGACAAAAAGTTAGGAGAAAAGCCTTCCTACTTTTCAGCTGTGAGAATAGATGACACGGAAGATTTAATTGAAAACAGATTGCAAAATAGTGGCTACTTTCACAGTGAAATTTCATCTATAGTTCTTAAAGATAGTTCATCCAAAACGGCGAAAACGAATTATACAGTTGTAATAGGAAAACCGTATCAATTGAACTCCTATATAGTTCTAGAAGATTCTACAGAAAAATTAAACTCCTTCCCTATTTACAAGGAAATTCGCAATTCTCTTTCAGAAACCTATATAAAAAAAGGAAGTCAATACGATTTAGGAGCTCTAAAAGCGGAAAGAAATAGAATAGATCAATACTTAAAAAATAGAGGATATTACAACTTTAATTCAAGCTTTATTATCTTTCAAGCCGATACTAATTTGAACCAAAACAGGGAGTACAACTTGTATTTGAAATTAAAGATTGGTGTTCCACAAAAATCAAAGGTGCCTTATGTTTTAGATAGCATCTTAGTTTATCCAAATATTTCACAAGACACAAGCGGAAATGCACAAGACACGACCACGATTAAGGAAGTTACTTTTATTCAAAATAAAATTTTCTTTAAACCCAAACGTTTACGTCCTTTCGTTCTCCTAAAACCTGGTGAACTGTATTCTCCCATAAAATCAAAATATACCAGTCAGCGAATCTCTAACATTGGTACATTCAAGTTTGTGAATATCAAATATAAGGAAGTTGATTCCACTAGTTCAGACAGTCTCCGATTACGTCATTTGAATGCTGTTATTTCCTTATCACCAACAACCAAAAGGTCGTTTCGAGCAGAATTGCAAGGTGTTACCAAATCAAATAGTTTCACTGGTCCCAACTTAGAAATTACTTTTCTCAATAGAAATATTTTTAAAGGTGGAGAAAGTTTTTCAGCAACTGGTAATTTCGGTTTTGAAAAACAGTTTGGTAGTAAAACAGAAGGTTCAAGTAGCATACAGTTTGGTTTAAATACTTCCTTATTGTTCCCACGGTTAATATTCCCAGGAAATATACAAGAACTTTTCAAATACTCCATTCCAAAAACAAAAATCAACTTGGGTATAGATTATTACAGAAGAACAAAACTCTATTCTTTAAATTCATACTCCGCTTCTTTCGGATATGTTTGGAATGCCAATCCATATGTAACGCACCAATTGAATCCTATCGATATCACTTATGTACATTTAAGCAATAGAAGTGAACGATTTGACTCCATTCTAGAAGGGAATCATTTTCTAAAGCGTAGTTTTGAACAGCAGTTTATTGCTGGATTAACTTATACTTTTATCTACAGTGAATTGCAAGACAATCGAAAGAAAGGAAAACTTCACGCTCAATTTAATTTCGACATTGCAGGGAATACAATAAGTTTAATGGGGAAACTAGACGAAGCTGATTCCACAAAGAAGTTTTTAGACTTAGCCTATGCCCAATATGCAAAACTAGATTTGGATTTAGCCTTCCATTATGATATCAATCATAGCGGAAATGTTCTCGTTGGAAGGTTTTTTGGAGGAGTTGGAATACCCTATGGAAACTCCAAAACATTGCCTTTTGTAAAACAGTATTTCTCGGGTGGCTCCTATAGTGTACGTGCTTTTCAGAGTCGCGGACTTGGTCCTGGAACTCATCAACCTGAAGAAGGTGAAAACTTGTTTCTAGACCGTTCCGGAGACATTCGTTTAGAAGGAAATTTCGAATATCGTTTCCCTATATTTTCTATTCTTAAAGGTGCCCTTTTTATCGATGCGGGCAATATCTGGAACATAAATGACAACGTTCCAGACGGTAAGTTTACAAAAGACTTTATTCGACAATTCGGTATAGGGACAGGAATCGGATTGCGTGTTGATGTTCAAGGTTTTGTTATTCGATTTGACTTAGCAGCGCCTTTAAAGCGTCCGTCAACAGGCTGGGACTTTGAATATAAGAAACCCGTATTTAATTTTGCTATTGGTTATCCGTTTTAGCGCAATTATCAAACCTTAGATTCCGTATGTAGATTTAAGTCCCTGACTTTGTTTTATAAGCTAGAAAGATTATCTTTGGATGGAACAAGAATAAACATTACTGAAACAGAACGATGAAAAAAACGGAACGCATTTTGGCTATTATAACTCTAATAGCGATAATTTTCAAACTTCTAAGATGGCCTGGTGGTGAAATCTTACTAGTAATTTCACTTTCCTTCTTGTCACTTTTGTACTATTTAAGTTTTGCGCTTTTTAATGACATCCGCTTTCGAGATGTTTTTAATAAATCATCTTATGCGGGTATAAGTGCAAAACGAATAATTGGTGCAGAAGTTCTTGGACTTTCCTTCTCGCTCATTTTAATTGGCATTTTATTTAAAGCTCAACTATGGCCTGGAGGAGGTATTCAACTAGGAACAGGTTTGTTTTTTACAGGAATCATCCTTATCGTTGCGCTGATTTATAACTCCCGAAACAAAGCTAATTTTTACAAGGGAATATTTCGCCGAATTGCCATCATCGGTGGATTTGGATTACTTATTTTTATGACTTCCACTGATACCATCATTGACACCTACTATCCAGATCAACCTGAATATAGAGAAGCATTTAAAAAAGCTGTTGCAAACCCTCAAGATCAAAGTTTATGGGACGAAGTTGACAGATTGAGAGTAGAGCGATTGAAAGGAGAATTAAACGAAAGATACAACGAAGATTAATAAGAAAATGAAACTATTGGAATAATAACTGCTATTTATCCAACTGTTTGGGGAATTGGACAGTTGTTCACAGGGAAAATGTCCGACCACTATTCAAAGAAATCAATGCTTTTCTGGGGAATGCTTTTACAAGGTGCAGCTATATTATTTATTCCATTAAGCAGTAGCTTCTTTGCTTTGGCAACTATCTCTGGAATTTTAGGACTAGGAACTGCTTTAGTGTATCCAACTTTTCTGTCAACGATTGCACAGGCTACGAGTCCAAAACAACGTGCAGAAAGCATAGGAACCTTCCGACTTTGGAGAGACTTAGGTTATGCATTTGGAGCAATAATATCAGGTATTACAGCTGATTTATTTGGAATTGAATACGCTATTTTCTTGATTAGTGGATTGACTATTATTTCGGCATTGATTATCAAGTTCCGCATGCCTGAACAAGCTTAATTCAATCAGAAATTATCGCTTAGAAATTATCAGTCGTCTTCAAATAGTAGTTACTTAAGATAAGCAGTTACCGCTTTTCTTACGGAACCATGTTTCAACAACAGGTCTTTTGCTTCTTCAAAATCAATATTACATTGTTCAGCAACCATTTTAGCACCACGAATCACCAATTTAGCATTGGATAATTGCATATCCACCATTTTATTTCCTTGAACACGTCCTAAACCAATCATCAATGATGTTGAAATCATATTTAAAATCAATTTCTGAGCCGTTCCCGACTTCATACGTGTACTTCCAGTAACAAATTCAGGTCCTACGACAGCAACCATAGGATGCTTCGCTAATTGGCTTAATGGACTTCCAGGATTACAAGTAATTCCTCCTGTTAAATTACCATTTTCATTCGCTTTTTCAAGAGCACCTAAAACATAAGGCGTCGTTCCCGATGCAGCGATTCCAACAACGATATCATCTTTTGTCAAATTGTATTCTAGCAATTCTTTCCAGCCCAAATCAGTATTATCTTCCGCATTTTCAACGGCGATTCTAATAGCTGCATCACCACCGGCAATTAGTCCAACTACAACACCTTGCTCAACCCCGAAGGTAGGCGGACATTCTGAAGCGTCTAATATTCCCAACCTTCCACTTGTTCCAGCACCTAAATAAAACAATCTTCCCCCACTTTTCATTCGCACCAATGCTTCTTCAACAAAAGCAGAAATTTCAGGGATGATTTTCTCAACAGCCAAAGGAACCGTTTGGTCTTCTTTGTTCATAGCTGTTAATAATTCTTGTGCTGACAACTGTTCTAAATTGTCATATTTACTCGACTGTTCAGTGATTCTATCCAATTTTATCTTGTAATTTGATTCTGCTGTAAATTTAAAGAAGATATTTAGTCGCTAAAGACTTAGCGAGTTATCTTATGCACGAATGCTTGTTAAAAGCCTACTAAACCAGAGGAGTATAAACTAATCTTTGCTTTTTTTCTCCTTTTTACTTTTTTTTGCTTTCTTCTTTTTACCTCCTTCTTCCGGTAAAGCATCGTCTTCATCGTTTTTATTTGAAGCAACACCGAATGTAGAAATTTCATTCCCCCATTTGTCGTAAACGTGCTCTTCAACCAAGACACCTTTCTTATAAAAGGCTTCTCGTTTTATCTTATCGTCAGGAAAACGTTCTATAAACTCTCCATGCTCCAATCCTTTTCTATAGTTTTCAATGGATTGGATTGTTCCTTGAATATAAAAGGTTTTAAACGTTCCTTCTTTGATGTCTTTGTTCCAACTTTCTGTTTTCAACAGACTTCCATTGTCGTAATAATACTTCCAATCTCCGTCCTTTCTTCCCATGTCATAGTTTAACTCCTGAAGCACACCCCCTTCTCTTTTGTATTCGATAAATGGACCATGAAGCACACCTTGTTTATAGTTAACTTCTTTTTTCAGTTTAGAATGTGTGAAATAATACTCTTTCTTCTTTCCTTCTAGAACACCCCCCACATAATTCTCAACTTTCACCGTGTCATTTTCATAAACACCGTAGGTAATAGTTTGTTCTACTTCATCCACCGTAATTTTAACCCTGTCAGTTCCAACCAAGCGTTGTCTAAAGAAAATGGATTGTCCGTGCTTTTCTCCATTGAAATATTCAATTTCCCAAGCCACTAAACCAGATGAATCTTGATAATACGTCCATCTTCCATTTTCCACGCCTTCAACATGCGTTCTTACCACTTGCGGACAACCTGTATCGTAGTATGAAGTATCCGTTCCAGACACTCTACCATTCACAAAACGCATATAATGCTCTCTTAAACCGTTCATGTGACAAGTTTCACATTCTCCTGTAAAAGGACTACCGCCAGAGCGTGTAAAAACCAAATTCGAACCTGGTTCTCCTTCTAAAGCTTCGTTACAGTCAACTATTTGATCAAAATCATCACATTCCCAATCCACATATTTCTGTCCAGCTCTTTCAGCAGACTTTAAAAAACAAGGTCCTCTTTTAGCTCCAAAATCAGTTTGAGCAGACAGCGTTAGCGAGCCAAAAATAAGTGCGAATATAAGAATGAGATTTTTTATCATTTTGTTTCTAATTTTTTAAAAGCTTCAATAAACTCAGGAAATACAGGAACACTTTTATTTATTTTAAAATCAAAACAAACAAGTTTAGAACTTCCCAAAGTCGTTACTTCATTATTTACCATCACCTTGTAACCAAAGGTAAAACTTTTTGTCCCTACTTCCTCCAAAAATAAGTAAATTTCCACAGGATCATTTAAATGAACTGGCTTTAAGTAACTTACTTCATTTTTAACTAAAAGTGTACCAAATTCCTGATAGTTCCAATCTCTACCGATAAGTTGTTCTAGATAGTGCATTCTTGTTTGCTCGAAATAGCTTAGGTAAACAGCATTGTTCACATGTCCCATCATGTCACAATCTCTAAATCTCACTTCAATTTTTGCAGGCGTC
The DNA here is from genome assembly GCA_035497735.1 of Brumimicrobium sp. Lineage (GTDB taxonomy): Bacteria > Bacteroidota > Bacteroidia > Flavobacteriales_D > Crocinitomicaceae > Brumimicrobium. Next base: position 20,559 of record DATJCX010000004.1, on the reverse strand, counting down.
ATCATATTTCTCGTTTTTTTTATTTATAAATATAGTAGAATAACATTAAAGTTTGGGCTTTGTTTTACAATTAACATTTGTTAAAAAAAAGAGACGATTTTGGCGTCTCATTTTTCATCAATTGAATATTTTTAAGCTTCTGGCTCGAATACCGCCTTCAGTTTATGAGACATGTAGTTGAACAAGTTTGTAAGAGGCGTTTTAACCATCATTGAAAGAAAAGCATTCACTTCTCCATCAAAAGCGATGTAACCTTCCGTACTACCTTCTCTTTGCTGTAAATGAATCGTTAATTCAAATGGAAACGGAGACTTCTCCCCTGACTTCATCTTGATTTGATCATTTGCTACTAATTCAGTTTGAATTAGAGAAATGGTAATTCCTCCTTGAACTTTGAAAGAACACTGTGTTTGTTCTCCTTTAAAATCTTTAACACCGTCTTTTGGCAAAAGATTCCCAATATTTTCTGCATTTGACAAGTAATTAAATACTTCTTCTGCAGTAGCATTAATTATCGTTTTTTCACTATCTATTTTCATTGTAATGTCTTATTTGTTCCATGTACTTGGCGACTCTCTCCATTCTTGAAGGGAAGCTACTTCGTCTGCCGTAATAATTCCTTGCTTCTGTGCCAACTCGAGCATTATTTCATAGTTAGAAAGTTCGATTAATGGACATTTCGCATCTTCAAATGCTTCTTCAGCTAAGTCGAAACCATAGTTAAAAATTGCCACTACACCTTTCACTGTTAAACCAGCATCTCTAAGAGCTTCAACTGCTTTTAGACTACTTCCTCCAGTCGAGATTAAGTCTTCGATAACAACAACATTCGTTCCTGTTGTAATATCTCCTTCAACTTGGTTTCCTAAACCATGTCCTTTCGCTGAAGAACGGACATATATAAATGGCAAGCCCATTTCTTGCGCAACCAAAGCTCCAATAGCAATCCCTCCTGTCGCTACACCAGCAATCATATCAGGTTTTCCATGCTCCTCTAAAATAGCTTCAGCAAATTTTTGGCGAACAAATGTTCTAATAGCAGGATAAGATAAGGTTTTTCGGTTATCACAATAAATTGGCGAATTCCAACCAGAAGACCATACAAATGGATTCTTTGGCTGAAGTTTGATAGCTTTAATTTGTAACAAATACTCTGCTATCTTTACGGCTGTATCTACATCATTTATCATATTTGCAAATGTATAAAGTTTTTGTCGATAAGCGCTCCTATTTACTTTCAAAAAGATGATTTGTTGAAAAGTTATTGGCGTATTATTTTATATTCAATTGGGAATATAGAAGGTTTAAATGGAAGTTAGAACAAAAATCCTAAACTTTAACAAAAACACAAAGAATTGACTATCTACACACTTAAAGTAAACAACAATAAGTATTACTTTAAGTCGATTAAAAAAGTAAGTGCCATTTATAAGATTGGATTCCTAGTAAGCAAATTCAAAAACAACTCGCCTATTTCTTTGCTTCCCTTCTTTAGTGTCGTTTGAGTCAATAGGTTCTCGCTTGCCTTTAAAGTCGATTACTAATTTTTCTGGATTAACTCCCTGTGTTTTGAAATAAGCACGAATAGCATCCGACCTACGCTCTGATAGCCCCATGTTGTAACCATCAGTCCCGATAGCATCTGTATGTCCCGTAACTTTCACACGTAAATCGTGAATACCGTCCAAAACTCTCGCCATTTTATTTAAATAGTCATAATACTCTGGCTTAATCTCTGATTTATCATGGTCGAAGTAAATGGCTTTAAATTTAAAGTTCTTTTGTTCTTCTCTCATCACTTCTGGTGCTGGATATCCCTTTTTATAATTTCGAATGAAGAAATGCTTCCAAGCATGCGAAGTTGTTGGCTCTTTCTCAATATTTACTTCATGGTCTGATCGAAAGAATAACACTTCTCCCATGTTGTTTCTACAGTCCGAACTTAGGAAAGTTCCTTTTAAATAAGCTTTTTCAGCATCATAAACGAGATCAAAGTTTAGCTTACATTCAGGTGACTTACGTGTTTTTGAAGAACGACGAACGATATCTTCGGTGAGTTTGATGGTATTCCCTGAAACTGTTCCATTAAAAGACTTAACGGCAAATTCCATTTCATCATTCAACAATTCTATACGCGATAAACCCGTTACCTTTTCGCTCATTCCTTCAATAGAAAGATAGATGATATCAGAACTCTCCATATCCTTTCCACCCGTCATTAAAAAGCCCGACCAAGAACCAGAAAAGTCCTGAGCTATTGAATAACTTACAGTTAGAATTATAGTCAATAGAAATAAAGTTGTTTTCATCATATCATTTGTGCTTCAAAATCTATTCCATTTTTAGATTTATCCTTCTAATTCAGTGGATCAACGTCAATAACTATCTGTATTGACTTATTCATCGGAACAGTATAAAATTTATCTATATTTTGCTTAAGCAGTTCTTTTACCTTTTTGTTAGAAGCTTCTCGCTCCACTTTTATGCGTATATTTTTTAAATAATAATTCTGTATTCGTTTGACAATGGGGTATTCTGGACCTAAAACGCGAGAACCAAAGATGCTTTTTAACATTCCTGCTAATTCAGCAGCTGCAAAGTCCAATTTAACTGGGTCTCTATGTTTAATAGTCAAACTGATAATTTTATAAAACGGAGGATAAAAAAAGTTCTTACGTTCTATAATATTCGTGTTGTACATTCCCAAATAATCATGGTTGATGACATATTGAATTACCCAATGGTCAGGATCGTATGTTTGAATGACTACAGTTCCTCGTTTATGCTTTCTTCCTGCTCTACCTGCTACTTGGGACATCAACTGGTAACTTCTTTCAAAGGCCCTAAAATCAGGTCGATTAAGCATTGTGTCTGCGTCTAGTATTCCTACAAGACTCACATTGTCAAAATCTAAACCTTTGGTTACCATTTGAGTACCAACTAGGATATCTATTTTTCTATCCTTAAAATCATCTAAAATAGTTTCATAGCTATTCTTTTGTCGGGTAGTATCTAAATCCAAACGCTGTACACGAACACCAGGAATGAAAATAGTTAACTCATCTTCAATCTTTTCAGTTCCAAAACCAATCATTTTCAGTTTATGACTTCCACATTCTGGACAAGAGCCAATCGGTTGTGTAAAGTAGCTACAATAGTGACATTTTAGAATATTTTGATGCTTGTGATAGGTCAAAGAAACATCACAGTTCATACATTTTGGATTCCATCCACAAACTTCACACGCCCAAACTGGGTTATACCCTCTTCTATTTTGAAAAAGAATTATTTGTTCACCATTGTTAAGCGCATCTCTCATTTTCTCCATTAAGAAACTGGAAAAAATAGACTGCATGGTTCTCTCCTTCTTCTCTTTTTTAATATTCGCTGTAAAAATCTCTGGTAATTGAAGATTCCCAAAACGTTTGTCTAGCTTGACGAGACCATACTTACCTTCTGCTGCATTAAAGTAAGTTTCCATTGCCGGTGTTGCCGAACCTAGTAAAACTTTAGCTTTATGCAAAGTACCCAACACAATTGCTGTATCTCTTCCGTTGTATCTTGGACTTGGATCATATTGTTTAAAAGATGATTCATGTTCCTCATCTACGATGATAAGTCCCAAACTTCTAAAAGGAAGGAAAACTGAGCTTCGAGCACCTAAAATAATTTGGAATTTCGTTTTATCGTTGTGTAATAATGAATTCCAAATTTCAATTCTTTCGTTCTGATTAAATCGGGAGTGATAAACACCTATTTTGTTTCCGAAATATTTCTGAAGTCGTTGAATTAGCTGTGTCGTTAGGGCAATTTCTGGCAATAAAAACAAGACTTGATTTCCTTTGTCTAACTGGTCTTGGATTAGCTCAACATAAACTTCTGTTTTTCCAGAACCGGTCACTCCGTGTAAAAGTGTTACGTCTTTTTCTTTAAACGATTCCTTTATCTCATCTAATGCACGCAACTGGTCTTCAGACAATTCCTTAAACTCACTACTAGCGTCTCCTAATTCATCTAATCGAGACATTTCTTTTAAAGTTACCGTAAAAACACCATCTTTCTCCAATGTATTTATAGAAGATAAAGATGCATTTTTTTCAACTAAAGCTGTTCGAAGTATGGGTACAACGGTATTGTTTTTAAATCCACCTAACTGCAGGTAAATCATAACAGCCTGCAGTTGCTTTCGTTTTCGCTTATTACCTTCTAAATCATTAATTAATGCTTCTAAGTTAGCTTCAGATTGATATTCTGCCGCCAACTCAATAAACAGTTGCGTTTTTGGCTTATATTTTTGTTTTAATTCTTCGGTAGAAATAATCGCACGCTTCTCTATCATAGATTTAATGACAGGTTGTATGGTTTTTATTCCTAGAATTTCTGAAATTTCTTTTAAATCTAGTTCACCTCGAATTTCAAGTGCTTCATACACTTGGTATTCACGGTCTGTTAGAATATCTGTATTGATTTCGCCATATGGGTACAAAATCACTTTGGTTTCACTACCCAATTTAAAGTTGGAAGGAAGTGCTGCGTTCATCACATCACCAATAGGCGACATATAATATTCCGCAATCCAATTCCACAACTTCCATTGTCTCCCTATGATAATAGGCTCTTCATCAAGTACGGCTTCTACTAATTTTGTTTGATAAGTGGGAACTTCTTCATGCACTTTAACCACGATACCTGTTTGCAGTTTTGAACGTCCAAAAGGTACCACAACACGAACTCCTACCTTTGCGTGCTCGTTCATCTCGAAAGGAACACGATAGGTAAACAAGTTGTGTATGGGAATGGGCATTACAACATCAACAAATATGGTTTTTCTGTCTTGCATGAAATCAACTGCTTCTACTCTTCGTTTTTGAAGAAATTCACGTTATTACTTGTCTTTCTCCTTTTTATTTATCTTGTCCTTCTCCTCTTGACTAAATAAGTCCCATTCTATTTCTTGAGCAGGTCTATCCGGTGTCGGCTGAATTCTTCGGGACAAACTTCTTGGTTTAGGCTTTGGTTTCGGAACCTCCTCAATCGACTTATCGTCTAGTTCAAAGAGAACATCAGCTTTGGCTTTCGCCTCATCTTTTCCCGTTGTTTTTGAAGTTTCATCAGGTTTAGCTACCACTTTCTTTTCAGTAGTGTCTTCAGTTGAAGTTTTCTTAGCTGATTCATCAGTTTCTTTCTTCCCATCCGTCGCCTCTTCTTCGGTTTTCCCCGTATTTATAGCGTCAACTGTTTCATCTTCGTCTTCCTCTATATCTTCAACCTCCTCCTCGACGGTTTCGGAAACATCACCTTCAATTGGATGGGTTAATTCGATACTCTTTGTTTTGAGTTTCTCTAATTGATTACCAATTGCCTTCATGCCCTTTACCTCAATGAATTCATCCAAACGAACCAATCTATCTGGTAAATGCTTTGTTTCTCGCAATAACTTATTGTAAACAATTCGAATTTCAGGCTCTAGCGCTGTTGAAACCGTATTTAATTCCGCTCCTTCCGTTTCGATAATAAAAGGTACACGTCTATCGGTTGTCACCTCACATAAGAAACGCTTTGCATAATGCATTTCCTTTTCTGGGTCGTAATAAACAGCTGAAATAGGTTTTTCCGGATCCCATTTCTCAATGTGTATCATATCATCCGCAAAGTGCGTTGATAAATCGATACCGGAGAGACGGTATTCTCCGTTTTTATATAAAGTTAAAATTCTATCATCTCCTTTAAATTGACCAAGGAATTTCCCGCGATTTTCATCATTTAAACGACCTACGATTTCATCATACCAGATTTTTCTAGCAGATAATGTAGAATCTCCAACTTCTTTCTGAACAACTTTAGAAATAGGATGCTTACTAATGATATTTCCTTTCGAACTTCTACCTTTGATCAACTGATCTCCTAAATCAATATCAAACTTTAATTTCTTAAGATGCACGCTGGACTTCAATGTAATTGAAATCACTTCACTCTCTCCATTTGGATGAACAGAGAAGTAGTGTAAAACACTACCTTTTTTGCCTGACATTACATCATATTCTCTATCCCTAGTTATAGAGTCCACGTAAAAACGTTTCATATACGAGTTGCTTGACTTACCATCTTTGTAAACTACGTGATAAATCGTTCGCTTGTCTCCTCTTTTCCATACCGCAGCATGTATAATGTTTTTTCCAACGAACTTCTTGTCAGCAATCTTGGTCACCATCATTTTTCCTGAATCGAAGAATAAAATGATATCATCAATTTCAGAACAATCTTCAACGAAATCTCCTTTCTTCAGTTTATAACCGATGAAACCTTCTTTGAAGTCAACATAAAGCTTTTCGTTTGCAATAATTACTTTAGAAGCATTGATATTGTCAAACACACGAATTTCTGTCTTCCTTTCTTTTCCTTCTCCGAATCTCTTCTTTAAATCCTTGAAATAGTCAACAGCAAATTCTATAATATTTTCAATATTAGCGATCACCTCCGCTAATTCATCTTCAATTTTTTGAATTATCTCGTCTGCTTTAAACTTATCAAACTTAGAAATTCTCTTAATTTTAATTTCCGTCAAGCGCAATATATCATCTCTGGTAACCTCTCGCTTTAAATGTCCTGTATAAGGCTTTAATCCATCATCAATTGCTTGAATAACGCCTTCCCATGTTTCCTCGTCTTCGATTAAACTGTACACTTTATTTTCGATGAATATTCTTTCAAGCGAACTAAAATGCCACTGTTCCAATAGTTCATCACGACGAATTTCCAGTTCTAACTTTAATAGTTTAACCGTATTATTCGTATTGTATTTTAAAATTTCAGAAGCTCCTAAAAACTTAGGAGTATCTTCATGAATTACTGTTGAGTTCGGTGAAACAGAAACTTCACAATCAGTAAAAGCATACAAAGCATCTATCAACTTATCAGGAGAGACTCCAGGACCTAAGTGAATTAAAATTTCCGCTTCTGCAGCTGTATTATCATCAATCTTACGGATTTTAATTTGCCCTTTATCATTGGCTTTTAAAATCGATTCGATCAAAGATGTTGTAGTGGTACCAAAAGGAATTTCGGTAATACTTAATGTTTTATTATCTACTTTATTGATTTTTGCTCTAACGCGGACTCTTCCTCCTCGAAGTCCATCATTATAATTAGAAAAATCCGCCATTCCCCCTGTTAAGAAGTCTGGGAAGATCTCTACTTTTCTACCTCTTAAATGATTGATTGAATTGTCAATTAATTCAATAAAGTTATGCGGTAAAATCTTACAAGCTAATCCAACTGCAATACCTTCAGCACCTTGCGCCAAAAGTAAAGGGAATTTAACAGGTAAGTTTTCAGGTTCTTTATTTCTACCATCGTAACTTGTCAGCCAGGTTGTTGTTTTTGCATTAAAGGCAACATGTAAGGCAAACTTGGATAAGCGTGCCTCGATGTAACGAGGAGCTGCAGCACCGTCACCAGTCAGGGTGTTACCCCAGTTACCCTGCATATCAATCATCAATTCTTTCTGACCAACTTGCACCAAAGCGTCACCAATAGAGGCGTCACCATGAGGATGGTATTTCATTGTATTACCAATGATATTTGCAACTTTATTGTATCTACCATCTTCCAATTCTTTCATGGAATGCAGAATACGTCTTTGTACAGGCTTCAATCCGTCATATAAACCCGGAACAGCCCTTTCTAAAATCACATAAGAAGCATAATCAAGGAACCAATTTTGGTACAGTCCATCCAGAGAGATGATATTTTCATCCACAACCTTTTCGCCATTTACAAACTCTGCTCCTTTATCCTCTGGGTTGGTTAACTCTTGATTTTCCTCGTCTTGATTTATATCTTCACTCATAAATTATGATGCTTTTTCAATTTCTTTATCTTCTTTCTCTTCCATAACCTCCTCTAATTCATCATCTTTCTTGATGTCCTTCTCCACGCGAAGATTTTCTATAATAAACTCTTGTCTATTCGGCGTGTTTTTCCCCATATAGAAAGAAAGCACATCTTCAATTGAAGAGCCTTTATTCAACATAACAGGTTCCAAACGGATATCTTCTCCAATAAAGTACTTAAATTCATCTGGAGAAATCTCTCCCAATCCTTTGAATCGAGTAATTTCTGCTGTTTTTCCTAAATCTGCAAGCGCTTGTTGCTTTTCCTCTTCAGAATAGCAATATTTGGTCGATTTTTTATTTCTCACCCTAAATAATGGCGTTTGTAACACATAAACATGTCCACGCTTCACCAAGTCAGGGAAGAACATTAAGAAAAACGTTAACAATAACATTCTAATGTGCATACCATCCACGTCGGCATCGGTTGCAATCACAATGTTATTATATCTCAAGTTGTCCATGTCATCTTCGATATCCAAAGCTGCTTGAATAAGATTGAATTCTTCGTTTTCGTAAACTACTTTCTTCGTTAAGCCATAAGTATTCAACGGCTTACCTCTCAAGCTAAATACTGCTTGTGTATTCACGTCTCTCGACTTCGTAATAGATCCAGAAGCTGAATCCCCCTCTGTGATAAACAAAGTAGTTTCACTTCTTCTATCATCTTTTAGGTCTGTCAAGTGAATTCTACAATCTCTTAGTTTCTTATTATGTAAACTCGATTTTTTTGCTCTATCTCTGGCTAACTTTCTAATTCCTGAAAGTTCTTTTCGTTCTTTTTCAGAACGTTTAATTTTCTTCTCAAGAATTTCCGTTAAATCCGGATTCTTATGTAAATAGTTATCAAGTTTAGTTTTTAAAAAGTCATTGATGAAAGCACGCATTGACTTTCCACCAGGTTCAATTTCTTGCGATCCTAACTTAGTTTTCGTTTGCGACTCAAAAACGGGTTCCATCACTTTAACAGCAACAGCTGCTACGATAGACTGCCGAATATCAGAAGCTTCATAGTTCTTATTGAAGAATTCTCTCACTACTCGTGCATAAGATTCTTTAAAAGCACTTAAATGCGTACCTCCTTGTGTCGTATTCTGTCCGTTAACGAAAGAATAATAATCCTCTCCGTATGTTCGTCCATGTGTAATGGCCACTTCAATATCATCTCCTTCTAAGTGAATAATAGGATACATTGGTTCTCCATCAATATTATTTTCAAGTAGGTCTTTCAGTCCATCTTTTGATTGGAATTTCTCTCCATTGAAGTAAATTGATAACCCTTTATTCAAATAGCAATAATACCAAATCATCTTTTCAACATAAGGCGATTTAAAAGCATGCTTTTTAAATATCTTATCATCTGGTCTGAACTCTACATAAGTTCCGTTTCTTTCATCCGTTTTTTCATTCGGTAAATCTTGCGTTAAGACACCTCTTTCGAAAACTGCAGTTTTCTTCACACCTTCTCTCACGGAATAAACCATGAAATAACTACTCAAAGCGTTCACCGCTTTTGTACCTACTCCGTTTAATCCAACAGATTTCTTAAATGCTTTTGAATCGTATTTTCCTCCTGTATTAATTTTAGAAACTACGTCCACAACTTTCCCTAATGGAATCCCTCTCCCATAATCACGAATAGAAACAACTCCATCTTTAATCTTCACATCGATGCGTTTACCATTCCCCATCACAAACTCATCAATAGAGTTATCGATTACCTCTTTTATCAGAATGTAAATACCATCATCTGGCGAAGACCCATCTCCCAACTTCCCAATATACATACCTGGACGCAAGCGAATATGCTCTTTCCAATCCAGCGACCGTATATTGTCTTCCGTATAATTATTTTCTTCTACTGCCATAAAATTTCATTTCTTAGCTAACAAACAAATATAGCCATTCTTTTTGAATGTTTTCACATAATTTCCAAGAGGTTATTCACGATAGTACGTTGATAGTTATATTCGTATGAATTATTCTCCTGTTTCCTTTCCTAGCTCTTTAATTTAAAAGAGAAACTCTAGCTAACCTAAACAGTTATAAAACCTAAATTCACTGTTGTTTTGACTTGCTTTTTTAGCTATTTATAGAAAAGAAATAGTGCATATATTAAACTCCCTTTTTCGGTACATAAACGCGGATAAAAGGCCGTTTCGTTTAAAAAACGATATTTATTTTTAACTTTAACCAGCAAAATCAGAATTATGTCAAAAAGAGAGTCAATTTCACGTTATAATTTTATCATCAAGCGATTAAGAAGGCATCCTTCTACATTTGAAGAAGTTGCAGACTACCTAGCGTACGAATCTGAAATTCAAGGATATGACTATAATATTTCAAAGAGAACTTTCCACAGAGACAAGGCTGATATTCTCTCTCTTTACAACATTGAGATTCTTTACGATTCAACAAAAAAAGTGTATTATATCGGAGAGGAAAACTCTGAAATGAGCCATAGGATTCTCGAAGCTTTTGATATATTTAATGCTTTAAATTTATCTGATAGACTTTCTGAATATATCCACTTTGAAACAAGAAAACCAATAGGAACGGAGAATTTACATGCTATTCTTGATGCTGTTAAGAATAGTGTTGAAATACAATTCACCTACCAAAAGTTCTACGAAGAAGAAGCTGATACGCGTGTCGTAAGGCCATATGCATTGAAGGAATCTAAACACCGTTGGTATTTATTGGCTGAAGAAAATGAGATTATTAAGATTTTCTCATTGGATAGACTTAGTGACTTGACAACAACTCGTCAACGCTTCACGCCAAACAAAGATTTTGACATCAATTCGTATTTCGAGCATAGCTTTGGAATCATTCAGTCCTATAAAAAGGAGCCAAAAAAGATTGTTCTTTCTTTTAAACCTATTCAAGGTAAATATGTAAAAACTTTACCTTTACATCCTTCACAGAAAGTTTTGATTGACAATAGTGAAGAACTGCAAATCGAACTTTCCCTTTTCCCTACAAAAGATTTCTTAATGGAATTATTATCGCACGGAAAGGATGTTAAAGTAATCAAACCTAAGAGTATAGAAGAAGATATAAAGAAAATTCTAAAAGATGCGCTACAACAGTATAAGGATTAAGCCTCGCTCTCTAAATAATGGTCGTCCCAATCTTTTATTTTAGGTTCGCCTAGTTTTCCTTCAGACTTCGCGACTATCATTGAAACCATGGCGTCCCCTGTTACGTTAACCGTAGTTCGCAACATATCCAATGGTCGATCGATAGGGAAAATCAAAGCCAATCCAGCTTCTGGGATTCCAGCCTGCGCTAGTACGATAACTAACATCACCATTCCAGCACCTGGAACAGCTGCAGAACCAATACTCGCTAATGTTGCTGTAACTATAATTCCCAACTGACCAGCTAAACCTAATTCTAAACCAAAAGCTTGTGCGATAAAAACCGCTGCAACCGCCTGATACAAACTTGTTCCGTCCATATTAATCGTAGCACCGATAGGTAGAACAAAACTGGAAACTTCTTCATCCACTCCTAAATGTTCTTCCACTCTTTCCATAGTAACTGGTAAAGTAGCAGCTGAAGAACTGGTTGAAAAGGCTAACAACTGTGCAGGCGCAAGTCCTTTGATAAAAAACTTGGGTGGCCTTTTTGTGTACATGTAAACAATAAGAATGTACAAAAACATCATTGTAAATAGTCCAGCAACTACCGCAAAAGCATACCAAAACAGAGCAATAAATAAATCCTGATTTGGCGCCTCCACAATAAGTCCGGCCAATAGCGCAAAAACTCCATAAGGAGCTGCGAGCATGATAATATCTATTAACTTCAGGATAACTTCGTTAAAACCTTCGAAAAAACTCTTTACAGGCGCTGCCTTTTCCTTGGGAATCAAAATCAATCCAACACCAAAAAATATTGCAAAAACAATTACTTGAAGCATATTGCCATTGTCAGAAGCAGCAAAGAAAAAGTTCTCTGGAATTAAGTCTTCCAAAGCTCTCAAAGGACCTTGCTCTTGTTGTTGAGCGGCACTTACTATTTTATCTCCTGTTTCTTTACTATAACTTTCAACTAAACTAGTTCTAGTTTCTTCTGAAATGGAATTTCCTGGCTTTACAATGTTCACCAAAATCAATCCAACAGAAACAGCCACTACAGTTGTCGCTAAATACAAGGAAACGGTCTTTAACCCTAATTTCGACAGTTTGGAAATATCTTTTAAGTCAGAAACGCTTGTAATCAAAGAAGCTAAAATCAAGGGAACAGCTATCAACTTCAAAGACTTGATAAACATACTTCCGAAAGGCTTAATCCAGTTACGAACAAAAAGTTCGGCATTGGATACGTCAATATCATTTCCGCCAACTTTAATTGAAGTCATAGCAGCTCCCCAAGGAGTATTTACAAGAATCAAACTAAACAGTACACCCAATACCATTCCTAGAATAATCTTCCAATGTAAAGCTAATTTCCTCTTCTTTTCTGCCTTTGACATAATCAAATTTGCGTTTTTTTATTTCTTAAATAATGATCTAAAATTGTAATTGCGGCCATTGCTTCTACAATGGGAACGGCACGTGGCACAACACAAGCGTCATGTCTGCCTTTTCCTGCAACTATTACCTGTTCCATATCAGTGTTAACACTTACTTGGTCTTGCATGATCGTAGCAACAGGTTTAAAAGCCACGCTGAAATAAATCATTTCTCCATTCGATACACCACCTTGAATTCCTCCACTGTGATTCGTTAAAGTCGTACCATCTGTTTGAAAAACATCATTGTGCTGACTTCCGCGCATTTCTACACCAGCAAAACCAGATCCATATTGAAATCCTTTCACTGCGTTAATTGAAAGCATGGCTTTACCTAAATCGGCATGTAGTTTATCAAAAACAGGTTCACCTAGCCCAACAGGCACATTCTTTATTCTACAGAAAACAACACCACCTATGGTATCGCCTTCTTTTCGAACAACTTTAATATACTCGCTCATTTGATCTGCCAATTGCAAATCAGGACAACGAACTTCATGTTCTGTTGCTGGCAATGGAAAGTTACATAAATCAGCTTCTAGCTTTATGTTTCCAACTTGAGAAACAAAAGCTTCGATTTGTATTCCTACAGAACCTAACATTTGCTTAGCTATTGCACCAGCAACGACTCTACTTGCTGTTTCTCGAGCACTTGAACGACCGCCACCTCTATAATCTCTGTGTCTATACTTCATTTCGTAAGTATAGTCAGCATGAGAAGGGCGAAAAACACTCTCTAAGTGACTGTAATCTTTTGATTTTTGATTTTCGTTTTTAATGATAAATCCAATTGGACTTCCAGTTGTTTTACCTTCAAATATACCTGATAAAAACTCAACTATATCGCCTTCTTTCCTTTGTGTAACAATGGCAGACTGTCCGGGTCTTCTTCTATCAAGCTCATTTTGAACTGCTTCAATATCAATAGGGAAATTAGAAGGAACGCCATCAATAATTCCGCCAATAGCTTCTCCATGAGATTCGCCAAAGGTGGTTAATACAAAGATATGTCCAATCGAATTTCCTGCCATTAATTTAGAATCGCTTTTTCTGTTGCTCTCAATATTTTACGTACTTCGGCTAAGTCTTTTGCTTCAGCGTAAACACGTAAAACTGGTTCTGTTCCAGATGGTCGAATCATCACCCAACATTCATTCGGTAAATGAAATTTAAAACCATCAATCGTTTCAACACTTTCAACTTTATATTCTCCAAAAGAAGTATAAGCGTTGCTTTCGCAGTTTGCTATTACTTTTTGTTTTAACTCTTCGTTAATATGTAAGTCACTTCTTTCAAATTTGAATTCACCTACAATATCATAAATTTCTTGAATCAATTCAGGTAAACGCTTACCAGATTTCGCCATGAATTCCCAGATAATCATTCCCATCCAAATACCATCTCTTTCTGGAATGTGACCCTTTACAGCGATTCCTCCAGACTCCTCTCCTCCTAGCAGAACATCTTCTTCCACCATGATTCCAGCAATGTATTTGAAACCAATTTTAACAACTTCACTTTCCAAACCGTAATGCTTACACATTTTCCCGATTTTCGGTGTACTACTAAATGCAGTTACTACTTTTCCTGTTAATCCTTTGTATTTAACCAAATAATGAATCAATAACAGCATGATATGATGAGAATCGATAAATTCTCCATCACCACCATATAGTCCAATTCTATCTGCATCACCATCAGTTGCGAAAGCTACATCTACATTTCCTGCTTGCTTAATAAAAGTTTCTAAATCCTGTAGATTTTTAGCAATCGGTTCAGGTGCTTGCCCCATAAACGAAGGGTTATATTCGCAGTGTAACAAATCAATCTCTGGGAATAACCTCTTCATTACTCCTTGCCCAGCACCATACATAGCGTCGTAAGCAAAGCGCATTCCCGACTTCTTTATAACATCTAAATCGAAGCTTTCCTTAACCGCATCAATATATTCAGTTTCTAAATCAACTTCAATCAATCTTTTCTCATCAATGGCTTTCTGTAAGTCCATTTCTAAAATAGACAAGTCGATTTCATTCGGAATTAAATCCTCAACCTCCTGAACCATATCTGGTCCAAGCGGTCCTCCAAACTTTGATTTCAATTTATATCCACCGTAATTTGGCGGATTGTGCGAAGCTGTTAAAACAACTCCTATATCATTCTTGTAATTTCTTGCACCCATAGAAACCATAGGAGTGGAAACGAAATTCTTAGCGAAATACACTTTTATTCCATAATGTAGATAAACTTTAATGGCTGTTTCCATAAACATTTCTCCATTAAATCTACAGTCATATCCGATTATAATACTCGGCTCATTTGTTTGTTTTTTCACCCAAATTGCAGTTCCTGCTGCTATTCGTGCTACGTTTCTTACAGTATAGGTATCGGCAATGATGGCTCTCCATCCATCTGTTCCAAATTTAATTTTATCGATCACAGGTTTTAAGTTTTTTCAATTAAAAAATTAGATGGCTAAAAATACTGAAAAAGATGGACCTACAATTAAGAAGTCGAGGAAAAGTTTTTTACCACATTGAAAAGCAATCAGAAAATCAATCTTCAAAGTGTTTAAATAAACATTCTACTGTTCAAAAAGAAATCTTTGTTTCTATTCGAGAAGCAATAAAAATCGTTATCTTTAATCTTTTAAAGAGAGATTATAAAATTGTTCGATATATATGAGTGAAAAGGAATTCGACATTACTAAGGTTGATTTAGAAAAGGAACGAAAAGAAATTTTAAATGCCTATAGAAATCTTTTGCGTGTTACAAAAAACCGAAGTCATGAAGACACAAAGATGATACGTAAAGCCTTTGACGTTGCTGTTGAAGCACATAAAGATATGCGTAGAAAGTCAGGTGAACCCTACATTTATCATCCAATTGCTGTTGCCAGAATTTGTGCGGAAGAAATGGAATTAGGTCCAACGGCTGTTACAGCAGCTCTTCTACATGATACCGTTGAAGACACACACATTACCTTGGATGATATCGAAGAATTATTTGGCCCTAGTGTCCGACTAATCATTGATGGGTTAACGAAAATACCAGAGGTTTTTGATGAACACGTTTCCATTCAAGCGGAAAACTTCAGAAAAATGGTGTTAACCATTTCTGAAGACTTAAGAGTTGTCTTGATTAAATTGGCGGACAGACTTCACAACATGCGTACTTTAGATAGTATGCGATCGGATAAGCAGCTTAAAATCGCCTCTGAAACAAACTTTCTATACGCACCTTTAGCACATCGTTTGGGACTGTATGCTATCAAGAGTGAACTTGAAGATTTGTGTTTAAAATACATGAATCCACAAGCATATCAATCTATTGTAACAAAGTTAAAGTCAACAGACGCTGTCCGTAAACGCTTTATCAGACGTTTTATCCATCCAATAAAGGAAGCTTTAATGAAAGAGGGATATGTCTTTGATATTAAAGCCAGAACGAAATCAATTTCTTCCATATGGAGAAAGATGAAAAGCAAGGATGTTGAATTTGAAGAAGTTTTTGACTTATTTGCCGTTAGAATTATATTAGATACGCCAGAAGAGATGGAGAAACCTGACTGTTGGCGTGTATATTCAATCGTTACAGATTTCTACCAACCAAATCCAAACCGTCTTCGTGACTGGGTTTCTACTCCGCGTGCGAATGGATATGAATCCTTACATACCACGGTGATGAGTCCGACTGGAAAGTGGGTTGAAGTTCAAATTCGTTCTGTAAGAATGGACCAGATTGCTGAAAAAGGTTTGGCAGCGCATTACAATTACAAAGAGTCTAAAAACGGAGACAATAAATTTGACCGTTGGATTGGAGAAATTAGAGATTTAATTGAGTTCCATAATGCTGATGCAATGGACTTTGTTAATGAGTTTAAACTAAACTTATTTAACGACGAAATCTATGTCTTTACTCCAAGAGGAGAATTAAGGGTTTTACCAACTGGTTCCACTACTTTGGACTTTGCTTTTGACATTCATACAGACATCGGTTTGGCCTGTATTGGTGCAAAGGTTAACAATAGATTAAAACCATTGAGTCATCAATTAAAAAATGGTGATCAGGTGGAGATTATCACTGCTAAGAACTTAAAGCCAAAAGAAGAATGGCTAAAGATGGTAGTCACTGGACGTGCTAAGCAAAAAATTAAATCTGCCTTAAGGGAAGAAAGAAATAAGATTGCTGAAGACGGAAAGGAAATATTAGACCGTAAATTCAAACAACACAATATTCGATACATTAGTGAGAATATTTCAGTATTGGAGAAGTATTACAATGTAGCTTCGGCAACTGAGTTGTATATTAGAATTGCCAAAAGTAAGATTGACTTAGCAAAGCTACGAAGTATCAAGAATGTTGGAGGAATATTAAAAATCGAAAACGATAAAGACAATAAAGTAGTTCCTAAAAAGCTAAAGACTTTCTCCGATATTCAAAAGAAGGTTAACAAGAAAAATGATACCATCATAATCGGAGACGATTTTAAGAATATCGTTTACGATTTTGCACAATGTTGTAATCCATTACCTGGTGATGATGTCTTTGGATTTGTAACGGTTAATAAAGGAATAAAGATTCACAGAACCGACTGCCCAAACGCCGAAAATATGATGTCCAAGATGAACTATCGTATTGTTAGAGCAAGATGGAAGGATCAGGAAGTTAAAGAGCATATTGCTAAACTTAGATTAATTGGTATTGACGATATTGGAATTGTAAATAAGATTACACAAATCATTTCATTCCAACACAACGTGAATATGCGTGCTATTTCATTTGAATCTAAAGACGGTATTTTTGAAGGAAAAATTCAAGTTTACGTATTGGATAAATTCCATTTAGATGAATTGATACAGAAATTCGAATTAACAGAAGGAATTCAACGTGTCGAAAGATGGGATGATGCATCGAAAGACGATGAGGAAGAATATGTAAGTTACAACGGTGAGGAAGAGGAATAGATTAATCCTTTCTCAATAGAAATAAAAATATATAATGGGGAGGTACTAACAGTTATCTTCCCATTCTTGTATTAAGCGTTCAAATAAACTTTCATTGTCTCTAATATACTTTCTACCGTCATCAATCAAAGCCAATATATTCTTAGGCTCTGCAGCATCCATCTGAGGGTTGGCAGTTAAGATATCAGGTTGAAAACGAAAATAATTTAGCTTTTTATTTGTTTGCGATTCATGTAACATTTTTTGATGAACCTCCTCTCCTTCTTTTTCAATATCATCGTACATTTCTCCTTGCAATCTACCTGTTCCAAAACTTAAAATAGTTAGCCCTTGAGAATCTAGGTTTTCTTGTGCATACTGATAAGCCAATTTAGTAGGGTTCTTAGCAAAAATAAAACCATCAATCAGTTGATGATTTCCTACTAAAACCGGTGAGAATAAACCAGGAATAGAACTACATGCTTGCAAGGCTATTTCTAATGATAAATCATCAATTTCACGATTATTTTGACTAAAAAAGAATGGTCTATTTTCTTTCAAATCAAAACTGATAAAAAAGAATTTACTGCCTAAGTCAGAAATCTTTAACTTTTCAAATTTTGCACGCAATAACTTCCCCAATTGCCAAGAATTCTTCTTTGAATCGAGAGAATGGTTGAATAATTTTGGCCCCTTAATTCTATATGTTCGCAGCAAGTTAGCAACACTAAAAATCGGTTGTTCATTTCTCCTAGCTACCAAACCAGCTGAAATAATAACTCCAGTAGAAGTTCCTGCCACCAAATCAATTTTAGAATTTAGATCCGTGATTAAATTTCTCTGTTTCAACATATTCTCAATATGCTCCAATATCAATAAAGGCAATACCCCTCGGATACCGCCACCATCGATTGAAATAATGAGTTTATTTTTAGATTGAGACATTATAAGTTAATTTGCTCTTATACTAATTTACGTATAAGTTACATGAAATCAAAGGAACTTAAAAGATTTAACTATTATTAAAAGACTTATATAAAAAATAGCTATTATAGGTCCATTTTTAGTTTTTAAATGATTAAATTCGCCATATAAAATTTGAAAATCTAAAAACAGTTAATATGAATTACGACATTATAGTATTAGGAAGTGGACCAGGTGGTTATGTTGCGGCTATTCGTGCTTCACAGTTAGGGTTGAAGACAGCTGTAATTGAGAAAGAATCTCTTGGAGGAATTTGCTTAAACTGGGGATGTATTCCAACGAAGGCTTTATTAAAAAGCGCAAACGTTTTTGATTACTTAAATCATGCGAGTGATTATGGAATCACTGTTAAAGAATACAATGCTGACTTCAGTGCAATCATTAACAGAAGCCGTGGAGTTGCTGAAGGAATGAGTAAAGGAGTTCAGTTCTTAATGAAGAAAAATAAAATTGACATCATCAATGGTTTTGGTAAGGTTCAAACTGGTAAAAAAGTTGAGGTTACTGATGCTGATGGTAAGAAGCAAGTTTATACTGCAGATAAAGGAGTAATCATTGCAACTGGTGCACGTTCTCGTCAATTGCCAAATCTTCCACAAGATGGTAAACACATCATTGGATATAGAGAAGCAATGGCGTTAGAGAAACAACCTAAGAAAATGGTAGTTGTTGGTTCAGGAGCTATTGGAATTGAGTTTGCATACTTTTACAATGCATTGGGAACAGACGTAACTGTTGTTGAGTATTTAGATAGAATTGTTCCAGTAGAAGACAAAGACGTTTCTAAAGAAATGGAAAAAAGCTTGAAGAAACAAGGTATTAAAGTAATGACTAGTTCTTCAGTAGAAAAAGTTGATGTAAAAGGCGGAAAATGTACTGTTAACATTAAGACAGCAAAAGGAGAAGAAAATATCGAATGTGATATCGTACTTTCAGCTGTAGGAATCGAAGCAAACATTGAAGGAATAGGTTTAGAAGATGTTGGAATCGTTACTGATAAAGGTAAAATTTTAGTAAATGACTATTACCAAACAAACATCCCAGGATATTATGCAATTGGTGACGTTGTACCAGGTGCAGCTTTAGCTCACGTTGCTAGTGCGGAAGGAATTCTATGTATAGAGAAAATTGCAGGGCACAATCCTTCGCCATTAGACTACAACAACATTCCTGGTTGTACTTATGCAACTCCAGAAATTGCTTCAGTTGGATATACAGAAGATCAAGCAAAGGAGGCAGGTTACGAAATTAAAGTTGGTAAATTCCCGTTCTCTGCGTCAGGTAAAGCAAGTGCTGCTGGTGCAAAAGAAGGATTTGTTAAACTTATCTTCGATGCTAAATACGGCGAATTATTAGGTGGTCACATGATTGGTTACAACGTAACTGAAATGATTGCTGAAATCGTAGCTATTAGAAAGTTAGAAACAACAGGTAAAGAATTGATTAAAACAGTTCACCCTCACCCTACAATGTCAGAAGCTGTTATGGAAGCAGCTGCAGCAGCATATGGAGAGGTGATTCACTTATAAGAGAATAACTTTATATATTTCAAAGCCGTTTCAATTGAAACGGCTTTTTTTGTTTCCTATAATTCTGAAATAAGTTAAAAGTATAAAAAATAATCAAGATGAATTCGTTAAAGGAAAGAAGTTAGTTGAAAGTTGATTCAATCGATAGTTAAATCCTGTAGATTGAATTAATAGTATATCAAACTTAAAGCTACTATTTATTACTAACAACTCTTACTAGAGAGTTAACTTTGAAGAAGTGTATGAGGTTTTCAACAACAATACAGCAAAATATATGAGTTAAAAGGACAGAGCATCACACTTGGCTTTAAATACACCGTATTTTTGAAGTTTAAAAGTCTATTCTAAGCTAATTCATGTTCTACTCACAAGAATAAATAGTCATTATTGCTCATAATTTAAAGATAACACTCTAAATAGGAAGATAACTATTCAGTTGAAAACTGAAATTGAAAGATAGAAATTTAGTTGAAAATTGAAAGCTATTAAAGTTTTGTGATGCTTAGATCGTTATTGATCTAACGGATTCTTTAGTGTACTCTAGGTTTTTTGTGTTATAAACAGTTCTATAAAAACGTCTATAAACAAAAAAAGCTCAACATTACTGTTGAGCTTTCTTAAAAAGTGGCGTCGTCTTACTCTCCCACCGGTAGACCGGCAGTACCATCAGCGCAAGCAGTCTTAAC
>DATJCX010000003.1:0-59665 GCA_035497735.1 Brumimicrobium sp. | reverse complement strand
CTTCCAATATAGCGTTGTTTCCTAACGGAAGATGAACAGCCATTTGGTCACCATCAAAGTCAGCATTATAAGCAGTACATGCAAGCGGATGCAACTGAATTGCTTTACCCTCAATCATTTTGGGTTGAAAAGCTTGAATACCTAAACGGTGAAGAGTTGGAGCACGGTTTAGAAGAACAGGGTGTCCTTTCATTACGTGTTCTAAAATATCCCACACTACGGGTTCTTTTCTATCAACAATTCTTCGTGCAGACTTCACTGTTTTTACAATACCTCGTTCTATTAGTTTCCTAATAATAAAAGGCTTGTAAATCTCAGCAGCCATATCTTTAGGTATACCGCATTCGTGAAGTTTCAACTCCGGACCTACAATAATTACAGATCGAGCTGAATAATCCACACGCTTACCTAATAAGTTTTGACGGAAACGACCTTGTTTACCTTTTAAAGAGTCAGATAATGATTTTAAAGGTCTGTTTGATTCAGTTTTAACAGCACTAGATTTTCTAGAGTTGTCAAATAATGAATCCACAGATTCTTGAAGCATACGTTTTTCGTTACGTAAAATAACTTCAGGTGCTTTAATTTCAATCAATCGCTTCAAACGATTGTTTCTGATAATTACTCTTCTGTATAAATCATTCAAGTCTGAAGTTGCGAAACGACCTCCATCTAGTGGAACTAACGGTCTTAATTCTGGTGGAATCACAGGAACAACCTTAACAATCATCCATTCCGGACGGTTGTCAATTCTTGTTTGAGATTCACTCATAGCCTCAATTACCTGAAGACGCTTTAATGCTTCGTTTTTACGTTGCATTGAAGTTTCTTTATTCGCCTTATCTCTTAAGTCAAACGACAATTGATTCAAGTCAAGTTTTGCTAATAAATCATAGATTGCTTCCGCACCCATTTTAGCAATAAACTTGTTTGGATCGTTATCATCAAGATATTGGTTTTCTTGTGGTATCTCATCAAGAATATCAAGGTATTCTTCTTCCGTTAAGAATTGCATAGTCTCCAATTCTTCACCGTCAGCATCTTTTGCGACACCTGCTTGAATTACAACATATCTTTCGTAATAAATGATTTGGTCTAATTTCTTAGTTGGTAAACCAAGTAAGTAACCAATCTTATTAGGAAGTGATCTGAAGTACCATATATGTGCAACAGGAACAACCAATTGGATATGTCCCATTCTCTCACGACGAACTTTCTTTTCTGTAACCTCAACACCACAACGGTCACAAACAATTCCTTTATAACGGATACGTTTGTATTTACCACAGTGACATTCATAATCCTTTACAGGACCGAAAATTCTTTCACAGAATAAACCATCTCTTTCAGGTTTATATGTTCTGTAATTAATTGTCTCCGGTTTTAGCACCTCTCCACTTGACTGCTCCAGAATTAATTCTGGAGATGCCAATGAGATAGTGATTTTAGAAAAATCTTTTACCGAATTTTGTGTATCTTTTTTGTACGCCATCTTATACAAATATTTTCAATTTAACTATTAATCCATTTGGACATTTAAACCAAGACCTCTCAACTCATGTAACAATACGTTAAATGATTCTGGGATTCCTGATTTCGGAAGGTTATCACCTTTCACAATCGCTTCATAAGCTTTTGCTCTACCGTTAACGTCATCAGACTTAACAGTCAAGATTTCTTGAAGGATATTAGCAGCACCGAATGCCTCTAATGCCCATACCTCCATCTCTCCAAAACGCTGACCTCCAAATAGAGCCTTACCTCCTAATGGTTGTTGTGTAATTAAAGAGTACGGACCGATTGAACGCGCGTGCATCTTGTCGTCAACCATGTGTGATAATTTCAACATGTAAATTATCCCAACAGTTGCCGGTTGATGGAAACGCTCTCCTGTTCCTCCGTCAAATAAATAAGTTTTACCCCATCTTGGAATTCCAGCTTTATCACAGTATTCGGCAACTTCAGAGGGTTCCGCTCCGTCAAAAATAGGTGTTGCAAACTTAATGTTAAGTTTTTCACCAGCCCATCCAAGAACAGTTTCATAAATCTGTCCCAAGTTCATTCGCGAAGGTACCCCTAATGGATTCAATACGATATCTACTGGTGTTCCGTCCTCTAAGAAAGGCATGTCTTCAGCACGAACGATGTTCGCAATAATACCCTTGTTTCCGTGACGACCAGCCATCTTGTCTCCTACTTTCAGTTTTCTCTTCTTAGCTAAGTAAACTTTCGCTAATTTAACAATACCTGAAGGTAACTCGTCTCCAACTGATATATGGAATTTCTTACGCTTATAGTTTCCAAGTAAGTCATTCGCTTTAATTGTAAAGTTGTGAATTACTCTTTGAACTAGTGAATTTGTATCATCCTCATCAGTCCATTTACTTGGATTAATTACAGTGTAATCAATTACCATCAATGCTTTCTCAGAGAATTTCGAGCCTTTCTTAATTAATTCTTCTCTAAAGTTATTTGTTACTCCTGCTGATTTTTTACCTTCAAGAATATTCAATAACTTTTCTACAAGAACAATTTTTAAAGCTGCGTAATCCTTATCGTAAGCTTCGTCTAAATTTTCAAGAATTGGTTTATCCTTCGCTTTCGTTTTTCTATCCTTAACTGCTCTAGAGAATAATTTTTTACCAATTACCACTCCGTCCACAGCTGGACCAACTTTAAGTGAAGCATCTTTTACGTCTCCTGCTTTGTCTCCAAAAATTGCACGTAAAAGTTTTTCTTCTGGTGAAGGATCCGTTTCTCCTTTCGGAGTAATCTTACCGATTAAGATATCACCTTCTTTAACTTCAGCACCAATTCTAATCAATCCGTTTTCGTCCAGGTCTTTAGTAGCCTCTTCAGAAACGTTTGGAATATCAGCCGTTAATTCTTCCATTCCTCGTTTTGTATCTCTTACTTCAAGAGAGTATTCATCGATATGGATAGAAGTAAAGATATCTTCACGTACCACTTTTTCAGAAATCACAATAGCATCCTCAAAGTTATATCCTTTCCAAGGCATGAACGCCACTTTCAAGTTTTGACCTAAAGCCAATTCACCTTGCTGTGTTGCGTAACCTTCACAAAGAACTTGTCCTTTTTCTACGATATCGCCTTTCATAACGATAGGCTTTAAGTTAATCGTAGAACCCTGGTTGGTTTTCTTAAACTTAGTTAAGCTATATGATTTTGTATTACCATCAAATGAAACTAACTGATCATCTTTAGTTAAGTTATAGTTAATTATGATTTCATTAGCATCAACATATTCTACTACACCATTTCCTTCTGCATTAATCAAAACACGAGAGTCACGCGCTACTAATCTTTCAATTCCAGTACCAACGATTGGTGCTTGTGGTTTTAAAAGAGGTAAAGCTTGACGCTGCATGTTCGAACCCATCAGGGCACGGTTGGCATCATCGTGTTCTAAGAAAGGAATAGATGAAGCTGCAATCGATGCAATCTGGTTAGCCCCCACGTCCATTAAGTCAATTTCCTTAGGTGTTACCACAGGGAATTCACTCTCTTCACGAGCTTTAACAGAATCATCAATAAATTCACCTTTATCAGTTAAAGGCGTATTTGCTTGAGCAATCATCATTGAGTCTTCCTCTTCAGCTGTTAGGTAAATTGGTTCGTCATTTAACTGAACCACCCCTTCAACAACCTTTCTATAAGGAGTTTCGATGAATCCTAATTTATTTACTTTAGCGAAAACACATAAAGAAGAAATCAAACCAATGTTTGGTCCCTCTGGAGTTTCAATAGTACATAGACGACCATAGTGTGTATAGTGAACGTCACGTACCTCAAATCCTGCACGTTCTCTTGATAGACCACCAGGACCTAATGCAGAGAAACGTCTCTTATGCGTAACCTCAGCAAGTGGATTCGTTTGATCCATAAACTGAGACAATTGGTTCGTACCAAAAAACGAATTAATTACAGAAGAAAGCGTTTTAGCATTAATCAAGTCAATAGGTGTAAATACCTCATTGTCACGAACGTTCATTCTTTCACGGATTGTTCTAGCCATACGTGCTAAACCAACACCGAATTGAGAATACAATTGCTCTCCTACTGTTCTAACCCTTCTGTTAGACAGGTGGTCGATATCATCCACCTCTGCCTTAGAGTTAATTAATTGAATAAGGTACTTAATAATTTGAATAATATCGTTTTTAGTTAAAACTCTAGAATCCTCACTAACATCATTCTTTAATTTTTTATTAATTCTGAAACGTCCAACCTCTCCAAGGTCATAACGTGTATCAGAGAAGAATAATTTATCAAATACGCTACGTGCCGTTTCAATATCAGGCGGCTCCGCACTACGTAATTGTCTATAGATAACTTCAACAGCTTCTTTTTCAGAGTTTGCTGTATCTTTTTGTAATGTATTGTATATAATAGTAAAATCGGCTGAGTTAGCATCTTCTTTATGAAGCATGATAGTTTTAACACCAGCATCGATAATTTCTTCAATATTGTCTTTATCTAAAACAGTATCTCGGTCTAAAATCACTTCAGTACGTTCGATAGACACAACTTCACCAGTATCTGCATCACCAAAGTCTTCGAACCATGATTTTAATACTCTAGCAGCAAGTGTACGTCCAACAGCTTTTTTCAAGCTTGCTTTGTTTACCTTAATTTCTTCTGCTAGGTCAAATATTTCTAAAATATCTTTATCGCTTTCATATCCAATCGCTCTAAATAGCGTTGTAACAGGAAGCTTTTTCTTACGATCGATATACGCATACATCACATTATTAATGTCAGTTGCGAATTCAATCCAAGAACCTTTAAAAGGAATAATTCTCGCTGAGTACAATTTAGTACCGTTTGAGTGTCTTGATTGACCAAAGAACACACCAGGAGAACGGTGTAGTTGTGAAACGATAACTCTTTCAGCACCGTTAACTACGAAAGACCCTTTTGGAGTCATGTATGGGATTGTACCTAAATAAACGTCCTGTACAATCGTTTCAAAATCCTCATGTTCAGGGTCAGTACAATATAATTTTAATTTTGCCTTAAGTGGAACACTATAAGTTAAACCTCTTTCAATACATTCGTCGATAGAATAACGAGGAGGATCTATAAAGTAGTCTAAAAACTCAAGAACGAATTGATTTCTCGTATCCGTAATAGGGAAGTTTTCTGAAAACACTTTAAAAAGCCCTTCTTTTTCACGATTTTCTGGGGTTGTTTCAAGTTGAAAAAACTCTTGAAACGATTTTAATTGAATATCCAAAAAATCTGGATACTCAAAGACACTTTTGCTTGAAGCAAAATTAATTCTTGTAGGGTTATTATTTGTTGTTGCCAAGGCTATGAAATTTAGTTTAATAAAAAGTAACTAAATACGTGGAAACGTATAAAAATAGGACAAGGCATCCCGAAATTCGGTGATGCCTGTACCATAAAATATAGTATAAATACTATTTAATTTCAACTTCAGCACCTGCTTCTTCCAGAGCAGATTTTAAGCTGTCAGCTTCATCTTTAGAAACTGCTTCTTTCAATGCAGTTGGTGCACCGTCAACAAGTTCTTTAGATTCTTTAAGACCTAAACCAGTTAATTCCTTAACTAATTTAACTACTGCTAACTTACTAGCACCACCACTCTTAAGGATAACATCGAATTCTGTTTTTTCTTCAGCAGCTTCTGCTCCTCCAGCAGCACCAGCTGCAACAGCTACAGCAGCAGCTGCAGGTTCGATTCCGTACTCATCTTTTAAGATAGTTGCTAATTCGTTTACTTCTTTAACTGTTAAGTTAACTAATGTTTCAGCGATTGTTTTTAATTCAGCCATTTTATTTAAAATTTAAAAAGGTTCAAAAATATTAATTTATAAAAATAATTTATGCTCTTTCTTCGAGCGTTTTAAGGATTCCTGCAATCTTTCCACCTTGCCCTTTAAGACCAGAAATAACATTCTTAGCTGGACTTTGTAATAAAGCAATGATTTCTCCGATAAGCTCTTCTTTAGACTTGATTGCTGTTAGCAAATCAAGACTATCGTCTCCAATATATACTGCATCTTCAATATATGCAGCCTTAAGGATAGGCCTATCGCTCTTTTTACGGAACTCTTTAATAATCTTAGCAGGTACATTACCTACTTCAGCGTACATGATAGAAGTAGGACCAGCAAGGACATCTTTCAATCCTTCATAGTTTCTATCTTCAACACGTTCTAACGCTTTTTCTAGTAAAGTATTCTTTACTACTCTTAGCGTTACACCACTTTTAAAGCATGCTCTTCTAAGTGCATTAACCTTCTCAACTGTAAGTTCAGATGTATCTGTCAAATAAAAGATTCCAGCTTCTTTAAGTTCTGCTGTTAAATCGTCAATGTACTGCGCTTTTACTTCTCTATTCATATTCAAAAATTTTAAGCGACAACAGATTTAGGATCAATTTCAATACTTGGGCTCATAGTCGAGCTTAAGTAAATACTTCTGATATAAGTTCCTTTAGCTGCAGATGGCTTCATTTTAATTAAAGTGTTCACTAATTCAAAAGCATTTTCTCTAATCTTGGCACCATCAAATGATACTTTACCAATATTAGTATGAACAATACCATACTTATCAACACGGAAATCAATTTTACCAGCTTTAACTTCTTGAACTGCTTTCGCTACATCCATTGTTACAGTACCAGTTTTAGGGTTCGGCATTAATCCTCTAGGTCCTAATACACGTCCTAAAGCACCTACTTTACCCATTACAGATGGCATAGTGATAATCACATCGATATCAGTCCATCCTCCTTTGATTTTTTCAATGTAATCGTCCAAACCAACATAGTCAGCACCAGCTGCTTCTGCTTCTGCAACTTTATCAGGAGTACAAAGTACAAGTACTTTAATATCCTTTCCAGTTCCGTGCGGCAATGCAACAGTTCCTCTGATCATTTGATTTGCTTTTCTTGGGTCAACCCCTAGACGAACACTGATGTCAACAGAAGCATCAAATTTTGCATTTGTGATTTCTTTCACTAAATCACAAGCTTCAGTCAACGAGTAAGAAACAGTAGCGTCATATTTAGCTAAAGCATCTTTTCTTTTTTTAGAAATACGTTTCATGTAAATTGTTTTTTAGTTTTTTGGAAATTCACCTTTAATTGCAATACCCATACTTCTTGCTGTACCTGCAACCAATCTCATCCCAGCTTCAACTGTAAAACAGTTTAAGTCAGGCATTTTGTCTTCAGCGATAGCTTTTACTTGATCCCAAGTAACAGTTGCAACCTTTGCCTTGTTAGGAATTGCTGCACCCTTTTTAATTTTCGCTGTTTCCATCAATTGAATTGACGCTGGAGGGGTTTTAATGATAAAATCGAACGATTTATCACCATATACGGTAATAACGACAGGCAAAACCTTTCCCGCTTTATCTTGTGTTCTCGCATTAAACTGCTTACAGAACTCCATGATATTAACTCCTTTCGAACCAAGAGCTGGTCCTACGGGAGGCGAAGGGTTTGCTGCGCCACCTTTGATCTGTAATTTGATCAATCCTGCTACTTCTTTAGCCATTTATATATAATTGTGTAGTACAAACGTAATCTCAAACGATGGGAAGCTTGATTCATCTCGACTACTCCTACGGGTTAAAAATTACAAATTAATTTTCCTTTTCCACTTGCATATAGCTCAATTCGACCAAGTTTTTTCGACCGAATATTTTTACCATAACTTTAAGTTTCTTTTTGTCCTCATTAATTTCCTCGATTGTACCGTTAAAATTATTAAACGGACCATCTACGACTTTAACAGATTCACCAACCACAAAAGGAATCTTCATTTCCTCTTCTGAGTTAGCCATTTCGTCCACTTTTCCTAGGATACGATTCACCTCTGACATTCTCATTGGTAAAGGCTCTCCTCCTTTCTCCGCTCCTAAAAACCCTATAACATTAGGAATGCTTTTAACAACGTGAGGAACCTCCCCTACTAATGCAACCTCGACTAATACATATCCAGGTAAATAAGCTTTTTCTTTTGATATTTTTTTACCATTACGAATCTGGAAAACCTTTTCAGTAGGAATAAGAATTTGCCCGAAGAAATCATCCAACTTTTGTCGGTTAATTTCCATTTCGAGATATTCTTTTACCGAGTTTTCCTTCCCGCTAATAGCTCTAACAACATACCATCTTTTCTTAACTTCTTCCACTTTATTTCTATTAACGATGTTTATCGATTATGGGTAAATAATACCTAGAACACCTTTCCACAAGTACGTTGAAGGGTTAACTCCAAAAACAAAGTCCATTAAAGCAATTGCTAAAGCAAAGATCACAGATCCTACAATAACAACAATGGTACTATTTTGTAACTCACCCCAAGTTGGCCAGGTCACTTTGTGAACTAGCTCATGGTAAGTATCTTTTAAGTAATCAACAATATTCGCCACTTTCTTCTTTATTTGCACGGGTGGCAGGGATCGAACCTACGACCATCGGTTTTGGAGACCGGTACTCTACCAGCTGAGCTACACCCGTAGTTAGAAAAGGGGAAGTAAAAACTTCCCCTTTCTTAAATTATTTTGAATAACTATTCAACGATTTCAGTTACCTGACCAGCACCTACTGTTCTTCCACCCTCACGGATAGCGAAACGTAGACCTTTGTCCATAGCAACTGGAACGATTAAGTTAACAGTAATCGAAACGTTATCTCCAGGCATAACCATATCACGGTCTTCACCTAAGATAATTTCTCCTGTCACGTCAGTTGTACGGAAGTAGAACTGTGGACGGTATTTGTTGTGGAATGGAGTATGACGTCCACCTTCTTCTTTCTTAAGAACATAAATCTCAGCTTTGAATACACTGTGAGGTTTTGTTGTTCCAGGCTTACAGATAACCATACCACGACGGATATCGTTTTTATCTACACCTCTTAATAAAAGACCAACGTTATCTCCAGCTTCACCTCTATCTAAGATCTTACGGAACATCTCAACCCCAGTAACAACAGACTTTAATTTCTCGTCTCCCATTCCTAAAATTTCAACTTCCTCTCCTGAGTTAATAACTCCTGTCTCGATACGTCCTGTAGCTACAGTACCACGACCAGTAATTGAGAATACGTCCTCAACTGGCATCAAGAATGGTTTGTCAACATCACGTGGAGGTAATTCGATGTACTCATCAACTGCTGTCATTAATTCTAAGATTCTCTCTTCGAATACAGGGTCTCCGTTAAGAGCTCCTAAAGCAGATCCTTGAATTACAGGAGTGTTATCTCCATCGTAATCGTAGAATGATAATAATTCACGAATTTCCATTTCAACTAGTTCTAATAACTCAGCATCATCTACTAAGTCAACTTTGTTCATGAAAACTACGATTCTTGGAACACCAACTTGACGTCCTAATAGAATATGCTCACGAGTCTGAGGCATTGGTCCATCAGTAGAAGCTACCACTAAGATAGCACCGTCCATCTGAGCAGCACCAGTAACCATGTTCTTTACGTAATCCGCGTGACCTGGACAGTCTACGTGTGCGTAGTGACGATTTTCTGTTTCATACTCAATGTGTGATGTATTGATTGTAATACCACGTTCTCTTTCCTCTGGAGCGTTGTCAATTTTTTCGTAGTCACGTGCTTCACAAAATCCTTTTTTTGCTAAAACGTGCGAAATAGCCGCTGTCAAGGTAGTTTTACCATGGTCAACGTGCCCAATTGTTCCAATGTTTAAGTGTGGTTTGGAACGATTAAATGATTCCTTAGCCATTTTTCTATTTATTACTTGTTAATATACTATTTAAAAAAACCTTTTTCTCTACATATAAAGAAATTCACCCAAAAACTTGAGTGACCTCCTTAACACTTCGAGCCAGTGACGAGAATTGAACTCGTGACCTCTTCCTTACCAAGGAAGCACTCTACCCCTGAGCTACACCGGCAGTGCGCCATTTAAAAGGTTTAGAGCGGGAGACGAGGCTCGAACTCGCGACATTCAGCTTGGAAGGCTGATGCTCTACCAACTGAGCTACTCCCGCTTATAAAATTTCTTGGTGGGGGTGGATGGACTCGAACCAACGATACCTTACGGTGACAGATTTACAGTCTGCTGCAATAGCCACTATGCGACACCCCCAAGAACTGTGAGCCGGTGGAGGGATTCGAACCCCCGACCTGCTGATTACAAATCAGCTGCTCTGGCCAACTGAGCTACACCGGCACAATTTTATTTGGTATAAAAAAACCTTTTAAAGAACTTCCCCAACTAACCTTATTTAGGTAAGGGGTTGCAAAGATACAAATTAAATCAATAAAACAAATATTTTTTCAATTATTTTGCACTTTTTTTCTTTATCATGTTTTTTTTCTATATTAATACAACGGCCTTAAATTGTCGTATCAATATGTTTCAATAATCAAAGAACTTAAAAACAACTTCTCAAATCGATATTTGAAATTTATTTTGCGCGACAAAACTAATAACTTTTCGTAACACATAGCCATGTTTTTCGATTTATTTTTAAATATTTTTTCATTTACCGCAGAAAGCTCTATGAATC
Source organism: Brumimicrobium sp. (assembly GCA_035497735.1). Lineage (GTDB taxonomy): Bacteria > Bacteroidota > Bacteroidia > Flavobacteriales_D > Crocinitomicaceae > Brumimicrobium. The sequence continues at coordinate 49,117 of DATJCX010000003.1, read as the reverse complement.
AATGAACTACACCCTACTCTTTTTCGCCTCTCGGATGTGATTTTTCATAAATCTTCGCTATCTGATCAAAAGAGTTGTGGGTATAGATTTGGGTCGCACTTAGACTGGCGTGACCTAATATATCCTTTAAGACTTCTAATCCGGCACCGTTATTCAACATATGGGTTGCGAAAGTATGTCTTAATATATGTGGGCTTTTCTTCTTTAAGCTAGTTAATAGCGATAAATAAAACTTTACTTTCCTATAAACAAAGTTGGGATACATCTTTTTCCCATTGTCTAAGACAAATAAAAACTCGGGATTCAATTCTTTATATGTAGGTGAATCTAAGTAAGATCTTAATTGCTCAGATAATGTATCGGTCAAAGGTATGATTCTTTCCTTATTACCTTTACCAAGCACTTTTATAGATTGATTCTGTATGCTACTAGGCTTTAGATTGATCAACTCAGATAATCGAATACCAGATTGATAAAGCACTTCTATCAGCAACCTATCCCTAAGTCCAGAAAAAGTAGTTGGAAAAACCTCATTTAGTTTTTCTACGGCAATTTCTTCTTGTTTAACAAATTCGGGAAGTCTCTTTTCTTGCTTTGGACCTTTCACCTTTAGCATTGGATTACTTTCAACCATTCCCATACTTCTCGCCCATTTAAAGAAAGTCCTCAATGAGGAGAGCTTGCGATTCACTGTTCTATTAGTGTCACCTTTTTCAACTAGGTCTACAATCCAAGAGCGAATGATTTGGTGGTTAACTTCTCTTAAGTCTGAAACAGATTCAACCTCGGTAAAGCTTAAAAACTGTTCAATATCTTTCTTATAAGCTGTCAAAGTATGAGTTGACACCCTTCGTTCGGCTTTAAGATATAACAAATACTGATTCAGCATAAAACAAAAAAGAGTCTTTATAGACTCTTTTAACGTATTCTCTTAAAATATATTTTAATTAAATCTCTTTTGACAACATACGTTGTTTGTAACCAGCTTTGATTCGGTGTTGGCGATCAATAACAGATGGTTTAACAAATTCTTTACGTCTTCTTAACTCGCGAATAATACCAGCTTTGTCAAATTTCTTCTTATACTTCTTTAGAGCTCTTTCGATGTTCTCTCCTTCTTTTACAGTAACTACTAACATATTTTCTATTTAATTTCGTTTCAAATCCAATAAATCGGACGGCAAATGTAACATTAATATTTTTATTAACAATGGTTATTTCAAAATTTCTCTAGAAATAACAATTTTTTGTATTTCTGATGTTCCTTCTCCAATAGTCATCAGCTTGGCATCACGTAAGAATTTTTCAGCTGGATATTCTCTTGTATATCCATATCCTCCCATTATTTGAACCGCTTCGTTACCACAGAAAACTGAAGTTTCACTCGCGTAATACTTTGCAAATGCACCTTCTTGCGTCATTTTTTGTTTTTTATTCTTTAAGTCCGCAGCATTATAAGTTAACAATTCTGAAGCTTTAACTCTCGTCGCCATATCAGCTAACTTAAATCCAATTCCTTGAAATTGTCCGATTGGCTTACCAAATTGTTCTCTTTCTTTTGCATATTGTACAGAAGCTTCGAATGCTCCACGTGCAATACCACAGCTCAATGCTGCAATTGAGATACGTCCACCATCAAGAATTTGCATTGCTTGGATAAAGCCCATTCCGACTTCTCCAATCACGTTTTCCTCAGGCACACGAACGTTGTCAAAAATCAACTCTGCAGTTTCACTCGCTCTTACACCTAACTTCCCAGTAATTTTAACCGCTGAAAAACCAGGCATTCCTTTTTCTATAATAAACGCAGTGATACCACGGCTATCTAACAATTCTCCGGTACGAACTAACACAACTGCAACGTCTCCTGATAAACCATGTGTAATCCAGTTTTTAGTACCGTTGATTACCCATTCGTTTCCATCTTTAACTGCAGTAGTTTGCATTCTCATTGCATCAGATCCAGTATTTGGTTCAGTTAATCCCCAAGCACCGATAAACTCACCTGAAGATAACTTTGGTAAATATTTTTTCTTTTGTGCTTCACTACCATGGTAAAAAATATGTCCAGTACACAATGAGTTATGAGCTGCAACTGACAACCCCAGACCTCCACATACTTTTCCTAATTCGATTAAAGCTGTTACGTATTCGAAATAAGAGAAACCACTTCCTCCGTATTCTTGTGGGATATAAATTCCTAACAAACCTAAATCTCCTAACTTTTTCATTGTTTCAACTGGAAAGAATTCCTTTTCGTCCCAATCATTCAAATAAGGTCTGATTTCTTTTTCAGCGAAGTCTTTCACCATTTGCTGAATCATTAATTGATTCTCGTTCAATTCAAAATTCATTTTATTGTATTATTTTAAGGTTTTATATTTATAATAACTTGGTTTCCAAAAATTAAAACACAAATATAGTACTAAATTCTATTATTCATTAATTGGGAAGCTGATTTTACTCAACTTTCAAATAAGGCATTAGTCCTTTTAACACTTTGGCGTCTATATAAGGTGTAGCAAGCAAGTCTCCAAGTGCTGTATAAGCTCCCCATTTCTCTCGATAAAGAACTATAGACTTAGCCATATCCGAGTGAATCAATGGATGTCTTCTCAACTCTTCTAAGGTGGCTGTATTGATATCTAATTTGACAACTTCATTGGCGTCGATTTTAAAATATGGAGCAATGGCATTTATCTTCTCCTCATCCATGTTGTAGATTTCTAATAACTGTTCTACTGCTATAATTCCGCCATATCTCTCTCTTAACTTAACAATTTCCTTTGCAAAGAACGGTCCTACTCCTTTTACAAACTGAAGCTCCTCTACTGACGCTAGATTGATAGAAATTTTATTTAAAACCTCATAGTTACCTTTCTTTTCTGTCTCTTTAGGAATGTTTTTCGCTTTAGTCTCAGCATACGCCGTAACGTCTTTCTCTTTCTTATTTTCAATTTTATCTGGAAGATCAATCATTGGTTCTAGCAATAGGAATAGTTCTTCAGTTATAACAAAACTTTTTTGTAAGTCTTGCTTTGTTTTAAACTTCCCGCCTTTAGAAATGTAATTTACAATAGATTGTCCTTGTTTTTGAGAAAGTCCAACCTTCATCCATTCTTCTAAAGAATAGTCATTTGGATTAAAAAGTTCGTCTGGCTGTGTGTAGTGAGATTCAGAGATTATTTTTTCCGAATGGGTCTCATCCTCCTCTATTACCTCCAACATGGACAGCTCATAGGTAGGACTCTTCTGAGCACTAATGAACTTATTATAGAAGCGCGGAATAATAGCAATCACAATAAAAATAATCAACAAAAAAAACATTCCATTTCTTGCTCTTTTTGTAAAATGAAGCCATTCACTGTCCCATTCCATAAGCCAACAACTTTACTTAAACTTTTTAATCACCCCTGACTTCATTTTGCTGAAGTATTCTTTAGCGTCGCCTTTTATCTCATTAGACATAATTAATAACCCTAAAACATTAGGGAAGGCCATTCCTAGAATCATTAAATCTGAAAAGTCTAAAACTGCACCCAATCCAATTGAGGCACCAATTACAACAAAACAAAGGAATAAGAATTTATAAATTAAAGCTGCTCTTTTTGATTCACCAAACAAGTACTCCCATGCTTTAAGTCCGTAATATGACCAGGAAATCATTGTAGAGAAAGCGAAAAGTAGTACTGCAAAAGACAATACATATAAGGCCCAAGGGCCTAACGTGCTAGCAAATGCTGCAGACGTTAATGCTGCTCCCTCCAAACCTTCTGAGTCTATCGTGTAGCCAGAGAATATAATCACTAAAGCTGTCATTGTGCAAACCACAACTGTATCTAGAAAAGGTTCTAACAATGCCACAGTTCCTTCACTTACAGGTCTTTCTGTTTTTGCAGCAGAGTGAGCAATTGGTGATGAACCAATACCTGCCTCATTCGAGAATGCTGCACGTTGAAATCCGATAATTAATACTCCAATAAATCCACCGTATATAGCATCTGGACTAAAGGCACCTTTAAATATTAGTGAAAAACCATACCCTAAATTATTGTAGTTTAAACCAATAATAATCAAGGCAGAAACTACATACACCCCTACCATTAGCGGCACCACTTTGTCTGTTACTTTTGCGATACTTCGAATACCTCCTACAATCACAATTCCCACAAGAATTGCCATTACTAAACCGAAGTAAACTCCATAAGAAGACAAGCCCTCCCATCCGGGCAATCCTTGCAATTGATTGAAGGCATTATTGATTTGGAACATATTTCCTCCACCGAAGGAACCACCAACAGCAAGGATAGCAAACATTGTCGCCAATACTTTTCCTAACTTTCTGTAACCTGGCCCGCGCAATGCTAAGCCTCTACTCAAATAATACATCGGTCCTCCTGAGACTTCACCATCTGCTTTGTGAATACGATATTTCACACCCATTGTGGCCTCAACGAATTTCATTGCCATTCCGAAAAGTCCAGCAACAATCAACCAGAAAGTTGCCCCTGGCCCACCCATACTTATGGCAATTGCTACACCTGCTATATTTCCCAATCCAATGGTCGCGGACAAAGCTGTCATCAATGCTTGAAAGTGAGAAACTTCTCCTTTTTTCTGCGATGGGTCATCGTATCGACCTCTAATTAAATCTATGGAATGCCTAATCATTTTTGGATTAAACTGAATAAATCCTAATTTAATAGAAAAGAAAATTGATCCAAAAACCAACCAAGCAACAATCAAAGGAATTCCTTGTGTTCTATTACTTAGGTTAGGATAAATAAAAGGCTGAGCTTCTTCATATTCTATTGTTGCCAGTACTTTATCAGTACGACTTCCCCTACGGTTAATATAAAACACATCATCACCAGCTTTTACCGTATTTTCTTTATGAATACCATGTCTTAAAATTCCATTTCCCATTGCGTAGATTGGAAACTCATCGTCCTCATCTTTTAAAATTGCAATTGGTTCTAAGTGTTCTACTTTAGCACCATCTGGCTTCAACCATTCTTTTAAGGTGTAGTCCGTTTTGTCTTGATCAATAGCAAAAGGAGCTTTCAGCGTGAAGTCGTCAATTTTTACCGTATCCGACCATACATTCTTAAATAAAACCCACTGCAAAAATCCTACTGCAGGCTTCATAATAACGCTAACCTTCTCTTCAAAGCCTTCTGCCTCAACATAAGCTTCAGCATATGCCGTGTCTAGAACAGCATCAATCACCATTACCTTTATTGGCGTTCCTTCTGACCAACCTTTAAAGTCCTTATTATAAATAGATATTTTTGAATCGTTCCAAACGTATTTATAGGGTTTTTGACCTCCTTTAACATGCACTTTCACCTCAACATCATCAATCGCTGAAGTGGGATTGACAGCATTTATAGTAACACTAAGAGACTCATTATTTTGCGTGAAAGAATAAGTGGAAATTAAAAATAGTAAAGCTAATACTTTAGCAAATCTCATATTGTTGTTTTTTGGTTTTATAATTTAGTTCCTTTAGCAAGATTTCACTAAATTATAAAATTATTTCAAATATGAGTATCAATTTTACGCAAGCTTTCTATAAAACTGGTTGGTTGGTAATTTAGCTCCATTTTAGCCTTCATGATATCAAGGCCAGAAGATTGCGGTCTAGGAGCACGTTGATTTAATGTTTTTGTCGATATCGCTTGAACCAACCCCTCATCTACTCGAAGGTATTGTGCAACTTGTCTTATAAAATAATACATCGAAGCTAACTCTTCTCCGGCAATGTTAAAAACACCTGTTTTTCCAGAGTTTACAACCAAAAAACAAGCATTCGCCAAATCATCTACGAGTGTTGGCGTTCTATACTGATCATCTACAATATTGATGGATTTTCCAGCTCTCAACTGTTCCAATGCCCAACTAAAAATGTTAGACTTATTCAAGTTTTCACCCAGCCCGAATAAAACAGACGTACGTAAAATGGTGATTAAAGGATATTTGCTTGCTCTCAACAATTTCTCTGCCTCCCATTTCGACTTACCATATTCGCCTAGTGGATTTGCGGAATCTTCTTCGCTATACAAGCGTTTTTCTCCATCAAAAATAAAGTCTGTCGAAATCTGAATAAGGTGTGCTTTTACTTGGATAGCATTTTCGAGCAGGTACTGAACGCTATCGGTATTGATTGCATAACATTTACTAACTTCTTCCTCGCATGCATCCACATTTGTCATCGCTGCAGAATTGATAATATGCGTTGGAGAAAAAGACAAAACAATTTCTTTCACTTGCTGTGCATTAGTGACGTCCAAGACAGTAAAATTTTCATCTGGGCAAAGGGAGAATTTATTTTCGCTATTCGCGGTCGCTAAAAACGAAATTTCATGTGCTATACAATGAGACACTAACTTCTGTCCTAACTGTCCATTACTTCCTGTAATTAATATTTTCAAAGCTTTACTCATTACAATTCCCAAATAGATTTTTTCTTCTTTCTGAAAGTAAAGATGTGTTTATATTCCAAAACCAAACCCATTAAAAGATAAATCACGATAGGTGAACCGAGCGCGATAAAAGAACTATAAATGAAAACCAATCGAATTTTCGTAGAGGGAACCCCTAGTTTTTTCGACCACCATTCACTTACGCCAAATGATCGCAATTCGAAAAAGAAAACTATTTTTTGAATTAATTTATTCATTCTTTACTTCTCTAATATTGAACTTCCAATTTTACAGGACAAACATTTTTTAAAGATACAAAATTCGTTATATAATTCTAACAAAGCTTGACTTTCGAATGCGTTTTTTGCGTAAATCCCTACTTTATTCCATTCTTTGATGATATTATTCTGTTCTGCTGGTAAATTCTCCATCAATTCCATTGCTTTATCGCTAAAGGAAAAATCGTTTTTCAAATGTTTTAATACAACCAAGTATGGAACAATTCCATTAATCAATAAATTCATTTTAAACAAAGTGGTAAAACCACGATTTACCCGTTTTGAATTCACACCAAATCTAAAGTGGTTGGTCCAATAAGAATGAATATGGCTCGCATCAATAGACAAAACTTTATGTCGAATTTCATTTACTTCCATTCCTTCAAAGTTGGAGAAGTCAAATTGAAGCAAGAAAGCGCTCAGTTGCGCCAAAATATATGTTGGAAAACTGCTTGACCTGATACCGTTAAACTTCCAGGTGTTTTTATTCATTTCTGATAAGCCGTATTTCCTTTTTAGAACTTGCCATTGTTGCTGCAAATGCAGAAAATATTCATCTTCACATTCTTCATTTAAGAAACCGGCCGTTCCGAACAATACTGCCTGTATTCTTTGTGCATCCCAGCCTTCTTTAAGTAAAATGGAATATGGGATTTTCTTTGCCAACTCTTCCATAGGTAAAGCGTTTACCCTACCTCCAACAGCTTTAAAAATGGCGAGATAAGCCAAACTAAGCGCATCTTTGTTTACTTCCTCCGCACTATCAAAAAGCAACAATCCCTTTCTTTCAATTCTCTGTAGAAAGGAGATGTCTAATTGCTGATTCAATTCAAAGTTGAATTTAAGAATTTGATTGTGACAGGCTATCTTATGGTTATTGCTAATGATTCTTTGGTAATTGTCCAGATGCTCTTGGTCTAGTTGATTCTTTAGCGCAATAGTTGGCAAAGCAACACCGTTCACAAACACTTCTTTGTCATGTTCGTAAACAACATGAAGCACAACATTGTCGTAGGCTTTATCCAAATGATGATTATGTAAATACCAGTCAGATGAACGGATGTGCATTTCAATATTTCCTGACCATTGTAATCCATCGATAAGGACAGAACCATTGAAGAAGTCAGGACCAGCATCCGTATTGTACCATCCAGTTTCTTTCACTTGAATGGCTGATTTGTTTCCGTTTACCAAAGTTAATTGCCGAAAATCTAGGCGCTTCATACGCCATAAATAGTGAAGATATTCTTCTTGCATAATTCAGGTGGTTAAATAAATTATCTAATTAAGTTAGAAAATAACCTCCGAATCACCAAATAAATCTTTTACTTTTTCACGCCTTTTATACCGATTACAGTAATATCATCTGTTTGCTCATCGTTCTGCATCCAGTTAACAAGGTAATCGTTTAGCATTTTATCTTGCTCTGCTAAACTTCTTGTTGCAATCTCTTCTAGGGCTTCTACAAATTTTCTAAAAGTAAGTTTCTTATTCTTTCTTCCACCAAACTGATCTGGATAACCATCCGTAAACAAAATGATAGAATGATTCTCTGTCAACTCCCTTTCGTGTGTTACAAATTCCAAATCTGCATTCATTCCAGTTTCTCCAATATGATTGGCGTTCCCTCGAACAATTTCTACATCCCCTGTGGAATTGTTTACAATGGCAAATCTACCACCAGCCGTAGCGTATTGAAATGAACTAGAAGTGAAATCAAAAACACAAGCAACTACCTCCATGGTGTTCTCATTATATTCCTCATCCTTCTTAGAAAGTGATTCAATCAACTTCATTTCTAATTGACTTAAAATCTGTGCAGGGTCAACAGTTTTAGCCTCCAACACTATTTGATCTAAAATGTTTATTCCCAAAAGGGTTAAGAACGAACCTGACACACCGTGTCCAGTACTATCCGCTAAAATTAAAACGATCTTATCTGTCACCTTATTTAACCAATAAAAATCTCCAGAAACAATATTTTTAGGTTTATAAAGTATATAAGACTCTTCAAAATAATTCTTAAAAAAACTAGCACCTGGCAACATATTTATTTGAATTCTACTTGCATAAGAAATGGAGTCTTTAATATCCTTATTCTGCCTTTCGATAACTTCCTTATTTCTAAAAACTTCAGTTACATCCCTTCCTATTCCAAGGAAACCTGAAATCATATTTTCAGCGGCAGACTTATGAACAATTGACAGGCTTAAGCCAATCCATAAAATATTATGACCTGGTTTTACGATTGGTATTTCGACATATGCTTCCTGCGTTCTTTCTTGCAAACTATTTTCAAAAAAACTTCTTACTTTCGACTGTTCAGGAATATAAACCAAATTGAAGAAAGAAGAACCCAAAAGGTGGCCTATACTTCCGCCAAAAGCCTCCACACTCTTACTGTTTAGATAAGTAAAATTACCTTCTAAATCCAAACGGAAAATCAAGCTATCTGCATTCTTTACAATTAACTCATAATTGCTTTCAATATCAACTCGCTCTGTAATATCTTGTCCCATTATCACTTTTAAATTATGACTAAAATCCTTACATGACCATTGATAGTACACAATTTTACCATTTTTAGTGATAAATGGTGAAGCAAAAACCCGATTGTCCTCAAAAGTTTCTAGTAAATTAATGTTTTCAAATTTCCCTGAGTTAATTTCTTTAGGGGTAAACTGACTCAAATAAGAGACTTTTCTTCCTTTCAAAGTTCCTTCAACTCCTAAAAGACGTTCGATATTTTCACTTGAAAAAACAATTTCTCCTTCTGAATTGAAAGCGATAATAGGCGCATTTCCTTTATTAACAATTCCTGAGGCAAAAATTAAACGATTCAAATCGTTGTTCAACATTTTCGTTAGCACGATTACTAAGAAAGTAACTATTCCAACTGTAATGAGGAAAATATATCGGTCGAACACAGCATTGTCAACAAGGAAAAATACAATTAAAGAAGCTGCTATAAGTCCAACACCAAATGCAACAGCTTGCGGAATTTTTTTAAACATATATGGTACGGCAACGGACAAAACCAATATATTCACAAGATAGAATGGGTGTAAATCAGACTGATACAAGAACCAGAAGTTGTAAATAAACAAAGATAAAGCCCCAATATCAATTAGCGCTTTCATTATCCTACTTTGCTGGTTCTTAATAAACTTCAGCGTAAATAAATACATCAACAATACAACACCATAAATAATCGCACTTTTATTGTGATTACTTATCGAGGCATCAACTGTAGGTGCAAATATATGTGTAAAAGTATGCACTACCGCTCCAACGGCAAGTACCTTTCTTGAAACAACCGGATTCTCCAAAATATCTTTAGATATTAGGTTTAAACTATTTTCATCTTGTTTGTGAAATCTAACAATGAAAAATAAAGATAATAATGTTAAGAAAATGATAAACGGAACAAAAAAGCTCGCATCCTTATAGAAAGGTGTAACAACATGAAATTTCAAAGTAGTAATTTCACTTTCCAATCCATCGTAAATTTTTGCCCTAACCTCAAAAGTGTAGTCTCCAGATTTAAGATTGGAATAATTCACACTTATTTCAGGCTTCCATTCAGACCATTCTTTTGAATCTTCTAACAATCTGTGCTGGTACAACACGTAAGATGACTTCGAGTTCAAGCAACCAAATTCTATAAAAACATTGGCATTTCCCCCAACTATTTCCATCGGTATGTTTCCTAGTAGATTTTCCTCAAAGTTTTTTCTAACTATATGTATTACAGGTTTATTCGGCGTATGAACTCTTTTCAAGTGCTCCGGCATTATCAGTGTTACCCCACCAATTGTTCCCAATAGAATGCTTCCATCTTCCCTTTCAAAAGATACTCCCATATGCGTTTCATACCCAAGGAAGCCCTCTTCTTTATTATACGTTTTACTCGAAAGCACTTCTCCATTTCCATTTACCGAAACAACCGTAACCCCGACATTACTACCCACATATAAATTCCCAAACATATCGGCGTTCAAAGTATAAATCAATAAAGAAGGTAAAGACGCTTCATCCTTAACGATAACCTGCTTCTTGTCTTTCTGTATTCCTAACAGCCCGTTGTCAAAACTAAACCAAATTGTTCCGAATTTATCTCGTGTTGAGTTTCCAACAAAATAACCTAGCGTGTCACTTTTAGAATCAAGGGCGAGTTGACTAAGTCTTTCTGTTTCCTTACTATAAACATATACGCCATTATTGGTCCCGAAGTAAATTTCAGTTGAATCTAAGGATAAGATTTCATTGTAATAATAAGCTGGCGCATTTTCAAAATAAACTTCTTCATTTGTTTCTAAATCCCTTCGATACAACCCTTTCCCGGCAATAGCGTACCAGATATATCCATAATTATAGCTTAAACTGATAATATTCTTATTACTTAAATCCGCCAATGGCTGAAATAATTCCAACTTATTGTTCTCTAGCGAATACACACCTTTTGATGTTCCAAGCAATACAAAACCCTTATAGTAAGCATGATCTCTAACAACTAAATTATCAAATTCATTCAATGTATTATAGCGTGTAGAATCTAGGATGTACGTTTTACCTTCACTGGTACTTAATACCATGTTTTTGTTTTTCAGCTCAACTAAATAGGCGACAGCCTCATTTTTTAAAACCTCATTTTCTTTTAGCTGTGTGAAAGGTTCTAGAGAAACCCTATAAGCTCCTTCTCTAAGCGAACTTATCCAGATGTCATGATTTTTATCGATTAAAACCCCTGTGGCCTTTGCTAGAGGTTTACCGAAGTTATGTTCCACTTTATGAAAATCTCCATTCCCTTTATACCTTCTAAATACCCCACTTTTATTCGTTAACAATACAAAATCACCCCCTCGAGAAGCCCATTTCAAAACCAGCTCACCTTCTTCTAATGGCGATGTTTTCGGGATATATTTTACAACTTTCTCGCCGTCACGCTTAAAACTAACGGCATACTCAAAACTCAAATCATTACTAAAGAAAATAAGTTGCCCTTTTGTTTGAATAACCCCTACAATGTCATTTTTCAGTTCCAAATCAGCCCCTAACCAATTTGACAAGGACTGAATATTTCTATTCTGAATAAAGTAACTTCCTTTTGAAGTAAAAACAAAAAGTATATCATTGAATTTATGGTAGCCGTAATACCTTGTATGGGTTTTAAAAGGATAGGTAGTAACTTCATTTACCAACGCACCTTCATGAAAAATCTTAATTCCCACATTTTGAATAACAATCATATCATTTTCGAAGCAAACCACACCTTGATTTCTTTCGTTAGTACCAATGTAATTCAATTTCACAACTGAATCATTTTTTAGTTCAAACAGCCCCGAATAGGTAGTAGTGAAGTACAGTTTTTTATCATTGATGAAAATATCGGTGATATGCTTATTTTCTCTTTTTTGAGACTTATTGATATATTTGAAATTATCGCCATCAAATCGGACCAGACCATAACCGTCTGATCCCAACCAAATATAGCCATCTTCCGATTCGTTAAGTGATAGTAAGGAAGCAGTACTTAGGCCATTTTCTCTTTCAAAATGCTTAACAGAGTGAAGCTGCCCTAAAAGATAGAGTGGAGCAAAAAGAAGAAAAAACAATAAGACGCTGCGGCTTTTCATCTATAGAAAGTCTTTTATAAGACCTAAATCTACGAAAAATTGTCAAAAGGAGGAGTTTACAATGGAATATTCTCGATTTACGCCTTCACTTTAAGAATAGTTTCCACTAATCTGGCTTTTTCCTTGGCTTTCGCTACTGATTTATCGGTAATGGTGACATGCCCCATTTTTCTACCTGGCTTTGTTTCTTGCTTACCATATAGGTGAACATAAACTTCTTTCATTTGCATTACTTCCTCTAAGCCTTCATATTTCGCATTACCTGAGTAACCGTCTTCACCAATTAAGTTGATCATTACACCAGCAGTTTTAATATCTGTGTGTCCCAATGGTAAATTAAGAATGGCACGGAAATGCTGTTCAAACTGAGAAACTAAATTACACTCAATAGTATGGTGACCGCTATTGTGCGTTCTTGGAGCAACTTCATTTACGAGTAAGTCACCCTCTTTTGTCAAAAACAATTCTACAGCGAGCAAGCCAACCAGTCCTAAATCTTGGATTACTTTTTCTGCTAATTCAACAGATTTCTGTTCAATTTTAGCAGAAATTTCAGCTGGACTAAACAAGAATTCTACTAAATTTAACTTTTCACTAAATTCACATTCCACAACTGGAAAAGATTTAATGTCGCCCTTTTCATTTCTTGCTACGATAACAGACAATTCTTTTGAGAAGTCAATTTTCTTTTCAATCAATGAAGGACCATCAAAAGCTTCTTTCAAATCTTGTTCTGTTTGGATAACCTTAACGCCTTTTCCATCATACCCACCTTTTCTCATTTTTTGAACAAAAGGAATTTGATCTTTCATATTCAAAACATCCTCTTTGCTATTTACTAGAGAAAAGGAAGAAGTAGGAATATTATGATTTTGATAAAACTCTTTTTGCAGACCTTTATCCTGTATCATTCTTAAAATGTGCGGTTGAGGAAAAACTTTAACGCCTGTTTTTTCAAGGTCTTCTAGCGCGTCAACATTCACGTGTTCAATTTCTACTGTTAACACATCTTTATCCTTTCCAAAAGCCATTACATCGTCATAAGATTGAATATCACCTACGGTAAATTCATAGGCCAATCTACCACAGGGAGCTGTTATTGAAGAATCCATTGCATAGATATGCAAGTCATAATTCATCGCAACTTGAATCAACATTCTACCAAGTTGTCCACCTCCTAAAACGCCTAATTTAGCTTTCTCACCGTACCAGTTTTTATTCATCTTATTCGAATTTTATGCAAATATAGACAGAAAATCAGTTGGAACTTAAAAGAAATCGATATGTTTCCTTAAAAAATTAGGTAGAAAACCGATTTTAAAGTATTATCTTTGTGCTTTCGATAAAAAAACGCAAGTGCAAGTTAAAGATAAGACTTTTCAATTATATATTTCAGAAAGTGAAATTTTAAATGCAGTACAAGAAGTTGCTGACCAAATAAATAGCGATTACAAAAATGAAAAAGTAATTTTCATAGGTGTCTTAAACGGTGCCTTTATGTTCGCAGCAGATTTATTAAAAAGCATCACGCTAGACTGCGAAATTTCTTTTGTTAAAGTAAGTTCATACCAAGGCGGAACAGCTAGCTCTGGTGAGGTACGTGAATTAATTGGACTGAATACAGACGTAAAGGACAAACATGTTATCCTTCTTGAGGACATTGTTGATTCTGGATTAACATTGAGTAAACTATATACACTTATGAGATTACAATCTCCAAAGTCGTTAGCAGTTGCAACCATGTTATATAAGCCTGAGGCATTTAAAGGAGAGATTCCTCCAAAATACGTAGGGATAGAAATTGAGAATAAATTCATTGTTGGCTACGGCTTAGACTACGAGGAAGAAGGTAGAAACACACGCGCAATATATCAAATTACGAACAAAACAAACAATATGTTAAACTTAGTATTATTCGGCCCTCCGGGAGCCGGTAAAGGGACTCAATCTGAAAACATAGTAAAGGAATTTGGAATTATCCATCTTTCAACAGGAGACGTTTTTAGATTCAATATGAAAAACGATACTGAATTAGGGAAATTGGCAAAATCTTATATTGAAAAAGGTCAGTTAGTTCCAGACGAAGTAACGATTAACATGTTGAAAGCAGAAGTTAACAAACACGATAATCCAAAAGGATTTATCTTTGATGGTTTTCCAAGAACTACAGCTCAAGCAGAAGCTTTAGATGAGTTTCTTTCTGAAAAAGGAGCGTCTATTTCTGGAATGATAGCTTTAGAAGTACCTGAAGATGAATTAAAAGAAAGATTACGTAAAAGAGCTTTAGACTCTGGTAGAACGGATGATGCAGATCCAACAATTATTGCAAACAGAATTGCTGTTTACAATAAAGAGACTGCACCAGTTAAAGTTTTTTACCAAGGTCAAGACAAATTACACATTATCAATGGTCTTGGGAATATAAATGATATTACCAATACGATCATTGAGACTATTAACTCTATGAAGTAAATTCAATGCAGTCCGATAATTTTGTTGATTACGTAAAAATTCACGCTCGATCTGGTAAAGGAGGGCAAGGTTCTCGTCACATGAGAAGAGAACGCTACATTCCAAAAGGTGGACCTGACGGTGGTGATGGTGGCCGTGGTGGACATATTATTATTCGAGGAAACTCGCAGATGTGGACACTTTTGCCTTTCAAATTCACAAAACACTTTAAGGCAGCTCATGGGAAGCCCGGTACTGGAAATAACAAGACGGGGGCCGAAGGTTCAGACGTTTATATTGATGTTCCTGTAGGAACCATCGTGAGAGACAGTGAAACAGAAGAGATTCTATTCGAAATCGACAGTGACGGACAAGAGAAAATATTACGAAGAGGTGGAAAAGGAGGCCGTGGAAACACGCACTTCAAAAGTTCAACCAACCAAACGCCAGACTATGCGCAGCCAGGAGAACCATTCGAAGAAGGATGGGCTATTCTTGAGTTGAAAATCTTAGCCGATGTTGGACTAGTTGGTTTTCCAAACGCTGGAAAGAGTACACTTTTATCAGTTGTATCAGC
This sequence comes from Brumimicrobium sp., assembly GCA_035497735.1. GTDB lineage: Bacteria > Bacteroidota > Bacteroidia > Flavobacteriales_D > Crocinitomicaceae > Brumimicrobium. The sequence goes on along the minus strand of DATJCX010000003.1, from coordinate 33,750 downwards.
AGCAAAGCCAGAAATTGCCGACTATCCATTTACGACACTTCGCCCTAATTTAGGAATCGTTGACTATCGTGGAAGCGGGTCATTTATTATGGCCGATATCCCTGGAATTATAGAAGGAGCACATGAAGGAAAAGGGTTAGGGTTGCGTTTCTTAAGACATATCGAACGAAATTCTATTCTTCTATTCATTATTTCTGCAGATAGCTTGGACATCCGAAAGGATTACGAAGTTCTTATAAATGAACTGAGACAATATAACCCAGAGTTATTAGACAAAAAGGGAATCATTGCCATTTCTAAAGCTGATATGCTTGATGAAGAATTAGAAAGAGATATCAAAAAAGAATTAGAAGGGCTAGATGTTATCTTTTTCTCTGCTGTATCTCAAAAGAATATTCCAGAATTAAAAGATTTAATTTGGAAAGCTTTACACGATGATTGATTGGTTAAAGGAAATAGAACAACAGGTTTTAATCGCAATTAACGGCGCACATACACCTTCATTAGATGTATTTATGTGGACAGTTAGTGAAAAACTAACGTGGTTTCCATTCTACCTCTTACTTTTCTATTTCGTTTATAGAAAATATACCTTAAAACACGCTATTGTGTTTACACTCGTAGGTTTTGCAGCAGTCGGATTTTGTGATGCTACAACAACCTATGTTTTCAAATATAACATTGCACGTTATCGCCCTTCTCACCATTTATGGTTGGGCGAACAACTGCGCTTCTACGAGTATAGGCCTGGCCACTTTTACAAAGGTGGACAATACGGCTTCTTCTCAGGACATGCTGCTAATTCAACAATCATTGCAGTAATGTTTGTCAAACAATTAAAGCCTTTCTACAAATACATCACACCTATTTTAATATCATGGGTATTGCTGGTTTCTTATAGTAGAATGTATCTTGGTGTGCATTATCCTACGGATATCTTGGCAGGAATGATTTATGGAATTCTTGTGGGAAGTATGTTCTATTGGATCTATAGAAAGATTACAGAAAGATTCTCGGGGACTGGGATTCGTTAATCGGCGTTCGTTCAGGGTTCGCAGTTTGTGACTCGTGACTCGTAAAATCGTGAATTGTTTTGTCATTCCTCGTTACAAAACACTTCGCTTTGCTTCGTGTTCACTCGCTCTGACAATCCTTCGGTTTTGCATTAAGAAAATTTTAGAATAAGCGTCTATCCTCAATCGGCAATCGTCCATTTTAATTAACTAGCGCCGTAGGTGCGACCTGTTAATCTCGTGAAGTCGTAAAAAACCTTCAACTTATTAAGGAGGAAGAACTCAGTTACAAAAGTGGAAAATCAACCAAATTCTTACTCGAAATCTGGAATCAAACGTTTAATTTCCTGTGCTATTTGGTCTCTTTCATAAGCGTGCTTGGAAACGTCGGCTTTGTATACCTTGGACATTTCTTTATGTAAATGATATGTTTTAAACCAATTCCTTGCCACCACAAAGGTATAAGGTGTGAGAATCAATCCAAGTACAATCATTAGAACAAAAGAAGTTCCTAGGATTTTTGCAGCAAAAAAAGCAAGTATCAAATTGTAAACTCCAACGGCAACTGCTCCAATTAACATCTTAACACTACTCCAGAAAACGGATCTTTTAAACGACTTTTCTACCCAATTCTTTATGAATCTATATGGCAAATAAGTTAAAGCTTGTCCTAAAACCATAATAGGAAATAAAGCAATTAAATAAAACAAATCTATCACTTTATTTCGTTCTTTGTAGTTTACTTTATACATCGCTAATTCCGTATAACCATCAGCTTTTAGACCTGCAAAGTACTTCTCTAAACGCTCTTTTAGCGACATTAATTCTGGATTATTTTCAACTTTATTTTCGTTAAACCAGTTTGCCAAGCGCTGTGAATATCTCCATCTTTTTTCCAAAGGAATGGACTTGTCAGTATCTATAGCGTTCATTCCCTTTCTGGTAATACGCATGATATTTTCGTGGAAAGGAGCCATTTCTGCATTTCGAACATCAGTGATTTGCTTACGCATTTCAATTTCCATTCGCTTTGTGATTTTATTAATCGTATCAGACGGGGCTTTTAGATAATGCTCTTTATAGTTATTCAAGCAAATAGACTGTCCGTTAGAAATCAAGCAATCACTTCCCAATACTTGCGGGTCCGAATAATTATATCCAACTGCTTGAATATAAACTTTCTTACTCCAATTCATTTCTTCTAAAGCCATAAAACCCATTCGAACTCCACCTTTTTTAATTGGTTTTAAACGACGTATAAAAACATCATCCGTAAAGCCTTCGGCAAAAATGATAAGACTTCTTCCAAAGCTTAAAACTTTGTTTACCCGCTTGAATGATTCTTCATTTTTGGCCGTGATATCACCTTTGTCATGTCGACGATAAATAGGCAACATGTGTGCTCCCCAAAAGGCTGGTTTGACTAATCCTTTGTAGATATCCCCACGGGTCATAAAGAAAACTATTGAAGATTGCAAGCCACCAATTACCAATGGATCCATAAAAGATGAAGCATGATTACACATGTAAATCGTGCGTTCAAAACGCTTATTTTCCTTATTTAGAATTTTAAATCTAGGGTAATAAATCCAAAGAGTGGGCTTTAGTAAAAACTTTAAAATAAAATAAAATATTCGCATAGCGTACTAACAAAATTTCTTGTGAAATTAAAAAATTAATAGAGAGTTTTAACCTTCTAAGTCATTCTCGTCTTTTTCAAAGTTATAAGTTTTCTCCTCATCAGGCAATACTGTTTCTTTTTCAGCTTTAGCTGGTTCTTTCTTTCTAACCAATAACACAAACTCAATAAGCGGTGGTAAAATCAGAAATAAAGACCCAAAACGGGTTACCTTAATAATCGTATCATCCATCAAACCAATTAATGGCAGTGGAGCAACAACTGAAATCAATCCAATGTAATACAACCAACCGTACCAAGGTGCTTTTTCTTGTAAAAAACGCTTTGTCAATTGCCCAGCAATGTAAAGCATTACGATGAGTAGAAAAGTCAATGATAAATTCTGATAATCAGAAGGTTCACTAGCTGTAATATAATATCCGAAAACAAATGTTCCAGCTGCAATTAGAACCAATAGAACTACTAGTAGTAAAAAATGTTTTATTTTGTATGTCATGCTTAAGAATTTCTAACAAATGTAGGAATAAAGCTTTATATATGTCACTTTTTTGCTAATTTTAAACCTCAAACATTCCCGAAAATGAAGAAAATAGTATTCGCCTTTATGCTGATAACTTTAACTGTTGGCGCTAGCATTGCTCAAAATAAAAACAAACTCAATGACAGCATTATGCTACGCAACATCTACACCGAAGCACTCGAAAAAGGAGAAGCGTATAATCAGTTGCGTATTTTATGTAAAGATATTGGACATAGACTCTCTGGTTCTCTTGGAGCAGACATGGCAGTAGAATGGGGTTTTAACGCGCTAAAAGACTACGATTTCGACACTGTTTACTTACAAGATGTAATGGTGCCACATTGGGAAAGAGGAACAAAAGAAAGAGCTTTCTTCAAAATAGAAGATAAACAAACTTTTCCAGCAAATATATTGGCTTTAGGAGGTTCTGTTGCTACAAACGGTATTCTATCGGGAGAAATCATCCAATTTAAAACCTTAGAAGAACTCGAAAACGCAGATGAAAAACTGGTAAATGGAAAGATTGTTTTTCTAGCAGAAAGAATGCCTCAACGAAATGTCAATACCTTTCATTCGTATGGTGAATGTGGGAAAATCAGATGGAGCGGTCCTGTAGTAGCAGGCGAGAAAGGCGCAATAGGAATTATCATTCGTTCTTTAAGTTTGAGCGAAAACGATTTCCCAAACACCGGAGCGATGGGCTACAAAGAAGGCGTAAATAAAATACCAGCAGCAGCACTTTCAACCAATGATGCAAGTCGATTAGAAGCCTTGATTGACAAGGGTGAGAAAGTAAGTTTTCACTTCGAGATGGATTGTAAAACTTTTCCTGATAAATTATCACACAACGTTATCGCAGAAATAAAAGGAACGCAAAACCCAAATAACATCATTACGGTAGGTGGACATTTGGACTCTTGGGACGTAGGTGAAGGAGCTCATGATGATGGGGCGGGAATCGTACAATCCATGGAAGCTTTGCGAATTCTAAAAACATTGGGATATCGACCTAAAAACACGTTGCGTGTGGTTTTCTTTATCAATGAAGAGAATGGGAATAGAGGTGGAAAAAGATATGCTAAATTAGCGAAAATAGCTGGCGAGAATCACATTTACGCAATCGAATCAGATGCTGGTGGTTTTTCTCCTCATGGCTTTACACTCGACGGCAATAAAGAACAAGTGAAGTTACTTCAAAGTTTTGCTGAATTATTTAAACCTTATTTAATTCATAAACTAGAAGCAGGTTATGGTGGCGTGGATATCTATCCTTTGAAAAATCAATTCGAAAATATTGCACTTATTGGCTTAGCTCCTGATAGTCAACGCTACTTCGATATTCACCACAATGCCAATGACGTTTTTGAGAATGTCAATAAAAGAGAATTGCATCTAGGCGCAGCAGCAATGGCAAGTTTGATGTATTTGCTAGACCGATAAGACTATTTAACTAATAGTTGACCGTTTTCAACATGCAAATTGCTTTCAATATTGTCCACATAAAGCGCACCTGTTCCTAAACCTTGTTCCATTGTAACCGGGTAAGTACTGGTAAATTGTGCGATTGCCTCTAGTCCGATATTCGACTCCAAAGCACTTGTAATCCACCAAGGAATATTTCTTGCTTCAGACAGTTCGATCCATTCGCCAGTTCCTTTAAAACCACCAACTAAACTAGGTTTTAGAATGATGTATTGCGGTTTGATTTCATCCAGTAACTTGGCCTTCTGTTCGTATTCATAAATGCCAATTAATTCTTCATCTAACGCAATGGGAACGATATTTTGCGCACACAAAGCTTTCATTTCAGCAATTTGTCCTTGCTTTATTGGCTGTTCAATAGAATGCAATTCAAATTCCTTGAGTGCTGTCAGTTTATCCACAGCTTCTGCTGGTGAAAAAGCACCGTTAGCATCCACGCGCAAAGTAATTCTATCAGCACTAAAGCGTTTACGAATACTTCTTAATAAACGCATTTCCTTTTCAAATTCGATGGCACCGATTTTCATTTTAATACAAGAAAAACCTTCGGCTAGTTTTTGCTCGATTTGTTCTTTCATAAAAGCTTCATCGCCCATCCAAACCAAACCATTGATTGGGATTTCAGCCTTCCCTTGTGTGAATGCTGTATCGTAGAAAATTCTTTTTCCGCCATTCTTTAAATCCACTAAAGCCATTTCCAAACCAAAGTAAATCGAAGGAAAGGCCGTTAATTCAGCTATGTTTTTAGCGAAATAGTGAACGTTTTCGGCAACTTCTTTCACTTTCGCCTCATATACCTCATCATTTGGATAATCTGGAGAAAGATGGGGAATAACACTGCACTCTCCCACCCCTTTAATCGAAGGATTTACTTCGTCCCAAACCGTAATCAGCCAAGCTTTCTTATCGTTTAAAACCCCACGACTTGTTCCACTAGGACGTTTAAAGGTAAAGACACGTTTTTCAAAAGTTGCTTTTAAATTCATAGCCCAAAGATAAGATTTTTAACAGCGAGAAGCAACTTAGAGTTCCTCCAAAAATGCGACAACCTCTTCCTCGAGCGTTGCCCAAGAAGTTACTAAGCGTATAGCAGTATGCTGTTCATCGATTTCCACCCAGTCATGGAAAAGGAAATTGTTTCTTAAACGATTTAGTCGTTCATTGGAAAGAATGGGAAATAGCTGATTGGATTCATGTTTCATATAGAAATCAACGCCTTTTTTGCTCATTCCTTCAGCAAGCATTGTTGCCATGTCATTTGCATGTTGTGCCAACTCCAAAAACAATTCACCTTTGAACAATTCCAAAAACTGAATTCCAAGTAATCGACCTTTTGCCAGCATTGCTCCTTTTTGCTTTACCACATAGTCAAACTCAGGTGCCAATTCTGGATCATTAAAAACAATAGCTTCCCCTAATAAAGCGCCATTTTTCGTTCCACCAATATAAAAAACATCTGTTAAAGCTGAAATTTCAGGTAATGTTAAGTCATTTTCTTTAGCCGTTAGTGCCGAACCTAAACGTGCACCATCCAAGAATAAAATCAAGCCATTTGCACGACAATAAGCAGACAAAGCAGTTAATTCCGCCTTCGAATAAATCGTTCCAATTTCCGTAGAGTTCGAAATATAAACCATCTTCGGTTTTAGCACATGTGGACGTTTTGAATACACTTTCTGCACTTTCTGTATGTGTTCAGGAGCTAGTTTTCCATCCGCTGTTTGAATCGTCATCACTTTATGTCCCACCGCTTCAATGGCTCCTGTTTCATTGGAAGAAATATGTCCCGTTTCAGCGCTAATCACACCTTCATGCGTTTTTAGTAAAGCTGAAATCACCATTAAGTTGGCTTGCGTTCCACCAGAAACAAAATAAATGGCCGCTTTATCATTCTTGACTTTCTGACGAATAAGCGTTTTCGCTTGCAGAGAATATTCATCTTCACCGTAGCCAACTTGTTGTACCAGGTTTGTTTCTACTAGCTTCTTTAAAATATCAGGATGCGCTCCTTCGGCGTAATCGTGTTGAAAGTTGTACATGGTAGATTTTTATTAATTCAATAAACTAATCAGCATAAATAAAACAGTTATCGCAAAAGTTGACAAGGCTACTTTTTTCATTTCCGAATCCAATTCTTTGGCTTCTTTTACCTTAATAACTTTTGCGGTATGCTTTAATAAAACAATGAAAGGAAGTAAGCAAAGCATTTCCAACCACCATTCTTCTGCAGCAAGGAAATAGACAATTCCCACTAAAGCCCCTACAATCAAAAAAATATGGTATTTTTTAGCATTCTTAAAGCCCATCATCACAACCAAGGTTCGTTTTCCCACTTTTTCGTCATTCTCATGATCGCGCATGTTGTTTAAATTCAAAACGGCAATACTCAACAGTCCAATTCCAACAGCAAAACCAATTAAGTCCCAGTCAAATTGCTTAGCGTACAAACTATAACTTCCCAGCGTACTCACGAGTCCGAAAAAGATAAACACCATGACATCTCCCATTCCGTTGTAACCATACGCTTTTTTCCCTACCGTATAAGTTATCGCAGCGACAACCGCCAGAATTGCTAAAATGACATAGACCCACAAAACAGATGCAGGCATTTCTGAAGTTCCTATGATAATTAATGGAATGGCAGTCAACAAGGATAGAACAGCAGTAATTCCTACAGCCACTTTCATTTGACTTTGAGAAACTTTCCCAGACTGAATAGTACGCATTGGTCCAACTCGACCTTCGTTATCTGCGCCTTTGTGACTATCACCCAAATCATTCGCATAATTCGACAATACTTGTAAAAACAAAGTCGTCAACATCGCTAAGGCAAAGATTCTCCAGTCCCAAAAATCTTGTTTGTAGGCTACAAAACTACCAGCAACAATTCCTGACATAGAAAGCGGAAGTGTACGCAAACGAGCGGCTTCAATCCAAGGTTGTATCTTCATGATTGCAAAAGTAATAAATAGCAGATAATTATCACCTACCTTGATAAGTATATACGTTATACGGTAGAATCTTTTTGGCAAACACCTTGGCTATCCAAGCGCTAAGTAGGATAGGAACAAACAAGTTGAATCCATTTGGAACAATATTACAAACTAAAAAGAGAGAAGTTAAAGGTGCGTAAATAGACGCAGACAAAGTTGCCGCTGCACCAACTAAAGCGAAGTTGAGATAAATAAATGAAGTGTCAAAGTAAACATTACAAAATAAGGCCAAAGCCACACCCAGGAAAGCGCCTGCAACGATACTCGGAGCAAATACACCACCGTCACCGCCAGCGCCTAGGGTAACTGCTGAAGCAATCGGTTTTAGTACCGCCAAAAGCAACAATAAGAGAATTGGAAATTCTTGTGGATTGGTCAATACATTTGCTACACCTCCATAACTATCACCATATAAAAATGGTAAAAACAGAATTAGCGTTCCAACAAATACAGCACCTAGATTGACGCGGATAAAGTTGTTATTAATTCCTGAGAAAAAACGCTTAATGACAATCACCAAAAAAGAATAGGACTTAGTATCTAGTGAAAAGTACAATTTAGTCAACTTATAAAGTCTTTTTTTTACTATATTAGTTTCCTAATTACATAAACCATGAACAATTTAACTTTCATTCTACTTTTGCTTTTCTCATTTAGCATTCAGGCGCAAGAATTGGACGGTGTTTTTATTAAAAACGAACAAGGTGTGAAAACAGTTTGGATAGCTGTTGACGGTTATTTATCGATTACAGAATACAAGGAGAAAGAATACCTATCAACCAAGGGCGGACCAGTAACAATGGAAAATGGGCTTATTGAAATCACTTATGAATACAACAGTGAGGAAGCTCATTTGGTAGGACAGAAAGAAAAATTAACACTGACCAATCAACATGGTAAGATTGCGACAAAAGCACAAGATTTAGATGGATTATGGCAGATTTCTCACCGTAAAGTGGACAAGGAGCTTGTGGAAATCCAACATACGCCTGGCAGAAAAACAATCAAGATTTTAAAGGATGGCTACTTCCAATGGGTTGCTTTAGATACCGAGAAAAAGGAAGTTTACGGAACAGGTGGCGGAAATTACTTGTTTCAAGGTGGAAACTATATCGAAGTCATCCAATTTTTCTCAAAAGACAATGCCAGAGTGGGCAGTGTTTTAAGCTTTAATGGAAAAGTTGACCAATCACATTATTGGCATCATTCCGGGGAAAGTTCGACTGGGAAAGACATCTATGAAATCTGGAAACTAATAGAAAACGATTGATGCAAGACTCTCTATTTAATACAAACAAGACCGAAATACCTAAAGATTGGGTAGAGATGGTCCGACTTTTACCTGAAGAAGAGCTTGACTTAACCATACAGTATGCTTTTTACGAAAATCGTTTTGGGAATTGCTTGATCGCTTCCACAGCAAAAGAAAAGACATAAAAAACAAAAACTTGCGAAGGAGCGACTTAGATATTTTGCACAAAAGTACGGCAAATTGAAATGTTTGCCGTAGTTCTATGCATTCTGCAGCATTGTGAATTGCTTTCAATTTTTAAAAAGTTCTTTAACTTTATAGTCAATGACAACTACGAAACAAAAACACAAAGAGGAGCAGGTGTTGTGGTCAGGTGCTAGCTTTCCCATCAGCCACATTACTTCAAGGTTACGATAGCACTCCTTCTCTAATTGCCTGGAAGAACGCATTCTGTTCATGTATCCATAATTATATAATTTCAATAAAGCACTTGGATGATAAGCGGGTCTTCCACCTAGTGGATTTCTATTTTCCTCAATGAAACCGTATTCTTCTAAAGATAAACTTTCCACAAAAAGGTCGATTAATCGAACCTCATTGTCCTTATTTACACTCTCCTCTAGACAGAACATCTCAAACTGACTCCTGTCTTTTCCTATGATGTATTTCATAGTGTAAATATACTGAAAATCAATTAATTGGCAATAATGAAAAGATACAACCTACTAACAGTTAGGATGTTGATAAAGAGGAGGGTTTTTAGACAGTCTGACGGGTAGCTACTACTCGCTGGCCGACTTTTAGTATTAATTTTAGATACGAAGATAAAACTTTTTTCTAAAGAAAAACGTTAATCGAAGTGGTTATTTCGGCTTGCGAGTAATAGCATGTTGGCTGTTGGCGAATGTTTTCATTGTGTCATTTTTTTTTCTTCAATAATGGATTTTATTCTATCTACCATTAGTATGACAGTCAGAATTGAGGCAAGAAAGATGTCTTCTTTCCAAAATTCATACAGCACAACACCAAGAAGCAATACCGCTAAATAGTCGGTTATTCTCCCGATAACTTTCATTCTAAATTGTGCTTTATCCGATAAGCGCGATGTTACTTTCACTTTTAACTTACTTATTAATTCACCAAGAAAATAGATTGAAAAATAAATAACAATCAAGGATAAAAAGAGAATCGTTGAAAATCGCTCTGTTCCATTATCATGAAATACGGCTATTAGGAATCGAATACTGAAATAAATCATTATAAGTATGATCATTGGTTTCAATAATCGTTTCCACAATTGTTTCAAAAAATCTTTTCTATCCATTTTTAATTTCGTTCTATATTTAACTGCAAATCAGATGTGCTAAGATAAATTATTCTTCTTCTAAAACAATTCTAAATCCTATTGTTGTCCATTGCGTTTCTAGTGAGGCACTGATTTTCTTTGCCAAAGCGCAATATTCATTCGTATCATCCCAACTACCCCCTCGAATTATTTTTGAGTCTCCTGTGTTTGCTCCTTGGGGATTAATTTTAACTTCTTGATTATAATATTCTTGGTCATACCAATCCGAACACCATTCCCAAACATTTCCACTCATGTCATAAATTCCTAAAGCGTTTGGTTTTTTCGTCATGACTGGTTCGGTGCTTGCTTTTGGAGTGTTTTTGAGATACCAACCCACTTCGTCAAGATTTTCAGATCCGGAATAAGTATAAATTGCATTTTCTTTTCCACCTCTTGCAGCATATTCCCATTCTGCCTCTGTTGGCAAACGATACTTTTTGCCTGTTCTCATACTCAACCAATCCGAATATGCCTTTGCAAAATACCAATCCACATTGACCATTGGATGATCAGGATTCCATCCCCAAGAAGGAGCTTGAGGCATACCAAATCCAGTTTCTTCGGCAAATATTTTATATTCTTTCACCGTAACGACACTTTTTGAAATATAAAATGTAGAGAGCGTTATTTTAGCCGTCATTGAGTTGTTTTCATCTTCTGCTTTATTCAATTCTCCCATTTCGAAGGTTCCACCTTCTACTTTAATCATTTCAGGTTCGATAACTTCTAAATATGAATCTGTTATTCTTTCGTCAGTATGTGGTTTTAATTGTGAAAAACCTTGGTTTATTAGTAAATTCATTACTCCGTACACTATTATTTTCTTCATAATTATTATATTTTTTTTTAATTTATTTTTCTATTCCTTAATCACTTTACTTGTCCAAATTTCGTTGTTTTTTTTAATTTTACCATACCTAAGTACTCGTCGTATGTCCGGCTAATTACCGATGTTCTTTTTTTAACCCTATGTTGCTTGATAACTTCTCTTTCTAAATCTTCTAGAGAATTGCAGTTGAGATTTTGTGAGGAAGAAGTGAAGGAAGCAATCAAGAGATAGAATGCAAATAGCAAAGGTGTAAGTAGTAATATTTGTATGTGTTTTCTTTTCATGGTATTTATCAAAGATTTTATTTTTTCATGTTGAGGTCAATGCCGAGACTCTTTACCTGTTTTGTCAACATATAACTTCGTTTTTTTTAACTTCACTTCGGCTTTTCCATTTTGGAATAAATAACAATAATCGTATTGCAAAGGAATTACTACTTTTCCTATTTTGTCGATGTATCCACATTTTCCATCGAGGTTAATAGATGCAAAACCTTCGTAAAAGGAGTCTGTGTTGTCATATATAAACGGCACAATATTTTCTTCTTTTTCATTAACAATTCCCCATTTTCCGTTTAATTGAACAGGCACAATTCCTTCTGAAAAATCTTGAATGTCTTCATATTTTAATGGAATTATTTCCTTTCCTGTTGTATCAATAATTCCCCATTTTTTATCTACCGAAACTTGTGCTGTTCCACTATAAAAGCTACTGGATTTATCATATGTCAAAGGGATAATCACTGTTCCAGTTTTATTAACAAATCCTTTTTTACCATCTTTTTCTATAGAAGCTAGCCCGTGATAAAAATCGTTTGCATCATCGTAAATAGGTTTTACCACCATTTTTCCATCTTTATCGATAAAACCTTTTTTGTCATTCTGTTTAATGACAGCCATTCCCTCTGAAAAGCTTTTCACTTCATCGTAGTAATCTAATGGAATTACTAATTCCCCTGTTTTGTCTATATACCCGTATTTATTTCCCACTTGAATCCACGCCATTCCCTCTGAAAAGTCATCTGCAAAATCATATTTTAATTCAACGATTACTTTTCCTGTTCGGTCTATAAATCCCCATTTATTATTAATTGCTACACGGGCAAGCCCATCCGAAAATCCATTTGTAAAACCATAGATGGGCTGGATGATAAATTCGCCCTTGCGGTTGATATAACCTCTTTTCCCATTATCTATTCTTACCATAGCAAGTCCATCAGAAAAACTAGCTGCTAAACTAAATTTTAGAGGAATGATGACTTGCCATGCTGTATCAATATAACCGGATTTCCCATTTAATTCTACCGAAGCTAGTCCTTCGGAAAAACTCTTCGGATAAGAAGCGTCTCCCCAAAAGTTATCGGCCATTGAAATAATCTTTCCCGAGTGGTCTTTCAGTCCGTATTTTCCGTTATCATCTTGAAAATAAATTAATCCTTCTGTGTCTGTTTTGTCTTTTTGAGCATAATTACAACTTGTTAAAAGAACAATACAAATCAATGTAAAAAAATTTTTCATAATTGTTTTTTTATGGATTTACCAATTTTTATAGATTCTATTTTTTTGAGCCAATTGATTTTCGTAAAATACGTTATTTCCATCTTGAACTTATTTGTTTTTCACTCATATTTTTCATTCGAACTCATTTAAAATCAAGGTTCATCATACAGAATTTCTCGCACTAACAATTCGCTAAGTTCACCACCATGATTGGGGCGATAATCCTTCATAACAATCCAGTTGTTTTGGGCATCTAATTCATACGTATATTTCGCGTGGAAAATTGCTTTTTCCTCTTCGGGATAAAAAAACAGTTGTTCTTCAGTTATATTTCCGTGTTCGTCGTATTTGACAATCCGTTTGTCTTGTAATACTTGATTAGCGTTCCAACGAAGTGTTTCTGTTGGGTTTCCGTTTGCATCGTTTTTAAACTTCCAGCGCCCAGTAATAGTACCATTTTCAATGGAAATAGAAAGACGTTCGGTTTGGTAGCCGTTTTTATCGTAGTTGTATTGAAGTTTTAGTTCAGGTTTGTCATTAAAAGCTGAATATCCTTCTACAATGATATTGTTTCCATTTTCATCATAAACATATTTCCACGAACCTGTTATCACTCCCTCAGGACTGTAATGAATTTTTTGAATAATTTGTCCTTTTTCGTTGTAATTCGAAACATAGTATTGAACCAGCATCTTGCTACTAATTTTTCCATTTTCTTCGTTTGCGAGATACGAATACGTTTTTGTACTTTTTACCTTGCCGTAAAGTTCATCGACTTTTTTTGTTTTTTCAACTGAATTACAGCTAAACAACAATAGTAATATAATCAACCCTTTCATCGTTTTTTTATTTTTTTTGTTGTGTATTGTATTTTTCCAAATATCCTAATGATATAGAAAATCAATTAAATTAGAAGTCTATACAAATAGTTACAAGCATCATCCTCACTATAAAATTTTCGCAACCCAGATTTGCTTCCTCGTTCGCTATAGTAAACCTCCCAACCGTCTTTCGTTTTATTTAAGCAATAAGCCTCATTTGGCAAACCTCCTTCTAATGAATATGATTTTTTAAGAATGCCTTTTTCTTCCAATTTATTTACCAAATCATTTTTTTTCATAATTATTAATCTTTTCCTTTTCTGTCGGTATTGTGATTAATATCCTTTATATCTTTTGCCTCCAAAATATAAATGACCGGAACAACTTCTTTACCTGTTGTGTCAATGTAACCGTGTTTTTCTTTGATTGCTACAAGCGCACGTCCTTCGTGAAATGTTCCTATATAGTCATATTTTATGGGGGCAATTTCTTTTTCAGTTTGGTCGATTATTCCCCATTTCCCTCCTTTAAAAGAAGTATAACCCCATTCAGTAACATGATAACTTCCTCCAATATTTACTGGAGCAACTACTTGGTAAAATTCTTTCACTCTATCATACTTTGGCTGAACAATCACATTTCCAATGCTGTCTTTATGCCCAAACTTCCCATTTTCTTCGTAGGGTATTAACTCTTGTCCAAAGCTCAATTGAACGATGAAGATGAGTGAGATTGCTGTGAATAGATTTTTCATAGTTATTTTGTTTTTTTAATTCCCCTTAACTAACTCAATCACATTCTTTACTGAAAAGTAGTCCATCATCGAATCTGAAAAGTTCGCCTTTCCAATTTTCTGTGGAAAAAGTTGGATTGTCCACTTCTATACAACGAAGATTTGGATTGTTGTCCGTTCTTATTCTCTCCATTTGGGTGTTATGGTTGTTTTTCAAATTCAATGAAACCAATTTATTGCTTTCACAAAAAAGAAACGCCAAATTATTGTTTTTACTGAGGTCTAATGCTGTGATTTTATTTTTATTACAAACTAACATTTCTAGGTCAATGTTTTTTTCTAAATCTAAATCAGTTAATTGGTTCGTACTGCAAATTAGTGTTTGTAAAGCTACATTTTTTTGTACCTCCAAAGCGGTTAATTTATTTACAAAACAACTTAATTCTTTAAGTTTTGTATTGTTATTTACATTTAGTACAGTTATTTTATTATTCGAACAATCTAACTCAACCAAATTAGTATTATTTTGAACATCTAATGATGTTAATTGGTTCAACGAACAATTTAATGTAATCAACGCTGTATTTTTAGTAATATTTAATGAAGTTAATCTGTTTAGTCCACAGTGTAAAGACGTTAAAGATGTGAAGGCTTCTATTCCTGTCATATCTGAAATCCCCATATCGAAACAATAGATTCTGCCTGTAAAATTTTGTGCTTCCGTTATCTGAATTTCATCGTCTCCATTGGTGTTGATGGCTTCATTGTTCAATAAATAATTTTTAAATATCGCATCGGGAATATATACTACGTCTTTTGGTAATGCTTCAGCATTTTCAGTTGTTTGTTCTGTAACAGATATATTAACTTCTTGGTTTGTTTTAGCGTTTTGGCTGCAACTTGCTAAAAGAGCCACTCCAATTAGCCCAAAAAATCTTTTCATTTTTATTGAGTTTTATCTACAAAAATACCCTCGATTACGTAGCGGTCGCCGTCATTAAATAGATTTTCACCAACAGACTTATCAAAAGCGGGTTTTTCTCTTCCGCCCAGTTCATAATCAATGTAGTCATGAAAATACAACCTGTCTTCAACTATCATATTTTTCAACTTTTCCAAAGGAATAGAAACCCGTTCAAGACTATCTGCGTTTTCTTGAAAAAAGTCAATCACGACCGTGTGGGCAGAGCGGTGAATATAGTCGGAGTTATTTTCTGTCGATTGCCATTTCAAAAAATCAACTTGATTGCCACTTACTTTTTCCACTTTTAAAAAACAAGAAAAACGGGAACGAGTTCGGGTGTTTTCAAGTCTAATGTACGTATTATCAGTAAGTTGGTCGAGTGCTTGCTTCTGTTCTGCCACAGCAATCGCATATTGCTCATCGGCACGGTGTTTATCTTTCCATTCGGTATAAAAATAAACAGAACCTGCGAGTAGTCCGCCAAGAACAACCAAGGTAGGAACAATCAGCGCATACCAAGGCGTACGGTGCTTTTTGCGTGCTTTAATTTGCTGTTTAATGTTTTCGGGAGCTTTGTAAAATCTATGATCCTGTTTGAAAACATATACTTTTCCTATCGGTATGATCGGAATATACATGATGTGAAAAATACGCTGACGCACTTGATAGTCGGGGTGTGAATTATCCAACTCCAATTCTTGCGGAGTATAAGATTTTATTTTAGTAGAGTACCAACCAAAAATAATACTTGCCATATTTGTTAGGTTATTGTGCGTTAAAATTTATCACCTCGTTTTTCAAGCTGCCTTTGACAAATATAATTATTCACATAAATTATCCATAAAAAATAATAAAAATCAGGTGTAAATACGCAGTCAAGAACAGGGATTATACGCACAATTCTATACGAATCCTTTCGCATGGCGTATAAAAGCTTGTGCTTCCGTTATCTGAATTTCATCGTCTTTATTGATGTTGATGGCATTATTATTCAATAAATAGTTTTTAAATCTCGCAGCGGGAATATATACTACGTCTTTTCTTAACGGGTTATTGCTTTCAGCCGTTTGTTCCTGCATTGACAACTCTTCAACAGCCTGTTGGTTCGCTTGGTCTTTTTGCTCTAAACTGCAGCTTGTTAAAAGAACCACACCAATTATTGTAAAGATAATTTTCATTGGATTTATTAATTCTTAGATTCAACAAATAAATGCAACTTTTTGGATTTAAATAGATGAATAAATATTTTTTCAGAAAAGAGAAGAGAAAATCTCTCTTCCCCTTTGCTGAATGGAATAATTTTCTCATCTTGCTCCTCGTCCAAAATTCGCATAGAAAAGGGTCAATTAACCGTAGATCAAAGATACACAATTCAGACATTAAAACAAGAGAGGTTTACACAGTCTGAAATAGCTAAAAGAATAGATAGAGATAAGTCTGTTGTTTGCCGTGAGCTAAAACGCAATAGCGATCAAAGAAGTTATAAATACAGCGCGGATTTAGCCAATAGAAAAGCAATTAACCGCCACAAGATTAAGAAAAAGAAGGTTAGATTTACAACAAACATTCAAAACTTTGTTGATAAACATTTGAAGAAGCTTTACAGTCCTGAACAGATTGTTGGTATTGCTAAATTAAACAACATTGAATGTGTTTCAGCAGAACGCATTTATCAATATATATGGGAAGATAAAAAGAAAGGAGGAAGCTTGTATAAGTTTTTGCGAACAAAAGGTAAGAGCTATCGTAAACGAGGGGATTACAAAGATAGCAGAGGAATTATTCCTAATAAAGTCGGAATAGATAAGCGTCCAGAAATTGTCAATGAAAGAAGAAGAGTTGGCGATTTAGAGATCGATTTAGTAATTGGAAAAAATCATAAAAGGCAATACTCACAATCAATGATAGGGCAACAGGAATGGTCAAAATTACATTATTTGATACAAAAAAAGCGGAAGAAATTAAAGAAAAAACAATACTGCTTTTACAACCATGGAAAGAAAGATTGCACACTATGACATTGGATAATGGGAAAGAGTTCTCATTACATAAAGACATTGCAGAAGAACTCGAATTAGATTATTATTTTGCTAGACCATGTCATAAGTTGGGAAAGAGGGTCAAACGAAAATTTTAACGACTTACTTAGACAATATTCCCCTAAAAATCATGACTTTAGAACAATTACAGAAGAACAAATAAAATATGCAGAAAATGAATTAAACAATAGACCAAAAAAAAGATTTGATTATTTAACTCCAAATCAAGTATATTTACAAGCAATTAATAACAATGGACAGGTTGCATTTATAACTTGAATCCGCCATTGTTGAAATAGTGTGACTTGAAACTAATTTTAAAATAAGATGCTTAAACCCTTACTTTCAATATTATTTTTGACAGTTAATTTGTCCATAATTCATGCGCAAACAGTCGAAGATTACTTTCTGCCTGAATCTCCAAACAGCAAAGTGAATTACGCTACCCCTTCGTCCTCTATGACAATGAGTAGACATTTTACGTTGAAAGATTCTATGATTACGGTACAAGATTCAAGTTTTTTTCAAGGAAAATATCAGAGCACAGAAATTAAAACGTTTCATGTTGTGCACAACGAGTTACACCTGATACGTTCAGAGTTTACCCAAGGAGAATATACTCCAAAGATCTATGATTTCAGTCCTGCACAAGTTGTTCTAAAGATTCCGGCCCAAAACGAGAGTGTGAGCTGGACGTCTATCGATCCCAATCAAGGGACAATCAATTACAGTGCGAGTTGGAGAATTATTGAAAAAAACAACGAAACATACACTTTGTTGCGTGTTGAAAAATCACTGGATTATACGAAAGTCAAAGAAGTAGATTTTTATGCTGCGACAATAGGGCTATTGAAAATTGAAATACTAACAAGTAATGGGGCTGGTTTGACAAAATTGAAATTTGAAGGATTCAATTAGTTAATTGATTAAGAGTAATTTAAAATAATAATATAAAAGTGGCGATACTAAAAAATCAATGATGCACAGATAAAAACACGGTCACTTTTTCACGGAGAGCACGGAGAGGTTTTTCACAGAGAACACGGAGGATTTTATTATTGTGAGAGCTTTGCATTCTCAGTGAACACTGTGTGATTTAGGACTTGATGTCTATTCCAATAAGGATTGACTTGTATTTTTGTCAATCAGAAAAAAACAACAGTAGTCTATTCGAAGTCTTTGGAGCTTAACGATGTATCTTGGTTATTCATTAAAATCAATCGTATAGTTTTGTATTAAAACAAGGTGTACAAAGTGTGCGTTTCACAAAATATTTAGTAAATGTAAAGCCTTTCATAATAATACGTAGTTTCCGTGCGTAATACATAACTCTCTCCTGTAGATTTTTGCTTTACTATCTTGGGCTCTTTGAAAAAATCTATCACAAAATAATCTGTTCCAAAACTGTAAGAAGAATAACTTATACCACTAGGATTGTCCGTTATAATGTTTCCTAAACGATCTGTTTGCAGATCTTCAAGTCCTAATTTCTCTTCTTCTATTTCTACATATTTTAATTGATATTTCTCATTCTGAAATTGAATTGTGTCTGCTGGTTCTATCGGCTCAATATTTAACTTTAATTCCTTGTATGAAAATAAATCGGAGATAAAAACTATGAAATCATATTGAAGCTCGCCCGGAATACTCGAGATGGGATGATAAATAAACGTTTGTCCAAAAGATAATCCGGAAAACAATAGCAAAAATAAAAGTGTGTGGTTTTGACTTTCATCATCATTTTTATAAAACATTAAATTTCAAATCGTTTTATACTCAACCTTTTTCTTTAAGTTTTAATCTTTTTGGTAGGAGTAGGGAAGCAAATTCGTCATTAGTGAGATAAATAATGGCTTTTTTGGAATTCACATTTCTATAAAATGAGTAGTTGTTTTTGATAATCAGTAGAACAAAAAAATAAGCAAAAGGATTCCTTTCGAAGCCAATTTTAAAAATAGAAATAAACGAACATCTAAATTACGAAGAAAGGGAAGTTGGTCAGCAAAAGGGAGTTGAATCTTTTTTTGTTTTTTTACAAGTAAAAGATAAAGCGAATAAAGTATAAATAAAGCAGTTAAGCCAATAGAAAGATATGCTGTCATTTTATTATAATTTCGTAAGGTTATTCATCAACTACTATATTGCTCGCACAGACTCAACTTTCACCTAATGTTATGGATACAGTTACCGCAATAGAAAGTAATAGATAATTGCCCAAATAACGATAAAAAACAGTCCAAGTGATAGTACCGATTTAACTCGCTTTTTGTCTTTTTTAAACAGCAATAGATACATTACATACACAAGAAAAACAGCAATTAGACCGATAGGAATGAAAGGATATGTCATATTATTCTACATTTAATTTGCAACTAAAATACTGTTTTTTTGTTCTAATCATTCACAAGGTTGAGATAAATCGACGTCGGTACTTCCAACTGGACCGACAAATGGTAGCGTTGTCGCAACTTTCTTACTTCTATTGGACATAGGCAAGGCTTCACTTTGAAATAAATCGAAAGTATCTGAATAAACAGAAGTTCCATTATTATGACCAACAATTGAATAACCATAAACTTTAAACTTCATGGTGTGACCCTCTGTCTTTTTGGTAGCGGAATAATTCAATGAACCTCTTGTCATTTCTCCGCCTCGCAAAGCATGTTTTTGATTTCCTTTTGTGAAAAGTGTAACTTCTGCTAAACCATCAGCAAATTTTGACATAAATACACTAATAGGAAAAGTAATGGAACAAAATCCTTGCGACCAGTTTTTTGCATCGTAATGATTGACTAAAACCGTAATAAAATCATATCCAGCCATTTCTGAGGTTACGGGAAATACAACCGATAGTTCATCAAAGGAGTAACAACTCATTTCAGCAAGTTTTACTTTTTTACCGCCATTTTTCATATAAAATCCGTATTCGCTGGTATCGTCCGCCTGTGCGAAAGATAGAGAGCTTGTCATGCCGAACGATAAAAAGGTAAGAACAATTATAACCGTATTTTTCATAATTTATGTGTTAAAATTAAATGAGACTCTATTTTTTGATTAATTTTTGTATGATGTATGAATCTTTATTCGTCAGTTTCAATAAATAGATACCTGATGGTTCATTCAAAAGATTTATTTCTAAAAATTCGCTGTTGATATTGTTGTCATGTAACACTAATTCCCCTAATGAGTTATAAACCTCAACAGAAGCATTTTTTAATTCTTTAGAATGAATGGTAAATACGTCGTTACTTGGATTCGGATAAACAGTTAGTTTGTTGGGATTTAATAAATCTAATGACGTTGTGTTGCCTTGATGAATAACGAAGTTATCCGCTTCACCTTCCCCATTACTCGGAGAGGTAGCTATATACAAGCGTATTCCTATCTTATGGGTTGAAGAGGTTGCAGTAAATGAATAATGATGTGTACTCCATGTATTTTTAGAGGGAGAAAAAACTGGGGTTGAAGTAACTAGTGCATCATCTATGAATAGATGAAATTGAACATCTCCTGTTCCTCCGTAAAGATTTGAGCCTGCGTAGTCGAAAGAAATCGTGTAGGTATTTCCCACTGTAAAGCCATTAATGTTTTGGTACGCTCCTTCGCCTCCACTGGTATTATTGCTTACAAATCGAGCGGATACGTTTCCATGCGAAGCACTTCCGGGAATAGTGTGTGGACAAATTGTATAATCGGATTTATCGATACTTCCAAGTCCGTTCGAATAGGTTTCCCAACCTTCTGGGGTTGTATTGGCTGAACAATAGTCCGGATTTGCCCAAGTTTCAAAAGAAGCATTTGAAAAAGATTGTGCTTTAATCGTTCCTGATAAAAGCAAAAGTAAAGTAAAAAGTGTACTAGTTTTCATTTTGATTTTTTTGACAAATGTAAAAGATAATATTTTGTATTCACTTTACCATGTCAAAATTAGGGCTTTTTCCGTATTTAAAACGCGTGTTTTTACGTGGTACTATCGAATTTCTAAATCCACAACCTGATGGTTTATACCCCAAAGAATTAATCCTATGATGTTTTTAGAGGCTGTTTTGGTGATCATGTTGTTTCGATGCCCTTCAACCGTTCGTTCACTGATAAAAAGTTGATTGGCTATTTCTTTGTTAGTGTATTGCTTACCAATTAATTTTAGCACCTCTTTTTCCCTTTCTGAAAGTAGGTATGGATTCGCTTTTTGATGTTCTTTTCCTGTGATTTTCATCTGTACGATCAATTGAATCATTTCCGAGTCAAAAGAAAATCCTTTTTCATTTACTTGTCGGATGGTGTTGAAAACTTCATCAGGCATTGCATTTTTTGTTATATAACCCACAACTCCATGGTGAAGCATCTGTTTTTTGAAAATCATAGAATCAAAAATAGTTAAAGCGATACATTTAATGGCAGGGTAGTCCTTGGTTAGAATTTTATTGGTATCCATTCCATTTAGGACGGGCATACGAATATCTATCAATACAATATCGGGATGAATATTTTCCTTATCTTTTAAATATTCCAAAAATTCACTTCCATTGTTTCCTGAAAAAACAAGCTGAAAATCACGTTCCATCATTAACAAAGATTGAAAACTATTGCGAAATAGTATTTCATCGTCCAAGATGGCTATTTTGATATGTTCTTTATTGGTGTTCATTGGCGTTTTGGGACATTTAAAGTGAATGAAAAGCTTTTTTCGGTGTTAAAATTACAGTTTCCATTTAATATTTTGCTTCGAAGTAGAATGTTTTTAATTCCAATTCCCTGTCCGTTTTTCAATTGATCTGTTTTACATCCAATGCCATTATCGGAATATAAAAGTTCTAAATAGTTGTCATTTGTCTTAAAATGAATCCACGAAGTTGTTGATTTCCCATGTTTTATAGAGTTGTTTAGCAATTCCTGAATAATGCGTAATAAATGCGTTTGCTCATTGAATGAAAAGGAATCAAACGTGTGTTCATTACCATCGTTTTCGTAGTGAATCTGATAATTGGTTGGATGACTCATGTCTTTCAATACATAATCTAATCCGAAATTTTCTATTTCCAACGGAATTAAATGATGGATGGTTTGTTTGATATTCTTTTGTACAGAAGTACAAATTTGTAATGAGGCATCTATTTCCTCCTTGGTTGTTTCTGCCGTGGATTTCTTGTTTGCCAGATGTAAATTCCACGCAATAGCATTTAATTTAGAAGCAATTTCGTCGTGTAAATCTCTTGCAATGCGTATGCGTTCCTGTTCTTGTGTTTCAATGACGGACTTCAGTAATTGATGTTGCATAGTTAATTCCAATTCTTTATTTTTAAGAATATAGCGATATGTTTTGTTCTTGAAAAAATAAATAACGATGAAGATTGTTACCGCAAACAGAAGGGCAATAGAAACACTTAATAAAGTATAAACTAGAGCATCATTTTCAATTGTTTTCATTCCGAAAGATTTACTTTTGTTTTAGTGAGTTTTATCCATTGAAGCAAAAATAGTGTGTAGAAAGCCAAAATTGAAAATTCACGAATGAGCCATACTATCCAACTAGTTTCGTAACGCGTTTTAGCGATTAAATTTCCAAATGTTAAAATAGATAAATCAATGATGGAGTAAATCAAAATTCCTATGGAAATATAATTTAATTCGTGTCGAGTTCCTAATGTATTGTAGAAGTGGAAAAGTGTACATAGGATAAGAAGATAATTAACAAGTATCACTTCCAAAGGATTAAATCCCAGGAATAACGTGGGGAATAACAGGTATTGTATGACCTCTATTGTAAGAATGAGGATAAATGCGTGTTTAATGATCCTTTTTTGAGAAAGATTTAATGTAGTTTTAAACATAAATGAAATCAAAAAAAGACCATGGAGAAAATAATAGATGTGTGATAAAAATAAATTATTCTCATAAATTCGTGCAACTAAGTTTGACGAAATTTCGACAACAACCATTGCTATCAAATACCGAAATAATAAGTTGAATTCTTTTTTGTGTGTATAAATCGCAGAACTTCCATATAAAATACAATTTGCTGTCAATAAGAACAGATAGATGTAATAAGAAGCCGTTAATTGCATGATTGAATCTTGTCTTGTTTTTGTGGACAAAGATAATAGGAAAAACACTCTTTCTTGATTTTTGTTAGAGTTAATGTATTTTGATTTGCGCTTACAGCCAACGTTTTGGCGCTTGGCGAAGGTGGCGACTTTTAATCACTAAACTTCAAACGAAGTGCGAAATTCAAACTTACGAAAAAACTTTATACGAAATACAAAACTGCCACTTTTGCCAAGCGTTTGTTAGCCGTTCGTACTTTTGCTATTTAGTTCGTTAATTATCTTTTTTGGTGCGTAATGGATTTCCAATCCTTTGTCAATTGCTTTTCTTATGATATTGAAATATTCTGTCCACATTTCGGAAGTAGTTTCAAATTCTCTTTCAAATTCTTCGGTTACTATTGTATTTAGATTTCTAATTTCCAAAATTTCATATTTCGAATAGTCTTTTGGATTGATTAAACAACAAACTGTTTGCGGTCTAATGTTTTCCAAAAAAGTAGTTAGGTTGCAGATGGGATTTTCCAATTTATGCTTCATCCATTCATTATCGGCAATATCCGAAACATTAAAAATGTGTATTTCGTCATTCAATTTATTTAATAATACAATTTCTGTTGAACCATATAAATTTCCGATTTGAATGAAATTCTCTGGGATTTCTTCTCTAAATTCACTTTCGAAAAGATTTATTTCCTCAAAGTCATCAGTAAACCTAAACGGTTTTTCAAATTCATCATCATCTCCTTCAATTATTAAGTTTGCAGGTATTGAGAGTAAGTCGTTTCCAAATAAATTATAGGAATGAATTTGCTTAAAAGTTTCAGGATAAATCAATAATTCACTTTGCGAAAAATTAGTTTGGTTAGATTGTCCTTCAAGAATATTTTCAAGTTGTCTTAATTTCTCATTCATAATTGTCTTTACTACGAGTTTGAGAGTATGACGGCTAACGTTTCTGCCGCTCAGAGAAGTGGCACTTCTACTACACTCTATATCTCGAAGCGATACTCCAAATATAACCCAAAAATTCTAATTCGAAGCAATTAATTGCCATTTTTCTGAACGGCGTGTTAGTGGCTTCCGTTTTTTAAAGTCCAATCTATAAATTGATTCATAACTTCTATCCAATGTGGTTTGTCATAATTTGGTACTCTGTTTTCATTTGTTTCAAAAAAGTTATGTTCTAAACCTCCATATCTTTTAATTGTCAAGTTTTCTTTATTTGCCTTTGCAAAATAAAAGGGCAAAAAATCACAATTTACCGCTCCAATATCATTTGAACCATAAACAATATATATCGGAATTTTCAATTTTAGTAATTTCGGAAGACTAGGTTCATTAAATGATTTCCAACTATAAGAAAATAATCTGTCTAATTTTTCGTAATCTACCAAAGTACTTTTGTAATATTCTAACCAATCTAAATTTAGTGAGTCAGCTTCTTCCCAAGAAATTTCCCCAGCTTCTGCCCTTTTTCTATTTCGTTTTAGAGTCTCTTGATATCTTCCGTCTGGGCTATAGCTAAACAAACCTATTTTAGTTACTTCTTTGTTGTTGGATGCAATTTCTACAGCTTCTCTTGAACCTTGGGAATGACCAGCAATTATAAATTCACTTTTATCCACCCATTTTTGTTTTTTAAGAAATTTCCAGACTTTATTTACCCTTCTAGTAGTAATTTCTTTAGTATCACTTTTTAAATAAGAAGTATCATAAGAGTTAGGATTATTATATTTGTCAGTAACATAATTATATGCTGAATTTATTTCGGAAGTATCCACAATTATTGGAGTAAAAGGTCGAGAAACAACAACTAAATTATATTCTTCGCTCATATAATCTAAATCAAAGTTAGATAATTGCAAGTTAATTGTGTCATTATTGTCTTTCAGAAATAAAGGAACAGGCATAGAGCCTTGACAAAACAGTAAAGTTGGTTTTTTAATATCTTTATTTTTTCTAAGAACAATGAAATCTATGTTGTCTTTTTTATCTGAAATATTGTAATGTTCAAACTGTTTTATTTTGTTCTGTGCATTTATAGAGACACAGATAATTACAATTAGAAATGTAAATATTAATTTCATTGAATTTTGTTTTTTGAGGTTACCACTAACGTTTCGGGTATTGCCGAAGGCGGGGAAATCGAAGCGAAAAGTTTCGATTTTGCACCAAGGCGAGCCAAAACGAATTTATAAGAGATAAATTTACTAAAAAAATGATTATAAATAGTTTTTGGCGGTAATAGAAGCACAAACTTTGAATTTAGCAGTTTAACCCCGCTTTTGGCAATACCTTGTTAGCGGTATGTGCACTATTCGTCTTTGTTAGCCTCAATCAGTTTTTCCATACTCAAATTAAAGTCTGTAAGTTTTTTGTCAATGCCTGAGAAAAATTCAATGTCGGCTTTTTCTACTTTTGTGAGTGCGGTTTGTAAAATTTTTTTTCCGTCTGCTGTCAGATTTACAATTTTGGCTCTTGTGTCGGTATCGTGTTCCTGCCTTGTTATGAGCTTTTTCGTTTGTAATGTTCGCAACACTTTGGACACCATCATTCGGTCAAAATTGTTCAGATTGGCGATTTCCACTTGTGTTACGTTGTCGCTTTTATTGGTCAACCACGCAATGGAAGTCAGCAAAATAAACTGTGTTTGTGTTAAATCCAAAGGGTCTAATACTTTTTTCAGTTTGCGTTGCCATAGCAAAGTTAATTGTCCCAATAAATAACCAGGGCTTTCGTCGGGACTTTTAAAGATGAATTTAATTTTATCAGGCATATTCTTCTTGTATCATTAGTGATGAGATTAAATTAAAATCGTGTTCTTTTATTTCAAAGAAACCGAAACGAAACGGATATCCCCAACTTTTCTTGTTTTGAATAAAATCCAAATCATTTATCAAAGGAAGAATGGAAACATCTACGCTTTCAAAAAATTCAATGTTTCGTCTAAAAGGGCAAAAATCGGCAGTCATCTGAAAAGGATATACTTCATCGTCTTTTACCGTTCCAATGGCTGTAAATTCCTGACATTTTTCGGGTTTCCCAAAACTTTGCTTTCCCGAATAATAAATTACAAAATCGCCCTTTCGCATTCTTTTCAAGGGCGATACTTTTCCGTGACAGGCTTGTGCGATACCTTCCGCAATGCCTGTTTTCACGTGGTCTTTTGATGCCACGATTATCCAATATTTTATTCCTCTCGTTTTCATAATACTAATAATTGGGTTGCATAAAAGTAAGAACATAACCATCGGGGTCTTTTACCAATAGTGTTTTTCCGAAAGGTGTCGGGTTGATTGTGCCTAAAATCGGAATATTTTTTTGTTCAAATTCCTCTTTCAGTTTTTCAATAGCTCCGTCAATGGCAAACCAAAGCGAAGTACCGATACCCAATTCTTTGCCCTCAATATTTCCTATTGGCTTTCTGATTGCAAAACTCGCTTCGCCTTTATTGTATTTAAAAGCAACTGCATTGGGATTGCCCATTTCTAAGGCTTCAAAGCCCAATTTTGTAGTGTAAAAGTCTTTTGATACTTCCAAATCTCTTACTTGAAGAGATGCAAATTCTAATCGTCTCATTGTATGAAAATTTTATTGTTGCCACAAAGATAATATACACGACAACAATAAGCGAATTTTTTTCACTTTTTTATTTTACGTCAAAAATGTCTGGCAGAATTTGTGAGGATGGTCGGGGTGCATTACCGCTAACGGTCAAGTATAAGCGTAGTGCGGGTTTTCGAAGACGGGATTTTCATTTTATCCAAAATTTTAATGCGTGACGAAATGTTCAATTTAGCAATAAATCCCACATTACGCTTATACATTGTTATGCCTACGCCCTTCTTTTTATGTTGTCTATTTGGCTTTCATTTTGTGATGGTTTTGGTGCGTTGGCTGGTGGCTCTTTTGCATTTTTTGTTTGGCTTTGTGTTGTTGGCAAAAAATGCAAATGTGCTACCAAAAGCGTTGGCTTACTCTTTTTTCTTTTCAGGGAATGCTAAAGAAGCTAAAATTGAGATAATTAAAACTCCGCCTACTATTCCTAAAGAGATTGGAGATGAGATGTGAATCCAAGGAGAAATAATCATTTTTACACCAATAAAAGCCAAAATAAAAGCTAACCCATAAGGTAGTTTACTGAACATATGGATAAAATTGGATAATAGGAAGTACAATGAACGCAAACCAAGAATCGCAAAAATATTAGAGGTATATAGAATAAACGGATCTTTTGAAATGGCAAAGATGGCAGGAAAAGACATCTATGAGATCTGGATACTAATAGAAAACGATTAATGCAAAATAAACTTTATAGTCAATGACAACGCAAAGCATTTTGTCTAAAATAATCACCAGGTTGTGAATTGCTTTCAATTTTTAAAAAGTTCTTTAACTTTATAGTCAATGACAACTTTTAATGACTTTTTAGCAACTGTTATAGAGTTGTGAATTGCTTTCAGATTTTAAAAAGTTCTTTAACTTTATAGTCAATGACAACCATCTTAGACTCCTCTGTTGTAAAAGGAATGTTGTGAATTGCTTTCAGATTTTAAAAAGTTCTTTATATTTACAGTCAATGACAACTAGTTACCGAATGCCACCCCTCTTAAATTGGTTGTGAATTGCTTTCAGATTTTAAAAAGTTCTTTAACTTTATAGTCAATGACAACCATTTTATTTGATTGACAAATATTTTTTAAGTTGTGAATTGCTTTCAGATTTTAAAAAGTTCTTTATATTTACAGTCAACAACAACACAACGCCACAAAATGTGATACCTTTTGTGGTTGTGAATTGCTTTCAGATTTTAAAAAGTTCTTTATATTTACAGTCAACAACAACTGTTCTTTTGTCAATTTTGGCAACTTGCCGTTGTGAATTGCTTTCAGATTTTAAAAAGTTCTTTATATTTACAGTCAACAACAACATTTACTCCAATTTGAATAGTCGCCCAATAGTTGTGAATTGCTTTCAGATTTTAAAAAGTTCTTTATATTTACAGTCAACAACAACGCGGTCCAATATTGAAATTAAAAAATACATGTTGTGAATTGCTTTCAGATTTTAAAAAGTTCTTTATATTTACAGTCAACAACAACTTAAACGCTCGTTTAAATTGTGAAGTAGTGGTTGTGAATTGCTTTCAGATTTTAAAAAGTTCTTTATATTTACAGTCAACAACAACTGTTTTTTTGTTCTTTTTACGTTTTAAGCCGTTGTGAATTGCTTTCAGATTTTAAAAAGTTCTTTATATTTACAGTCAACAACAACATTACTTGAGCGCTCTACTATTGGCCCTCCGTTGTGAATTGCTTTCAGATTTTAAAAAGTTCTTTATATTTACAGTCAACAACAACTGAGCACGAAAATCAGATGGTTGATTCATAGTTGTGAATTGCTTTCAGATTTTAAAAAGTTCTTTATATTTACAGTCAACAACAACCACTTCTTATTTTATTATTATTAATTTTTAGTTGTGAATTGCTTTCAGATTTTAAAAAGTTCTTTATATTTACAGTCAACAACAACCTGTACATATTGTTATGCATTATCGGCTCAGTTGTGAATTGCTTTCAGATTTTAAAAAGTTCTTTATATTTACAGTCAACAACAACACCTCTTAATTTTCCGTTCGCTGCATCTAAGTTGTGAATTGCTTTCAGATTTTAAAAAGTTCTTTATATTTACAGTCAACAACAACAGCTCTCTGAACCTCTTCATCCGAAAGTATGTTGTGAATTGCTTTCAGATTTTAAAAAGTTCTTTATATTTACAGTCAACAACAACTTTTAACTTCTTCGATGTTTTGAAATTGTAGTTGTGAATTGCTTTCAGATTTTAAAAAGTTCTTTATATTTACAGTCAACAACAACAATAAAAAATTGACAAGTTTACTATTGTCTGTTGTGAATTGCTTTCAGATTTTAAAAAGTTCTTTATATTTACAGTCAACAACAACTTTCGTACTGTGATACTACCGTCGATAGTGTTGTGAATTGCTTTCAGATTTTAAAAAGTTCTTTATATTTACAGTCAACAACAACTGTTGAAATTTGAGCTTTCTGGTGTACCGTGTTGTGAATTGCTTTCAGATTTTAAAAAGTTCTTTATATTTACAGTCAACAACAACCTTGATGCTATACTTTGGCTTGTCTGAGAGGTTGTGAATTGCTTTCAGATTTTAAAAAGTTCTTTATATTTACAGTCAACAACAACTGATAACGTTGGGTAGTTTCATTTCTTTCGTTGTGAATTGCTTTCAGATTTTAAAAAGTTCTTTATATTTACAGTCAACAACAACTGTCACCAAATTCAAACAACCAAGGGCTATGTTGTGAATTGCTTTCAGATTTTAAAAAGTTCTTTATATTTACAGTCAACAACAACAAAGCTTGCCTGATTGCCTGTTATTTGATAGTTGTGAATTGCTTTCAGATTTTAAAAAGTTCTTTATATTTACAGTCAACAACAACTGCTAGTAATATGACAAGTAGTGTTCCCATGTTGTGAATTGCTTTCAGATTTTAAAAAGTTCTTTATATTTACAGTCAACAACAACAGCAGTATCATTGGCAATCATTGGGCTTGTGTTGTGAATTGCTTTCAGATTTTAAAAAGTTCTTTATATTTACAGTCAACAACAACTAATACACCACTTCCAACTACAGGTCAATTGTTGTGAATTGCTTTCAGATTTTAAAAAGTTCTTTATATTTACAGTCAACAACAACTAAAATATTTTGATTGCTAATATCTTACGTGTTGTGAATTGCTTTCAGATTTTAAAAAGTTCTTTATATTTACAGTCAACAACAACATTTTCTGTCTCCAATAGAAAATTCGGGAAGTTGTGAATTGCTTTCAGATTTTAAAAAGTTCTTTATATTTACAGTCAACAACAACTAATGAATCTTTATCTTCCTTATAAGTTAAGTTGTGAATTGCTTTCAGATTTTAAAAAGTTCTTTATATTTACAGTCAACAACAACAAAACATTTAATTGAATTAGCTGCGAATTGTTGTGAATTGCTTTCAGATTTTAAAAAGTTCTTTATATTTACAGTCAACAACAACTGCCTGGCATGCCCTTGTGGCAACCATTACGTTGTGAATTGCTTTCAGATTTTAAAAAGTTCTTTATATTTACAGTCAACAACAACTATTATTTTCAATAGGGATGTTTGCGGATGGTTGTGAATTGCTTTCAGATTTTAAAAAGTTCTTTATATTTACAGTCAACAACAACGAATATTGAATTTCCAAGACAAGTGGTAAGGTTGTGAATTGCTTTCAGATTTTAAAAAGTTCTTTATATTTACAGTCAACAACAACTTTAAAGATTCGACTATTCCGTTGTATTTGGTTGTGAATTGCTTTCAGATTTTAAAAAGTTCTTTATATTTACAGTCAACAACAACAAATAGATATATCGCCGTCTTCCTTAATTGTTGTGAATTGCTTTCAGATTTTAAAAAGTTCTTTATATTTACAGTCAACAACAACGCAAACATTAAAGCCCTGGTCTATGACTAGGTTGTGAATTGCTTTCAGATTTTAAAAAGTTCTTTATATTTACAGTCAACAACAACTCGCTAGGTAGCATGAAGAATCTTATCGGTGTTGTGAATTGCTTTCAGATTTTAAAAAGTTCTTTATATTTACAGTCAACAACAACCATTACTGCGTTCAAATGTCTAGCAGCCATGTTGTGAATTGCTTTCAGATTTTAAAAAGTTCTTTATATTTACAGTCAACAACAACTTTTATCAGGAATGACCGCGACAAAACAACGTTGTGAATTGCTTTCAGATTTTAAAAAGTTCTTTATATTTACAGTCAACAACAACGCTCCGTCAATTTTGTGATCTATCATAGTGGTTGTGAATTGCTTTCAGATTTTAAAAAGTTCTTTATATTTACAGTCAACAACAACTAATAACTAATAATGTTTTCATAATGTTAGTTGTGAATTGCTTTCAGATTTTAAAAAGTTCTTTATATTTACAGTCAACAACAACGTCTCCTTCGCTGTAGAATTCTATATCGTAGTTGTGAATTGCTTTCAGATTTTAAAAAGTTCTTTATATTTACAGTCAACAACAACGATTGACAGATTATCTGCTGCTGCCTATTTGTTGTGAATTGCTTTCAGATTTTAAAAAGTTCTTTATATTTACAGTCAACAACAACCATTCTTTTTTTCAGTCCTCATACTTTTCAGTTGTGAATTGCTTTCAGATTTTAAAAAGTTCTTTATATTTACAGTCAACAACAACAATGAGGTACGAATTAATTCATCATCAGGCGTTGTGAATTGCTTTCAGATTTTAAAAAGTTCTTTATATTTACAGTCAACAACAACCAAGTGATGGAAATTCAGCGTGTGCAATCGTTGTGAATTGCTTTCAGATTTTAAAAAGTTCTTTATATTTACAGTCAACAACAACAAATTTGCAGGTGTTATTTCTATACATTGTGTTGTGAATTGCTTTCAGATTTTAAAAAGTTCTTTATATTTACAGTCAACAACAACAGCAAACAACGAATTCGATACAGCTTACAAGTTGTGAATTGCTTTCAGATTTTAAAAAGTTCTTTATATTTACAGTCAACAACAACCCAGTTTAACACCGCAACTGATACAACCTAGTTGTGAATTGCTTTCAGATTTTAAAAAGTTCTTTATATTTACAGTCAACAACAACCAATTAGAAATAAACCTTTGTCTAAATTCGTTGTGAATTGCTTTCAGATTTTAAAAAGTTCTTTATATTTACAGTCAACAACAACTATTAAGGTAGATAATAGCACCAAGTTTAAGTTGTGAATTGCTTTCAGATTTTAAAAAGTTCTTTATATTTACAGTCAACAACAACCGCTCGGGAAAACTATATTAATGAATCCGAGTTGTGAATTGCTTTCAGATTTTAAAAAGTTCTTTATATTTACAGTCAACAACAACAGGCACGGTGAGAATGTATGCGTCCAGTTTGTTGTGAATTGCTTTCAGATTTTAAAAAGTTCTTTATATTTACAGTCAACAACAACTAAGCACTTCACCAGTCGCCTGATGTTAGTGTTGTGAATTGCTTTCAGATTTTAAAAAGTTCTTTATATTTACAGTCAACAACAACGAGTGTTTTGCCCAAAGGGCAAAAGAGGTAGTTGTGAATTGCTTTCAGATTTTAAAAAGTTCTTTATATTTACAGTCAACAACAACTCGTAGTTTGATAATATATAAGCAGATTTGTTGTGAATTGCTTTCAGATTTTAAAAAGTTCTTTATATTTACAGTCAACAACAACCAGCCTCCGCTAATGCTCCTTTGGGTTCGCGTTGTGAATTGCTTTCAGATTTTAAAAAGTTCTTTATATTTACAGTCAACAACAACAGTCTTGATTTTCCCTTGTTCTTTGTAACTGTTGTGAATTGCTTTCAGATTTTAAAAAGTTCTTTATATTTACAGTCAACAACAACCCAGTATATCAATAAATTCTGGGCGGGTAGTTGTGAATTGCTTTCAGATTTTAAAAAGTTCTTTATATTTACAGTCAACAACAACGAATAGGATTGTAAATAGGGTCGGTCGGGTGTTGTGAATTGCTTTCAGATTTTAAAAAGTTCTTTATATTTACAGTCAACAACAACCATTGTTTAAATCGTCAATAAAATATGCGTGTTGTGAATTGCTTTCAGATTTTAAAAAGTTCTTTATATTTACAGTCAACAACAACTATGCGAATCAAACGCTAGTTAATAAGTCGGTTGTGAATTGCTTTCAGATTTTAAAAAGTTCTTTATATTTACAGTCAACAACAACAAAACGATTCGATAGAATAATGATTGGTGAGTTGTGAATTGCTTTCAGATTTTAAAAAGTTCTTTATATTTACAGTCAACAACAACAACTCTTTCGCTCAATGTTTTCATAATTAAGTTGTGAATTGCTTTCAGATTTTAAAAAGTTCTTTATATTTACAGTCAACAACAACTTCTCTAATTCTTCAACGGATTCGCAGGTCGTTGTGAATTGCTTTCAGATTTTAAAAAGTTCTTTATATTTACAGTCAACAACAACTATTTTGAAAGTAACGGTTTCTATTTAACAGTTGTGAATTGCTTTCAGATTTTAAAAAGTTCTTTATATTTACAGTCAACAACAACTGGAAATTATATCATTGTATTTACAGAGGAGTTGTGAATTGCTTTCAGATTTTAAAAAGTTCTTTATATTTACAGTCAACAACAACCTACGGAATACTTGTTTCGCATACTCAGGGTTGTGAATTGCTTTCAGATTTTAAAAAGTTCTTTATATTTACAGTCAACAACAACAAACGATTCGATAGAATAATGATTGGTCAAGTTGTGAATTGCTTTCAGATTTTAAAAAGTTCTTTATATTTACAGTCAACAACAACTATATTTTTCGTCAATATCAATACATTCAAGTTGTGAATTGCTTTCAGATTTTAAAAAGTTCTTTATATTTACAGTCAACAACAACGTCACATAACTGTAAGCCAATAAAGACAAGGGATTGAGTTCTGTTCTTTAGAAATTAAAAA
>DATJCX010000002.1:0-53926 GCA_035497735.1 Brumimicrobium sp. | reverse complement strand
CACATCTTGATTGTAGCAATCATTAATTGGGTCATAGTAGAATGCATAATAATCGCCTGGTTCAGTTACAACGAAAGGTGGAGTAACTTGCGTTCCTGGCTGTTTATCTTCTGTTGTCCACCATTGTACTTCAACAAAAGAATTAGGAAGCGTCCCAATAAATGATGTTAAATCAATATTAATAGCCTGTCCTTCTTGGCAATTAACATTGCATGCTGGTTCTTGCGCTTTTAACCCATTAAAGGTGAGCACTAAGAAGAAAAGTAAGATGTAGTTTATTCTTGATTTCATATTTATTTTGATTTTCTATTTAAATTCTTTTTATTAATTACATTCTATTATTACTGGTTGGCTACCAGCTAAACAGCCTTCTATAACAATTGTAACAGTTGCTGTATCACAATTTGTTGGAGCTATTGCATCACAAATAGTATAAGTTATTGTATAAGTACCCGATGGAGCACCTGGTTCTACGGTAATTGTTCCGTCTGAGTTGAGGGTAAAGCCAGAAGTGATTGTGTTGTTATCTTCGTCTGTTATGTTTCCCCAAGTTAAATCAACTTCAGTTGGACTCGGTGGGTTACCGTTTAATTCGTCATTACCAAAGACGGTTGGAGTTGTGGTTCCATTAGCGTCATAGGGTCCATAAGAATCGTCATTTGCAATGATATTACACTCGTTTTCTATGATTAGCACTAAATTATGTGGTTCAGATATACAGCCATTTACCGTTACGGTTAATTTTTCATATATGCCTGGAACAACATCTACCAATGTAGCTTCTTCATTTACTACAACTACATTTTCAAAAGATCCTCCATCGTAATAAATGGTATAAGTTCCATCAGCAAGACCTAAAAGTGATAATTGAACACTTCCAAGGGGATTGTTACAATCAGCATTTACAATCGTTCCGTTTTGAATAGAAATTTGAACTTTGTTTAAAATTACTTCCGTGTTTTGAAGTATGTTGTTACAGTTGCCGCCTAAACCATTGTTTTCACATTCGAAAAATGGATTAGTTGGTGGTATTAGCGGATCTGGGTTAGTTGCGTCTGGGTCAGTATAATCAAATGGCCTAAGTATTGTGGCTGTCGCCTCTTGTTGTCCTGCACTAAGTACTGATGTTAGTCTAACAGTTATTTGATACGTAGCTTCGCAGTCTATAGGTAGATCTAAAGCAGAAGAGTAAATTAAACTATCGTTTTGAGTAGTACTGCTTAAAATTGAAGATTCGAGTCCACATCCACCTCCATTAAAACTATATGAAACAGCTTCGAAACCACCTGGTAGAATAAAGGAGAATGGAGCATTATAAACATCTGTAGGACCCCCTTCATTTTTCACGTTTATTGAATATGTAACTTCGTCTCCTATACAAACATTTGTTAAGTTATTTGTTAAACTAGAAATCTTTAAATCTGCAATGTTAACGGTTATATAGGTTTCCTTCGTTGTGGCGTCTCCTTGAATAAAAGTCCAAGTATCCATTCCTTTTTCATCACCAAATGTTCCGACAGCTGCATTTGATCCTGTACCCCAGACATGCCCATTTGAGTTACTAGGGTGTCCTCCAGGGTAAATTGAGTGATTTGCGTTTTTAGGATTAGAAGCCGTTCCCATTCCTGTTGGATTATTCCACGGGAAATCTGAGTCATTCCAATACACTGCATCTGATGCAACAGAATTCCAATCGGAGTTGAGTCTTTCAATAATTAATCCATTTTGGTTCAGCTCCATGTCAATAAAAGGGAAATGAACTTCACCTCCTTTTATTCTGATGGTTACTGTAGCAGGGATTTGTCCAGCAGGTAAATCATTTCCATCCCCATCCTTACCGTCAAAGAATATTGAATTCTCTCCTGGGTTTGTTATGCCTGATATAACTCTATCAACAAATGCTTTTGGAGTTTCATCTGAGGAAATAATGAATTCATATTCTGCATTTCCGCCTCCTCCGTCAAATATTATATATCCTCCTTTATTCCCTATTTGATTAGGTGTTCCATCAACTCCTATGATATGGATGTCGTCGGCATCTATGGATATTATCGCTTCTGGATTTAATAACCATGTCTGCTCTCCAGAAACAGCTCCTATTGAAGTCGATGGCATATCCTCTGAAGGAAGATTATAGAATATCTTATGGGTTGTTGTATGAACATTATCTTCAGTTGTAGGGTTGTGGTAACGATTTGTTACCGAAGCAGCGCTTGGTGCATTAATACTTTTATAGGAAGGTGTAGATGGATCCCCTTCAAGATGAAACCCCTTATTGTTTACCATAAATGTAAAACTTATACCTTGATTACCATTGTTATCAATATTATATACAAATCCGTCTTTAGTAAGCACTTTAAACTTTCCAAAAAAACCGCTATTAGCTCTAAAAACGTATTTACCACTTTGACTAACGTAAGAAGGGTTGTCTAAATTTAGAATGTTATTGTATACACGTCCGTTTTCCCATTGCCAATTAGCTCCAACTTGCTTTGCTACTGAAATGTCCCAAGCTGCTAGGTAGTTAGTATTCGAACCTTGCGTCCAATTTGAGTTAGCCGCAACATAATCCATCCTTACATCGCCAGTTGTCGATTTTGAAGTTCCTAGGTATTCAACCTTATAAATGCCTGAAACCGTTACTTCATGATAAATAGGAGTGTATCGATTTCCACCTGTTTGATTAGGGAGTTGTGGACCATCTAATTCTGCGGTTCTATTGTCTATTCGTCCTCGTGTATCATTGTTATTACCGACATCTAAGGTAATCTGATTACCATAAGGTCCATACAATTGAATGTTATTTCTATTCCCGTTTCTCGTAGAGTTATTATTACCAAACGCTTGTGCAGAGGTTGCTAGAGCAATTCTTTCACCTACTTCCGCATAGACGTAATGTGTACCCAATACAGCGTAGGGATATGCTAATGAAGTTTCGGTTGAAGCTCGTAAAAAAGCTCTTCCTCCCTGTGCCCCCGATGGATATAAATCTTTAGAACCTTCTGCATAAGCAGAAATAGAAATACATAATACTGTAAGTAATAGCAATGCTTTCTGAATAAGAAAGTTGATTTTTTTCATTATACTTTTATTTTTGATTATTTCTTGATTAAACTTTTTATTCAATGAGTAGTTTTTTTTCATTTCCCTTTGGGGTCTATTGTCATTTATTAGATTTGATAGTTGAAATTTGCATTAATTGCATGTTCAATTAATTTTTTATCGTGGGACAAAAGTACATGCAACTTCTTTCTAAATCATTAATATTAAAGGAGTACCCTATTCGTTTTACCGAAATCGGATAGCTTAATAGAGATCGGTAAATGGTCGCTAAACAACTATTAGCAATGAATGGAGAGAGATTGTATATTTTTTCAACAAATACATCAAGAATGTAGTAGGTATTGTGTCACAATACGGATTTAAAAGAGTGGTATTGTAAAAAAAAGACTAGAAAGTCGGTTCCCTAAACTTTAAATATCTTCACCTAAATCTTTTAAAAAGATTGAAGGGACTTTTCCAGTTGCGCTTTTAAAAGCAGACGAAAATTTACTGTGTGATGAAAACCCACATTTTTTAGAAAGATGACTTATTTTATAATTTCTATAGCTAGGGTCACTTTTTAATTTCTCAACAATATAGTCTATTCTTATGTCATTAATATATGTTCTAAAGTTTTTACATTTATCATTATTTAGTACATGAGATAAATACTTTTGATTCGTATTGACATATTCCGATAAGGAAGCAAGTGTGTAGTTAGGGGATAAAAACAGAGTGCTTTTTTCAAATTCATCTAAGCTCACTAATATTCTTTGTCGAACTTCTTCTGGTACTTGAGTATTATTTTCATTTATTTTAGAGGAGTTGTTAGCGGAATTAATATTTTTCTGCTCATTTTCAATAAGAATATCATCTAACTTATTCATTGTTTTAGCCAACTTTGCTTTATTCTTCCTTGCTTTATTATTGTGAAATAAAATAATCAGTCCAATAAGAACTAAAAGTAAAATTGATGAAGCAGTCAACATATAGTTGTCTCGTATCTGAGCAGTTTTCTTATTTTTGGCATCTTCTATAAACTTCTGAATAGCTAAATTCTTCTCCTTCTCTTTCTTTTTAAATAACGCTAGGTATTTTTCATTATAAAAGGTGTAATTCTCATAGTCGTTCAGCTCTTTGTAGTAATTTTTATATCCTTCATAAAGATCTGTTTGTAAAAATAAAGAGTTTGAAGTTTCTAGAATTTCTCTTGCTTCTTCTAAATTATGAAATGCTTCTTCAAAATTACCGGTGTTTAAGTTAGTTGAACTATAACCCAAGTAGATAAATATTGTGCTGACATCGTCTTTAATATTTTCCTTATCTCTTAATGCTTGAGCTTCTTCAAAAAACAACTTGGCTTTATCCCATTCTTCTAATCTCAAAAGAATTTGGCCTGTTAAGATGTAATTATCAATTACAAACAGCGCTTTATTTGGACTGTCTTTTAGTTTCTTAAGACTCTTTAACCCCTCTTCAGCTAGAGGCAAGGCGTCTCTAATTTTACCTGTACCAATATTATTCCTAGCCTTTTCCTGTAATAAGAAAGCATTATAGGTATTTCTAACTCCTTCGTCTCTTATTTTAGGAATCAACTCCTTTGCCATGTTAAGGTAGGTCATCCCCTCATCATACAGTTCTAATTTGCTGTAATGTGACGATAAATAGCCGATAATACGGGCTTCCCATACATAGAGTTTAGTTTTTTTTGCAATTTTCAATGCTTGTTTTGAGTGATCTACAGAATTACTTAACTCACCTTTATACTCGTATAAAGTAGCCAATAACATTAAGGACTTTACTTTTTGATAGCTATTGATAGAGTTTTCATACAAAGAATCCGTGCTTTCCAATGCCTTTGTAATATCCGTAGCCATGACTTCTGTAGCTATGTAATTAAAGGTTGAATCAAAGTCTTTATTATCTTCGCTCCCCAATACAGGAAAGGAGGTGGGGAATACAAATAAAATCAATAAGTATAAAGTGAAGGCATGCTGATTTCGTATCATTATTCTTGAAATTAAGCGCTCATCTTGTCCAGTTCTTTTAGGAAAACCGACGGTGAAAGACCTGTTACAGATTTAAAGGCTTGTGAGAATTTAGTATGCGAAGAAAAGCCTGATTCTTCAGCGAGATAGCTTATTTTATAGTTCCTATATTGGCGGTCATCATTCAGCTTGTTGATAATGTATTTTATTCGAAGCTCATTAATATAAGCATTAAAGTTATCTCCTTTATGCGTATTAAGCACGTGAGATAAATACTTGTTATTAGTTTCTATGATACTTGCCAACTTAGATAAAGAAATGTTTTTATCTAGGAACTTCTTGCTCTTTTCAAATCTATGAAGTCGCTCTAATATGATTTGTTCCGTCTCTTCAGGCATTATAGTTTTTGTCAATTCATCCTGCTCTTCCTCTACTGAGTTTGAACTTTCTTGTGCTATGTCTGCTGTTTTCTCTGAAAGATTTTTTTTCGCTTCGATAATTTCCTGCATTACTGTTTGGAATAGTTGCTTTTCTTTCTTTTGTCGATTTCTATAAAAAACTATAATGACTAAAATCACTATTGAAAACAAGATCGACAGTCCAACAAAAACATTTCTATTCTTTTTAATGCTAGCTTCCTGAATTTTGGTGGTTTCGATAAATTGATTGATCGATTCTTTCTTCTTTTTTTCAGAATCTTTAAAGGAAACGATATACTTTTCATTATAAAGCACATAAGTATCATAGTCTTTTAAAAAATAATAGTATTCAGATAATGTTTTAAAAACTTCGATCTCTAAAGAAACATTGCGAGAATGTTCTAATAGACTTTCAGCTTTTTCAAGAAACTCTATCGCCAAATCTAACTTCTCTTGTTGAAAATAAGCTTTACCTAGACCACTATAAATTTGCCCTTTAACCATGAGGTCTTCTTGGGATATATTCGTTAGACCTTGCAGCGACTTTAAGTAGTATGATTCAGCAAGCTCCCAGTTTTCATCGTGAATGCATACCCTACCTAAGAGTTCTTGGTTAGAGGCTGTAAAATAGATCCTATCTCTTTTATTCTCCAGTTTTTCAAAGTTGAGTTCTGCTTCTTTTGCAGTGTTTAGCGCTTTATCTAACTCCTTGTGATCGAGGAAATAATACGTTTGTTCTTGTAGTATGAGTCCTTGATACAAATAGCTTGCTTGCTCATTATCTATTTTCTTACTGATTTTTATTCCTTCTTCCAAATATCTTGTGCCTTCTTGGTACATTTCCATAATTCTGTACTGTGTGGATAAAAAGCCTGATATTCGAGCTTGCCATTCATAAATTTTATTCTTTTCAGCAAGTAGATAAGCCTTTTTGGCTAAGATTATTGAATTGGCTAAGTTTCCCTTTTGCTGAAAAAGTGAAGAAGAAAGCATTAATGACCTTACTTTGTTACGTACTAAGTCTGAATTTAAATATAAGGAGTCAGCGATAGCTAGTGCCTTGTCAACATCATTAGCGGCAACAGTAACAGCTGTATGGAAGTAGATGCTGTCAAAATGAATTTCTTCTTGTGTAGAAGCGTTTAAAAAGGAAGTGCTTAGAATGAAAATAAGAGCAAATATTCCTATGCTGTTTGTTATATTAACTAGTTCATATTTTATTCTTTTCATATTGTGCTATAGGCGTGTTCTTCTAGGTCTAAAAGTGAGTTTACTAAAAGTGAGGTGTAAATATAACTAAATATTAATGAATTTATATCGTGAATAAATAGCAATTTCTTGTAATAATACAAAGTAACTAATCATATAGGCCAGCTTCTCGGCTTAAATTGAATGCTAATATGGATGTGTTCTTTGGAAGTAGCTCTGTTGGAATACATGGAATCGCAGTAGGAATTAATTTATATATTTTATGGGAATTATGCGAGAGTAGGTTTGCCCTAAAGTTAGAGCGTTGAAACGTCGCGACAAGAGTTTCGTTTATTAAATTATTGTAGGCATAATTCCCATAAATCATAGTTTGCAAAAGTAGAAACAGAATTACGGAAATGTGTGTTTTTTTGAAAGAAACTAGCAGAATTGTCTATCTGAATTCGTGAAATTAGATATTTAAATAACTATGGTTTTTACATTTAAATGTCTATTTGCTAAGTTGTTAATTTTTTTTTGGTTGTTTTTTGTATTAAGATTTATTTATCAGTGTGAATACCCTCTAAAAACGTCACTTTACTACAAATTTGTGTTTTGAGAGTTTAGCTTACTTGGTTGGAAATTCTCTTTTTTCTGTTTCTCACTTATGATGAAAGTTGAATTCTTGTATCATTTAGCATTAAAGAGTAGGCTAGCAATTAATTTAATCACCTATTTCAAACTCTGGTTTAGGCTTTTCGTTTTCCTTTTTCCATTTATCAAATAGGCCCTTCTTCTTTTTTTCTTTTTCTTCTTCAACTTCATTTTCATCATTTCCAAAATCGATGATTACTTTCTCTTCTTTTATTCTTTTATCATCCTCAAGTGTGCTAATGGTGCTATCCTTTTTATTAATTCCAAATCCTTTTTTAAGTGCGCTTTTAAAATCATCTTTTGCTTGTTCTTTTTGCTCTCTTTGATCTTCCTTTTTAGCATCTTTGTCCCATTGGAAGCTTGGGGTGTCAATGTTTCCAAACATTTTTAGATAAATTCTGAGTCCTGTGCCATCGTCAAGTACGTCTCCAAATTCAGATTGCTTGGCGCCGATGATTTGTCTAAGTCTGAAACTAAGTGAATAATTGATATCATTGTCAAAGGTGTGCGTTCCTTCTATATTGACATCTAACGCATTGGACTTGATTGTCATTTTTGGAATGGTTAATAGTCCTTTCTTAATCTGAAATTCATTCTCGAAAGTGTCAAACTGAAGATTGAGTAACTTCTTTTCAAAGTCATTCGCACTCGCTTTAGAGATAAGTAGTTTAGCAGCTGAAGAACGCAAACTCTTGGTAATCTCTTTAAAAGCGCCAACATTAATTAAGGCCCCATTAGTGATAACAATTCTAGTGTTTGACTCAATATCGTTTTTCAAAACAACTCCTTCATATAGATCGAAAGGAGCTTTTAAATAAAGTTGGACGGAAGCTTGTCCTTTGATGTTATCTGCTGTTATTACTGTTTGT
This sequence comes from Brumimicrobium sp., assembly GCA_035497735.1. Lineage (GTDB taxonomy): Bacteria > Bacteroidota > Bacteroidia > Flavobacteriales_D > Crocinitomicaceae > Brumimicrobium. Next base: position 45,766 of record DATJCX010000002.1, on the reverse strand, counting down.
TCAAAGTTCTTCCACTCTTCGAAAATTGGTTTAAATAGAACTTTATCTGCTGTTAGGTTGGTTTCTAAAACTATTAGCATCGGTCGTTCCTCAGTAATTTTTAAATTTCCATAAACCTTTGAACCAGATACAATTCCTTCGATTTGGGGGAAATTAAAACTATGGTCTGAAAAACTCATTTTTCCTTTTATATCTTTGTATTGATGTCCGCTGTAATCAACTGAGTTTAGGATAATGTTTAAATCACCTCGAATGTTATTTGGTAGTACCCAATCTCTATTTTTTTCCTCAGTTACATTTTTGTTGGTTGCTAAATCATCTATGAATAGGGCGTCGCTAAATACATTAGCATTCAGAATTAATTCTCCCTTTCCATTAAAGTAATCGACCATTTGACCAACGTCTCCTTCCAAAAGCAAGGAAGAGTTATTAAGCGTTATTAGGAAGTCTGTAACCTTTGCATATTGGTTATGAAAGTCAATCTGTCCATTTTTGATATGTAACTTTCGTTCGTCTCCAATAAATTGAGTCGTGATATTATGAAAAGTTAGTACACTTTTTAAATCGTAAATCGTAATGTTTTTATCGTTGAATTCAGGCTGATTAAATCTTAAGTCGAACCCACCATTGATGTTTACATCTCCAGACAAATGCTGAAGTCCAAAAGGACCAAATAGACGGTGTATTGCTTTTAAATTAATTGTTCCTTTGGCATTTCCTTTGATTCTTGGCTGGTTAAAATCAACAATGGATAACGCTCCTGAAAATTGCTCGTTCAGTGAAATGAATTCTAGTTTGGATAAGGTTATATGTTCCTTTCCTCCCTTTACACCATTGGAGTATTCACCTTTTAAGTTGATTCTGGAAAGTGAGAAACCGTTATCGGACAAACTTCCATTCTTCACTTCGAAATCGGCATATATGGCCGGTGCAGTTGTCGTGTTTTGTTCCCCCTGAATAAAAAGTTCGAAGTTCACAATTCCCTTTCCATTGATATTCCCAACGACATCTAACTCTTGTAGAGAGAAGTTGTTAGCGAAATCCGCCAAGTTAATCCCCGTAGAACCTATATAAAAGTCAATGCTGTCTCGGCTTACCTTCCCTCGAATATTGAAAGGAAGTTCATTGATAAGTAAATCAGCAGATTTTATTTCAAAAACATTGTTGATTTGGTCCATTTGAATAGAAATGTTGCATTTCGCAAGTTGGTTTTCTATTAAATTGACAGATTTTGATCGTATTTTCTCAATTTTAAATAGTGATTCAACATCAAGAATAAATTGCTTTTCACTAAAGGATCCGCTTAACTGTAGTTTTTCGAAATATGCATCATAAAACTGTTGAGTTGCTTTGTTATCATATGAGAAGTCGGTATTTATAAGATTAATTTTCTCTAGGTTAAACTCAAAAGGTGTCACCGTATTGTCTTCGCTTTCTTTAAGGAGGTCATAATTGACTCTCCCTTGTTCATCTACTCCTAAATTAAGAATCGCATTTTTAACATCAATTCGACGAACGTTGTATTCCCTCTTGAAAAAATCCAATGGATTAAATCGAAGCTGGAGCTTTTGAATATAGACGGCCGTGTCTCGAGTTTGAATTGTGTCAAATTTGCTGTAAACGAGAACATTGTCCAATTCTAGCGTCATGCTTGGGAAAGTTTTCCAAATACCAACATCTATATAACTCATGTGAACACGCTTGTTCAGGTATTTGTTGGCTTCATTTATAGCGTACGATTTAATGTTGTCTTTGAAAATAAGGAGCAAAGCACTAGTAAGAAGCATTATTCCCAGAATGATTCCTGCTATCCATTTGGTGATCGTAAATGCTTTTCTCCATTCCATATAACAAATGTAAAATCTATTTGTATTGCTTACAAAGTAAGTGCCACTACTTATTAACGAATAGATATTGAAAATGGTATTTTTTTCTAAAACTAAGTGTTTAGGCATCAGGGTAAACCCTTGAAATTGAATGGTATGGTTGAGAATTAAAAAACCTGTTGTATATTTGTACCAATCAAACTAAAATACTTGCTATGAAGCGACAAAACTTGTTATTACTGTTTTCTATTTTTCTATATATCACACTCGGCGCATGTAGCTTTGACAAGCGTATTAGTGATAATCAATCTGCTTCTGATATTGGTTCCGAAAAAAACATGGAGGAATTTTCATTACAATGGTATAAAACTATTTCAAGAAGTAGAGTGGTAACTTACTTTGGTGTTGATGAAGAAAATATAGAATTGGTTGAAAAACCGAATTCTTTTGGGTTTAAGGACTTTGGTTTTATGTGGAAAAAAAGCAACTACGAAGAGCTAAAAGATCAAAAGATCAACGCTATCTTAACACATAAGTCAAAAGATTCTGCAACCGAACAGGTGAATGGCAGCAATGAAATTTACAATGTTGTTTCAGAATATGAATCTCCATTTGGAGAAGTTCTGGTAAAGAATTTTAGAAAATACAAAGACATAAAGGAAGCAAAACAGCAGTTTAGCTTAATTCATCAAAACAGTAAGAGTAATATTGATAGAGCATTGAATTATAGTAAGCTAACGGACAAGAAAGCTTTTGAAATCCCCAGAGATAAGTATAGTAAGTTGACTGAAATACCAGGTGTTGGCGATGAAGCTTATTTTGACTCAAGTACACACTCTTTAGATATTCGCTATAAGGATATAGCTTTTATGATATCTATCGATTCTGAGTTGGATCCATCTTTAAATTTAGAGATTGCAAAAGAAATGGCCAAAGAAATCCTAAATGAGTTAATTCTTTAATAGGTGTTTTTAGCAATTTTCAGCTACTTTCTCTCACTATCAACCTAAAGAATGAATGTTTACCTAATCATACTATGCCTATTGTTTTTTGGATGTAGTTCAAAGAACGAAGTTGTTATTAAACCCGATTATCTTGACGGAAATACAGAAACTGAAAGTAAAAACATACCTAAGGACGTATGCGACTTATTGACTAAAGACCTTATACTAAGATACTTTGATGTTCATGGGAGTCAACTCGAATTGGAAGAGAAATACGCAGGAACTAATTACCATCAATGTGGCTTTAAATGGGAAAAGCCTAATTTTGAGGAGTTAAAAGACAGACAACGTGAAGCCTTAGATATATTTATACACGATGTTGCTGCTTATGATGATAAAGATTACACGTGGGAATTATCAATTTCCGACGTGCTAATGATGGAGTCTCCGTATGCTTTTGTTCAAGTAGGCCAGTTTACTAAGCTTAAGAATGTCAAAGAAGCTGAATCTGTGTTTTCTATATTGTATGATAAACCTGATGGTGATGAAATCTTACGTTTAAATAATGCGATTCTCACAAAAGAATTTGGTTTGGAGAATTTAGATATCGATCAATCTAATTTTAAAAGCATAATTGAGGAATTTAAATTTAAAAAAATCAAAGGAATTGGAGATCAAGCATACTACGATATGATTAATAAATCGATAAATGTGCGTTTTGGCACTTTAGCTTTTAGGGTTTATATTGATTCAGAATTTGACATATCTACGAATATAGAAATTGGTAAAAGTATCGCCCTTCATGTCTGGGAAAAGCTATAAAAATCTTTGTCGCAATCCTCAAAAACATGGTTTTCAAGACAAATTGCATAAAAAAAGCAAGTAAATCTACCTTTAAAGGCCTTATCTCTATATTTTAAAATATATTTGTAGGAAAATTTATTAAAATATGAGCTTAGTTACTGTTGGTAGTGTCGCTTTTGACGCAGTTGAAACACCTTTTGGGAAAACAGATAAGATTATTGGAGGGGCTGGAACGTATATCGCCATCTCATCTTCTTACTTTGTTGATAAACAAAATATTATTTCTGTAGTAGGGGATGATTTCCCGCAAGAGATGATTGATAAATTAGCGGATAAGGGTGTGAACCTTGAAGGTCTGCAAATAAAAAAAGGTGAAAAATCATTCTTTTGGTCAGGAAAGTATAGCAACGATATGAATTCTCGTGACACTTTGGTTACGGAATTGAATGTGTTGGCTGATTTTGACCCTATCGTTCCTGAATCGTACCAAAGTTGTGAGTACCTAATGTTAGGGAACTTAAGTCCGGCAGTTCAGCTGAAAGTAATTGAAAGATTGAGAAAACGTCCAAAATTAATAGCTATGGACACCATGAATTTTTGGATGGACATCGCTATGGATGAATTGAAAAAGACCCTAAAGAAAATTGATGTTCTTATCATTAATGATGATGAAGCACGTCAGTTATCTGGTGAATACTCTTTAGTTAAAGCAGCTAAAGTAATCAGAGAAATGGGACCTCGTTATTTAGTAATTAAGAAAGGGGAGCACGGTGCTTTACTATTCCATGATACGCATGTTTTCTTTGCACCTGCGTTACCATTGACGGATGTGTTTGATCCAACAGGAGCTGGAGATACATTTGCTGGAGGTTTTATGGGATACATTGCATCTACTGAAGATTCTTCTTTTGAAAATATGAAAAGAGCCGTAATTATTGGTTCTGCGATGGCTTCTTTCTGTGTTGAAAAATTCGGAATTGAAAGAATCGAAAATTTATCTGTTGAGGAAATCAAAGATCGTATTGATGAATTCGTTGTTTTAACGGACTTCGATATGACGCACGCTATTTAATTTTACATTGATTATGGAGAAAAGAGAGTTTATCGAAGCGCTTACAGAATTAGCAAATACTGAGAATGTTTTAAGCGTTAGTAAAGAAGTAAATGAATTACGCACGCAATTTGAAGATTACATTCTTGAAGAAGAAAGAAAGATTCAAGTGGCTCAATTGATAGCGGAAGAAAAAGGTGAAGAAGTCGTTGAGGAAAACTGGACGGATGCCTTAAAAGAAGAATTTTACAATGTTTTTTCTCCATTTAATGATAAAAGAAAGGCTCTTTTTGAAGAAAGGAAGAAGAACCAAGAATCGAACCTGCACAAGAAACGCGCATTGATAGCTCAAATGCGTGACTTGATTGATAAGGAAGAGAATATTGGTGCTGCTTTTGGGAAACACAAAGAGATTAACGAGAAGTGGAAGGAGATAGGAGAAGTTTCAAGAGAAAATCGTAGCGATATCCAACAGGAATATAGCCGTCTTGTAGAAGAGTTTTTCTACAATATGAATATCTATAAGGAAATCAAAGAATATGATTTTAAGAAAAACTTTGATGCTAAAACTGCTGTTATTGAAAAGTTAAAAGCTTTGTTATCTAATGATAAAATCAAAGAGGTAGAAGCTGAAATCAAAGCACTTCAAGATGAATGGGAAGATATCGGCCCAACAAAACAAGAGCTTTGGGAAGAAATCAAAAATGAGTACTGGTCAACAGTGAATAGTATCTATGATAGAATTAGAAGTCACTATGATGCAGTTCGTGAGAAGAGCCAGGGTAATATAACGCTAAAGAAAGAACTTATAGCGAGAACAGAAGCGCTTATTAATCAAACGAGAGAAACTGAAAAAGACTGGGAAAACCATACAAGTAAGGTATTGGCGCTTCAGAATGAGTGGAAGACGATAGGATTCGGTCCGAAAAAGGAAAATGAAGAAGTTTGGAAAGTTTTCAGAGGACTTTGTGATCAGTTTTTTGATGCTAAAAGCGAATTCTACAAAGTGAAAAGAAGTGAATATGATAAAGTAGCAGATGTTAAACGTGGTCTAATCGCTAAAGCTCATGAGCTAAAAGAAAGTGATGACTGGACAAATACTTCTAAAGCAATTATCAATTTACAACAACAATGGAAAAAGGTAGGTAACGCTGGACAAAAGTTTGAACAAAAATTGTGGAAGGAATTCCGCACCGCTTGTGATTATTTCTTTAATGCAAAAACTGCTTTTTATGAAGAAAAAGACAAAGCCTTAGAAGGAAACTTAAAAGAAAAGGAAAGTCTGATTGAAGAAATCAGGAACTTTACTATTCCAGAAGATAAGAAAGAGGCGATTCTACAATTAAAGGAGTTTTCTAAGCGTTTTGCAGAAATCGGTTTTGTTCCTGCTAAAGCTAAGGACGGAATTTACAAGTCTTATAAAGAAGCACTATACAAACATTACGAAGCACTTGATATGAAAGATGCTGAAAAGGAAAAAGTAATGTTCGAAGCTAGGATAAGCACAATGCAAGGTAGCGGAAACTCTTCTGAATTATTAGAGAGAGAAAAACGAGCTATCAGAGATGAAATGCAAAAGATAAAACACGAAATCATCCAATTTGAAAATAATTTAGGTTTCTTTGCTAATTCAAAAGGCTCGAATCCAATTAAAGAGCAAGTTGAAAAAAGTATTCAAGTTGAGCAAGAGAAATTGGAAGCGCTAAAAGCAAAGCTTAAAATGATCCCAAATGAATAGAATATATAATTCTTGGACGTTTATCATAACGATTCTTGTACTGTTTTTTACCTATATGGTAAACTTAAATGAAACGTTTGGTATTTTTCCAAGGTTAGATTTTTTAGGAGAATCTGCTATTTATAAAGATTACGTTTATACGACAGGAGCAATTCTTATTTTTCTTATAAACGCTCGCCGTTCTTACAAGAGATGGTCGGGAATGAAGGTGGTAAATCAAATAGAAAAATTTAGATTCAATACCCCAATTAGTAAGGATCGTGTTAAAACAGTAATTCTTAATAATAGTATTGAAGTAGTTGGTTTTTCTGTTTTCGCAATAGCTTTGTTTGTTCTTTCAGATGATGCCTTTGTAGTTGTATTTGTGTACCTTGTTTTTATCGTTGACGCCATTGCGAGTATGGTTATTGGAGTGAAAGGGAAGAAATATCGAATAGGATTAACAAAGAAAGCAATCGTTGCAGTAGATAGAGAAGTATTGCCAATCTATTTTATGGGACTTAAGCGCCTCACAAAGCAAAATCAAATTATTTATTTTGAATACATCAATGATCTTGTTCTAGATTTGAACTTGAATAACATTCCTATTGATAAGCAAGATGAATTTGTTGAGCAACTTAGAACTGTTATCAATGAAGAGAAAGTTTTTTTCTCAGGATTTGACATTAAGGAATAATTATTTATAAAATCACAAATATTTATATTTAGGAATATTAACTTTTAAAAGAGTCTTAAAAGAAGGTATTCGTCGTTTTAAATTTAGATATTTGTAAATTAATTTTTTTAAGGAATATGGATTTTTGGATTAAAACTGCACAATTAGTATTATCGTTAGCTATTTTGATTACCCTTCATGAGCTTGGTCACTATATCGCCGCGCGTGCTTTTAAGATTAGAGTTGAGAAATTCTATATTTTCTTTGATCCATGGTTCTCTTTATTAAAGAAGAAAATCGGTGATACAGAATGGGGAATCGGTTGGTTGCCTCTAGGTGGTTATGTTAAAATCGCCGGTATGATCGATGAGTCAATGGATAAAGACCAAATGGCTCAACCACCAAAACCAGATGAGTTCAGGTCCAAACCAGCATGGCAGCGTTTGATTGTTATGATAGGAGGGGTTACCGTAAACGTTATTGTTGGTATCTTCATTTACATTGCAGTTGTTGCAGCTTGGGGAGAAGATGTTATTAGCAACGATACACTGAAGTACGGTGTTGCTGTGAATGAAGACATTAAAGCTTTAAACTTAGGTATTGAAGATGGTGATATTATTACAGCAGTTAACGGTGAAGCAGTTGAAAACTCAAGGCTAGTTAATATTCAAATATTCCTTAGAGGTGCTAGAGATCTGGAAGTACAAAAACCTTCAGGTGAAAAGATTAACGTTACGCTAGACAAAGATATCAATAAGTATATGTGGGAACACGATGCTTATATGGCTTTTACACCTCGTTTTCCAACGATAGTAGATTCTGTGATGCAGGATAGAAATGCTTATACACAAGGTTTAAGAAAAGGGGATAGCATCGTTTCTGTAAATAGCGTACCAACTCCTTTTTTTAATAATTTACAATCAGAGTTAAGCAAACAAGAAGGTGACTCAGCGAGAATATTACTTGGGTTTTATCGTACAGGAGAGTTTATGGAGATAGAAACCTTGGTGAGCGAGGATAAAACGATAGGATTCTTCCCTAGTGCTCCAACGTGGCTATCCGCTACACATATCTCCTATTCTTTTGGCGAATCAATTTCTACAGGAATTAAGAAAGCAGGTTGGACCATGAGCGACTATTGGAATCAGTTGCCATTGATTTTTACAAAGAAAGGCGCATCTAGCGTTGGTGGATTCGGAAGTATTGGTGGCTTATTCCCCACAACTTGGGATTGGCAAATCTTCTGGACGAATACAGCATTTATTTCATTGGTACTTGCAATCATGAATATTTTACCTATTCCAGCATTAGATGGAGGCCATATTGTCTTTTTACTGTATGAAATAATTACAGGAAAAGAAGCGCCTCAGAAAGTGTTAGAGTATGCACAACTAGTTGGATTCATTATTCTGATTACACTCTTCGTTTATGCCAATGGTAATGACGTCTATAGGGCTTTCTTCCAGAAATAATAGTTGAATTTATTGATGTAATGACTTTATTCATTTAATTATTTAGTGAAAATTTAACATTTTTTTTCCTACTTTATAAACATTGTCTCTGTATCTTTGTTGACACTTTTGTCAAACTCATTATCGAAACATGGAAATTGATACAGAAAGTTTAATTAAAGAGAAAGCCAAAGTCTTATACTTCTCTAACGGAGCGTTTGATGCTAGTACGCAAGAAGTTGCAGACTTCGCTGGCGTAAAGCGTACGCTTGTTAATTATTATTTCCGTTCAAAGAAAAAATTGTTTCAAATTGTTTACTCAGAAGTAATCGCAGAGATGAGAGAAGGATATGCTAGAATATATGTGGTAGATCTTCCTTTTAGAGATAAAGTGGAACACCTTTTAGATTATACTTTAGAATTTAAAGAAAAATACCCCTACCTAGAGGTTTTTAATATTACGGAATTCAATAAGACCATAGTTAACGGTGAGTGTATTATCGCTCCAGAGCCTATGAAAGAGTCTAAAGAATTCTTAAAAGAGATTGAGTCAGAGATGGAGAAAGGGAATATTCCAGCATATGAGCCAATCAATTTTTTAATCAATGTTTTTTCCCTGATATCATTCCCAATGTTAATGAAGCCTGTTTTTAGAGGAATATTTAGCATCAATACAGAGGAAGAGTATCAAAAGATTTATAACCAAAGAAAAGAAATGGCAATGACCATTTTGTTTAATAACGGAAAGTAAGTAAATGAATAATAAAATAATGTTTAGAGCAATAACAGGAATTATCGCAGTTGGACTATTGTCAGCTTGTGGAGGAGGAAAACAAGAGCAAGGTTCAGGCAAAAGGATAGGAACTTATAAAGTTTTGGAATTAGAAACGACCAATGCTACTTTGATAGCCGAATACCCAGCTTCTTTGGAAGGAATTAAAGATATTGATATTCGACCAAAAATTGACGGCTATATTGATGAGGTATTGGTAGATGAAGGGCAAACTGTAAAGAAAGGGCAGTTGCTATTCAGGATCTCTAATCCACAATATTCGCAGGATATGAAAAGTTTGCAAGCTTCTGTTGCTGCAGCTGAATCTGCTGTAGATGCTGCTGAATTGCAAGTTACTAAAACACGTCCTCTTTCTGAAAAAGGAATTGTTAGTGCTTTTGAATTGCAAAACGCAGAGATTAATCTTAAGACAAAGGAGTCTGACCTAGAAAATGCAAAGGCGAGATACTTAAATACGGTAACCAATGTTGGCTATACGCAGGTTAAAAGTCCAGTGGATGGTGTAGTTGGTACGATACCATACAGAATAGGAAGTTATGTTAATAGCGCAACAGCTCAGCCTTTAACGCGTGTTTCAGATATTAGCGTTATTCAAGCGTATTTTTCTATTGGAGAAAAACAACAATTGAACTTAATGGCTGATTTAGAAGGAACGACATTTGAAGAGAAAATCAATCATTTACCAGAAGTGAATTTAATTCTTTCAAACGGAAGAAAGTATGAAGAACTGGGTAAAATAAAGTCGTTTAGTGGATTAATCAATCCAAAAACAGGTGCTTTCAGTGTTCGAGCTGATTTTCCTAACGCTTCAGGAATGTTGCGTTCAGGTGGTAGTGCAATCGTTCAAATTCCTCAAGTAGTTGAAAACGCAATTTTAATTCCTCAAAAAGCAAGCTTTGAGCTACAGGATAAAAGAATGGTGTACCTTTTAAAGGAAGGTGTTGTAACTGCTTCTTCAATTAGCGTGCGTAGTGTTCCAGGTGGTAAGTTTTTCATTGTTGATGAAGGTTTAACTAAGGGCGATAAAATCCTTATCGAAGGTGTAGGTATCCTATCAGAAGGAGCAGAGATTAATCCGGAATTTGTGAAAATGTCGGACATCTTAAACGAAGGAAAATAAAATTTATAATGTTCTAGCAGCCAACTGTTAGAAATAAAGTATAAAAAATATGTTTGATAAATTCATTGATAGACCAGTTTTATCTACCGTTATCTCGATTTTAATTATAATTCTTGGAATATTAGGGTTGTTTACACTTCCCGTTTCACAATATCCTGAAATTGCGCCTCCAACGGTTAATGTTTCGGCAAGATACCAAGGAGCAAACGCGGACGTTGTTATGAAATCGGTTGCCATTCCACTGGAAGAGCAAATTAACGGGGTAGAAGACATGACTTACATGACCTCTACTTCAAGTAACGATGGTTCGGTAAATATTAGTATCTATTTTAAATTAGGTACAGACCCTGATATGGCGGCGGTAAACGTTCAAAACAGGGTGGCTAGAGCTACGCCATTGTTGCCCGAGGATGTACGACGTGCTGGGGTAACTACGCAGAAGCGACAGGTCGATAATATTTTAGTGTTCTCCTTCTACTCTACAACAGATCAGTATGATGAGGTATTCCTGCAAAACTATGCGGATATCAATATTCTTCCTATCGTTAAACGTGTAGAAGGGGTAGGAGAGGCAATGGTTTTTGGACAAAACCAATACTCCATGCGAATTTGGCTTAAACCAGACGTGATGGCAAGTTACGGCTTGGTTCCTGATGATATTAGAAGAGTCTTAGCAGAACAAAACGTTGAGGCAGCACCAGGTCAATTCGGAGAAAGAGGAGAGCAAACTTTCCAATATACGATCAAGTATAAAGGACGTTTGGTAGAAGAAAAGGAATATGAAGATATTGTAATAAAAGCAACTGAAAATGGAGAAATTCTAAGATTAGGAGATGTTGCAAGAATTGAACTAGGAGCTCAAAGTTATTCGGGGACTTCTAAAACAAACGGTACTGGTTCTATTGGGGTAGCAATTGCACAGACTGCTGGATCCAATGCACAAACGATAATTAAGGGTGTTAGAACTGTTCTTGAAGAAGCAGAAAAAGATTTTCCTAAAGGAATTGCATGGGCAGATGTTTATAACGCCAACGATTTCTTATCGGAGTCAATCTCTAAGGTTGTAAGTACACTTATCGATGCATTTATTCTTGTTTTCTTAGTAGTATTTATTTTCCTACAAGATTGGAGGTCAACATTGATTCCAGCAATTGCCGTTCCAGTGGCGATTATTGGTACATTCTTCTTTCTGAATTTATTTGGGTTTACATTGAACCTATTGACACTGTTTGCTTTAGTGCTTGCCGTCGGGATTGTGGTGGATGACGCCATTGTGGTCGTCGAGGCCGTCCACGCCAAGATGGAGGCGGGAGAGCAAGATCCAAGAAAAGCTTCTCATGAGGCGATGCACGAAATTACTGGTGCTATTATTTCCATTACTTTGGTGATGTCAGCAGTATTCTTCCCCTTGGCATTTATTAGTGGTACCGCCGGAGTTTTCTATAAACAGTTTGGTATTACTTTAGCAATTGCGATTTTATTGTCAGCGGTTAACGCCTTGACTTTATCACCTGCACTTTGTGCTATTTTACTAAAGCCACATAATAAAGAAGAAAAAAAGAAAAACTTTGTTCAACGTTTTTATGGTGCTTTTAACGCAGGATTTGACGCAGTAACAGCTAAATATACAAAAGGTGTTGCTTTCCTAGTAAAAAGAAGATGGATTGCATTCTTAGGAATTGGTGTTTTTGGATTGATTTTTATGCTGTTTATGCAAAACCACCCTAAGGCATTCGTTCCAGATGAAGATACAGGTGGAGGAATGGCAGATATTAGTTTGCCTCCAGGGACTTCAATTGAAAGAACGGAAGAAGTGATGAATGAAATCGCTCAACGAATTCAAGGCATTCCTGAAATTGTAAGTAACATGGAGGTTACTGGTCGAAGTCTGATTAGTGGTACTGGTAGTAACTATGGAATGATGTTCATGAAGTTTAAACCTTGGGACGAACGTAAAGGGGAAGGACAAGAACAAAAAGATATTATAGGAAAACTTTTTGCCAGCGTTAGCGATATTAAAGACGCTAAGATTATCTTCTTCGGTCGTCCAACTATTTCTGGGTTTGGTTTCAACTCAGGATTTGAATTCCAGTTGCAAGATAGAATGGGTGGAGAAATTCAAGATTTTGATATTATCAAAGAGAAGTTCCTAGCTGCACTTAATGCTAGACCTGAAATTATGTACGCAGCATCTTCTTTCTCGCCAAATTATCCGCAATATCAAATTGATCTAGATGTTCCGGCAATTAAGCGTGCGGGATTAACTGTTACTGATGTTTTAGGAACGATGCAGGGGTACTACGCAGGTGTTTATGCGTCTGACTTTAATAGATTTGGTAAACTTTATCGAGTGATGTATCAAGCAGAAGCAGAAGACAGAGCTGATGAAGAGTCACTGAATAGAATCATGGTTAGAAACGACCGAGGCGACATGGCACCAATCACACAGTTTATGACGATGGAGAAAGTGATGGGACCCCAAGTGTTAGACCGATTCAACTTGTTTACTTCAATTAAAGTAATTGGTGGACCGGCAGAAGGCTTCAGTACAGGAGATGCTATTATTGCAATTGAAGAAGTGGCAAAAGAAACATTGCCTTTCGGATATGGTTATGAATTCTCAGGAATGACACGTGAGGAAATTAGCGCAAGTAGTCAAACTGCTTATATTTTCTTATTGAGTTTGATTTTTGTGTACTTCTTATTAGCGGCACAATACGAAAGTTACTTATTGCCTTTCGCAGTACTTTTACCATTGACAACTGGATTGGCAGGATCATTTATCTTTGCTTGGATGTTTGATATTACGAATAACATCTACCTGCAAATTACTTTCATTATGCTGATTGGACTGTTGGCGAAAAACTCCATTCTTATTGTGGAGTTTGCCGTACAAGAAAGAGCAAAAGGATTATCTATAGCAGCAGCTGCAATCAAAGGGGCTGAGATTCGTTTACGACCAATTTTGATGACTTCATTTGCGTTCATTTTCGGTCTATTGCCATTGATGATGGCCAAAGGTGCTGGTGCAGTTGGTAACCACGCAATTGGTGCCGGAGCTATTGGGGGAATGTTAGTGGGTACCTTAGTCGGAATCTTTGTTATTCCTGCAATGTTCGCTGTATTCCAATATTTACAAGAAAAAGTTTCAGGTAAACCAGCAATTCATGAAGTCGAAAGTATAGAAGAATAAAAATAGATGATGAAAAAAATGAAAACATTTAAATATATAAGTCTTTTCGCGTTAGTAACCGTATTCTCAAGTTGTGGCTTGGTGACTAAGAAATACCAGGAGGTAGAAATTAGTGAACAAGAAAACAAAGAGTTGTACAGGGACTATAGCTCAGCAGATACCGTTTCAATTGCTGATATTGCATGGAGTGATTTTTTCACAGACCCACATTTAAAGACGCTTATTAGCGAGGGATTGTCGAATAACTATGACCTTAGAAATGCAGTATTGCAAATTCAAAGTTCTGAAAATCTTTTAAAGCAAAGTAAATTGGCGTTTCTGCCTACTTTAGATTTTAATCCTTCTGTTTCTTATAATAAGACATCTCAGAATTCTATAAATCTGCCATCTTCGGTAAATATCAATTTACAGACGACAACAGTTTCTTTAGGTTTTTCTACAAGCTGGGAAGTTGAAATTTGGGGGAAATTATCAGCAGCTAAAAGAAGTTCACATGCAGCTTGGATGAATTCCATAGCCTCACAAAATGCAGTGAGAACTGCTTTGACTTCTTCTATTGCAGAGGTATATTATACCCTGTTAGCTTTAGATAAGCAATTGGAGATAACGAAAGAAACAGTCGCTCTTCGTGAAAAAACCGTGGAAACATTGGAGGCACTATTGGAAGCTGGAAGCGTAACTGGAGCAGATGTTGTTCAAGCGGAATCAAACTTGTACGATGCAAAAGTAAGAATTCCAGACCTAGAGCAATCTATTAGAGAATTGGAGAATTTACTATGCGTAATAACTGCTAGGCCACTTCAGCCAATTGAAAGAGGAAAATTTGATGAGCAAGAAATGAATGTTGACCTGACGTTAGGAGTTCCTTCTTTATTGTTATCAAAACGACCTGATGTAATGGCAGCTGAACAAAAATTTAGACAAGCATTTGAATTGACGAATGTAGCTAAAGCTTCGTTTTATCCAACACTAAGATTGTCAACTGGAGCTGGAGGGCTTAGCGCATTGACAACAAGAACACTATTTGATCCAACAAGTATCTTTGTGAATTTAGTTGGAGGGTTGACACAACCGATTTTCCAAAGAGGACAATTAAAAACAAATCATAGAAATGCGAAAATTAGTCAAGAGCAAGCATGGAACAACTTTGAGAAGTCTCTTTTAACAGCAGGACAAGAGGTGACTAACGCTTTGTACTCTTATGAGTCTTCTGTAAGAAAACAAGAGCTAAGAACCCTTCAAATAGAATCCTTAGAAAAAGCAGTAGAATACCGAATGGAATTATTAGAATTCAGCAGCTTTACAAATTATACGGACGTTCTATTATCAGAACAAAGTTTAATTGGAGCGCAACTTTCAGGTGTTAGTGATAGACTACAAGAATTTAAAGCAATCATTGAATTGTATCGTTCATTAGGTGGTGGCTGGAAATAAAAAATAAAAATACGTTTATTGTAGCAGAAGCATCAATTTCAAGAACTCTTGGATTGGTGCTTTTTTGTTTTTTGAAAGTCGTAAGGCAGTGATTGCTTCCGTTTATAAAATTTTAGATTACCGCTTATCTCAAATAAATGCAGATTTAAAAAAGTATTTTGCATAAATCGGCACAAATATTGTAAATTTGAATTACTAAAAATATAAAACCATGAAAATTAAAACACTTATTGCAGCATTATTCCTTTCAATAGGGATGTTAATGGCGCAAGATTTTTCGATTAAGTATGCTATCAAAATGTCATCTTCAGATCCTGAAGTGAAAGCACAATTAGGAATGTTACAAAACTCTACTTTAGAAGTTTTAGCAGCAGGTAATAAATCTAGAACCGAGATGTCAATGGGTGGTTTGATGACAACAACAACCATTATCGACGCAGATAAAGGAAAAGGTTTGATGTTGCTGGACGGAATGATGGGAAGACAAGCTGCGAAAATAGATGAGATTCCAGCGATTGAAGCAGATGAGGCAGACATTGAAATTGAATTGATAGACGAAACAAAGAAAATCTTAGGATACGAATGTAAAAAAGCTGTTATCTATGGAGAAGATGGAACAGAGTTAATTTACTGGTACACAGAAAAAGTGAAGTTAAAAGAAGGGGTATTGGCACAATACGTTGATAATGGTGTACCAGGTTTACCATTACAATTCGTTATCCAACAACCACAAATCACGATGGAGTTTACTGCTTCAGAGTTTACTGAAAAAGTTGGTAAAACAAAAGGTCAATTCGATCTTTCTATTCCAAAAGACTACAAAGAAGTTTCTATTGATGATATGAAAAATATTGGAGGAATGTAATTTCTTTGTTAAATTTGAAAACTAAATAAAAGAATCATGAAATTTAAGTTTATAACATCCGTAGCATTTTCTATTCTTTCACTGATTGCTTTTGGGCAAGTTACAACAGGAAAGATTTCTTATGACGTAAAACTATCATCAGACAATCCTCAAATGACAGCTTATATTAGTCAAATGGAGAACAGTATGCTAGAGATATACTTTGTAGGAGATAAATCTAGAACAGACTTCTACATGGGAGAAATGTCAACAACCAATACAGTTTCTTCAAAAGATAATGATACGACATTGGTATTGTTAGACAATATGTTCATGGGGAAAGTAGCATTGAAAGTTACCGAAGATGAAACGGAAGACAATGAAATGATGAATGCTTCAAAAGTAAGAAGTGTGGAAATCGTTGAAGGAGAATCAAAAGAAATCATTGGTTATAAATGTAAAAAAGCAATTGTTACTTTTGAGAATGATTTCGTATCAGAAGTGTGGTACACAGAAGATATCGTTCCAGGATTAAGAGGAGGACAGTTTTTATTTGATGAAATCAAAGGTTTACCTTTAGAGATGAACTCAAAGTCATTTGGAATGGATATGCAAATGGAAGCTTATGAGTTTAAAGGCAAATTAAGCAAGAAAGATATTCAGCAGAAATTTAGCTTTGACATTCCAAAAGGATATACCTTAAAGACTGCAGAAGACTTGAAGAAAATGCAAGGAGGAGGACGTTAATACAAGAAGTATGAACACAACAACTCTTGAATTGGTATTCGCCTCACAGAATCAAAATAAAGTAAAGGAAATACAAGGATTATTACCCGATCATGTATCGGTGAAGTCGTTGAAAGATATAGCTTGTTTTGATGAAATCCCTGAAGAGGAACCAACGCTCGAAGGCAATGCTTTACAAAAAGCAAAATACATTTACGATAAATTCGGAGTGAATTGTTTTGCTGATGATACTGGATTAGAAATAGAAGCGCTTGATGGTGCACCGGGTGTTTATAGTGCTCGTTTTTCTGGACCAGAAAAAAATGATGATAATAATATTGACTTAGTGCTGGAGAAATTAGCCAGCCAAGTCAATAGAAACGCAAGATTTAGGACAGTTATAGCCTTGATTCTTGATGGAAAAGAATATTTATTTGAAGGAATTGTCAGGGGAGAGATAAGAAAAGAAAGAAAAGGAACCGAAGGTTTTGGTTATGATCCTATCTTTGAACCTGAACAATTTGGGAAAACTTTTGCTGAGATGTCTTTGGATCAAAAAAATGAAAGGAGCCATCGAAGCAGAGCTATAAATAGAGTATCTGACTTTTTACGTTCAATAAAACGTAATTCTTGAAGAATAAATAATTGGAAATGGAGTGGTTTTTTAAAATATTCCATAAAAAATTGATGATTAAGTAAAATTTTGTTACTTTTAGCAATTATTTAGTCTTCGGAATATTATATTATTTAGGAAAGAAGGTCAAATATGAAACATAAATTATTAGAAATTATTTGTTAAACTTTGCTATATGAAAAATACGCTACTGATTTTTTCGATTTTATTATCGACATTTATTTTTTCGCAAACCAACCCGCCAGCTGTTGTTAAAGCTGACGCTGCATTTAAAAGCGGAAAGTATTTCGAAGCAGCTGATCTAGCTGTTAAAGCATATAATAAAATATCTCCAAAAAACGCTAAGGCTTTAGCTTTGAAATCCTCTTTAGCTTATAAAGCTGGTTATTCTTTTGAAAAAGCATTTGATGGTGAAAAAGCTATCGAATGGTACCAAAGAGCTATCGACTTAAAGCATTTTGAAGACAATCCTTATGTTTACTTTAGAATGGCTAACCAGTATAAAGAAAAAGGAGAGTACGACAAAGCACGTGATAGCTACCAAGAATTCTTGAAGTTAAAGCCAGGAGACAAGCAAGTTACAAATGCATTGGAGTCTTTAGATAGAGCTGTTGTTTTTAAAGACAATAGAACTAGATATACAGTTAAGTCAGAAACGAAAATCAATAATGAAGGAATGGACATGGCGCCAGCAATTGCAAACAGAAATGGAAATGCAATTGTATTCTCTTCTTCTCGCCCTGCACCAACAACAAAAGGTAAAGACGCAATCATCGGTGAAGGTTACTTCAACATCTGGGAAGCTGGAATGGATAGAACTGGAAACTGGACTGAGCCAAAGTTGTTGGAAAGTGAAGGAATCAACACTGAACACAGTGAAGGTACTTTAGTATTTGACGGAAGATTCAGAAATGTATTCTTTACAAGATGTCCTGAAGTTTACAAAAAAGCTTATGGTTGTCAAATTTGGACAGCTGAGAAAAAAGGAAAAGGATTTGGAGAGCCAGAAAGAATCGACTTAGGTCTTAATGATACAATTAGTATAGGACACCCACTTCCAAACGAAGATGGTTCAGCAATGATCTTCTCTTCAGATATGCCAGGTGGATTCGGAGGAAGAGACCTATGGTACACTGAATATGATAGAAGAGCAAAGTCTTGGTCTAAGCCTATCAACTTAGGTCCAGAAATTAATACTGCTGGTGATGAACTTTTCCCTACGTATGCGTTAGATGGTGATTTATTATTCTCTTCTAATGGACATAAAGGTTTAGGAGGATTAGATATCTATAAAGCAAAGAAAACTGATGACCCAAAGAAGTTTACGAATCCAGTAAACTTAGGTACGCCAATCAACTCTGATGTGGATGATTTCCATATGACAGAGGTTGATGCGAAAAACGGATTCTTTACTTCTAATAGAAGAGGTTCTTTAGGAACAAGAAATACAACGGATGTTTGGTCATACCAATTACCTCCAAACTTATTTGACTTAAAAGTAATTGTTAGAAAAATTGGTAGTTCAGAAAGAATTAATGGTGCAACAGTTCAGGTTACTCCAGAAGGAGGACAACCATTTACTGGTAAAACAAATGAAAATGGAGAGGTTTTCTGGGATAAGAAACCAGACGGTGACCGTTTTATTGTAGAGGAAACTGATTTCTCAGTTACAATTCTACCTACTGAAGGTTATCACGAAAGTGACTTAGTTGAAATGTTCTCTACTAAAGAATTGGCATACGACCAAAACTTTATTCTAGAAATGCCTTTATTACCTAAAACACCAATCGTTCTTCCAGAAGTACGTTATGACTTAGGTTCTGCTAAACTTCAAATAATTGAAGGTGAGATTAACTCTAAAGACTCATTAAACTATGTGTACGACTTATTAAATGAGTACCCAGGAATGGTTCTTAAGTTGTCTTCTCATACTGACTCACGTGGTTCAGCTAAATCTAACGAGTTGCTAGCACAAAAAAGAGCACAGTCTTGTGTTGACTACCTAGTAAAAGAAAAAGGAGTTGATCCAAATAGATTAGTTGCTGAAGGTAAAGGTGAAAACTTGCCAAGAGTTGTATTCTTGCAAGATGATAAATACTACACAGAAAGACCTGACGGGCAATCTGAAGCTATCGAGTTAACTGAATCTTACATTAATAAATTCCAGAAGACCGATAAAGAATTGTTTGAATTACTTCACCAGTTTAATCGTAGAACGGAAGCCGAAGTAGTTAGAATGGATTACAATAATAAACAAGATTAATTGCTAATTGATATACAAAAAAAGCCTCATTTCGTTAGAAGTGAGGCTTTTTTATTGAATGATATTCTCTTTACAGTAAGGAAAAGCTTAGCACTTGTTCCATAAACTCTTCTGGCGCTTCTGCATGAATCCAGTGCCCTGCCTTTTCAATAGTATAGAATGTTGCTAAAGGAAACACCTTTCTGATAGCATCATGATCCTCCGGAACAATATAATCTGATGTTCCACCAACCATAAATAAGGTATCAATCATCACTTCATCATTTGGTATTGAATCTATGACTTCATGCAATTTTTCTTCCAGTACTTTCAGGTTAACCTTCCAAGAAAATCCTGTTTTATCTCGGTGTAAGTTTTTTAGTAAAAATTGCCTAACCATATAGCTGCCAATATACTTTTCTAAATGGGCGTCAGCTTCTCCTCTCGTACTTAGATTTTCTAGATTCAAAGACTTTAATCCTTCGATTATAACATCGTGCGTTACGGGATATCCTTTTATTCCCATATCAACGATGATTAACCTATCAATCTTGTCTGGATATAATTGAGCATAGCGCATGGCTGTTTTTCCACCCATGGAATGCCCCATTAAGATAAAGTCGTCTAATTGATGCTTTTCAACAAACTCATTTAAGTCCTCTGCCATGGCATCATAGTTGAAATCATCGCTCCATCCTGAATCACCATGGTTCCTTTGGTCAACTGAATAAACTTCAAAGTATTCCCCAAGTTTAGTAGCATGTGAATGCCAATTGTCCGATGAACCAAAAAGTCCATGTAATATGATAAAAGCCTTGCCTTCACCGTATTTCTTATAGTTTAATTCCATATTACTTTAATAACATATTGTACCTTTTAATTGTTTCTTCTAACCCTAAGTAAAGCGCATCTGATATCAATGCGTGACCAATACTCACTTCTGCTAGGTTAGGGATAGATTGAGAGAAGAAAGCTAAGTTATCAAGGCTTAAATCATGCCCTGCGTTAATTCCAAGTCCTAACTCATGTGCTAACTCTGCTGCAGTAATATATTCCGCAATTGCCTTATTCCTATCTTCATTATAATCGTCGGCGAATGGACCAGTATATAGTTCGATTCTATCTACTCCCGTTTCTTTAGCGCCTCTTATGTTTTCTAAATTGGTATCTACGAAAATGGATGTTCTAACACCCCACGAAGAAATCTTCGCACAGATATCTTTTAGGAAATCTTTATTTTTCACCGTATCCCAACCAGCATTTGAAGTCAAAACATGTGGTGGATCCGGAACTAAAGTTGCTTGAGCTGGACGAATTTCTTCGATTAACTTCATGAATCTTTCATCTGGATAGCCCTCGATGTTGAATTCTGTTGTTACCACTTCTTTTAAATCGTACACATCTTTTGTAGTGATGTGTCTTTCGTCTGGACGAGGGTGAATAGTTATTCCATCTGCACCAAATTTCTCACAATCTATTGCGATTTGTTTAACATTTGGAGTATTTCCACCTCTTGCGTTGCGAATTGTTGCAACTTTATTGATATTTACACTTAACTTTGCCATTTTTACACTAAATTTTCGTTAACAAAGTTATTACATTAACGCGAATTTACTACATTGGTTAGAAGAATGATTGGAATTGAATTAATATCAGAGGACATTTTACCGTTAGAACACACGGATACAGGAGATATGGCTTTACAATGGATGAGTGATTTTAAAGTGAATCATTTGTCGGTTTTAAAGAATAATAATTTTGTTGGCGTAGTTTCAGAGGATGATTTATTAAATCAGTCTAAACTGTCATTGCCCTTAACGGAATTGTTCGACCATTTACCTAGACCATATGTGATGGATTCAACACATATATATGAGGTCTTAAAAATCGCTGCACTAGATCATCTTTCTATTATACCTGTTTTGGATAATAAAGAAAGTTATCTTGGAAGTATCGATGTCAGAAAGCTCTTGTATAAATTTGCAGATACCAATACGATATTAGAGCAAGGAAGTATTATTGTGCTAGAAATGAGTATTACAGATTATTCACTAGCACGTATTTCACAAATTATAGAAAGCGAGAATGCCAAAATATTAAGTGTGTTTATTACTTCACAACCTTCTTCTCAAAAAACAGAAGTAACCCTAAAAATTAATTTAATAGACTTAGGTAGAGTAATTCGTGCTTTAGAACGCTATGACTATTTTGTTAAAGCAAGTTACCAAAGAGACAGTTATCATGACGACTTAAAAGATCGATATGATGAATTGATGAACTATCTAAATCTATAAAAAAAATGAATGTTGCAATATACTCGAGAGGAGTTAAACCAAAAGAAAAGGAATTCTATAAATCATTTTTTAAAACTATTCAAGCGTTAAATTGGAAACTGATAATTGAGGAGAAATTGTGTGCTCAATTACAAAGCCAAACTGGATTAGGAATAGGGTATGAAACCTTTAATAGTTATACCGATTTCTTAACTGGAATAGACTTTGTAATTAGTATTGGTGGAGACGGTACCTTCTTGGAAACTGTTCGATACGTTCGTTCTAGTGGCGTGCCAATTATCGGAATAAATACTGGACGCTTAGGTTTTTTAGCGGATATTAATATTGTTGGTTTTGAAGAGGTTTTCGAAAGAATCAACAAGAAAGATTTCGAATATCAAAAACGTTCTTTAATCAGAGTTGAAACAGAAAGAAATATTTTTGGAGAAAATAATTACGCTTTAAATGAATTGGCTGTTCATAAGAAAGATACAGCGTCGATGATTACAGTTGAAGCATACATAGATGGTGTTTATCTGAATTCATATTGGGCAGACGGTTTACTTGTCGGGACATCTACCGGTTCTACAGCTTATAACTTAAGTTGTGGTGGACCGATTATCAGTCCTGGAAGTAATGTACATTTTCTAACACCGATTGCTGCACATAATTTAAATGTTCGACCTATAATTGTTCCTGACCATTTACCAATTACACTTAAAGGAGTTGGAAGAGACAAAACTTTTTTACTAACCTTGGACTCTATTTCTAAGCCAGTTAAGAGTGGAACGGAAATTACCTTGTATAAAAGCGACTTCTGCATCAACTTAATTAAGTTTAAAGAAAAGAATTTCTTCGAAACAATTCGCGAGAAAATGCTTTGGGGAATAGATCAACGTAATGACTAAAGTAATAAATTGTTAATTTTACCGTTAACGAATTGATCATGAAAGTTTTTAATAAAATATCAATCTTGGTTTTGCTGATGAGTTTTTTGATAAACTCAGCAAACGTGTTTGGTCAAAATGAAAATTTTAGATCGCGTTCAACCCTTGGTTTTATGGTAGGCGGAAGCTATTATATTGGAGACTTGAACCAATTTGGTCATTTCAAAAATACGAACCTTTCAGCTGGAATAATTTACAAATACCATCTTAATTCAAGAGTGGAAATACGGGGCGCTTTCAGATATGGTAAGGTCGAAGGTTATGACGCACAATCTAAGTTTGAAGTGCAACAAGCGAGAAACTTTTCTTTTCAGTCTCATATTCTTGAACTATCTGGAGGAGTAGAGTTTAACTTTTTGAATTATAAGCTAGGAAACGAAAAGTATTTCTTTTCACCTTATCTATTTCTTGATATAGGCGCTTTCAAGATGAATCCTAGAACTGATTACAACGGAGAATTAGTCGAATTGCAACCAATTGGTACAGAAGGACAAGGAAGCTTGTTATCTGATAAGAAGCCTTATTCATTGTATCAATTTGTTATACCTTTTGGTATTGGCGTTAAAATGAATATAGGAAGACGTTTTGCAATTGGTGTGGAGTACGGACTTAGAAAAACGTTTACAGACTACTTAGACGATGTAGGTGGAGGGAATTATCTAAATAGAGGGCAATTAGCAGCTCAAAACGGCGACATTGCTGCAGATCTATCAGATAGGTCTTTAGAAGGTTACAACTTCACAGGTCAAAGAGGAAACGCAACCACTAAAGATTGGTATTCAATGTTTGGAGTTAGTATCTATTTCTCTTTAGGAAAGTCTGACAACTGTTATTATCAGTAAGTTGTTTTATCTTTTTCTGCCTCGGGAGCTACTACGAAGTCTTTCCAATATATAACCACCATAAAGAAGAGAAGGAGCGGTGCTCTAAGTCGAACCAATACCCCAAATATTACTGCGGTTAATCCGGTAGAAAACGCATATAGTAAGGTGATAATTCCACAGAATAATAAAATTTTGTGGTTAAAAAGATTCAGCGAAAAACTTCCTGCTTTAAATACAACTCTTTTAAAGAATAGGTATAGTAAAATCGTACTTTCTATTCCATTTAATAAAAGAGTGGAAGTTAGAGCTTCCCAAATTCCAGGTCTGAAAATTCCCGCAAATATAGCCATAGGGCTAACAAGGAGCATTCCTAGTGGTGTAAAAGCATCCATTCCCAAACTGTACCGCTTTCCAGTGTACAACGGATTGTTTTCAAAATCTTGTTGAATGATTTGTCCCTCTTCTAAGTAGCCATCTAAAACTTGATTCAATTGAAAAGCATATAATCCAACAGCAAGTACTGCCAAGCCAATAAATGAAATTGTAAACCTAAGAAGTCCACGAATAAATGGCTGACTAAGAGAATTTACTAAAGTGAATATCCAAGTCAACACAAATGAAACGATAACAATTCCTAGAATAATTTCTCTTGTATGTAGAATTAGCCAAGCGTAAAACAGAAAGCCAAGCGCATACTTCAATTTACGTTCTTTTAGGAAAAACCATCTTGTAAGGAAGTAAACAATGTTTAAAATGGCGAAAAGTACAACAGTGTCTTTAGCAATTCCTGAACACCAGAATGCTACAGAAGGCATGTATAGGAATAATATATGGAATTTAGAATCCTTATTTTTAATGAAATACTTCATTAGTAGTCTATACAAACGCCATTGAGCAAGAAAGGTTAGGAAAGAAAAATACAGACTAGCGAGTAGGTATTGTTTTCCGGAGATAAAACTAAAAACCCAAGTGATTTTAGCCATAAAAAAGCCTTCAGATTCTTTATAAATCCAGCCTGGATGGTGAATTCCGTTTTTATAGAAACTTCCGTTTTGACCTACAAACATTTCGTGCATAAAGTCAGGGAAATTCTTAAACATCAAGTCTGTAATTGCATTTGACATGTGCCAAAAGGCCGCACTGTCCGCACCTCCATATAGATAAGAGTTCATTACAGCAAAAAAGTAAACGGCAAACATCTTAAAAAGAAAGAAGGGAATAAAGCGCTTATATTCTGGCTCGCTTCTTTTCTGTTTGTAAGCATAGAGAATAGCAAGAACAATAAGAACCCAAAGAATGGAAACAGCCATATCTACAATGCTGAGATATTTTATGCCTCCATAATTATACTTTGTGTAAGACAGTAAAAAAAAATCCATTCTTAGTTGAACTATATCTTAGCTCTTGATGTGTTTATAAAAATCAGAAATTATATAAATCTTTTGTCAGCTTCCATTACGTGTCCACAGCTTTTACAAGTTCTTAATTCTTTGGAAGAATAAAATTCTTTAAATCTTGGAAGAAAATCTTTTTCAATGTCTTCTAAAGGAAAGACATAAGAATGGAGCTCGTGATTACAGTTCTCACAAAACCACATCAGTCCATCTTGAAAATCAGTTCCTTTTCTAACGCTTTCAATTACAAGTCCAACCGAATTTTCGCTACGCATAGGTGAATGTGGTGTTCTTGCAGGTAATAAAAACATTTCACCTTCCTTGATTTCAATATCTCTTGCTTTACCATCTTCTTGGATACGCACAATAATATCTCCTTCTAATTGAAAGAATAATTCTTCTGTTTCATTGTAGTGGTAGTCTTTTCTCGCGTTTGGTCCGCCAACAATCATTACAATAAAATCTCCTGCTTCAGTATAAAGATTTTTGTTTCCAACTGGTGGCTTTAAAAGGTCTCTATTGTCTTCAATCCATTTAAAGAGGTTAAAAGGAGTTTTCATAATGTTTAATTTTTTATAAAAATAGAAAATCAAATCCGTAACTACGATAAAACCCTGATAAAAATATCTGAATCTTAGCCACTTTCGGGCAAATAAGCTGGTTTCACTCTTCTTTTAATTGTTAAAAAATATAGCTTAAGATATTGTATTGTAAGTTGTTAACAGTCGGCTATGAGTATTTTTCCCCTTTTTAAACTCATTGCATCGAAAAAAATACATTACATTTGCTTCAACAAAAAATGTTAAAATGATGAAAAAGATAGCCTTTACTCTAGGCTTAGCATTAGCAACAAGCGTTGGTTTTGCTCAGCAACAGATAGAAAATTCAGATTTTGAAGAGTGGGAAGCAGTTGATCCTGCGAAGCCAGTAAAAGGAACGGAGCCAGTAAACTGGAATAGCTTTATGACAGCAAGCGGTAGTTATAAAACTTTCGCAGAGGTTCAAGTAGAAGCGTCTAATGATGTTAGACCTGGTTCTGAAGGAATAAAAAGTGCTAAACTTTGGTCTCGAGATGCGGCTTTCGGTATTAAAGCGAATGGAAACTTGACATTAGGTATCGTAAATATGGGAGCTTCAATAGCATCGCATGCTGCCAATTATAATAAAACTGATAGGTCAGATGTGAAATTCAATCAACCATTCACAGAAAAACCTGATTCATTGGTTTTCTGGGCAAAGTTTATGCCGAATGGACACAATGAAAATGCGCGAATGAAAGCAACTATTCATGATGATTACGATTACAGAGATCCAGAGGATGCTGCTTCGATTAACCATGTAGTTGGAACAGCAGTTATTAACTACTCTTCTACAGAAGGAGAATGGAATAGATTTGCAGTTCCCTTTGTGTACGATGGAGTAGCTGAAGAGGCTGCCTATATTTTAGTTTCATTTACTACAAATGAAACACCGGGTGGTGGTTCAAAAAGTGATTCTCTTTGGATAGATGATATAGAGTTGATTTATAATGAATTGAGTGTTAAGGAAAATTCTATTTTAGATAAAGTTTCAGTTTATCCTAATCCTGTAAAAAGTGTATTGAATGTTGGTAATTTAAAAACTACAACAAATTATACAGTTGTTTCAGTTCTAGGAGAAGAAATTCAAACAGGAAGAGTTTCTAAAGGCAACAATAAAATAGACCTATCATCGATGAGAAGAGGTGTGTACTTTATCCGATTACAACAAGGTGAAAGTACAAAGGTGTTGAAATTCATTAAAGATTAAAAATAAGCTTAGTTGATAGAAGGGAAATAGAGAAGTCTATTTCCCTTTTCGTATATTGTTGGTAATAAGATTGGTTTATGAGAGTAATATTAGTTTTTTTATTGTTGGTTTTCTCAGGTTTAGCTTTTTCACAGAAAGCAAGAATTGTTGGAAGAGTAACAGATGATAATAACAAGCCTTTATTCGGAGCTACTGTTATTTTTAAGCAAGATGTTACTGTAGGAGCATACTCTGACGAGAACGGAAATTATGTTTTGGAAATTCCTCCTGGAGATGCTATTTTAATCTTCAGATATTCTGGGATGGCTACCGATACAGTTAGCGTAAGTGTTAAAGACGGAGAAATTAAACAAATGGATTTCCAAATGTTTTCTTTGGTAACTGTTTTGGAAGGAGTAGAGGTACGTGTAGGGAAATTCGATCGACCAATAGAAGAACAAACTGTTTCTTTAGAAATCATTCGAGCTGAATACATTGAGAATAAAAACACAAGAAGTATTGAAACTGCTTTAGACCAAACGCCTGGACTAAATATCATGGATGGAGAACCACAAATTCGAGGAGGAAGTGGTTTTACTTTCGGGGTAGGTTCGAAAGTGGCTGTTATTGTTGACGACATGCCTTTGCTGTCTGGAGACGCGGGAAGACCAGAATGGGGATTTGTTCCAGTAGAAAATATTCACCAAATTGAAGTTATCAAAGGTGCCTCTTCTGTATTATCAGGTAGCTCTGCACTGTCTGGTTCAATTCATATTCGCTCTGCTTATCCAACTTCTAAGCCATTGACGAAAGTTAACGTTTACAGTGGATTCTATTCAAAGCCAAGTATCGCTGGTGCTAAATGGTGGGACGATGCGCCAATTATTGCAGGAGCCAACTTCTTACATTCTCGAAAAGTTGGAAATTGGGATATAGTGGTGGGAGCAAACATGAATTATGATCACGGATATATGGGGGCACCAATTCAAGATAAAATTGTTGAAGATGAAGAGCCTGATACGATTTCTAATTTCTCAGAAAGAGAAATGGTTGCTAAAAGAGCCCGAGTAAACTTTAATATTCGTCATAGAAATAAGAAATTAAAAGGATTGAGTTATGGGGTAAATGGTAACTTTATGTTGTCTGATTCTCCATTGGTTTTTGCTTGGTTAAATGATAGTACAGGATTGTACAGAGGTTATCCAGGAGCAGTATTCTTGCAGAATCAAATGATTTTTAACGTTGATCCTTTTGTGACCTTTATTACTTCGACAGAAGGAAAGCACTATTTGAGAACACGTATCATGCATACAGATAATAAAATTACAGCAAATCAGGATAATAAATCTACGACTTATTATGCGGATTATATGTTCCAAAAGAATATTCACAAGTTAAAAGGTGTCGACTTGATTGCTGGTGTTACCAGTAAGTATACAAGTTCTTATGCCGAAATGTATGTTGGTTCAGGAAGTCCGTATAACGATATTTTAAACATTTCAGCTTATACCCAACTAGAAAAGAAGGTTTATAATCTAGTTAACTTTTCTGTAGGAGGAAGAATGGAATACTTCCAATTGAATGATACAGTTACAGCATTGAAGCCTGTGTTTAGAGCTGGTGCAAGTATCAATGTATTTAAAGAAACATACTTTAGAGCTTCGTTTGGACAAGGATATCGTTTCCCAACCATTACTGAGCGATTCATCCGTACAGGAGTGGGGAACTTTGGTGTATTTGCCAATCCAGAAATTCAATCCGAGGCGAGTTGGAACGCGGAAGTGGGAATTAAGCAAGGATTAAAGTTTTGGAATATCTATGGTTACTTTGATGTTGCAGCCTACTGGCAAGAATATCAAAATACAATCGAATACTTATTTGGTTTCTGGGGAGATGATCCTGAAACATTAAGCGATATGGCTGGTTTTAAATTTATCAATACGGGTGAATCTCGTGTTTTAGGAATTGATATGTCTTTTTCTGGAAAAGCTAAATTAGCGGAAAAAGCAGAAATGGTTTTTATGCTTGGATATAACTATATTCTACCAACATCGCTTTCGCCAAACTACGTTTATGCAGTAGATTCTGTATTTATGCATAAGGAATACAGTTACAATTCAACTTCATTGGATAATTCTAGAAATATTCTGAAATACCGTTTCTTACATAACGTTAAGGCAGACGTTGAAGTGAATTTCTTTGACCGTTATTCTGTTGGAGTTAGTGCTAAGTACTTCAGTAAAATGGAAAATATGGATGCTGTTATCGAAGAGTTTGAAGATGCTACGTCTGCACCTTTGATTCAAAATATCCGTTATATGGACTACTTTAGAGAAAATCAAAAAGGGGTATGGATAGTTGACCTTCGTGTTTCTTTTGCATTCAACAAGCAACACAAAGTTTCTTTAGTTGCATCCAACTTATTAAACAATTCTTACTCATTAAGACCGTTAAAAATTGAATCTCCTAGGACATTAATGTTTCAATACACTTTAAAGTTGCAGGATTAAAAAAGAATTCGTACATTGTGAAATTGTGCATTGAACAGATAGTAAATGCACGTTTTTTTCACTTTTTGAGGTGTTAATTACTCCGTAAAATAAATTATCTTTTGTTTTATTTGTAAATAAACGAGCTATATTCTTAATTCTCTTAAGATTATCGTATCTTTGCACCCGATTTTAAATTAATATATGACCTTTAAAGATTTAGGGCTGAGAAGCCAAGTGGTCAAAGCTGTTACAGACATGGGGTTTGAGCAGCCTACACCAATCCAGACAGAAGCAATCCCTCATTTACTAAAAGCGAAAAGCGATTTCGTGGGATTAGCACAAACAGGAACAGGAAAAACTGCAGCTTTTGGACTACCATTAGTAAACAGAATTACAGAAAACAAAAAATCACCAGTTGGTTTAATAATCTGTCCAACAAGAGAGTTGTGCCTACAAATTGCAAAAGATATAGAGAATTACGCTAAGTATGATCCTATTAAAGTTGAAGCAGTTTACGGAGGTTCAGATATCGTTAGACAAATTAAGAAATTAAGAGATGGAGTAGCAATTGTTGTTGCCACACCTGGTCGTTTAGTTGACTTAATCAAGCGTAAAGCGATTAGGTTAGAAGAAGTAGAAGTAGTTGTTCTTGACGAAGCAGATGAGATGCTAAACATGGGTTTCAAAGAAGATTTGGACCTTATTTTAGATCAAACACCTGTAGAAAAAAGTACATGGTTGTTTTCAGCAACTATGCCAAATGAAGTCGCAAAAATTGCGAAAATGTATATGACTGACCCATTAGAGGTGAGCATAGGAAACAAAAACGAAGGAAACAAAAATATAGATCATATCTATTTTTCTGTTAAAGAAAGAGACAGATATGAGGCTCTTAAGAGATTGATTGACTTCAATCCAAAGATCTTTGGTTTAGTTTTTTGCCGTACGCGTATAGAAACTCAACAAGTAGCCGAGAAATTGGGGAAAGATGGGTACAACGCAGAAGCTTTGCATGGTGATTTATCACAAGCACAACGTGACCGTGTAATGGCGCGTTTCAGAAGTAGAAGTATCCAGTTGTTAGTAGCGACAGACGTTGCAGCAAGAGGTATTGACGTGGATGACATTTCCCATGTAATTAACTACAACTTGCCAGATGAAGTTGAAAACTACACACATAGAAGTGGTAGAACTGCTCGTGCTGGTAACACTGGTGAATCTATTGTATTGATCAATACACGTGAAAAATACAAGATTAATCAGATTGAAAAAATCATAGGCCAAAAGTTTACTTTTGGAGTAATCCCTGAGCCAGAAGTTATTTGTGCGCTTCAGTTAGAATCTATGATTGATAGAGTAAAGAAAACAACAGTTAACGAAGATGCAATCGCACCATTTATTCCGCATATTCTAGAAGATCTTAAGGATTTCTCTAAAGAAGATGTAGTTAAAATGTTCGTTTCTGACGAGTTCAATCGTTTCTTAGACTATTACAAGAAAGCTGGAAACTTAAACGCTAAGCCTGAAGCAGGTGGCGAGAGAGATTCTGGAAGACCTAGTAGAGGAAGACGTGAGGGAACTGATGAGGGAAAACAACGATTCTTCGTTTCATTAGGTACAAAAGACGGATTAAACGCAGGAGCACTTCTACGTTTACTATGTGATAATACCGGATTGAATTCAAGTGCAATTGGAAGAATTGACTTGATGCCAGCCTTCTCATTCTTTGATGCTGATAAAGACCAAACTGAAATGATCCTTAGAAAGATGGAAGATGCTTCTTACGAAGGTAAGAACATGTCTATTGAAAAAACCGAACAAAAAAGTGGCGGTTCTAGAGATGGTCGTAGAGGCGGTGGTCGAAGCGGTGGCGGAAGAAGCGGTGGCGGTGGATTCAAAGGAAGAAGCGGAGGTCGCAGTGGCGGAGGAAGCAGAAGTTCTTTTGGAGGAAATCGCGACAGAGGTAGCAGCACTGGTAGAAGAAGATAGTATTTATTAGATTAATCCAAATTAAACAATGGAAATTAGAAATATCGCAATTATTGCGCACGTTGACCACGGTAAAACAACGTTGGTTAACAAAATTATTGAAGCGAGTGAAGAAAAAATTACCAGTAGCGAAACGTTAATGGATAATAATGACCTAGAAAGAGAGAGAGGAATCACGATCGTTTCAAAAACTGTTTCTATCAAATATAAAGGTACAAAGATTAATATCATTGATACTCCAGGTCACGCCGATTTCGGTGGTGAAGTAGAGCGTGTTTTAAACATGGCTGATGGTGTATGTTTACTGGTAGATGCTTTTGAAGGCCCAATGCCTCAAACGCGCTTTGTACTGCAGAAAGCGCTAGAATTGGGACTTAAACCTTTAGTGGTAATTAATAAGGTGGACAAAGAAAACTGTACACCTGAAGAAGTACACGAAAAGGTTTTTGATTTGATGTTTGACCTTGAGGCGAATGAAGAGCAATTAGATTTCCCTTCTGTTTATGGTTCCGCCAAAAACAATTGGATGTCTGATGATTGGAAAAACCAAACGACAAACATTAATGCCTTATTAGATAAGATTTTAGCATACTTTGCACCTCAAGAAATTGAAGAAGGAAATACACAAATGTTGATTACTTCATTAGATTTCTCTTCTTATGTAGGACGTATCGCAATCGGTCGTTTACACAGAGGTATTCTTAAGCCAGGAATGCCAATCATATTGGTGAAAAACTCTGATGGGTCTCACCAAAAGCACCGTATCAAAGAAACATACGTTTTCGCAGGTATGGAGCGTATAAAAGTGGACAGTGTTCAGCCAGGAGATATTTGTGCTATCACAGGTATTGAAGGATTTGAAATTGGAGACTCTATTTGTGATGTTGAAAATCCAGAGCCATTAGGGAAAATCGCTATCGATGAACCTACAATGAGCATGATGTTCTCAATTAACGACTCTCCTTTCTTCGGACAAGATGGTAAATTTGTTACTTCTCGTCACGTTGAAGAGCGTTTGAAAAAAGAACTTGAAAAGAACTTAGCGTTGCGCGTTATGCCAACAGATAAGGCTGACAAATGGATGGTATTTGGTAGAGGAGTATTGCACTTATCAGTATTGATTGAGGAAATGCGCCGTGAAGGATACGAATTGCAAGTAGGACAACCACAAGTAATTATCAAAGAAATTGATGGTGTTAAGCACGAACCAATTGAAGAGTTAACAGTTGACTTACCTGAATCACATTCAGGAACAATTGTTGAAGCGGTAGCTAGACGTAAAGGTGAAATGACAAACATGGTTGCTAAAGGAGACCGTATGGTGGTTGACTTTATCATTCCTTCTCGTGGTATTATCGGTTTACGTAACTATATCTTGACTCAAACAGCTGGTGAGGCTATCATGAACCATAGATTTATTGAATTTCAACCATTCAGAGGAGAAATCCCTGGACGTCAGAACGGTTCTTTAATTTCTATGGAGAAAGGAAATGCTATTCCATATTCTTTGAATAACTTACAAGATAGAGGACGTTTCTTTATTGATCCAAACGACCCGATTTATGAAGGTCAGGTTATTGGAGAAAACTCTAGACATGGGGATTTAGTTGTTAACGTAACTAAAACTAAGAAACTGTCTAACATGCGTTCTTCTGGTACAGATGAGAAAGTAAGGTTAGCACCTGCTATCAAAATGTCGTTGGAAGAAAGTTTAGAATACATCCAATCCGATGAATACGTAGAAGTTACTCCTCATTCTTTAAGAATCCGTAAAATTCATTTAACGGAAATGGAAAGAAAGAGAGCAGGAAAATAATCGAATATTATGCAAGCGGGCAAAAGAAATTTTGTCCGCTTTTTTATTATTCTTTTTTTCCAATAAATAAAATTCTATTTTTGTAAAAAAGATTTTGAAAATGCAAATATTAGACGGTAAAGAAACATCGCAAGCAATTCGTTTAGAATTAGCGAAAGCTGTTGAAGAAAGACGAGTAAAAGGACAGAAACTCCCACACTTAGCAGCTGTATTAGTTGGAAATGATGGTGGTTCTTTGACTTATGTTGGCGCAAAAGTTAGAGCTTGTAAAGAAATAGGTTTCGAAAGTACTTTAATTCACTTAGACGAGACAATCTCTGAAGAGGAACTTCTTGCAAAAGTTCACGAGTTGAATAATGACCACGAAATTGATGGTTTTATCGTTCAGTTGCCATTGCCAAAGCACATTGACGAAAAGAAAATTACCTTAGCTATCGACCCAACGAAGGACGTAGATGGTTTTCATCCAACGAACTTAGGGAGAATGGTGCTTAACTTGCCAGGATTTTTGCCGGCAACTCCAGCAGGAATATTAGAGTTGTTGAAAAGATACAATGTAGAAACTTCTGGAAAACACTGTGTGGTAATCGGACGTTCTCACATTGTTGGTTCACCAATGAGTATTCTGATGGCAAGAAATACCAATCCAGGTAACTCAACGGTTACTATGGCGCATTCAAGAACTAAAAATCTAAAAGAAATTACTTTACAAGGTGACATCATCATCACTGCAATCGGAATTCCAGAATTCTTGAAAACAGATATGGTAAAAGATGGAGTTGTTATTGTTGACGTTGGAATTACACGTGTTGAAGATGCTTCTAGAAAATCAGGTTACCGCATCGTTGGTGATGTTGATTTTGAAGGATTAAAAGAAAAAGCTTCATTCATGACACCTGTGCCAGGTGGAGTTGGACCAATGACGATTGTTTCTTTAATGATGAATACATTGAAGGCAATGGAGTTGAACAATAAGTAAAAAATATATTTTGACATGAAGTAGCTTTCTCTAAAGAGCAACTTTCATACTAATTTAGTGGATTTTTCAAAAGTCGGTGAAATGCAAGTCAGTTCTACGGTTTTGGGATATCCACTTTTTTGTTTTAAAGGCTTTATGTTTAAAGTTTTACCATGCAATCTTCTTACTTTTCAATTTAAATTCGTAAATTCGAATTTCAAAAAAATGAACAGAATGAAAAAAATCGTATTAAGTGCTTTTGCAGTCGGAATTCTATTTTCATGTGGTGAAAATGCGGATAACGCTGTTAAAACAGAAACTACAACAGAAGCTGAAGAGTCCGCAGAAGATTTTCAATGGGAAATCGACAGATTTAAAGATCTTAGAATATTGCGTTATCAAGCTAAAGATTTTGATAACTTAACATTACAACAAAAGAAGTACGTTTACTATTTAACGCAAGCTGGTTATGCAGGTCGTGATATTAACTACGATCAAAACTATAAGCACAACTTAGAAATTCGTTATGCATTAGAGAATATCGTTAGAAATTACGAAGGAGAAAAAGGAGAAGACTGGAATGATTTCATGGTTTACCTGAAACAACTTTGGTTTGCAAATGGAATTCACCATCACTATTCTATGGATAAATTCACACCAGACTTTAGCCGTGAATATTTAGATGAATTATTAGCAGCGACAAAAACGAAGTTAAGAGACGAAGTAAAAGAAGTTATTTTTAATCCAGACCTAGATAATAAACGAGTGAATCTTGACGAGACTAAAGGACTAGTTAGCGGTAGTGCAAACAACTTCTATGGTGAAGGAGTAACTTCAGCGATGGTTGATGCTTACTACGATAAAATCAAGAAAGCAAACGATCCACAACCAATTTCTTATGGATTAAACTCTAAAATGATCCTTAATGAAAAAGGAGAAATTGAAGAGATTCCTTGGAAGATTGGTGGAATGTACGGTGAGGCTTTAGAGAAAGTTGTTTACTGGTTAGAAAAAGCGGCTGACGTTGCTGAGAACGATGCACAATCAGAAGCTTTGAAATTGCTTATCAAGTACTATCATACAGGAGATTTAAAAGACTGGGATGCTTACAGTATTGCATGGGCAGTTTCAACAGATGGGGATATTGACTATATCAATGGATTCATCGAAGTTTATGGAGACGCTATTGGATATAGAGCAAACTATGAAAGTGTTGTTCAAATTAAAGATTTTGAAGCTTCTAATCAAATGAAAGTTCTTCAAGATAACGTTCAATGGTTTGAAGATAACTCTTCAATCATGAATGAACACAAAAAGAAGAAAGTTACCGGAGTAACTTATAAAGTTGTTGAAGTAGTAGGAGAGTCTGGAGACGCTTCGCCTGCAACACCAATTGGAATCAATTTACCGAATGCAGATTGGATTCGTGAAGCTCATGGTTCAAAATCTGTAAGTTTAGGTAATATCATAGAAGCTTACGAAAATGCTTCAGGAAGCTCAATGATTGACGAATTTGCTTTTGATAAGGAAGAAGCTGATAGAGCAAAGAAGCACTCTAATCTTGGATCTAAACTGCATACAACCTTACATGAGGTTGTTGGACATGCTAGTGGAAAGTTAAATGAAGGTGTAGGGGTTCCTGCAACAACATTAAAGAGTTACGCTAGTGCATTGGAAGAAGCAAGAGCTGACTTAGTTGGACTTTACTATTTAATGGATGAGAAGTTAGTTGAATTAGGATTGATGGAATCATTAGAAGTTGGTAAATCTGAGTATGATGGATACATCAGAAATGGTTTGATGACACAGTTACAAAGAATCAAATTAGGCGCTGACATCGAGGAGTCTCACATGAGAAACCGTCAGTTGGTTGCTGCATGGGCGTATGAGAAAGGTCAAGCAGACAATGTAATTGAGAAAATCGTAAGAGACGGCAAAACATACTTTAAAGTAAACGACTATGAAGCTTTACGTGTATTGTTTGGTGACTTGTTGAGAGAAATTCAAAGAATTAAATCGGAAGGAGATTTTAAAGCAGGAAAGCATTTAATTGAAACGTATGCTGTTAAAGTGGACCAAGATATTCACAAGGAAGTTCTAGAAAGAGTTTCTCATTTAGATATCGCACCATACAGTGGTTTTGTGAATCCAGAATTAGTTCCGGTAATGGATGACAATGGGGATATTATCGATGTGAAGATTACTTATCCTAAAAACTTTGTAGATCAGATGATGAAATATTCTGAAGAATACGGTTTTTTAAAGCCATAAGTTTTTAGAGGTAATAACTTAGACAGTAACCGCCTCAAAAGAGCAACATTATAATATAGTAGTGGATGTTTCAAAAGTGAGTGAGATGCATGGTGTTGACAATGAAAACAACGCAGCAGTTCCCTGTTTTTGAGACATCCACTTTTTTTGTCCCTTATTTAGTGATTTATATCATTTTCATGATGACAATTATTATGCTTATCTTTGTTTATTATTTTTTTACTATTAGGAATGTTAGAGAATTTAAAGAAGAGAAGCGATAACAAATGTGAATTGTGTGCTTCAACAGAAGAATTGACGGTTTATCTTGTACCACCAAGAGTTGAGAAGTCAGAAGAAAATGCGATTCTAGTTTGTGAAAACTGCAACACGCAAATTAATGATGACGATAAAATCGTTGTAAATGACTGGCATTGTCTAAACGAAAGTATGTGGAGCGAAATTTCAGCAGTAAAAGTTGTTGCTTGGAGAATGCTAAATAAGCTGAGAGGTGAAAGTTGGGCAAGTGATTTGTTAGACATGATTTACATAGAAGACGAAGATTTAGCTTGGGCCAAAGAAGGAGTTGCAGCAGCGACTGAAACAGAAGATCAAATCGTTCATAGAGATTGCAATGGAGTTGTATTAGAAGCTGGTGATTCAGTTGTTTTAATCAAAGACTTACCCGTAAAAGGTTCTAGTATGATTGCTAAACGTGGAACTGCTGTTAGACGTATTTCTTTAGATCATGAAAACGCTAAATTCATTGAAGGTAGAGTAGATGGTCAGCATATTGTGATTATTACAGATTACGTAAAGAAAATGTAATTATTGTTGATAGAGCGTATCCGACTGAAAAGTAGGATACGTTTTTTCTTTGAAATTTATATAGACTTCTTTTTTAAGTCAAATAAGTCTAGCCTTCTATCTTTAATGTTTTGAACGCTACCAAATTCATTCAATTCTAGCAATAAGTCTAAATCAACATCTGCTACTAGAATCATTTCTGTATTAGGTGTAGCCTCCGCTTTTATTCCGTTTGTTGGGAATGCAAAGTCACAAGGCGTAAATACCATCGACTGAGCAAATTGAATATCCATGTTGTGAACCTTAGGTAAGTTGCCCACACTACCCGCAATAGCGACATAACATTCGTTTTCAATCGCACGAGCCTGTGCACAGTGTCTAACTCGCGAGTAGCTGTTTTGTGTATCCGTTAAGAAAGGAACAAATAGAATTTCCATTCCTTCATCTGCAAGTAAACGGCCTAGTTCAGGAAACTCCGTGTCGTAACAAATAAGTACACCAACCTTTCCACAGTCTGTGTCGAATACGCGGATTTCATTTCCACCTTGAATTCCCCAAAATTTCACTTCGTTTGGTGTGATATGAATCTTTTCATACCCTTCAATTCTACCATCTCGGTGGCATAGGTATCCAACGTTGTACAACACACCGTCTCTTAATTCTGGCATACTACCCGAAACGATATTGATGTTGTAACTAATTGCTAGTTTTGAGAATTCTAAAACAATTTGATGTGTATATTTTGCTAATTCTCGAATAGCTTCTGCTTCCGATAAATGATTATACGCTCCCATCAAAGGTGCATTAAAAAGTTCTGGGAAAACTGCAAAGTCGGAATGATAACCTGCTAAGGATTCAACAAAGAATTCTGCTTGCTCCAATAAAGCGTCCATATCTTTGTAATGTCTCATTTGCCATTGTATCAAACCAAGTCTTACAACGCGTTTAGTTGGAATTATTCGTTTAGAAGTTTTTTCAAAATAAATGTTTCGCCACTCCATTAGCATCGCATACTCATTGGAGTCTACATCACCTTTTAGATAATTCTTAAGAATGCGAGTAGGAAAGAAGTCGTTTGAGATTTGAAAATCTAAAACAGGATCATAGATTTCTTTACTTTTAACCTTGTCAATGTATTCTTTTGGAGATAATTCCTTCGCGTACTTGTTGTAATTAGGCATTCTTCCACCAAAGGCAATTCCTTTTAAGTTTAACTTTTCGCACAGTCCTTTTCTATAATCGTAAAGTCTTCTACCGAGTCGTAAACCTCTGTATTCTGGAAGAATAAAAACGTCAATTCCATAGAGAACATCGCCGTTTTTATCGTGCGACTTAAAAGTTCCATTTGCGGTTATAGCAGAATAGGTATGATTGTTTTCGTATTTACTATAGTTGACAATAATACTTAAAGCACTACCAGCAAGTTTGCCATTTACCTTTATTACTACTTGACCATCTGGGAAGATAGAAAGTAATTTTTCGATTTGTGTTTTTTCCCAATAACTCTCCATATTAGGATAGGAAATAAGCATAGCCTTCTTTAAATCTTCATAATCTTCGATTGTTAGATAGGTCAACTCTATATTGTCTGTGTCTTTCATGCATCTATTTTTTCACAAGTTTAAATATATATAAATAACATTAGGCATCTTATGCGTTGAATGTTAATCTTTTTAAATTTTAGCAGGTTTTTGTAGAATTATTAAGGAGATTGATTTGAAGTGATGTTTTTTTACTAATTTAGTCCAACTGAATTGATATTATGATAAATATTTCTGAGTTAACAAAACTATATTATTCCATTGGCGAAGTTGCTGAGATGTTTGACGTAAACACTTCTTTAATTCGTTTTTGGGAAAAAGAATTCCCTTCAATCAAGCCAAAAAAGAATAAGAAAGGGAACCGTTTGTTCTCGCCAGATAGTATTGCTGAAATTCAAAAGATATATCAATTAGTGAAAATCAACGGTCATACGCTGGAAGGTGCTAAAAAGGCCCTGAAGGGGGGCGACATTCAAATTGATGAACCTACATTGTCTTCAGATGTAAGTCGCGAAGTTGTTGAAAAGCTTGAAGGTATAAAAAAGCGTTTACTTGCTTTTAAAAATGCATAAAAGTTCAACTGTTTACCCTTGCTTTTCTTATATACCTTTAATTTAAAACATCTTTGAGAAGGTTGCTTTAATTCTCTTTCTTAAAATAAAAGCAGCCAAAGCAAGTAAAATGTATGGTGCAGACATGATGTACAGTATCGCAGCATTTATATTATTTCTATTTCCATGTTCTAGAATTTTATCATCAATGGCATTTCCTCCTTGATCCGCTAGCAATTTACATTGAGAGCATTGGGCAGATAAGTCTGGAGAAAAAAGAAATATGAACACTATTACAAGTACAAGGTATGGAATGTATTTTCTCATGATGATTGTTTTTAAACTACATATTGTAATGCTGCAAAGATATAACAATATTTTGTAAATTTTAAAATGAATAAAGTATATCTATATAGTATAATAAAGGAGCTATTTATCTGATGTGTTAGGAATAAAAATTCAGGAATTATAAAAAACGTAAATCTATTGATAGTCAGTGTTTAATATGTTAAAAACGGATAAGTAAATCAAAACAGTTTAAAAAATGCTGTACTTTAAAAAAGTTTAAGTATCTTTGCGCTCAAATTTGGATAAAAGAAATTCATTTTTAAAGTGAAAACAATGTTAAAGACAACGCTTAGAGGATTTTTATTGGTAGCAGTATTCTTAATGACTCAATCAGTATTTGCGCAAGAATCTGAAGAAAAAGTAGGTGTGGACATGACTGAAGTCATTATGCACCACATTAAAGACGCTCATGATTTTCATATTATAGACATTAAAGATGAGGAGGGTAATTATAAGCCTGTGTCAATTCCTTTACCAGTTATCTTAATCGATAATGGTTTGCAGGTGTTTTCATCTAAAAGATTGTATCATGAGGGAGAGACTAAAACGGTTGAGTTAGCAGATAGTACGGTAGAATCTTATTTAGCGAATGAAGAATTAGGCTATGGTTTGTATCATGGAAAGATATACAAATTAAATGAAGCTGGAGCATTAGATTTTGCTGAGGCTGGGGTTGTTTCTAATACTCGACCACTGGATTTCTCAATCACAAAGAACGTATTTACATTGCTTTTTACGGCTTTGATTATGGCGCTTATTATGTTTGCAACAGTTAAGTCTTACGGAAAAGAAGCTGGTGCACCGAAAGGAATTGCAAAGTTTTTTGAGCCAATTGTTGTTTTTGTTCGTGATGATATCGCAAGAGTGAATATTGGTGAGGCAAGTTACCAAAAGTTTATGCCTTACTTGTTGACTGCATTCTTCTTTATATGGTTAGGAAATATGTTAGGACTAGTTCCTTTCTTTCCTGGAGGAGCGAACTTAACGGGTAACATTAGTTTTACCTTGACATTAGCGCTTTTCACTTTAATTTTTACTCTTTTCTCTGGAAAAAGAAACTACTGGAAACATATATTTGCAATGCCGGGAGTTCCTTGGCCTTTGTTAGTGATTATGATTCCTGTAGAAATTATTGGAGTAATTGCAAAACCTTTCGCATTAACAGTTCGTTTGTTTGCGAATATGACAGCAGGGCACATTATTCTATTGTCGTTAACAGGGATTATTTTTACTTTTGGTAATGCTGGTTGGGCAGGACTTTCAATTCCAATGTCATTGTTTATCTATGTATTGAAATTGTTAGTTGCTTTCTTACAAGCATTTATTTTCACAATGTTGTCTGCGCTTTTCATCGGAGAAGCAGTTGCAGTCGAACATGATTAATTTGTAACCTTATAAAATAAACATAAAATGGGTATAACTGGAGGATTAGCTGCTATCGCAGCAGGAATCGCTGTATTAGGAGCAGGATTAGGTATTGGTAAGATTGGTAGTTCAGCAATGGACGCTATGGCTCGCCAACCAGAAGCTGCATCAAAAATTCAAACTGCTATGATTATTTCAGCTGCTCTTATTGAGGGTGCTGCATTATTCGGTATTGTAGTTGGATTGTTGAAAAACTAAAAAAACAAAGTCTCTGATATAACGGTTGGTTATACAGAGACTTTATTTCTTTTTAAAAATTAATAAGGTTATTTTAAAATTTTAAAAAATAGAAGATGGATTTAATTACACCGGAAATTGGATTGATGTTTTGGACAGGTTTAACCTTTCTGATCTTGATGCTTATTTTAACTAAATTTGTTTGGAAGCCTCTATTGAATCTAGTTAATACTCGTGAAGGTAAAATTCAGGATGCTTTGGATATGGCTAAGAAAACCAAAGCAGAAATGGAAAAACTTCAGGTTCAAAATCAAAACTTGTTGAAAGAAGCAAGAATCGAGCGTGATGAATTAATCAAAGATGCAAAGGAAACTAGTAGCCAAATGATTGAAGCTGCTAAAGTGAAAGCTAAAGAAGAAGCAGACAAGATTGTTGAAAACGCCAGAGTTGCTATTCAAGCTGAAAAGTCTGCAGCTGTTGCTGATTTAAAGAATCAAGTAGCAGGTATCGCTATCGATATCGCTGAGAAAATATTAAAAGAAGAATTATCTTCTAAGGAAAAACAAACGCAATTGGCTGAATCATTTGCGAATGACATCAACTTAAATTAATTAAAGATGAAAGGGTTAAAAATTGCTAGTCGTTATGCGCAGTCATTAGTTGAGTTGTCTGAAGAAAGACAAGTTACGGATGCTGTGTTGAACGACATGAAATGGTTATTAACCACTACAAATGAAAATAGAGATTTTCATCTTCTATTAAATAACCCATTGGTTAAAGTAGATAAGAAAACGGATATCTTTGATAAATTATTTGGTGATTTTCAAGAATTATCAACTAAATTCATTCACTTGCTTACTAAAAACAAGAGAGAGATGTTCTTACCTATAATTGCTGAAGAATATATTACTAAGGTGAATAAGATCCGTGGGATTATGCCTATTGCTATATCGTCAGCAACTAAAATTGATGGTAAAGTAAGAGATGTTATTCTAGCAAAATTAAATAGCCACATCGGAGGTTCAGTTGAATTAACCGAAACAATTGATGAATCATTAATAGGTGGTTTTGTGGTTAGAATGGGAGACATGCGAATTGACGCAAGTATTTCTCATCAGTTAAATGAAATGAAAAAACGTTTAGTACGATAAGAATTAACTGTCGTCAATTAAATATTTTATAAAAAAATGGCAAATATCAAACCAGCAGAAGTTTCTGCAATCTTAAGAGAAGAGCTTTCAGGTTTTAAATCGGAAGCAGAACTTCAAGAAGTAGGTACCGTACTCTCAGTAGGGGATGGTATCGCACGTATTTACGGATTAGGAGGAGTTCAGTATGGCGAACTTGTTGAATTCGAAGGAGGTTTACAAGGAATCGCTCAAAACCTTGAAGAAGACAACGTAGGAGTTGTACTAATGGGGGTTTCTACTGAAGTAAAAGAAGGCGATACAGTTAAGCGTTTAGGTATTATTGCATCTGTGAATGTAGGTGAAGGAATGGTTGGACGTGTTGTAAACATGTTAGGTCAGCCTATCGATGGTAAAGGACCAATTACTGGGAAATTATACGAAATGCCAGTGGAGCGTAAAGCACCAGGGGTTATTTTCCGTGAGCCTGTTACTGAACCACTTCAAACAGGAATTAAAGCGATTGACTCGATGATTCCAATTGGAAGAGGTCAACGTGAGTTAATTATTGGTGACCGTCAAACTGGAAAAACAACAGTTGCTATTGACGCGATTATCAATCAAAAAGAATTTTACGATGCTGGAAATCCAGTATATTGTATATATGTAGCTATTGGACAAAAAGGTTCAACTGTTGCAGGAATAGTTAAGAAATTAGAGGAAGCTGGTGCTATGGCTTACACAACTGTTGTAGCTGCTAACGCATCAGATCCAGCTCCAATGCAATACTTCGCGCCGATGACTGGTGCAGCTATTGGGGAGTTCTTCCGTGATACAGGTCGTCCAGCGTTAATCGTTTATGATGACTTGTCTAAACAAGCGGTAGCTTACCGTGAGGTGTCGTTATTATTACGTCGTCCTCCAGGACGTGAGGCTTAC
Source organism: Brumimicrobium sp. (assembly GCA_035497735.1). Classification (GTDB taxonomy): domain Bacteria; phylum Bacteroidota; class Bacteroidia; order Flavobacteriales_D; family Crocinitomicaceae; genus Brumimicrobium. Next base: position 2,686 of record DATJCX010000002.1, on the reverse strand, counting down.
CCAGGAGACGTTTTCTACCTTCACTCTAGATTGTTAGAGCGTGCTGCGAAAATTATTAATGATGATTCTGTCGCTTCTCAAATGAACGACTTACCAGAATCAATTAAAGATATCGTAAAAGGAGGTGGATCTTTAACAGCTCTTCCTATCATTGAAACACAAGCTGGAGACGTTTCTGCGTATATTCCAACAAACGTGATTTCAATTACTGATGGTCAGATTTTCTTAGAATCAGACTTATTTAACTCAGGTATTCGTCCAGCAATTAACGTAGGTATTTCGGTTTCTCGTGTTGGAGGTTCAGCGCAAATTAAGTCAATGAAGAAAGTTTCTGGAACTTTAAAGCTTGACCAAGCTCAGTATCGTGAATTAGAGGCTTTCTCTAAATTCGGTTCAGACCTTGATGCAGCAACTAAAAACGTACTTGATAAAGGTATTCGTAACGTGGAAATTCTTAAACAAAATGAGGGAGACCCGTATACAGTTGAGCGTCAAATTGCGATTATTTATGTTGGAACAAATGGATTAATCCAAAACGTTCCAGTAGAGAAAGTAAAAGCTTTTGAAACTGAATATCTAGATTACTTAGATGCAAAGCACAAAGATATTATGAATGAATTAAAAGCAGGTAAGTACACTGATACTGCTAGAGAAGTTCTATCTAAAGTTGCTAAAGAAATTGCAAGCAAATATTAATGAATATTGAATTGAGATTGGAGTGTAATTTTACGCTCCAATTTTAATTCACCATTTTCAATTAACCAAATGGCAAATTTAAAGGAAATTAAAACTCGTATTACTTCAGTATCTTCAACGATGCAGATTACACAAGCTATGAAGCTTGTTTCTGCTGCCAAATTGAAGAGAGCAACTGATGCGATTACACAATTGCGCCCTTACGCTAATAAAACTCAAGAAATTCTTGAAAACGTAAGTGCTACTTTAGACCTTTCTGAAAATGGATATGCCGAGCAACGTGAAGTTAATAATGTATTAATTATCGGTATCTCTTCTAACAGAGGTTTGTGTGGTGCTTTCAACAATAACGTTATCAAACGCGTTAAAGAATTAATAGGTAATGTTTACAATGGAAAAAACATTGAAGTCCTTACCTTAGGTAAAAAAGTTGATGATGCTTTAAAATCTACTGGTCTAAATAAAAGAGCCGAAGGTTTATCAGGCCCGTCAGCATTGTTTGATGATTTGACTTTTGAACATGTTTCGGAATATGCTCAATATGCAATGGATAGCTTTATCAATAAAAAATATGATGAAGTTGTAATTGTATACAATGAGTTTAAAAACGCAGCTGTACAATATACGCAATCAGAACAAATGTTACCAATTGTTTCTGTTGCTGACGAAGGAAATAAAGAAGTAGGTGATTATATTTTTGAGCCTTCTAAAGAAGAAATCATTAATAATATTCTACCTAAATCATTAAAGCTACAATTATACAAAGCAGTATTAGACTCTCAAGCTTCTGAACATGGAGCAAGAATGACTGCGATGCATAAAGCTACAGATAACGCCTCTGAATTAAAGCGTTCTCTAACATTAGAATACAACAAAGCGCGTCAAGCTGCAATTACTAACGAGATTCTTGAAATCGTTGGTGGAGCTGAAGCAATGAATGGGTAATTAATTCGTCCTTAGATATTTAATTTTTAAAAGACCGTAGAATATACGGTCTTTTTTTGTGCGCTTAAATTTAATATTTCCCGCTTGTAACAATATTGATTATGTAATCGGCTTTATTTCTACATTTATTTCATACTTAATGAAACTAAAAACAACTATACTTATGATGAGTCTACACAATTTATCTACTCAGGTATAACTTATGAATAAATTACTAATAATTTTAACTAATTCAACTTATGATAACTCTATTTTATAAAACAAAATCATACATGTTTAACTCTAATTCATATATGGCAATTGTTGTTGCTTTTATGGTGATTTTTAGTTTTACAAGTTCCGGCCAAGAGTTATGTGGGAACCATACTTCAGACGGGGTTTATGTTGTTCCTGCTGGTGTTTCTAGTTTTACTGTTGAAGCTTGGGGAGCAGGTGGAGGAGGTGGCGCTTATGCGAGCCTTACGATTCCAGTCTCTAATGGTGAAAGCTATGCGGTTTCTGTTGGTGTTGGTGGTGGAAGTAATTCCGATGGAGGTAACTCATTCGTTTCAGGACCCGGTGAGTATTGTAGCTAACGGAGGTTCTAAAGGAGGAAATACCAAACATGGTGTTGGTGGCGCTGGTGGTGCTGCAAGTACTGGAGCTGGAGTAATAAGTTTTTCAGGAGGTAATGGTGGGAACGGTCAAGGTGCAAGTTCTAGAAAGTCTGGTAGTGGTGGAGGTGCCGCAAATTCATTAGGTGCAGGAGGTGACGGAAGCACAGGTTTGGCAGGTGGAGCCGCAGGAAGTGGGGTTGCTGGTATAACCCTGGAATGATAATCGAATTAGGTTCGCACACGGATAGTCGTGGTTCTGCAGCATACAACAGAACATTATCCGATAAGCGTGCAAAAGCCTCAGCGAATTACATTATATCAAAAGGAATTGACAAGAGCCGTATCTCAGGAAAAGGATATGGATTGTCACGTTTAAAGTACAGCAATGCTGAAATTAATAAAGTTAAAACAGAAGAAGAAAAAGAAGCGTTACACGAGAAGAACAGAAG
>DATJCX010000001.1:0-2017 GCA_035497735.1 Brumimicrobium sp. | reverse complement strand
CCATCTCTCATTCCTGAAAATATAGGATGCCACTCATTACGACACTCCAAAGCCATGCATCTGCTGGAAGCAGATGTCAATCTGGTCTATATACGCGACTTTCTGGGACACTCATCAACTACCACTACAGAAATCTATGCCCGGGCAAGCGAAAAGAAAAAACAAGAAGCCTTGGAAAAATTAAATCCAGGTATAATTAAGGAAGGGAAAACCTGTTGGCAGAAAGACAAAGAGTTGATGCAATATCTAAAGAACCTTCAGCAAAAATACTGATTTATTATGTAAAGTTTGCCTTTCTGGAATATCTGCTGTAACTTTGGATACAAATAGATTACAATGGGTGAAAGATGACAGACTTTACATAACTAAAGACTTTACATATTTATCGGTTCATCAAATATTCTTCCAGAGCATGATAAGTGGGAAGCAAGAAAGGATTATTGTGAGTATGAGGAGGGAGAGAAGAATCCTTTTCATTACGATAATTTTCATCTTTGATAAAAACAAAAATGATGTGGCGATTGCTTAATATAGGAACGTTCGGTTATTAATCCAAATAATAAAGCGCACTCTAAATAAATGGAGTACGCTTTATATAACATTGCAGATATTCTATTAGTTTAAAAATAGATTGTTTATAAAAATATTTCAACTACTTAAACTCACTAAACACCACCTCTTTAAATATCTCACTCACCGTTGGATGTGGGAAAACAACCTCTTTCATCTCTTCCAGCGTCATTTCCTGCTCAATAGCCATACAGGCACCGTATATCATTTCACTGCTTGGATTACCCAGCATATGAACGCCTATTACTTCTCCGTATTTTTCACCAATTAATATTTTGCATAAACCATTGAATCCTTCGTTTTCGATAGAGAATCGTCCGGCGTAGGTCATCGGTAATTTTGCAACTTTATAAGCAATACCTTTCTTTTTTGCTGATTCTTCGGTTTCGCCTACTCCCGCAACTTCAGGATTGATATATACAACTCCGGGAATTGCATTGTAGCGCATGATGTCGTTGCGACCGGTAAGGTTGTTTACAACCACTTCGCCTTCGCGACTGGCAGTATGTGCTAACAGTGAGAAACCGGTTACATCGCCTGCCGCAAATACATTGGGAACATTGGTGCGCATTTTTTCATCCACTTTAATGCCGCCTCTGTCCAGTTCCACGTTTATATTTTCCAAACCAAAACCTTTGGTAACGGGACGGCGACCCACGCTCAACAATATTTTTTCTCCTTCTACAGTTTCGGTTTTTCCATCTTTTTCGAAAGTAACTTTATTTCCATCTACTTTTGTAACCTTAGCACTCATATGAAACTTGATGCCTTTTTTATCGAACAATTTACGAACCATAGTTGAAATTTCTCTGTCTATTTCGCCCAATATTTCGGGTAGCATTTCCACAACTGTTACTGTGGTTCCCAATCCATGATAAAAACAGGCAAACTCCATACCAATAACTCCACCGCCAATTACAACTAACGATTCCGGGCGTTCCTTCATTTCCAGTATTTCACGGTTGGTAACAATCACATCTCCCGCTTCTTTTAATCCCGGAATGGGAGGAACAGATGCTTCAGAACCGGTGGAAATCAATACATTTTTACCGGTATATTTTTCTCCATTACAGCTAATTTCTACTCCCTTGTCGCTACGACTTTCAATAACGGCTTCGCCTTCAACAACTTCAACTTTGTTAGCTTTCATCTTCATGTTTACTCCACCAACCAGTTTTCGAACAAGTTTATTTTTGCGAGAAACCATTTGCCCATAATCAAAACGTATGTTATCACCATACACACCAAATTTTTCGCCTTCAACGGCGTGTTCGTACATTTTGGCACTATAGAGCAATGCTTTAGTGGGAATACATCCTTCGTTGAGACATACACCACCAATTTTTTTCTTTTCAAATAAAACAACTTTCAATCCTTTGCTACCTGCGCGCTCAGCGGCTACGTAACCGGCCGGACCTCCGCCAATTATCATTAAATCGAACATATA